>JBFHIS010000041.1:0-2398 GCA_041596355.1 Sulfurimonadaceae bacterium | reverse complement strand
GGTATTCGGAGAGTTTTTTCTCAAACTGCTTTGAATAACTTCCATAGGTCAGCCAGAAGTCGAGTGAACTGTCCACAAGGTATTGCATCTCAGTCTCATCGAAGACGCGGCCGGCATAGTTCACTCTGCTTTCACCTTCGATGAACGTCTTTGTCTGCTGCGGTTTATGTACCAGTTCGTAGTACTCTTTTGTCTTGTCCAGGATCTCTTGTTTCAGTTGCTCTTGTTTAGTCATCTAGCTCTCCGTCTAATATTTTTTTTATGCCCTCGTTCAGGGTTACTTTTGGTTTCCAGCCTAAAGACAACAGTCTTGAGATATCTGCCTGCATGCACATGTTCTCTCTAGCTCTGTAATCTACTGCTCCGAAGTTTAGTGTTGTTGTCAGAGGCTGTCTCTCTTTTACCTGTCTGTAAAGAGTTCCCAGGAATTCTTTGACTTTAACAGCGTTTGCGCTGCCGAGTTCAAACTCCTCGAAAGAGGAAAAGGTCGTGCTGTTTTTGATGATAGTCATATATGCTTCGACAATATCATCAATGTAGATAAAATCTCTTTTTTGGACACCGCTTGTCAGATCGATCTTATCAACATTCTGTTTTAACTGTTTGATGACCCAATAGATGAACTTGCTCTCATCATCCAGGGGACCATACATATGCTCTATCTTTATGTTGATCATCTGCATCTTGTCAGACAAAAACCGCATCCATTGAACGAATTGATCTTTGGAGAGGGCATAAGCATTGAGATCTTTGTCAAGCAATGTGTCCGTATTTATAAAGGTCTTGACAGAATTTGCTACAGCATTTTCAAGCAGCTTCAGAGAAAACATCAGATTCGTCTCCAATATGCCTGATATTCGGTTGTTGCCTCGTCCGTAGTCTGTAACGGTGTTGAGCACCATATCAATCGTATGGTTTTTGAATATCTCTTCGATATCAGTTTTGTCGACATCGTAATAGGTGATCTCTTCAAGCAGCTCTTTGATTCTATAGGTATCTGACGTCGATCGTTTTAAGACGATCACATTGAAGCCCTCTTGTATCAATCGTTTTAAAAGATAACTTCCTAAAAAACCGGTTGCGCCGCTTAGAAGAATTGTCATTATTTATTTGTTGCCCATGAGATGTTTTTAGCTTTTGCATCAGCAATATAAGCATTCAGATCTTCTTTGGTCAAGACCTCGCCTTTTTCGTAATAAGATTTATACCAGGATGTCATCTTCTCAAAGGTCGTCTGGCTGTCCCAGACATCTACCCATTTCAAGCTGATGTGCGCTTTGGAACAGTCGAGTTTCAACAAGTTCGCTTCGTGTGGATGCTCCTCACTTAAATTAAGCTCATAATCGATCTTGTCCCAATACTTTTGAATATATTTGACGACCTCTTCAACAGAGATGGACCCTTCATCGGATGGCCCGAAGTTCCACCCCTCTGCAAACTCTTTTTTACCTTCAAGCAGTTTTTGTCCGACATGAAGGTACCCGCTCAGTGGTTCCAGAACATGCTGCCATGGTCTTGTGGCGTAAGGGTTCCTGATCTTGACTTTTTGACCCTTACTGACAGCGACCATGATATCCGTGATGAGTCTGTCCTGTGCCCAGTCCCCACCGCCGATGACATTACCGGCTCGACAGCTTGCCAGCAAGGTGTTGTGCTTTGTACCATAGTCATTGAGATTGAAATAGGAGTTACGATAACTCGAAGCTAAAAGTTCGGCACACCCTTTTGAAGAGCTGTATGGGTCGTACCCGCCCATAGGATCGTTCTCTCTATAACCCCAGATCCACTCCTTGTTCTCATAGGCTTTGTCGCTTGTGATGTTGACGATAGCTTTGACGGAGTCTGTTTTACGGCACGCCTCCAGGACCTTGAGTGTCCCCATGACATTCGTCTCATAAGTTTCGACAGGTTCATCGTAAGAGAGCCTGACAAGAGGTTGCGCGGCCAGATGAAATACGATCTCCGGTTTGTACTCGGCGAAGGTCTCATCGAGCTTCTGCTGATCGCGGATGTCCCCGATAACGGAAACCATATCCAGACCCAAAAGTCCGATATGGTTGGGGTCCGTCGGTGCCTCCAGAGAGTAACCGACCACCTTTGCACCCATTCGTTGCAACCAGTAAACGAGCCACGAACCTTTAAAGCCGGTGTGCCCTGTAACCAGGACTGTTGTGCCGCTGTAAACACCGCAGAATAGAGATCGCATTACCACACTTTCCACGGGGCTTTTTTAGTGTCCCACAATTTTTGAAGATCATTTTTGTCTCTGAGTGTGTCCATCGGTTTCCAGAATCCTTCATGCTTGAATGTAAAGATCTCGCCGTCTTCTGCCAGCTTCTGCAAAGGACGCTGTTCGAAGACTGTCGCATCACCTTCGGTGATATAGTCAAAGACCTTT
>JBFHIS010000040.1:0-3572 GCA_041596355.1 Sulfurimonadaceae bacterium | reverse complement strand
TTCATACTGGTCCACGTTTAGCAACTCCTTCCCCCCTTTATGATTTTTTCAAATCATAGTAACAGAGGGACTGCTTTAGGTGGTCAATTTTCGGTTAGCACAGCACCCGCTTACTGGTCAATTTTAGGTTAGCACAACTAATTGATCGTGTAACTTTACATGCCCTCAACTTTGAGGAGCAGTTCTATGAGTACACATTAGGTCAAGGGGCAACACGTAAAAGCCGTGAGTACAAACTCGACAAGATAGCAACTCTATGCCTCATCACTGGGTACAACCCTGACATGCGTATGGCTACCATCCAGAGATGGGATGAGCTTGAACGTGGTGTAGCTACTCCAGCATATCGACTCCCTCAGAAATACACTGAAGCACTCCGACTCGCAGCAGACCTTGCTGAAAACAACGAGAAGCTCCAGCTTGAGAACTCAGAGATGAAACCAAAAGCTGACTTTGTAGATGATGTCTTCGAGTCACAACACAGGCTATCCCTGTCACAGAGCTTGGTCGTGTCTTGAAGGATGCAGGTACAAAGACTGTCATAGGTCAGGCACTGAGCCGTATCACCAAGGAGATGGACAAGCATGTCAGGAAGGTACAAGGCATGCAGTATGACATCAATGCTTACCACATCACAGTAATCAATGAGTTCAGGTGGAGACTTGATAATGATTACAAGATGTTGGCTAACTACAGAATAGACTGAGAGAGAGGATAATATAATGTCAGAGAATTACATGAAGTACGTCTTCTAAATCTATGACCCACCACCTACAGTAAACCAAAAGCGTGTGTGAACTCACACCTTCTTTAAATCATAATACCGGAGAACTCTATGGACCTCGTACCTGCAAACAACAACAACGGAATCACAATGATCAATGGCATCCCAATGATGAGTCACTTGGAGATTGCCTCACTGCTGGAAAAACGGAATGACACTGTCAAGATGTCGATGGAAAGGCTGATAGATCAAGGTGTTATTAGTATTACGCCAATGACGGAAAAGGTAACCGGAGGTAGACCTCGTACCAATTACTACGTCAACCAGCGTGACTCCTATGTAGTAGTCGCTCAGTTATCCCCTGAGTTCACTGCCCGTGTCATTGACCGTTGGATGGAACTTGAGAAGGCACCGAGTATCCCTCAGACACTGCCTGAAGCATTACGCCTCGCAGCAGACCTCGCAGAGGAGAACGAGAAGCTCGCACTTCAGAACAGTAAACAGCAACTCTACATCGAGCATATCAAACCCAAGGCTGAACTCTATGACACTATCTTCGTACCATCGAAAGGTGATGTGAGACTGTCAGACTTCGGGCGTACCCTCGTTGTGAAGCATGGGAAGGACACTGGGCCAAACCGGATCTTCACTCAGTTGAGAGACAGAGGAATCATCATGAAGGGAAGACCTCTGCCGTACTCTACGTACCATCAGAGTGGATACTTCAATATCAAATTCGAGAATAGTGCCACAGGACGTGTGAACCCTGTTGCCTTCCTCACCCCTAAAGGACAGACATTCGTCTGGGATATCTTGGAGGCAAACTAATGTCTGAGATTTATAACAAGTACCGACCATTTGCTGATGACGAAAAGAAACACTTAGAGAGGCCACCACCAATAGAGTAGCCTCTCGAAGGATCATTATGGCTTCCACCGAAGATGACTGAGGTCAATTTCGTAGTCAATCTTCTCGATACCTTCTTTAAACAATATATCAGCTGGGAACCGCTTGCCGTATCTACCCATGGTTTCACCTTCAACGGTATGACCATCGAGTTCATGGATCATAACCCCATCTACTTGCTTATGCTTCAGGTGTGTTATGAAAGTATGCCTAAAGGAATGAAAGGTCTTCCCCTCGCCGATACCGCAACGTTTCTTATACCGCCCAAACCACTTGGAAACAGTTTGGCCGTAACCATCACGCTGCTGTTTCAACTCTGGGAATAACCGTAAGTTGCCTTTCTTCCTTAGAACATCAGCGAACTCAAGCAATCCAAGGTTTATAAGCTCAAGGTGGATTGGGACGAGACGCTCACTAGACCTGTTCTTCAGCTTCTTCTCTTCCTTATCGTTAATGTCGAAGACCCAGACCCCATGATCCTGCCTAATGTCTTCAAGGTGGAGCTGACAGATTTCCTCAAGTCGGCAACCAGTGTACAACGCAATGAGAGGAGTCCAGAAGCCGTATGGTTGGCTGTGTGTTCTTTCAGTGTATTCCTTGGATTTGAACAGCTTAACGAGGTCTTCTTTTGCATATGCCTCTCGTTCCTGATCAGCTCTTTTCTTGTTCTTAATCTGCATGTCAGCCGCAGGATTGCTTGCCATATGGCCGTTACTGACTGCATAATTAAACATTGAACTCATTCGCCTGATATATTTGTTTATCGTGTTAACGCTAATATTCAGCTCAGGCTTGGTCGCGATGATTTCCTTAAGTGTCAGCCCCTTGTATTCCTTCTTCTTGTTCATGTTTGGCGGGATACACATGAGGACAGAAGATTTGTAGTCCGCCATCAGGGTCCGGTCTATCTGCTCAACAGGCAAGTCTCCCATAGCTTGGACAAATAATGCATAAATTGACCTATTTTCATCTTCAGTTTTTTGAGTCCACCCTTCAGCTATTTTAACCTCTGCGATGTACTTTTCCTGCACCTCAGTGAAAGTCAGGCCGTTGAACTTCTTAGAGAGAACCGGAGTGTCTGCTACAGGCTTCAACTCCTGCTTCAATCTCGGGATAAGCTCCTCATCAGACTGCGTATAATCGCCCTGAGACCGCCTGATTCGAACGTTCAGGATTGACTGGAAGGCAACCATAAGTTCTCTGCTTAACGCCTTATACGAGGCACTCTCAGGCTCAATATCTTGTCCATATTTTTTGAGCAATTGATTGGCAACAGGGTGTAAGAATTCATGGTCCTGATTTTTGAGCCACATCTTAACTACAGCATCCAGAGATTCAGCCTCCTTCTGCCCCATACCAGAGCCACCTGAGGTGTACAGGTCTCCTATAGTATGAAGACTCTGCGCTCGGCATATCTCGTCATCTGCAAGTGTCTGCTCGATATAGTCCAGCACCATCTGGTTGATCTGCTCTTTGGTGAACTCTGTCATGTTACTTCTGACCTTCATGAATAGTTGCTGGATGTAAGATGCTATGCTCCTTGCTCGGTGCTTTGCCACTCGGAGTACACCGGACCGGAGAGAATACCTGAACTCGGTCTTGCCGACAAGACTTCTCAGGTCACAGGGAATACATAATCTGAAGATGTAACCAGAAGGACTCTGGTACATGTAGGTGGGGTTAGAAACAGAAAAGCCCATCTTTATTAACCTCTCGATCATTACCTTTTCGGATAATGCAAGCGGATAAAGACAGGCTCACGTACATCGAGAAACAGATATTCTCAATGATTTCAACAACTTGGTGGAGGCGGCGGGAGTCGAACCCGCGTCCGCAAATGCTCCCCTCTCGTATCTACATGCTTAGTCTCCGGCTTAAGTTTCGCATTAGGATTGCTGCGGAAACAAAGCAGCCTAACACTAGTCTATGAAGATCTCGCCAG
>JBFHIS010000039.1:0-3800 GCA_041596355.1 Sulfurimonadaceae bacterium | reverse complement strand
TTTCATCCCCGGAAAAACGAGCCATTTCCGAAAAAACAGCTATAATTGTCATTTTTCTCCGTTATCCTTTCCCCCTAACTCCTGTCTCCTGACCTCCTCATTCATGCGCCCGACAATACACCCCAACATCTACTATCTTTATCTGATCAAGCTCTCCAAATGGCTGATGCTGATCATGCCTGTCGTGGCACTTTTTTATTCAGATAACGGGCTTGATGAATTTGATATCTACCTGCTGCAGGCGATCTATTCCATAAGCGTAGCCTGCATGGAGATACCTTCCGGCTATATGGCGGATGTGATCGGGCGTAAAAAATCCCTGATTATGGGTTCGATACTGGGCACATTGGGCTTCGTACTCTATTCTGTTTCCAGTTCGTTCGGCCATTTTTTAGTGGCGGAAATCATTCTCGGTCTTGGCGGCAGTTTCATCTCCGGTTCTGACTCAGCCCTGCTTTATGACAGCCTTGCGGAATCGGGCGATGAACATCGCTATCTGCAATATGAGGGAAGAATAACCTCGCTCGGCAACCTGGCGGAAACCATTGCTGCCGTCTGCGGCGGCCTGCTCGCTGCCCTTATAAGTTATCGTTCTGTCTATGCTGCTCAGGCGCTCATTGCGGCCATCGCCATACCGGCCTCGATCATGCTCGTTGAACCACAACGTGAGAAGCTCGCTCACCGCCCGGGCATCAGACAAATTCTTGCTATTTGTCATAGATCGCTTTTTGTTCATACGAAACTGAGTGCCACTCTTCTAATCTCTTCGGTCATTGGCACCTGTACATTGTGTATGGCCTGGACGGCACAGGTCTATTTTGTCACTCAAGGCTTGAATGAAATCGCTATTACCCCTATCTGGGTTATCCTGAATCTTACTGTTGCTGTCGTTTCCGCATTTTCTTCCAGACTGCGTGAGCTGTTTGGGCCCAAAATCTCCCTCGCTTTTGTTGTTCTCTATATCCCCGCCGGGTACATTCTGCTGGGTATCCTGCCATTAACCGCAGGCTTAGGCGCTCTGCTGATTTTTTACGTAGCCAGAGGCTACGCGACCCCTGTTTTGAAAGACCTCACTAATCAGTATTGTACCTCTGATATCAGAGCAACAGTGCTATCGATCAGAAGCCTGATTATCCGCACAGGTTTCAGTATCATCGGGCCACTTATCGGTTATGGTTCACGTCAGTCCAGCCTTTCAACCGCGCTTATTGCTGCCGGATGTACGTTACTTGTCATGTCGCTTGTTACAGGACTTTTCCTTATCATCAAAGTACCCGAAGCACTTCACACTTCTGCAAAAAAATAACTGCTGTAAGTCGGGGGTAAAAACACCCATCTGCTATACTGTCGGGCACCAGCAACCTGACACACATAACACCTCTAAAACGCGATCTTTTTTTGCAACCCGGAGGAATACTTCTGCCGCTCATTGACAAGCAACAACAGATATATAATAGCCGCAAAAGGTATTTTTTTCGTTTGACGCGATTGTCCTAATTACGGTATTATCCATGGTCATAATATAGGCAGTCCATGCAGCCACATCTGCTGATTTGTGGGAAAAAGACCCTGCGATACTTTTGGCAATAGCTGTTCAGAGTATATGTCCTCAACACTTGCGCAACAGAACAACGAATTACAGATTAGGCTTGCTCAGGCCAATGCCCGAATTGCCGAACTTGAACAACGCTTACACCAACTCCCCACGCCCATCCACCCTTCTACACCTGAAAGCAGCATTGAAGAGTGCGAACAATCCAGAGATACTCTGCGCAAAAGTAAAAACAGGTACCGTAAATACTTCAATTATTCCACCGATGCAATGTTCGTTATCGCACCGGATTCGAACAGCTGTCACCTCGGCAAATTCATCGACGTCAATAAAGAAGCAACCCGGAGACTTGGTTACAGCCGTCAGGAATTTTTTCAGATGTCCCCACGTGACATCAACCTGCCGGCTATTGATATGCTTCTTGACCATGTTCTTGAAAGACTGCAACGCGTGGGCTCCACAACTTTTGAAACCATTCACGTTTCACGCGATGGAACACATATTCCTGTTGAGATCAATGCACTATTGCTGAATGTAAATGGCGAACAACTGATTCTCGCAGGAGCCCGTGATATATCGCAACGCAAACTTGCTGAAGAAGAAATTAAAGAGAGGGAAAGGCTCTACAGACTTCTCGCAGACAATGTCCATGACGTTATCTGGACCACAGATATTTCACTCAAGCCGATATTCATCAGCCCTTCCATAACGAGTCTGAGTGGCCACAATCCTGCTGAAGCGTTACCTGTCCTGTATCGTTCTATTATTCTACAGTCCCCGCTCTTTGAAAAATTTCAAAAGGTTCCGTATAAAACAGATGCTCCTCCGATCCACTGGGAAATTGAACTGATACAAAAAAATGGCAACACAATATGGGTAGAAAGCATCGCCTCTCCTCTCTGGAGTACATCAGGCCTGTTCAGCGGCATTATAGGCGTAACCCGCGATATCACCAGCCGTAAAGAAATCATGATGGAACTTGAAGCGGCAAAAGAACAGGCCAGCAACGCTAACCAGGCCAAATCAGAATTCCTCGCCAACATGAGCCATGAAATCCGCACGCCGATGAACGGTGTACTCGGCACGCTGCAACTTCTCGGGCTGACTTCGCTTTCAACAGAACAGCGACAATATGTTGAAACTGCGCTGAAATCCGGAAAGAATCTACTGACCATCATTAATGACATTCTCGATTTTTCCAAAATTGAAGCCGGAAAAATTTCTATACGCAGTGAAAAATTTTCGCCGCGAGGGGTCATAACCTCACTCATAACCTCTTTCAGCTCGATGACTCGGAATACCGAAGTCACGCTTTCCTGCCAGATTGCCCCGGAAGTTCCTGAAACCATTATAGCCGACCATATCCGCTACCGGCAGATTCTTACTAACCTTATCGGCAACGCATTGAAATTTACAGAGAAAGGGGAAATACACATTGCTCTTCACGTGCAGGAGCGGCCCACCCCCGGTTCTATCAGACTCAATTGCCGCGTGACAGATACAGGCATCGGCCTCCCTCTTCACACAGACAACGATCTTTTTGAACCTTTTGTTCAGGTCGAAGGAACTTTCAGGCGTAAATACAAAGGTACCGGACTCGGACTCAGTATCGTCAAAAAGCTGGTGACACTGATGGGCGGAACAATAGATATCAACAGCAGAAAAACCGAAGGAACCAGAGTCAGGTTTGATATTATTGCCGGAATACAATCAACAAATACTGATGTACTCGCAATTACCACACCACCTAAGAGCTTCTCAACAGGTTCAGAGCGTCAACGTATTCTACTTGCAGAAGATGATCTCATTAACCAGCAGATATTACGTTCTGTCTTAGAAAAACTCGGTCACTCTGTAAAGATTGTTCCTAACGGCAGACTCGCCCTGCAGGCATTGAAATATGATGATTACGACTGTGTCTTCATGGATATCCAGATGCCGGAAATGGATGGCTTTGAAGCCACACGTCATATCCGAACGAGTGGAGAATTTAAAAATGTTGCAGACATTCCCATCATTGCCCTCACCGCCTTTGCCATGACCGGCGATAAAGAAAAATGCCTTGAGGCCGGTATGAACGACTACCTCTCTAAACCTGTCGATATCGTTATGCTTGAGAAAATTCTCCAGCAACATGCCCGTTGTTGACAAGTATACACTCTGAGAGAATCAGGCCTGCTACTCTTGCTTCCCACGCCACTACAGCTCACCCTGTAGTTTTGCATTTCAGCTACCTTTCTTTTTTTTC
>JBFHIS010000038.1:0-4189 GCA_041596355.1 Sulfurimonadaceae bacterium | reverse complement strand
GCGTCTACAAGCCAATTCCTTTCTAAGAACCCTATCTTTAAATACCAGTTCAAAGGTATCGGCGCCAAAGGCGACAAGGTTGAGATGAGCTGGGTTGACCGTAAAGGTAAAACCGGTAAAGGCAGCGGTAAGATCAAGTAACGACTTGATCCTACCCTTGAAAAGAGCGCTCACAACCTCTTTTCAACTCCTCCCAGATAAATAAATTGCAAAAATCTTTTTTTCTCACTCTAATAACATCATTTTTAATTGTCTTGCCTCTTTGCTCTAAAGATATTGATCTAAACAGTATTGCCGACCAAGCAGCTAAAAATGAAAAAGCGGTACTTCTATTTTTTCATAAGCCGAATTGCGGGTATTGTGACCATATGATCGAGTTCACATTGAAAGATGACGATATCGCTAAAAAAATAGAGAGTCACTTTGTTTTCGTAGATATATATATTAAAGAGAGTGGCCAAATTAAATTCAATGACTTTGTCGGATCGAGACAGGATTTTGCGAGACACATAGGGTACGATTTTTATCCGACGTCAGCGTTTATAGACAGTACCATGAAAATCGTGCATATTACACCGGGAATGATGGACCAAGATGAGTACATGAAGGTTTTAAACTATATCTCAACCAAAGATTACCGTAAAATGGACTTTCAAACCTATTTAGACACACTTGATTTTGAAACTGACTTATAAGGGAAAAAAATGCATACACAACCTGTCGGAAAAGTTCTCGAACTCTATATCACCCTTGAAAAGGACCATCTCAGAGTACTCAAAGAGAGCATTACTCTTGATACAGACGGTGTCCTGGAGGACAAGTTTCATGCCAAAGACCTTCAGCGATCGGTGCTGTTGACCTCAAAAGAGAGCTATGATATTGTCAAAGACAACAGTATTGATATAGCGCGCGGATCTCTCGGTGAAAACATCCTGATAGATTACAATCCATATCATTTACTTCCAGGTGATAAGATCATAATCGGTGAAGTACTTTTAGAAGTGACACAAAACTGTACCCTCTGTAAAGGGTTAAGCAGTGTCAATGCAAAACTGCCTAAATTGTTGAAAGATGACCGAGGTATATTTGTAAAAGTGATAAAGGGCGGAACAATAACTATAGGTGATACAGTTCATTGTGAAGGTGATACACAATAGAACTATAAACACGGGTGATACATTCCAAGTTGACAATGATTAAGATTGTCTAGATATAAAAATCGTTAGAATATCAAATCTTTGGCACATTTTTGATCAAATATCAGAAATTGCAAATAAAAAAGGAACACAATGAAAAGATTGTCAGCAATCGCACTTAGTGCATTCGTAGCATTCGGTATTACAGCATGTAGCTCTCACAAGGTAGAGTCAGAAGCAGCAGCAAAAGCAGAGCCTGTAAAAGCAGCTTTTGATCAAAATTCACAAGATATCCGTGTTATGACAGTCCCTAATCCGGACGGCAAGATCACTGGAGCAACAATTGAAGCGGCATTTAATGCAAATGGGTTCATCGTTGATGGAAACAATGACATGAACAAACCATTCAAACTTCGTTTTGGAAAACTTTGGTACAACACATATCGTCTTGCAGTCGTTCACCACTCAGACTATACTGCCAAATTGGCCAAAGATTATCCAAGTATAGGTCTTCTTACGCCACTGAGCATGTCTATCTGGTCTTCAAATGACAACAAAGACATGTCTATCTCTTCTCTCACACTACGCGGTATGTCACGTATTACGCAGATCCCGATGGACAATCCTGACCTGATCGCCTATGCTGACGCGATGGACAAAGCACTAAAAGATGCTCTTCCAGGTGGAAAGTATGAAGAGCGTACATACAGCAAAGTTGCGGACATGAATACACAACTGGCTACATTGTTCACAGCTGAGATTGAGGACAAAGACGAGTTTGAAGAAGAGTTTGAAGCAGAGATGGAGCCTGTAGGTTTCCTATTCCCAAGCTTCATCGATCTTAACGGCGAGCTTCAAGAGCGTGGTGATGAATCGTTTGACTACTATGACACATACTCTGTATGTAAGTTTGACGTTATCTACCCTGTATCTGAGACACACCCTGAGGTCGGTGCATTTGCACCGTGTACTTTCTTCATTTACAAAAAAGTAGATGAGGATGTAACACACATGGGTTACCCATCTGTAGACAACTGGATCACAGCAACGGATATTGAAGATGAAAAATCTTTACAGCCGCTTGTTGAAGCCCAAAAGCTTTTCTCAAACATCGTTACAGAGATCACTGAGTAATATTCTCGTATTGTCAAACAAGACTGCATTCGCAGTCTTGTTTCATCCGCCAGACTTCATCTACTAAATCACAAACCAAGTGATACCTATCCTATCTTTTGTTTTGTAATTTGTAATTAAAGGTTCTTTATGAAATTGTTATCCGCTTCTCTACTCTCTACACTTCTAACTCTCTCGGTTTTCGCAGCACCGCAAACAGGTGACGTAAAGTTCACACCTTCTGACAACAAAAACCTGGCTGTTGTCTGGAGCTATGACAGCAAGATAGATGACAAGTTTTTCCCGTTTGTAAAAAAGGATCTATCCGAAATCAATTTTTATCTAAATTCGCCTCACCATAATGTCAACACAGTATATGAACAGCGTGATTTAGGTAAATCTCTACTTGCCACGCTCAACTTTAACTCTCTGTTTCCTGAAGAACTTGTCGTCCCTCTCATTAAGAAAGATCCGCGTATCGCTGCATTTGCACCCTTTAATATGTTGATGTACCGCACAGCAGCTGAACCAAACAAGTCGATTGTTGCGCACCTGACACCTGAAGCCATGCTGGACATCTTACAAATCGATGATAAAGAGATCCGGACAAAATTCATTGCCGGTTTTTCTCCACTGGACAAAATGGTTGACGAAAAACTTGGTGGAACAAAGAGCTACGCACCCCTTAAAGGCTATGCAGCTGATACAATGATGAACATCGAAATCCCTTTTGAAGAGCAGGAAGATGTTGAAGATTTTATGGATGAGTTCCAGGAAAAGTTTGAAGCGGCCTTTGAGCTTAAAGGCTATATTATTGCCGGTTATTACAATGTCAAAGAGAGTTTCTACAGTGATGACGACAACTTCCCGGGTTATGTCACATTTTGGTCGTATGACCTCTGCCACATTCCTTTCTCCTACTCGATCTTTGACGGTAAGAATGCACAACCGTTAGCCGGTATATTCGCACCCTGTTCTGTCTATGTTTATGTCAAAAAGGGTGAAAACAAGATTGTGGTCGGTATGCCGACCCTTGCAGCTTGGGGTGCAGCGATGGGTATTACAGACAAAGAGCAATTAGCCAAGATGAATGGACTGGATGAAGAGATCACCGCTATCTTGAAAACTTTTGGCGGTATAGAAGTTCCGAACGGCAACCCTTTACTAAGAAAGTAGTTTCTTAAGAGCGCAAGCCTATCTATATAGGCGACTTGCACTCTATAACTTCCTATACATTTACATTCATATCCTATATGCCCTCAGGAAACCCCAGAAGCGCTAAAGCTGCATTATCTGACCTCAGATACACTTTAGACTAAAAAGTCCTCACAAACGATCTCATAGAGACATCTACATCTATCAATAGATCATCCCTGACTACAACTATATTTAGTAAGCATGGGTAATAGAATCATTAATTTAGTATATGGATAAAAGAAGCGCGAAGTAGAATAAAGTGCTAACAGCATCAAGCGATCAATAGCCGTCTACTCGTATATGAAAAAAAGTGGTCGATAGTCCGAGAACGAGGATATCTCATAAGAGATTATCCAGGGAATGATTTATTCTGAGTAAAGTAGCATAAGCTGGAGCAAATGAGCGGAGTGAATGCGCAGACAATAGCCGCCGGTAAATGGTTAATAAATAAAGTGATTGGGTGATTAAAAGTAGAAGTAAATCCGAGAACGAGGATATGCCAGAGAAAAGGAGACCAATGTCTCGTTTTATCTGGATAAAGTAGCATAAATAGAAGCGAAGCTACAATAGCCGCCGGAATGTATGTATATATAAAAATGATGAGTTATCTGATTGTTAAGAGATAAAGGAGTATTGAAAGAGATTGGATTATCCGAGAACTAGGATATCTCATAGAAAAGATGCCCAAAGGCATGTTATATATGAGTAAAGTAGTAATAAATAGAGAGTGCAACGATCAATAG
>JBFHIS010000037.1:0-5131 GCA_041596355.1 Sulfurimonadaceae bacterium | reverse complement strand
GCTGTATGCGTGGAGTTCAATATCATTTGAAATAGCACGCCCAATTCCATTGATACTGTCGAGTAGTCGAGAAAGAAAAAAGGCCGACTGTATTGAACTGACAGTCGGCCTTTTATATATGTGGTGGAGCTAGGCGGGATCAGTAAATCCTCACTTCACTCCGTTCCGTTGCGGTAACCGCCGTGACCTCAAAAGTGCCACAATTGCGCACTGTTACTGAGCCATTGCTCCGCTAGAACCTATCTTTACACCATCAAGTGAATGGTTAAATATTGCCCCTGAGTGTATAAGATTGTGTATAAGATTTCCAGTGAAATTCTGACAGAGAGATTCGAAAAGGTATATATACGTGAGAATCACGTTTGCTCCCCCCCTTATGGGGTACTGGGTAATTGAATGTGATGTTATGTTGTTTTGAACAATTGAAAATGAATAAGAGTGAACTATGAAATTCAAAGTTCAAAAACGATTTCTTCAAGTGTTTTGGTTTGTCATTATTGGAATGTTTGTAATGACTCTGAATATACATCTTGGTACCGAGGCCTCACCGTTATCCACAGGCCGCATACTCATGGATATCTTGTTGTTAATGAGTGTATTGGTGCTAGTCGTTATGATGTCGACTGAAAGATTATCTGTTGAAAGAGATGGGATATACCGGGAAACGCTGATTGGTAGGAAGAGGTTATGCACCTATGATGAGGTACTCGATATTGTAATGAACCCTTACTTCCCAAAGTACATCAGTATCAAGGTTAATAGAAAAGGTAGTTATTCGCAGCGGTTTTACAAGATTATCAATCGTAGAGAACAAGTCGAGGTTCATGCATTGCCGATAGATGAATTCAAAGCATTTTCACAGGCTGTTGCAGATCGAATGGGCATAACACTTGTGGATTGATTATACCATAGTATCCATCAACCTGAGTATGGTAATCAGATAGGTTTTCTGGATCTTTTGAGCACCTAGACAGGGAAGTAAGGCACACTACTCAACTGTGCCGTCCCCAATGGCCCAGTGAAAGATGATCATTAATTAGTGCCCCTTATGCAGCTAATGCCCGATAAAGGGTTGCCCTGGATACGTTGTATCTTTCGGCAATCTTGGACTTGGGTATTCCCATTTCGACATCAGCACGCATCTTCTCGATGTCTTCATCGGTCAACTTCTTGGGCGCACCGAAGACAACCCCACGCTTACGAGCTTGAGCAACACCCTCAAGTCTCCGCTCATTGATCAGCGATCTCTCAAACTCCGCGAAAGCACCCATAACCTGCAAGAGGAGTTTCGACATTGCATCAGATTGATTGGTGCTGAAGGTGAGGTTTTCATTGTGGAACTTCACTGAACAGCCCTTCCTGTTAATCTGCTCAATGAGATCTTGGAGGTCGCGGAGGTCACGAGCAAGCCTGTCGATAGAATGGACGTGGAGAACGTCTCCCTCTCGGATGTAGTCAAGACATGCCTTCAGTTGAGGCCGTTCAACCGTCTTTGCTGATGCCTTATCAGTGAACGTCTTGTCCAGTGAGTAGTCGGCAAGCTGTCTCGCTGTACTCTGATCTACCGTGGATACTCTGATGTAGCCGATCTGTGCCATAGTGAAGCTTCCTGATAGTGAAGGTTTATCATGTGTGTCTCATATGTATTAATAGTGTAGTACACATATGTCTCACAAGTGTCAACTGATAACTAATAAGACAACCGGTTCAGCTCATTTCAGAGTGTCTCAGAAGTAGTAGGAAATGACACACTGTTTGAATGAGGCAGATTAGACCGTACCTATCGACCCGTATTGCTGAATGAAACAGGCAATATCCGTGAATAGGTGACCACTAGAAGAGAAGTGATGATGCGCTATAAAATGAGGGAATGCTTCCTTAGCCTATAGTTTCTCTCACAGCAGATGGGACGAGCAATTAATCCTGCTATCCTCCTGGAGTGGCGTCAAATATCGTCATTATTTGAGCTATACTGCACACTAGAAGGGAAATCGTAATTCCAGCGACTCCGCAGATCCAACTCTCTTATTTCAATCCATTCGCCCTTCATTGAGCGGGTGACAATCACAACGCAATCATAGCCTGGGACCGTACATCCTAAGGCTTTCATAGGACACAGGGTAGTGCCTCCATGCTGCCCATGTGTCCTTTTCTATTTATGGACCATGGAGGATTAACAATAACCGCTGGATGAACCAGCAGAACATGGAGGAAAACCAATGTACAACGATCTTAAAGTAAAAGTAGTAGACGCACCCTGTGGGCATGGCAAGACCCAATGGGCAATTCAGTACATGAATGGGTGTACCGAGAAGAAGTTCATATTCATTACGCCGTACCTTGATGAAGTCGCGCGAGTAAAGCGAGACTGTCCCGAGAGGAAGTTCAAGGAGCCAGGAGATAAGCGAGGTTCCAAAGCGGCTGACCTCAAACGCCTGTTGACTCGGGGAGAGAATATCGCCTCGACACATGCCCTCTTCCTGAATGTCGATGATGAGACTGCCGAGTTGATTGAAATGGGTGGCTATGTCCTGATCATGGATGAGGTAGGAGAAGTCGTAAAGGAAGAGCACCTGTCCAAGGATGACCTCACTATGTTGGTTGAAACAGGAATCCTTGTTATTGACGATGAGACCAACAAGGTCGCTGTTACAGATAAGTATGAGACATACAAAGGGAAGTTCGATACTGTGGTCAAGAACGCTGCTCTTGGTAGACTGATTCATGCACATGGGAGTCTTCTGATCTGGCAGTTCCCTATCGATATCTTCGACAAGTTCAGGGAGGTTTATAACCTGACCTATCTGTTTGGAGGGCAACTGCAAAAGTATTACTACGACCTACACCAAGTACCAATGGAGATCCTGACCGTGACAGAGGATGGTTTCAATGATGACGGTGAAACTCTCTATAAACTGATCCCACACCAACACCACGATGACTCCGAGTTTAAAGAGATGCTCAGGAAGAAGATCAACCTGTATGTTGGACCGCAGAACAACATCGCTGACAAGGAGTTTACTTTGTCGTGGTCATGGTATCAGAAAGCAACACCGGCCATGCTCAAGACACTCAAGAATGCAACGTACAACTACTTCCGAAACATCATCGGCGGAAAGTCTAAGTTGAATATGTGGACCTGTTTCAAAGATAAACGGAAGCAGGTTCGCGGTGACAGCTATGCTCGTGGATTCATTGCACACAACGCGCGAGCAACCAACAAGTACCGAGAGAAGGAGAACCTTGCATACCTCGTCAATCGTTTCCCTAGGAAACCACTCCTTGATTATTTCAGGTCACAGAATGTTGCAGTGGATGAGGAAATGTACGCGTTGTCGGAACTCATTCAGTGGATCTGGAGGTCTGCGATCCGGGACAAGAAGCCGATCAACCTGTTTGTTCCGAGTAGCCGGATGAGAGGGTTGCTTCAGCTTTGGCTTGGACTACCCGTGGAGTAACTGTAAAGCTTAGCAGATAAAACCTGCTAAACCAGAAGATTACCACTGTATTTACAGTGCTTTACGGTGAAAACCATAAAGGCGGGGGGATTGGGGGGGGAACTAATGTATAGACTACTTAGTCGACCAAGGATGAGCAACCTTTTGAGCATTCTAGAAACGATTGCACAGTTGAACATCTTTGCTTCACTCAAGCTTCAAGCAATAATATCCATTCACCCAGTAACCGTAGTGTCTTCAGACACGAAGGTTCTCCAACGGACTGAGGCCATAAGGCCGAAGGGAGGCAGGAGGATAATCAATCAGCGACTTGTAGAGCCAGCATCACTTGAGACATCCAGGCCAGACTAATCGGTAATAACCTGTGGTCTGGAGAGAGATGTCCCATATGATGCTTTGCTCTACAGACATCAGGGTTTTGGGGTGGGTTTCCACCTAATTCGTTGACCAAGGCCTTACTAAACGTCCATGGTTTATCTACTCTCTATACGACCTAAGATAAGGCAATCGTCAACTATGCTTGAGTTGTATTACCATTTCTCTGATTCTCTCTATAGTTTTACTTCCAGTAACTACAATCCTACCAAACCAACTGAAATCATGGGTGTCTTCTAATTGAATGACACCTGTGATCCCTACCTGCATGCCATTTCGATGGGAACCCTTGCCCGACTACCTGTCCACGTTCTGTGGGAACAGGCTCTTCAAATGATGAGATAATGAATCTGGTCTTTGTTTATCATCCCCTGCTTGCTTTCAGCTAAGCCTTGCTCTTCTTAATCACCGGACATGTCGTGAAAGTTACCAGTGAAATCAAAGGTGCTTTCAAAGGCGGCAACGTCAACGACGATTTCTAGACCCACGTTACTGAACTGTGCCGAGTTAAGTGCACACTGGAAGGAAAAACGATTTCAACTTTTAACAACGAATAATAAAGGAGACACAATCCTATGAAATTCAATGCAGATCAAATGACCGCAATCCAGAATGCACTGGGTTTCCCAACCACTATGACAGTGGAGTTAAGAGAAGACACTCCCATGGGGAAGCAGGTTACCTACACCTTGAAGACCAAGGTAGGAGGAGAGGAGTACTACTCCAGTATTGCATTCCCAATGTTCCATACTGTTCCTCCCTTCAAAGAGGATCGGCAGGATGCTTCTCTCAAAGATGCACGGTTACATCGTCAGTAAGACTTTCGAGGAGGTGTTCTAATGGAGTTCATCTACTCGGACACAATCGTTGAGAAGCTTCGTGCCAAGATTGCAGAGGATACAAGGAACGGTCTTGAGATCACTAGGATCAAACTGACCAAGAAGGAATGGGAACAGTTCCAGGCATTGTCCCCATTGTCCCGTCCGATCCTTAAGTCGGAGACTATACCAAAGGACGAGGCTGTTCGTTCGACTCTTTATGCTGGCATAGGGTGGATCGATGGTATCCCTGTGGAAGTCAAAATGGAGAAATGAAAATGAAATGAAAATCGTAACACCAAAGGTCGTTGAGACTACCGAAGTAATCGAAGTGAAGAAGTAGAAATGACAACCTAAAATTGACCACCTGTGATCACTGAATTTTGACCACCCAAAATCTTAATAAGAGCACTGAAACCGGGTGATGTTTCAGTGGTGTTGTTCAGCCCTTCCCAGCAGCAACGGAGGGAGCCCTTGGGC
>JBFHIS010000036.1:0-7361 GCA_041596355.1 Sulfurimonadaceae bacterium | reverse complement strand
TGCACTTACTGAAAAAAGTGAGTTCTATAATGGATGGCATTTAATCTTCGAGTGCCCAAATGATAATGTAAAAGAAACTGGTTGGGCATTCAGATGGTAATTAAGCATAACAAACCAAAGGAGACCAATCAAAAACCCGCGAGCGGCTTTTTGATTGCTCATTTTAAACGTTAGGTATCGAAATGAAAACTGATGAAATCGAAAAGCTTGCCAATGAGTGGATTGATACTAGAATCACCCATGGCTCACTTGACAACTCTGTACTTGATTGGGAATTGCCATTTAGCAATCCCGAAGTATGCCTGGATGTCATTGTCAGAGTTTTAGAAAAGATCGAACCTACGACAGATAGCGAATTATTTTCCATACTCGCAGCTGGCCCACTTGAGGACCTATTAAATGAGCACGGAGAAGCAGTAGTAGATAGCATCGAAGTCTTGGCCAGAAGAAGTCCTAAATTTAGAAAACTGTTGAATGGTGTCTGGGATAGCGTAGTGGACGAATCTGTTAAGTCAAGACTATCAAAGTACAGGAATCATCCATGGTAAAACCTAACAAATCAAAGGAGACCAATCAAAAACCCGCGGACGGGTTTTTGATTGCTCATTTTAAACGTTATGTCAAGGAGTCGAAATGGAAATAAATACCAGAACCAATGCAGTGAATTATCTCATAAGGCTCTTTCGTGGCGATATCCCTTTACATGTCACTTTTTGGATATATGGTTTTCTAATTGGGCACTTTTTATCATTTTTATTCGAAAGCCTTCCCAAAATAGATAATCAATACAGCTGGTTCATCTACTCGGTATTTTTAATTTTATTGGTAACATACAATATCTTTATACTGGTAGCGATATGGAGAAGTGCGAACAAATATCAAGGAAAGAAAAATTGGGGAGAAGCGGCAAAGCTTTATGTTGTATTTTCAATCTTTGTAACCTTCAGTACTCTGTACAATGCCTCCATATAATAGATATAACAAATCATTGGAGACCAATCCAAAACCCGTGGGTGGCTTTTTGATTGGTCATTTTAAACGTTATGTATAAAAAGGAAGAAAAGTGCAAGTAGGGACATTGATATTGTTTTCAGGAAAGATGGGAGCAGGCAAATCAACCAGATCGAAGCAGGTCTCTCAAGAACGCAATGCAGTTTTGATTTCTGAAGATGTATGGCTGTCGACGCTTTACCCGGAGCAAATCACTTCGTTTGACCATTACATCCATTATGCTTCGTTATTGAGACCGCTGGTCAAGTCGCATGTTGTGGATATATTGAAAACAGGTACAGATGTAGTAATGGACTTTCCTGCAAACACGGTCAATCAACGCAAGTGGTTTAAAGAACTCATTACCGAAGCCAATGCATCAAACGAGCTTATCTATCTAAACGTCAGTGATGATGTCTGTTTGAGACAAATAGCAAAAAGGCGTTTAGAGCAGCCAGAGCGGGCCACCTTTGACACAGAATCCATGTTCATCGAAGTGACCAAACACTTTCAGGAACCTGAACAGAGCGAAGGGTTTAATCTACAGATTGTGAATCGAAACGTATAACAAATGGTTTGCAGTATAATCCAGCAAAAAAGAAGAGCATGAAATTACACGGCGATATCAAGATCAATGGCAAGCTGTACAGAAAAGGCGAAGGGGCCATAGTATAAGCTCTTGAATGCATTGAACTGTTTTAAAAGCCCTCTGATTCAAGGCAGCCTGTCCAGAGTAGGGATTAAACTCTCGAGAGCAGTACGATAATAAACGGTACAGGACGTTTTGGTGCGCCTGCTGCGGCAAAGACGTCACAAAACGTGGTGGCGATCTTGCGCATCATATCTTTTGTGTACTCATGTTCGTACGCTTCATCAAGAATTTCCAGCGTTTTGTCGAGAACCGTTTCAAAGACGTTGGGGTCGTCACAGTTGACTTCATAAGCGGCTATGTTTTTGTCAAAACTACAGGCGTGGTGAAAGATGTTGAAGGTTTGTTCGATCTCTTCATCTGTTACGTCGTTGAGCAGGTTGTATTCTCGGACAAATGTAATGACCTCATGTAATTTGCAGACCATAGTGTTCCTTTTTATTGTTTCGAAATGATATGCATAATCTATACGCATTAGCCTGTCATAACGAATACGCCTACGTCACGGTCAGTGCAATTTCTTACATTTGCCAGGTAACCCGCTAGTGAGGAAGAGGGTTCTAACGTTATTACAAATATGAAGTCACTATAATACGTTTTAAAACTATTGAAGGAATTACCTATGGAACAACTACCAAAATGCCCGGCGTGCGGCAGCGAATACACTTACGAGGACGGCGAGCTTTATGTATGCCCGGAATGTGCGCACGAGTGGTCTAAAAATGCTGTAGCAGACGAAGAGAAAGAGTTGATCGTAAGAGATGCTAATGGCAACATTCTTCAGGATGGCGATACGGTCACTGTCATAAAAGACCTTAAGGTCAAAGGAAGCAGCGATGGGATCAAAGTAGGGACTAAGATAAAGGGTATCCGTCTTGTTGAGGGGAGTGATGGACACAATATTGACTGTAAAGTCCCTGGTGTTGGAGCTATCAAACTCAAACAAGAGTTTGTCAAAAAAGTCTAAGGCTCTTAACGCTGTCCCTAAAGGAATATTTTGAAAAAAACAGTATTGATCACCGGCGGCAACAAGGGCATCGGTCTGGAAGTCACTAGAGATTTTCTGGCGCTGGATTACAACATCATCATTGTTGCGAAAGACTTTCAGGGTTTTGAGTTTAACGACCATCCCTCTGTCAAGACCCTAGCGTTCGATCTGACCGATATAGACGGCATAGAGCCATTGGTGGCGTCTCTAGGAGCTATTGATGTGCTCATCAACAATGCAGGTGTCATGTACGCACTGCCGTACAACGACTACCCGGATGAGAAGATCCAGTCAATGTTAAAACTCAACCTTGAATCGCCGATGAAACTCATCGAAGAGGTCTCCAAAGGGATGATCGAAAAAGGCGAGGGGAGAATAGTCAACAACGCCTCCATCGCAGGACAGATCGGTCATCCCGATGTCTGGTACGGCATCACCAAAGCAGGAATGATCAACGCCACCAAAAGCTTTTCCAAGATATTCGGCGACAAGATCATCATCAACGCCGTTGCGCCGAGTCCCGTCGAGACCGAGATGTTGAACGTCATACCCAAAGCAAGACAGGAAGCATTTTTACAGTCAGTGATCACGAAAAGATTTGCGACGGCAAAAGAGGTGGCGACCACCATCGTCTGGCTGGCAACAGAGTCACCGGAGTACATCAACGGTAGCTGCATCGACATCAACAACGGCTCCTTCCCGCGATAGAAAAGTACGGACACGTAACAGCTATAATAGAGGGTATAAAAATATAGAGGAGAGATCATGATTGCCCGCTTTCATAGAGTGCTCTTCTGCTTCTTGTTTCTAACAACTATTAGCAACGCGGATGAGACACTCAAGATCTCGCACGGCCCTATGCTCGGCGCTGTGTCTGAACACACTGCCGCTATTTGGGTCCGCACCACGTTACCTGGTGACGTAAATATTACTTTGACAGAGGTTGCCTCTTCCAATACCTTCGGCAAAACAGTGAAAACATCTGAACAATCTGACAATACAGCGATAATCAGGTTCTATGACTTAAAACAGAACACCGATTACCACTACACCGTTCTTTCCGGAACCTCACGAGCTGAGGGGAACATCACAACACTAGGCCCTTCACTCCAGGAGAAGGGCATTCGCGTCGTTTACGGTTACGGCTACAAACATCAGGAGAACCGTATGAAATCCGGTAGATCTGTCTTCACCGAGATGGCTTCGCATAAAGCGGACCTTGTGCTCTTCATTGGTGACTTCCCATATACCGCTAAAGGGGCTAAAAGGGAGGTCTGGGATGGTAACAAAAAGATCAGAGAGGTCACAGGCTTTAGAGAACTGACTTCATCTACACCCACATATGCCATCTACGACGATCATGATTTTGGTCCGAACAACTGCGACGGCACCCATAGAAATGCCGATGAAGCACTGGCCGCCTTCAAAATGTACTGGCCAAATCCGTCATACGGGCTGCCTGGCAACAAAGGGATTTACTGTTCATTCGTTGTCGGTGATGTCGAGTTTTTCCTGCTCGACGGTCGATACCAGGCAAGAAAGCATCAAAGTACGATGCTGGGAAAGGTACAGCTCAAATGGCTCTTTGATGGCCTTAGAAACTCGAAAAGCCGTTACAAGGTTCTTGTCTCCGGCACACAGTTTGCAAGAAAGACCAATGACAGCTGGGGAGGTCCATACTATGCGTACGAACGTGCCAGACTTTTCTCTTTCATCGTTAAAAACAACATTACCGGTGTGCTCGGCATCTCTGGCGATGTGCATCGAAGTGACGTCAACAGATTCCCTATTGGGCGTAACAACTACTTCTATGACTTTACGCCGGGTGCACTCTCGAGAAACCCGAGATTACCGCCAAAAATCACCTCTTCTACGCTGCTGCACTCCTATGGCAAACAGAGTGATAACAATATGTACGGTGTTATCGAGTTCAATCCTTCATCCAACGGCGATACAGCTGTCATCTTTAGATCATTCTCAGCCAAGAACGGCTTGATTTATGAACATCCATTGTCACCTGAGGATCTCTCTCTTTCAACAGACAACGAATAGACGAAAATGTGCGAAAAACTTAGTTGTAAAGACTATTCTTTCTCATTGACGATCAACCCGCCGCGATCATAACGGCTCGATGGGTTCCACAAGAGCCATCCGCTGCAGTTGGTGTCGTCACTGGCGCGGATCTGCTCTTTGACCTCGAAGTCGTTATAGAAGATGCGCGAAAAGGCGTAATCTTTGAAATACTGCAGCCATGGGCGCAGGCGTTCCGGTTCTACCGTCTCTTCCATCTTTAAGAGTGTCGCTTTGATGATGCGGTAGGGCTCTGCTGCCGGATCGTCAATGCCCAGGATGCCTCTGTTAAAGCCCGAAGGGTAGAGCATCGGTGCGAGATAGTCCGCGTGTTTGGCGAGGACATCGGTACGGTGACCGATATTGGTGTCGCTGTCGGTGTTCCATGCCACGTAACCGTAGGTATCGACCGACAGAAAGACGCCGTAAGGACGCAGGCGGAGGGACGCTTTTTTAATAAAATACTCGATCGCCTTCAGACGGTTCTCTTCGTTGTTCTCCTGAGAAAAGAGCAGGTCAGCTTTAGCCGGGAAACGGACATAGTCGAAATTGATCTCGTCGAACCCTTTTTGTGCCGCGTCGACAGCGATACTGATGATGTAATCCTGTGCGTCAGGGTTGAACGGGTCTACCCAGGCCATCTTGGCGGCATTGCGCCAGACAGTGCCGTCAGCAAGTTTAACGGCACGCTCCGGATGGTTGGTCGCGCTCAGTTCATCTTTAAAACAGACGATACGGGCGATGGTGTAGACTCTTTTCTCTTTAAGCCCTGTCATGTAACTGTCAATGTCTTTAATGGTGCGGTTGTAGTGCGCGTCCATCTCACTGGCCTCTTTCACATCCGTGTGGTAAGACATCATCCCCTGTTCGCTCTTGACATCGATGACCAAAGCATTGGCTTCCGTCGTCTCTATGAGCTCCATGGCGTTGGCATAGGTCTTGCTTTTGGGACTGGCACCCCAAAACGAGAGGTAAAGACCCTTGACCTTGATCGGTTCGATCTCCAGTCGTGTCGCAGTTGCATTGACATCCCAACTGAAAGGACGATAGCCGTAAGCTTTGACATGGACGCTTTTGCTCTTGTTTGCGTCGAAGCTGACGCTGCCGTTGCTGTCACTGAACATAACGGTATAGTTTTGAATAAATTGTGCGTTAACAAGGGGCTCTTGGGTGAATTTGTCAACGAGTACAAGATCTTGTGCTGTCAGTAAAAAAGGGAATAAGAGGGTAAATAAGCGCATATAATCTCGATTCATTTATGATTTCGAATTATAGCACTCAACTGTTAAGTCTCTGTTACGAAAAAATTATTCCCGTGTGTTTAAGAAGTAGTGCAGACTGGCTTTAGACCACGCCTTGCTTTGCTCTAAAAAAAGAGTGATATCCTCTGTGACCTCTTTAAAGTCCTTGTTCAGAGCGCTCTGCTCACGAAGAACATCAACAATGGCGATTTTACCGGCATCAATGACATCCTCAGGGTAAGGACGGATCTCCACACCTTTCTGCTTTAGAAGGTCAAGCGACTTCATGTTCTCATAGTGGAACTCACTTGCCATCTCGATGTTCATCTGCGACGACGCCATCTCGATAATAGCCTGATGCTCCGGCGCAAGTTTCTCCCACTTATATTTGTTGAACGTCAGTTCCAGGATAGAACCCGGTTCGTGCCAACCCGAATAGTAATACGGCGCCACTTTATAGAAGCCCATCTTCATGTCGAGCGCCGGCCCGACCCATTCGGTCGCATCGATGACACCGCGTTCAAGCGACGTGTAGATCTCTCCGGCAGGCAGTAGAATAGGGTTGACGCCCAGTTTTGAGAAGACCTCGCCGCCGAGGCCGGGAATACGCATCTTGAGACCCTGCATATCTGCCAGAGACTCCAGCGGCTTTCTGAACCAACCGCCCATCTGAATGTTCGTGTTACCGCCTATCATCGGATGCAGGTTGTACTTGGCATAAAGTTTACGCCAAAGCGTCATACCGTTGCCGAACAGCATCCAGGAGTTGATCTCCTCGGCGGTCATCCCGAACGGAATACCGCTGAAAAGCGAGAAGGCGGAGTTTTTGCCTTTCCAGTAATAGGGGCCGGAGTGAAAGGCATCTATCTGGCCGCTGCTGGTCGCATCAAAGACGGCCAGGGCAGGGATGAGAGTGTTTTTAGGATAGACCTTGATCTCCAGACTCCCGCCACTTGCTTTGTTGACATTTTCAGCGAAACGGTCAACACCGGTTCCCATAATAGGAAAGTGCGCCGGCCAGGAGGTTGCAAGGGTAAGCTTGGTCTTGCGGTTGCGGTTGACATTGACGCTCTTCTCCGCAACATCGCTCTTTTGAGGATGTTTAGAGTAGTCGATGGCTTGACGGTTCGAGTCGTTGCAGCCACCAAGCAAGCCTACAGCCGTAGTCGCTGCCGCTGTCGTTAGAAAGTCTCTACGTTTCATCAAATTTCCTTTGTCTCAATGTATTTTACCTATTTTATTTAATCGGTGGTCGTAAACGACACCTTGCCTTCATGGTGCTTCGCACATCATAAAGTCGCGTCGGCTAAAAACAGAAAGCAGTTTCTGTTTTATTAACGCCTTTGGCGGTTTCGACCCTAAAAAAGCCAAAACAAGGGAACCGCTCGCAAAGCGATGTTTCTTTAGGGCAGTTGGCTTTTTC
>JBFHIS010000035.1:0-8293 GCA_041596355.1 Sulfurimonadaceae bacterium | reverse complement strand
CATATTTCCAGCCCTTTTGTCACACTGACTTCGTTTCTCATTCAGTTACATAGCGTTGCTATGCTCCTTCATTCGTGCCTTGCTGTGTGCCGAAATTGCTAAGAAATATTACGACATCTTAATGTTTACAGAGCACTAGTAGTACCCCCGAAAATCCGGTCGGTAAATTTGACATACCAGGCTGCAGACTGCACCTGAATGATATAGGCAAGAGCAATTACAAGTGCGGCATTGGCTCCTGCCTCACCAAAAACGTTTATAGATATGGCAAGAGCGATTGAAAGGTTTCTCATTACCGTGCCGTAGACGAGAGCAATTCCGTCTTCGCGAGTGAAAAGTGTTTTACCTACAATGGTAGAGAAGGCGAAGTTGAAAAAATAGAGTATGAGAAGCGGTGTAATAATGAGAAGTAGCAACTCTGGGGAGGCGAAAATGGTTTTCGCTTTTAGCGCTATAGCCACAAAGACAATTCCAAGGACGCCTATAGTTGAGGCTGCAGGGAACCGTGGAGCAATGCGTTCTTTGAATATGCTGGGCGTATATTTTTTCAATAATGCCTGACGGGTTAAATGCCCCGCTATCATTGGTAGAAAAACAATAAAAATAATTTGTTGCACAACTTTCATGAAGTTTACTTCGACCTGAGCCCCAAGCAGCCAGCTGACATAAAATGGAGTGATCAGCGACCCTAGTGTCAGACCGACAATTGTCATGTTAATTGCTGCACCCATATTCCCTTTGGCAAAACCTGTCCAGGAGATAGTCATGCCGCTGGTAGGCAGAAGCGAGGCAAGTAAAAGCCCGAGTGCCATATATGGCTGGTCCGGGAAAAAGAGACGGCCAAGTGCATACGCGATAAAAGGAATAACCCCAAAGTTGATAAGCTGGGTAATACTCTGAAGGCGCACATTCAGGCCGGACTTGAGATGCTTGATATTCAGTGTTACCATCATCGGATAAACCATGAGAAACGTTAAAGGAATGATAAGTTTCTTCAGGCCGCTGATTGTGCCGGGATCGGCAACAGCACCGAATAATATCCCGAGAAGCATAAAGAGGGGGATAAATACGACAAGGTTTTTGTTAATTCGTATTAGATGTTTCCACATTGTTTTTGTCCTTTAGAGCTGGTTATGATGGGAAGAAAGATATGTGCATATGCTCTAATATGGCGCGTGATAAGAATCTGTCAATGTAATAATTAAAGGTAATTCTTACATTGTGGTGTTCGAGTTGATTTTTTTAGGAGATAACGAAAGATGAATCTTTTGATGGTTCATAACAGGTCAGCACGTCAACCGAGAGGGTGGGGTGCAATCGCAAAGTCTTGCCTCAGCGTGTAATAAGAAAACTTGATGCCCCCTATTTCTCAGCGAGCATGGTGAGTGTCAGGTGCCGGGGGGGAGGTGTAAACAACGCTTCATGATGCAATGACTCAATATTAAAGTGAATGATGTGCTTTGTCGAGTTACCTGTATTGAATACGGTTCACGCCTCAATCTTCACTCTTAACCCCTTACCATTTTGCTGTCATTTGTAGAAGGCGATAGCACCAAATGTTAAAAGTCGAGTGCACTATTTTTACGAAGGCGAAAAGGAGAGAGACAGTGATCTGTCAGGTTTGAGTTATATTGCCATCTTGGATGGTTTGATCTGGCAGACTCAACCAGTGACGCAGGAAGATACGAAAGTACTATCAACTTTTGAGTTTTGTGAAAATGGAGCAGTTGTTTTGATTGATGCTCTGGAATTATCGGCAATTTTCAATTGCTCCATTTATAGCTGAATCTTTGAGTAAATCTGAAATTATCAAAGAATAAGAATGCTCTTTTTCTGACAAGTTTTTCCACATGATCAGAAGTTAACTGCTCAGGAAAATCTCAACTATAAAGTGTAATTGGCGGTGAACAGATTCATGTGTCAATACCCCTTTCCTTTGATGGACAAGAAATCGTATATATTAACTTGCTAAAAATCTTACTAGTCGGGGTTTGATGGTCATAGTCAATGCAATCGATATCACTAACCCGAGCGGTAAAGCAACAGCAAATGCTTCGAGCCATCCTCCAAAAAATCCAGAAATCGATTTAAAGCCGATGTTATTCCCTGCAGTCACACACGCCATGATTCCTTCCATGACAACCGCCATATGCACACCAAAGATCACATTTTTAGGAGTTTCACCTAGCTTTGAAAATACCTTATTTATATAAAGGTGCATTAACGTTGAAATAATCGAGCCTGCAGGTGCAGTTACAAGCACTGACCATGCAAACGAAGTTGCCCAGCTTGAATAGAAAGTACTTGTATAACCTAAGTTTTTATACGTCATAGCGCAGGTCAATGTTCCGACGAAAAACACCATAAGCGTCGCAATAGTAAGTGCTTTTTTTAAAAACTTTGTAATTTTTTCGGTCACTACGGGTGCTGTGTTTGCATCTAAAACTTTAATCATTTTGTTTGATCTCCATTCAATCTAAACCTCTGTAATATCTTTGAAGCGTGGTAATTAAACAGTATATGCACACCTTTTTCAGTAGTATCAATGATGCAGATGATTGGCTCAGGCCACTCACCACTGGTCACCTTCTTCAAGTTTTTTTTCCGTAACGTTATTGACACAGCGACTGAGAAGATGAAACAACAGTTCTTTCTCTTCAGTGCTAAATCCTTGAAATAATGTTTCAGTCCATCCTTTTAAAAATGAGAAGAGTATCGGACTGAATTCACGTGCTTTAGCCGTAACGAACACCTTTTTTACCCGTCCATCCTCTTCGGACTGTCTTCGCTCTAAATACCCATTATTTTCAAGATGTTGAATAGCTCTTGCTGCTGTGGCTTTATCACATCGTGAAAGCGAGGCGACCTCATCCTGGCTTATACCGTCGCGGTGTAATAAGTCAGCCAAAAAGTTAAATTGTCCTGCTCCAATGTTGTATGGTTCTAATTGCTTCCCGATGTGACTTTGTCCCAATCGATACAGAATCGAAAAAGTGCGCCCTGGGGACTCTTCTATTTTATCCATATCACCTCTCTGACCATATAGTTGCAAGCACAACTATATGACACTGATTAGTTGTGTTTGCAACTATATTTTGCTAATAATCTTCGTTTTAACGGAAAATGTTGTCCGTTTGAGGCGTGCTAACTCACAGGTAACACGCCACAATTTAGAAATGCAAGAGCATATAGAAGCAGTTTATTTCTATAGTCAACAAATTTTGGACGTACAATAAGGGGTGGAATCATTAACTCCCAAGAAGTGCCCTTCACACTTACCGAAGTAACACAATGTCTGCCTTGTGCATGGCACTCACGACCAGTCTCCTTTCGAGCTATCAGGTTAATGCTGATACCCTCGTGATTCAAGAGAAGCAGTTCCAGTAAAGGAGCTCCATGCAATTTGCGGTGGTTGCCATGGGCCAGAAAGTCCGGTTGGTTTTGACGAGCCAGCTCTCTCAGGTCAGAAATCCTGGTCTGTTGAACGACAACTTTTAAGACTATTTAATGATACCAAAGAGAGAGAAACATCAATGTGTCAGCGATCAAGGCTGCCATCCCCCGCCCAACACACGGTAAAGGGTGACCCAATTACTGGCTTCCTCCAATCGCGTTGAAATCATGTTTTGCTGTGCGGTGTAATAGGAGCGTTGTGCTGTCAGGACCGACAACGAGCTTTCAAGACCTTTGCGATAACTTGCTTCGGTCAGGCGGTAGATTTTCTCATTTGCCTCCAGCAATGACTTGCGTGCTGCCAATAGATCCTGCATATTGCTCTGCTCGCTCAGGGCGTCTGAAACTTCCTGGAAAGCTGTTTGAATAGCGTACTCATACTCCGCCAGAGCAGTATCACGCGCGACTTCAGCAACGCGCACCGTAGCTTTTCCCGAGCCACCATCAAAAATGGGCACCGATACTGACGGGACGAAACTCCACAAACCGGAGCCACCGCCAAACAGGTCAGATAACTGGCTACTGGAAGTGCCAGCACTAGTGGTCAATGTGATACTGGGAAAGCGCGCCGCGCGAGCAGCGCCGATATCGGCGTATGCCGCGCGCAAGGAGCGTTCTGCTGCCAGCACATCGGGGCGACGCTGCAGCAATTCAGATGGCGCCTCAACTACCGGACCAATAGCATGGATCAACGGCGCAAGTGGATCGTAGTCACTGGTGCCGGAGTCTGCGACTAATGCCTGTTCTATAGGCTGACCGACGAGCAGAGTAAGAGTGTTGAGATCCTGTGCTATTTGCGTTTGGTAGATAGCAATGTCAGCGCGCGCTGTATCAACACTTGTTTGAGCGGTGGCAACATCCAGACCCGACGCGGTGCCGATGTCGAAGGTTTTCAGAGTCAGATCCAGCGATTTTTGTTGGCTTTCGAGCGTGCTTTCTGCCAATCGCAGGCTTTGCTGATCTGCCGCCAGGGTAAAGTAGGCTGTGGCAACTTCTGCGACCAGTGTGATACGCATGGAACGGAGTGATTCTTCGTAAGAAAGATAGGTCTCCAACGCCTGATCGCGCAGATTGTTGAGACGCCCAAAGAAGTCCAGCTCAAAAGCACTGATACCCAGAGAAATGCTATAGTCATGGGTGCTCTCACCACCAGAGCGCTGCGCGCTACTGCTACCGGTACCATCGATTACAGGTAGCGTGTCAGCACGGGTGATTTGGAACTGAGCTCTTGCTGACTCAACAGCAAGAGCGTTCTGTCGCAGGCTACGGTTGTTGTTGAGTGCCAGTTCGATGAGCTGACGCAACCGTTCGTCACCGTAGAACTCTTTCCACCCGATTTCATCCACCGGCATGGCTTCCAGATCGCTGCCTTGTTCCGTTGGCCATGTTGCTGCAACCGGTGCTGAAGGCTGAATATACTCAGGTGCGAGGTTTGCGCAACCTGTCAACGTGATGCTAAGAGCGACACTGAGCAGCGTGAGTCGAGAAAAGTTCATGGTGCCTCCTGGCGTGCGGTATTGGATATTGAGTCGCTTTTCGATAGAGTTGTACTGCTCCGCGTAAACAGTTTATGAATCAGTACATAGAGTAGTGGGATCAGAAAAATGCCTAGCAATGTGGCGGAGATCACACCGCCGATGACACCTGTGCCTACTGCATGCTGGCTACCTGAGCCTGCTCCCGAGCTGATGACAAGTGGTAAAACACCTAAGCCAAAGGCCATCGATGTCATAACGATAGGGCGTAATCGTTGGCGACAGGCATGCAGTGTGGCTGCCACCACTTCCTGGCCCTCGTCCACTGCCGCCTTGGCAAATTCAACGATAAGAATGGCATTTTTGGCAGTCAACCCGAGGATTGTCAGTAGGCCGACCTGAAAAAATACATCGTTCTCCAGTCCGCGTATCTGAGTGGCCAGCACGGTACCTAACACGCCGACGGGCAATACCAGCAACACCGACAACGGTACAGACCAACTTTCGTACAGTGCAGCCAGACACAGGAACACCACCAACAAGGAGAACAGGTATAACGTCGTGGCGTTGGAACCTGCCTCCTTCTCTTCGTACGACAAGCCGCTCCAGGCCACACTAAAGTCTTTGGCATATTCCTCTGCCAGTTGTTCCATTATGGCGATGGCGGTACCTGAACTTACCCCTGCGGCGGCATCGCCTTGTATTTGAATGGAGGAGTCGCCGTTAAAACGTGAGAGTGTGGGCGAACCCGTTGTCCACCTGCCAGTAGTGAAAGCAGAAAACGGCACCATGTCGCCATTGTTATTGCGCACACTCCATTTGTCCAGATCCTCGGGCAGCATACGTGCATCGGCGCGGGCTTGTACATACACCTTTTTGACGGAGCCCCGGTCAATGAAGTCGTTGACGTAGCTACCACCCCAGGCGGTAGACAACGCGCTGTTGAGATCGCTCACCGATACACCCAGCGCACCGGCTTTGGCATTGTCGATATCCAGCACATATTGCGCGGTTTCGGCGGAAATACTGATACGAACACCCTGCAACTGTGGATTTCTGTTGGCGTTGAGCACCAGTGCATTGGCTGCAGCTGTCAGCTTTTCGGTGCCCTCAGCGTTTGGATCCAGCAGCTCCATTGTAAAGCCACCGGTGGAACCTATACCGGGAATAGACGGTGGTGCCAGAGCGAAAATCTGTGCATCCTTGACCTGGCTAAGGCCAGCCATGGCGCGGCCTTGAATAGCGGTGACACTTTGCGAGAACTCTTCGCGTTCAGACCAGTCTTTCAGTCGAATAAATCCCAAGCCCACATTCTGGCCGCTGTTGTTCAAACCAAAACCTGACACCAGGAAGGATGAGTCCACGGTCTCTTTCTCTTTTTCGAGGAAATGTTCTTCTATTTGACCAATGACTTTGTTGGTACGTTCCTGGGTGGCACCTGCCGGTAACTCCAGGCTCACCATCAATACGGCCTGATCTTCATCCGGCACAAAAGAGGTGGGCAGACGCATGAACAGCATGACCAGTACGAGGCCCAACAGGGCGTACAACAACACGAAACGGCCCCCGCGTTTAAGCACATGAGCGACACCTGATTCGTAACGTTTCGTTGTACGGTCCACCAGGCGGTTGAAACCACCAAAGAACCTATTCGACGCATGTCCCCCTGCCGGTGTGGGTTTGAGCAAAGTGGCACAAAGCGCTGGTGTGAAGATCAGTGCCACCAGTACCGAAAGCGTCATGGCTGACACAATGGTGATGGAAAACTGTCGATAGATGACACCTGTCGTACCACCGAAGAATGCCATAGGCAGGAAAACAGCCGAGAGCACCAGGCCAACGCCAATCAGCGCTCCGGAAATCTGACGCATGGATTGACGCGTTGCCTCCAGCGGTGAGAGACCTTCTTCGGCCATCACGCGCTCGACGTTTTCCACGACAACGATGGCATCATCCACCAGCAAGCCGATGGCCAGTACCATAGCGAACATGGTCAACGTGTTAATGCTGTAGCCAAAAGCCGAGAGCAGCGCGAATGTACCCAGTAGAACCACTGGCACAGCCAGCGTGGGAATCAGTGTTGCGCGCCAATTCTGAAGGAACAGGAACATGACCACAAACACCAGTGCCACGGCTTCGATCATGGTGTGAACCACGCTTTCAATGGATGCTTCGATGAACGGGGTGGTATCGTAGGTGGTGACCACCTTCATGCCAGAGGGTAGGGACGCAGACAACTTTTCCACCTCGGCGTTGACTGCCGCTGCTGTTTCAGTTGCATTGGCTCCCGTTGAGAGCATGATTCTGATACCGGCGGCCGGCTGGCCATTATAGGTGGCTTTAACGTCGTAACTGGCACTGCCCAATTCGATATCGGCCACATCGGACAAACGAACGGTGGCCGAGCTTGTGCTTGTCACGAGAATAATGTTGCGAAACTGCTCCGCGGTTTGCAGGCGACTTTGCGCAGTAATGGTGGCATTGAGCTGTTGTCCTTCGACAGCGGGCAAGGAGCCGAGCTGACCTGAGGAGACCTGAGTGTTCTGTGCCGATATTGCGCTGGTGATATCAGCGGGCGTGAGTTTGTATTTTGTCAGCTTTACCGGGTCAAGCCAGATGCGCATGGCGTACTGGGAGCCCAGCACCCCGACGCTGCCAACGCCTGCGACGCGGCTAATCGGTGTTTTCAGGTTGGAAGCGATATAGTCAGCCAGGTCTGCCGAGCTGAGGCTGTCATCGCTGGACACCAGGCCCAGCACCATCAGCATCTCGTCTCCCGATTTGGTGACCGTCACGCCTTGCGTCTGAACCGATGCCGGTAACGTCGAGGTGATTTGCTGCACCTTGTTCTGGACTTGCACTTGTGCGGTGTCCGGATCGGTGCCAATCTCAAACGTCAGCTGCACACTGGATTCGCCTGAAGAATTGGATGAGGAAGATATATAGCGCAGGCCATCCAACCCAGTGAGGTTTTCTTCGATGACCTGCGTGACGGATTCCTCCACCGCAGTGGCGGATGCACCGGTGTAGGTCGTACTGATAGAAACGGTGGGAGGCGAGATGGTTGGGTAGCGCGACACGGCCATCGAACGGATGGCCATCACTCCCGCGAGCATCGTAACGATTGCCAGCACCCACGCAAAGATAGGGCGATTAATGAAAAATTGAGACATGATGCTTTATCACTCCGAAGTGGGGGTTAAGGCAGACGCCTCTTTTGTTTCTTCAGCGACGCTTACCACGGAACCGCTCTGAACTTTTTGTAATCCTTCCACGACGATACGTTCACCCGCCTGTAAACCGCTTTCAACGATCCACTGATCACCCATAGTGTGACCTGTGGTTACGGTTCGTTCTTCGATGGT
>JBFHIS010000034.1:0-15762 GCA_041596355.1 Sulfurimonadaceae bacterium | reverse complement strand
GACTGACAATGTGAAATCAACAGGATAGAGGATGTTCTGTTATATATCACACGTGTTTTGTTGGTTATCAATTTAACAGGATATTACCCTTACATTATGAATTTATACAGAAGAGTGGTCTGTTATGCAACAAGCGAGATTCCATGGCATTATCCGCGCGTCACAAATTTAAGATTCGCACTGGCTGGTTTAAAATGCATATAGTGTGACAGGGTTAAGGCTATTCCTGTTAAACCTCAGGGAGGAACATCGTTTGCCTGTGATTGTAGGGAAGTATCATCCTCGATGCGTCAGGCAAAGACCTGCCCCTGCCCTGCTATTCCGGCAACATTGATTTGTTAGCCGTGATGAGCTCGACAAACCTGTTTTCAGTTATTCAGTTGTTCTGCAAAGTCAAGATGAACAACTATAGTGCGACACCCCAAACTCCCTAGGTCTCAAACGATAGTATTTATCTTCTACATCTTGTGATTGCTCTTCATAGGGGTATCTCAGTACTTCTTGCAGCTCTTTAATTAAGGCGTAATCACCCAGTATGGCTTTTTGGTAGGCGGGGACAATCAACCACTCTCGCCATGCGTACTTGGGGTTAGTCTGTTTCATACATGCAGATGTCTCAGCCAAATTGCCGTTTTTAATGACGAGGTCACGCCAGTTTTTTAGCCAAGCTTGCCATTGCTCATCGAGTTGTTGTGAAGTTTTTGTATAGAAGCTCTTTTTCAATGCAGAGACGTCCTCTGGTATGTGGGATAGTTCACGGAAAAAAATGGTGTAATCCACCTCTGTGACGGTCATTAACTGCATTAACTTCTCAAATAGGCTCGGATTATATTCAGACAGACCAAGCTTGGCCGCCCACATTTTTCGCATCTCTTTTTGCATTGCTTCGGCAAAGCCATGGCACACTTGGTCGATATGTTCTAAGGCTTTAGTCTCTCCTGCAAGCAGTATTCTCAACGTTTTCCAAAACATATGGTAATTCGCTTCCGCTGCAATTGGCTGATTGAAGAATGAAAAGTGTTCGCCGCCTCCAGTCCAAGGTTGAAATCCAGGGTCAAAAATTTCACAGAACCCAAATGGGCCATAGTCGAGGGTAAAGCCACCAGCGGCGCAGTTGTCACTATTAAAATTACCCTGGCAATAACCAACACGCTGCCAATTGGCCAACAATGAAGTAAGGCGCTGGCGAAACAGCATGGCCAACTTGATCAGTTGATCAGTAAAATCAAGCTCTTGATCTATTTCGCTTTTGTATTCTCGGTCAATTAAATGCGTCACAATCATACGCAACTCTTCTAATGCTTTTGGGTGAGCATTTATGCGAGCGCGACGAGCAAATAACTCTAGCTGACCAACACGCAGAAAGGATGGTGCAACGCGAGTTGAAACAGCCACAGGATTGTCCACCATAATATCAGGATCGGTGGCATGAGACTCTTGAGAGTACCAAGGCCTGGTAACGGTCTCAGACTTAGAAACATACAGCGTTAATGAGCGCGATGTTGGAACACCTAAAGCGTGCATATATTCTTGCGCTAGAAACTCACGCACACTTGAACGCAGTACTGCACGACCGTCGGCACCACGGCAATAAGGCGTCGATCCACCACCTTTCAATTGCATTTCCCAGCGCTTACCATTGAGTATTCCTTCAAATACAGATATCGCCCGGCCATCACCATAACCATTACCAGTGCCAAATGGACACTGTTGGGTATATTCTGTGCCATAAATTGACAATGCATAGCCAGTCGCCCAGCCAAACTGAAGCATAGGCTCATGCGCGGCAGACATATCACCAGAAAATACCTGGCGAAATTTTGCATCATGCGCCAGCTCATCGCTCAACCCAAGTTCATTGAAAAAAGTGCTGCTATGGGTTACATATTCCGGTTCCACAAGTGGCGTGGGTGCCACAGGTACATAATGACCAGAAAAAACCTGACGAGCATGGCGATCATCACCATCGCCAGTAGCATCAGGATCGGCATTCAAGGTATTCAACAGAGAATAATCGGCCAATTGCACAAACTCATCGAAAGTCGTTAAGCACGGCCCAGCAGATGGTTTATATATATATGACATTGCTATACACACCTCACGTATAAGAACGCATTTTATGTTTTCTCAAAAGTATCCGTGAAACATACTCATTGAAATAGTAATTACTTTCATAAATATTGGCTATAGCAACCTCAATATAATTGTTTTAACGAATTATCTTTGCTTGAACTTAAAATAAATCAGGGACAGAGTTTTTGAATCCGATGATTTTTCCTGAACATTGCGAAAAAATGATGCTCGGAAATTATCTATTAATCAGTCAAGCAAAAACTTGCCCCGCTTCCTTGTGTAACGTTGGCACAATCATAATCAGAAGAAACAACGTCTACATAGGCTACGAGGCCGGCTCATTTACCTGCGTATCATCCCATGCGTAAAGGCCACTTAGTGCCAAGAACGGTGCACTAAGCCAACAATATCGAGCATATATCTTCGTTGCCTGCTCGATATTCTGCCCTTCGCAATTACTGTCGAAGATTACAGAAAGCTACTGTCTTCCAATGTTACTCTATTGATACTGAAAGAGGTCTCTACCGTCAGCGCTTTTTGAGGGTGGGAGTTTGTCACGGAACTGCATATGTTTGACAGGCACAACTAGTGAAACGCTTACATCATATCAGAAAAAAGATTTATTATGCGACACCCAATGAATGTGTAACCACCAGTTGGGAGACGTTGATTGATGACATCCACCCTTCCGTGGAGGAACTTTTTATGCTTTCTACAAATATTCCTCAACAAATTCCAAAAACTGAATCCTGAAAAGATCTGAATTAATCCCATTAGCCCGGAATGATTTCGCCAGAACAGGATGAAGGGATTCTTCAAACTCTATAACCAGCTTCTCCTGATACTCAGCACTCTTGCCAAAGAACTTCGCCTCAAGGCCAAACATTTTCTCCTCATGTTCAGCTCTTTCATGTAATTCAGCTTCACGTTGACGCCGTTCTTTATCACGTGCAAGTTTCTTGTCGACCCTTTCCCGGTCTTCAAGTTCACTCTCGAACTTACTTTTTCCGGTTATTTTTTCCCGGAGTAAATACGCGAGAAACGCCCCATCTTTTTTCTCAACCTTGCCTGCAGCTAAACACTGGTTGTAATAATTAAGGATTTCCTCTGTTTTCTCCCTTCCCATATCAGCAATAAACGCCTTAGCCCGTAAGGCCGCAATGCCATAAAATTCCAGTTTTTCGATCAATCCCTGATCTTCAGACTGATCGGGCTCTACCGGTAGGATTCTACCCGATTTTGCAAATGGCAGCGCTTCCTGATATTTCAGGGGTATGATCTTGAACTTGATGCGCACAATTTTACGCCCTTCCCGTATCGTGTCCATCTTGAAGGTCAGATCACACATGGGGAAACCAGCATCGTTTTTCTTTTCAAACTCTTTTTTTGCTTGGTTCAAAACCCACTGCCTGAACTGTTTGAACTGGGAATACTTGCCCTTTTCGATACCAAGAATTTCTTTAAGTTCATCAACCCCGAACTCGCGGTAACCAATCTTCTTATACTGCTTCAGAAGCTGGTAAATTCTGATAGAGTAAATACTCTGGAATTGAGCAAGAATACTGAGCTTTGACTGAGTGAAGTCCCGCTTGAGTTGCAACAGATACGGTTTCAAACTCGGATCAAACCTGAAACTTATTGATCCCTTTTTATTATTGTATTTACAGGAGGAGACCCAGCCCACTTTTAATGGACCATCATCTTCCGGAATGACAAGGACACGCTGCATGAGCTGGTCTGTAATCTTATCCGCATTTTTATAGGCATTATTCAGGTCGATATCCAGAATCGAGGCTAAATCACGGATTTTGATCTCATACGGGAAAAAATCAACATCATCGGGATGGATCATTGAAGCGACCGCAAACACGAGACGTTGCTCACTCACAGAGAGGATATATCTCGACTCAACAAGTTTATTCGACTGAACAACGATTGTTGATTTATTAAACTTGCTGCTCACCATAAATCTCCTTAATGAAGTGCTGTTAGATGGCATAGCAATAATAAAGTATAGGAGAAATGTCAACTCTAGACCTTTTCCGTAGATCCCTAGACCTTAAAGGATAAGACCTTGTTATGACGTTTGATTTAAAAATTTCTGCCAATATAACATTCCTGTTTTTTCCTTCTCGGCTTCCCTTTGGCCGACGAGCACAGAGTCTCCACCGTAAATCCCTAGACCTTTCACACCCTGCCTTTTTTACCGTAGATCCCTAGACCTCTTTGCGTAAGTCCCCCTGATACGGAGAATTCACCATACGAGAATTCCACAGGACTACGGAGATACACGACAACATTCAACCTTTTCATTCAATAACGACCGTACATCTCTAGACCTTTGGAGAACTCTCACAGGGTGGATACCGTAAATCCCTAGACCTTAGAACATTCGCATTCCCCGCACCGGTTACCGTAGATCTCTAGACTTTTATCTATATAGCCGAATTCCGGTTGGTAAATCCCTAGACCTTTCACAAAACGACCTGGAGCATAAGCCACTGTAAATCCCTAGACCTTTATCAGAGAAAAACGCAGAGCCGTGGCCCGTAGATCTCTAGACCTTTCAAGAGCGCCGGTACGCTGGTGACCGTACATCCCTAGACCTGAAGCGATAACCCGTTCGTAATACTGACCGTAGATCCCTAGACCCGTCCATGCTCTCGCCCGTAGATCTCTAGACCATTAACCTTCACGAAGTTCACCGTACATCCCTGTACCTCTGTGAAAGTCTTCGTCCTTACGCCATTGCCGTACATCCCTAGACCTTTTTTCTTTGAGATGTGTTATTAAGGACCGTAGATCCCTAGACCAATGCTGTTAACAGCCTGAAAACAAAGACCGTACATCTCTAGACCTCAGCTGTTCCAGAGATGAAGAGATATTCTTCCGTACATCTCTAGACCTCTGTCGGTTGATCTCTAGACCTTTCACAGTACACTTCTATCCCTTTCACCGTGAATCTCTAGTCCGTAGACGGTACATCTCTAGACTTCTCATTATTATTCGTTATACATTTCAGTGCTTTATGAAGCCAGAAAACAAGTAAAACAAGAATAAAAAGTATTAAAACAACAACAATAGTGGTCATGGCAGGTTTGCTGGTTCTCTCTGTACTTCTGGTTGAATGACTTTTAATTCTTCAGGGGTGAAATATCTGAATGCAACCTTTTTACTTAACTCCTTCGTCAGTATTGAAAAGTCTACCGTTATTATTCTGGCACGTTCCATCAGCTCGGCTCCTTCTTCATAGCTGATGCCACCTGGTTCTCCCAGTTTACCTTTAAAATGCGCATAGGCTTGATCAAACTGACGAAGAACGTTGAACATGATACTGCCAAGGGGTGAGTTTATCTTCAAAACCCGTGAACCCCTCTCCTTGGCCATGCTGATTTTCCGTTCCAGGATCTCCTCCCGGCTCAGTTTAGGTCGGTTTCCGTGGATTTCAGCTTTTTCAGGATGCTCTATAGCCATAGTCACGCTCCTTTTTTTGGTAATCATCACTGTATCTTGGAAATATTACTCCTGGTTCTGTATTGTCTAAAATGATCAAGCAGATAGGCCACGAGATAAGGACTCACCGCGGCAAAACACATGCAAATAGCTGTTTCCGTTGCCAACGGAATAAGTTGAGGTAATATGGAGAAATATCCGCTATATATTTTTTCTGGATGGGCAAAAAGTTGTGCTACCTGCCCGACATATTCCGGTGTACTCAGTCTGAACACCACCTGATAAAAAACGTATATCAGGAACCCTTTGAGAAAAAGCATTGTTCCCCGGCCGAGAAACAGCGAATTGATGGCTCTTCTGGTTATATTTCCGACATAATATCGGCTAATATATACACAGATCAGTGTATTTACACTGAGAGCAAGGTAGGGAACCAGTGCCACTGTCAGACGCACAACCAGATCGGAAGTTTGTAACACAAAAGGCAGGATATATAGGGAAAATACTGGAAAAAGCATGATAACCAACAAGCCCTCGGTAAAGCCGCTGCGCATCCCGATCCTAAACAGATCAAGTGATCCTTCCAGAGTCAAAAACTCTGCTGGTATCGTCTGCCCCTGGCTTTCAATGACAAAAAACTGCTGAATCTCTGAAATGGCACTGATCAAGGTACGTGGCCGGAAACCGTTGCCCCCCTCAAGAGGAATAATCGTGGCACTGGGACTGTAATCACCTTTGTCTGGCATAGGACACTGCTCCTGTCAACTATGGTGAACTTCCACCGCAGTAAAGTTTTTCAGAATACCTGTCTTCATATCTTCCATGGTTCCAAGCGGCAGTAGTGCAAAGGCCTCTGCCTTAAACGGTGTGTAATAGCCCTTCATCGTCCGTCCTCCTTTGAGCCTGATAGTGAAATAGCCGCCGAAGAACTGTTCCTTAATCAGATGACCGGCAATAACCTGATGTTGTCGCCGGAAAGTATCGACAATAGTCAACAGGACCTGCTGCATGGTTTTGTCCCGGCTATCCATGGTTGCAATATCCATGGCCCCAGCTTTTTCTGCTTGAGCTCTGGCTATTTCTTCCAGAACCTTCACCTGGAAATAGACGTAGCCATCCGGCATGGAAAAGGCCATGAACTGTCTGCCGCTGATCCTGTTAATATACGGTTGCAGACCAGTAAGGAAGGCCTCACCATTAAACCAGGCGGAGATGTCGAGTAATTGTGGGCAATCCTTGCTCTTCTCCCCTGCCCCGTTTTCATCGCCATAAATATCCGCCTCTGCCTTTCGGACCAGGATATTCTGTTCTGGGCCAACAGGATACGCCTTGGCGACCGGCTCGGTCTGTCTCAGCTCTTCAACCGCCTGCTCCAACTCCTGCTGCCGGGCTTTCTGGTCCGCTTTTTTCAGCGTATTGCCAAGCAACCCTTCCGGTCGCATATGGTGCAGCTTGATCGCACGTAAGAGTTCATCTTTTCTGGGGAGCTCTTTCAACAGGGCAATTTCCGCCAACACCCGACCTGCAGCCAGTGGGTGTTCACCGAGGCTATAGAGATGTGTTCGGTTTGACGGCAACTTTCCCAGGTCATGTGCAAGGGCTGCGATCATGGCATCAGGAATGACATGGTAGGCATCAGTTGCTGTCAGCAGTTCCACTGCATGCTGAGCAACATGCAGGGTATGATCAAGCAGACTGGTCCTGCCAAGCAGGTTGTAGGTACTGCTGTCCCAGGAACCTTCCACATCATGGGCAGCATTCACCACCGAAGGACAGTCCCCTTCCTTCTCCAGCACCAGCAGCAGCTGATAACATATCTGCCGCTGCTTTTCCGCCCGGTCAAACCAGGGAGCATGTTCTATATGATTTTGAAAAAAATGACGGACCTGTTCTGACTGAAACGTATACGGTCCGGCGGTACTTTTGGAAACAGGCAGGTTGTGCCGCCAGAGAGGAGCCAGTTCCTCGATATGCAGGACACCTGTTCGCTGCCCTCTGGTCCAGAGCTCGGATATCTGCTGTAAAGGGACCTGACGAACCACGGTTTTTTTGCTTCTGTCACCACGTAAAAAAATTGTAACGACAAAGAATATCAGCAGTGTGACTATGCCAAACATGAGGAAATTAACCATATACAGCGACCTCACTGACATCAGGGAAGACCACCTTGATTGAGGCATCTGAGACATCCTTTGTTACTCCGCGAAACACCCCGGAATAGCTGGTCAGGAAAAACTGCCGTGGGGCGAGATACAACACCTCTGTATGTTTTATCCTGGTTTCTTCGGTCTCACGGATCGACAGACCTCCCCCCAGAGAGATAATCGGGCTGTAGGTGCGCTTCTCCCCCAGATGGGTTGAGACATATTTGGCGGTCTTGGTGTCCGGGACTCGCATAAACATCTTCGTGTTGCAGCAGTCAAGGATAGTGTTGGCCCTGTCGACACCAATTTCAGCATAGAGCTGGCTGACGGATTGACAGTAGCCGTGGATATATATTCCGGCCCCGCCAGCCTTGGCAAAAAGATCCTCTATCCCGTGGTAGAGAACAGACTGTGCTTCATCAATATGTACAGCAAGAGGTGGCATTACCTGCTTATCACTGGAATATCTGCGCCCGACAAAGGCCTGGATCATCGATATGATGACTTTCCCAGCGGAATAGGCCGCTCGTTTCGTGAGCAGAGAACCAAGCTGTACGACCAGGATAACCCCCTTACCTGCTTCGAGTCTGCTGATAAACCGATCTTCTTCAGCATGGCCGATAATCATTCCCACATTGCCGGAAGTGAGTTCGGTGAGAGCCACCCGAAGGGAACTTCCGACTTTGGAATTGTATTCCGCTGGTGTCAGCAGGATCTTGTGCAGATCTCTGGCCAGTTGTCTGGCCTCTGGAGTATCGATATAATCGAGCTTTTCCTTAAGTGAAGCCATATCCGCATGGCCGATGCTGTTTTTTATATCGTTGAGGTTAAATGATGGTTCCTGGCCGGTGGCTCTGGCGAGCATGATCAATGCCTGGACCACGAGCAGGCTCACTTCATAAGCAACATTGTAAAAATAGGGTTCTCGGCCGACCGGTACCCCGGCAGTAATATGGGCGACCAGCTCCTCTATCATGTAATAGGAGGCCAGAGGATCTATAGTTGCGCTATACTCCGGGAATATAGGGGTAATGAGCATCAGGTCCTGCTGTCTGCCCGTTTCCAGAGCAACCTGGACAATTTTGGAAAACAGGTCAATGTCCCCTTTCGGATCAATAGCAACCACCGAGTATCCTTTGCGGATATCCTGCTCGATGATATTTTCCATGGTTCTGGTTTTGCCAACCCTGGTGGTGCCAAAACACCAGAAATGGCCTTTGCGATAGCTGTCCGGATAGCGGATCCGGACAATTTTATCCGGCCGTTCAAGATTGATCCCGTTGCCCAGGTCGACTTCAGGCCCCCTGTTTTTTGTGCTGCCAAATATCATTTGCTGTACTGTTGTGTTGTTCTGACAACCCTCAGTTCAACGTGCTCACCGAGCTCTCGTGCAGTTGCCAATATGACGTTTTTCGGTACAAAACAATTTGATGTAAGAAAACTTTTGTGGCCAACATATCGTTTCCGGCACGAGATCCGTATCCCATGGCAATGGGATTCGAGCTGCAGGAGCAGGAGTTTTTCCGGCAAGGTCTTTGAGACGCGATCCACGGTGATCTGGATACGAGGGGTGTCGCCAACCATTACCGATTCGACGCGTCGCAGATGAAAGGCCCGGCGCGCATAGGGGTGTAGTCGGTCCCGTTCATGTCGGCCCAGGTAGTTCAGTGGGCAACTGGCCAACATGGACACCCCAAACTCCAGCTCAATCTCCACACCTAACTCCTCTGAGGTACGAAAGACTATATCACCCCAAAATACATGCTTCTCCTTGCGCTTGTACTTTGCAACAGCATCAAGGCTGGCAGCAATACGCAGGTTGCGGTCCAGGATACGCTTGATCGTGTTCCAGCCTCGCAACGTAGTCATATCAACGGAAGCCTGCACCGGTCCATCAGGCCCATCATGATATCCAAGGGCCAACAGCTGCCCTTCGGCAAAGATGACCACCACATTTTTGCGGTGCCAGCGTGAGAGCATGGAAGAAAAGGTGCGCTCAATTTCGGCGATCACCTGCCCTCTGCTGAGCCCATAGGCATCAACAAACGAATTGATAATGGTCTGATAGGATGTCTCCATAATCACCAACCTCCTCTACCATTCATTTTTCAGGGGGCGGAACATTTTTTGAGTTGTATTTTTTGTCAGAAGAGATACGCTTTAAGGAGTATTCCACTTGATTATTTTCAAGTAAGCCCTTCAATGAAGGGAACTCGCTGGGCTCCAGATACAATGTTTCATCACGGTGGTGAACCTCTTGTTTTTTGTGGATGACCCTTGGATCCTGCACACAGCCAAACGCCCGGACGACAACGTTTCTGCGCGATTACGGCTGACCCCCAGGCAGTTTTTTATGTTCTGCCCTCTTCTTTTTTTCCATTAAGGCAATAACCTCTGCGAGAGGTGCGTGTTGTTGACGCCCAACCCTCTGCAGATTTTTTCTGTCTATCACAGGAAACCCCATCTTCGGGAGTGAGACACATGCTCCCGATGGGAGACGTCGTCTTGCACTCCCTCACTCGTAGGAAACAGCTATGTCGGATAAATTGTGTGATAAGGTGACGCAAATCAATGTGCTGCTGCGCAGTTTTGGCCGCGATGCGGTACAGGAAATCAAAATGATGAAGGACGGTCAGTTGATAGGGCAAATCCGTTATGGATACAAACCCCAGTATGTTTTTGATGCCGTCAATACCATCATCTTTCCGGAAAACTGGCGGTATGAAATCGTCTCCAGAGAGATCTTTGACCTGCAGGCCGTTGTGGAAGTGAAATTATACATTCGCATCGCCAGTGAGTGGTTTTGTAAGGGCTCACAGACCGGCCAGATGCAGATTGTCAAAAAAAACGTTGGTGATGCCTATAAAGGGGCAATTACCGATGCCATTCAAAAATGTTTTTCCCTGCTCTCCATAGGCACCGATGCGTATAGAGGATTACTGAAAGATGTCTATTTAGGCGCAACAGTACCACCACAGCAATCATCGGAGCCCCCACCTGCTGGCCAGAAGAATGACCATGACCTGCCGCAGATCGCTGGTATTGAATATCAACGGCAGAACGGCAGAGTTGTAGCCTGCGGGAATGTATATGAAAAACGAAGCTTGTTGAAGTCTGCGGGATTCCGTTGGGACGGATCTGCCCGGAACTGGTACAGGGACCTCACAGTGCAATAACATCTATAACCGACGAAACCATCGAGGGAGTGATACCGTTCCCTCGGGGGGAATCCGTGTCGTCTCTCTCACTATCTCTGGAGGAATAACATGGATATCAAAAACACGTTACTGACCAGCCTACGTAAGCTCTCCCGGCAGCACACAGAGGAAACTCTTGGCGATCGCCGTCATTACCTGGGTGCTTCCGATATTGGCTATTGTCCGAGAAAGGTCATTCTTGACCGGCTCCACCCGACAGAACATGATCTTGCCACGCTGCTGCGTTTTCAACGGGGGCATATGGTTGAAGATATCGTAGCCAGTGCTTTTATTGCCGCAGGGTACGCGAATTTTGAGCGTCAGGTTGAGCTGGATATTTCCACCGAGAGTGTCTCTTCACGTGTGCACATCGATTTTGTTTTTACTTCTGCATATCACAAAATCAAATCCGTACTTGAGGTTAAATCAGGGCAGGTTCCTGACGGGCCGTACAGCTCCTGGGAATCGCAGTTGTATCTGCAGATAGGAGCTCTGGCCAACAGGTACCCCAACTATGCAGTCAAGGGGGCAATATTATCTATTGATCTGGCAACGGGTGAGGTCGGCTTTTTTAACGGCTATACCCCTCAGCAAACGCTGTACAACGGTTTGCTGGCAAGGGCCGAGTTGATATGGACCAGCTATCAGCAGGCGTGTCACGGTGGTGAGCCGGAGATGGAAACGGAACCGGGACCATTGTGTGGATTTTGTTCACATATCAAGACCTGTAGTCGTTTCAGGGCGGATGATATTCCGGAAATGGATGACTATATATCACAGTTCCAGGAACTGAAAAAGAGTGAGAAAGAACTGAAAAGCACGATAGAGCTGCGCAAGAATATTCTGCTGACCATGGTCCGCGGTCGAGGAGCGTTCAGGGCAGGCGGCATGCTGCTCAGCGAGCGAACGAGAACCAGAACTCATCTCGATATGCCTCGTCTTGAGGAATTTCTTGCTGAGCATGGTTCAACCATGTCAGCGTTCCAGGAACCATCATCCTTCTCCTATCTGGAGATCCGTAAAGCCCAATAAACTTTATCTGGGAATACCATCTTCCCAGGGAGGGGAAGAGTGGCTTTTCCTGTTCCTCTAAATGGAGAATCGTCATGCAAAAGACACTGTTGATTGGTAATCTTGGGGCTGACCCTGTACTGCGAAACACTTCTGATGACACACCTGTCTGCACCTTCCCTCTGGCAACGACGGAACGCTGGAAGGATTCCACTGGCCAGAAACAGGAAAAAACAGAATGGCATCGCATCGTCGCCTGGGATGAACTGGCACACATCTGTGCCGAGTATTTGAAGAAAGGCGCACGGGTCTATATTGAAGGTAAAAACAGGACCAGAAAGTGGCACGGACAGGGTGATGTCGAGCGGTTTGTCACAGAAGTTATCGCCAGGGAGGTCGAAATACTTGCGAAGGCCCGCGAAGGTGCTCCTGAAAAATCAGGTAACCACCCTGCCCAATTCCCGCCCGATATATTTGATGTTCCATTATAGTACGCTGACGCATCAGAGCGAGTTATCCGATATTAAAATCTAATAAAATATAAATATATATTAAAATATATACAGTTCAATATCTGGAACCGCTTTGGTGTTCGGGTGGAAGATACAAGGAGTATACATCATATTATATAATCTAATATAATGATAGATTATATAATAATATATAAAATAATAGGGATAACGAGGTGCCAAAAGGATGAAAAGATAGAGATGCAGCCCTGGGCCACGCCCGGAACTGTCATCGGATTACGCTGTAGAGTTGAACTTTTCCCGTGTGGTACTTCCACAGGAGAAGTACTGCAACTCACTCACCCTACACTCAGGGGGAACTCTCCCTGAGTCAGGGCATTGGTCCCCCGCAGACAACAATACGGAGGTCGAATCAATGCTCTATATCCAAGAAGGAAACGGTCACTATTGCCATGCTTCTGAAGAGGTGATTGTCGCTGAGGCGCATCGTATCTGTGATGCACGGCTGAATTGTGGTGTACAGATTACCTCAACTGAGGCAGCAACTGCCGCTATGGCATGGCTGATGCGTCATCACCAGGTGGAGGTGTTTGCCTGCCTTTTTTTAAACAGTAATCTTCAGAGCCTTGGGTTCAAGGTGATATGCAGCGGTACAATCAATGTCAATACTGTACACCCGAGGGAAGTGGTCAAGGAGGCCCTGCAGTTGAATGCTGCCGCCGTGATCCTGTCCCATAACCACCCTTCCGGTAATCCACAACCAAGCATCCAGGATGCCGAACTCACCGAGCGACTCATTACTATTCTGGAACCGTTGAGAATACGTGTGCTCGATCATCTTGTTGTTGGCTATAGTCAGGTGACATCTCTTGCCTGTCTCGGTTTGATTCCATAAAACTTCTGACACATCTGCGTAGAGATGATGTTGCCACAGGTGTATAATTATATTATGTAACATAATATATTATATAATTATATATTATATAATAGTATATAATAATTAATATTATTATACACTGTTATATGGTGCAAGAGGTCTGTGGTTGAGGTGAGGGAATACATTCATCGTACCTTGATCTGAGGTCACTCTTGCAGAATTGCTCCATCATGAAGGGATAACAGTATAGAGTTTTCCAGAACGCTGGTGTACCTTCAACGCAGACTTTTCTTCCAAGTATACGAGACTGTCACGATATATTAATATATAATAAAAAATAATATTATGGAGGTTTTGTGCAATGCCAGCTGAACAGAAGATCCTTGATAAATTACAAAAACTCCTGGCGTTATCTGCCAGTGATAACGAACATGAAGCGGCTCTTGCTCTGGAAAAGGCCAGATACCTGATGAATGAGTATAACCTGACCACTCGGGATGTTGCTGATGATGGTTCAGGTGCTGATGTAAACAATCAGGATCTGTGGGGGCTTACCAAAAGCCGTCAGAAATGGGAGTCTCTTCTAGGTAGTGCCGTAGCCAAAACCTTTGATGGCCATGCTGTCATCACCAAGGCTACCGAAGGTTGGTATTTCACTTTTGTAGCTACCAAAACCGATATGGAGATAATTGTTGATCTCTATACACGGTTGCGACAAACCATTCGCAGGATGAGTGATGCCTATGTTCTCCACCAGCGGAAGAATCAGCCATGGTTGTCGCCGAAGACGCTGCATAACAGCTACCGTCGTGGGATGGTGCTGACGATTCACGGACGACTCCAGCAGTTGCGAGAAAATACCAGACCCGATGCAAAGCAGCAGAACCGATTCGGCTTGACCGGCAAGGATCTGGTTATGGTCAAAAATGCAGCTGTTGACCAGCATATGACAGAACTTTTTGGCAAGGTTCATACCGTGAGGTCAGGCCGTGTTACTGTCAATGCTGCTGCCTATAATCAGGGACGGCAGGACGGTGACCATATTAACCTCCATCGTTCCCTTGATGGGTGTGGTCCTGTGGCAATCTCTGAATAAAAAAAGATCTCGCTCTGAGGAAAGACTGACTGCTTGTAACAATACTCCTATATAAATATATAAATAAATATATTTATATCTGATGTGTAGCGTTGCTTCAGCTTTTCGAACGCAACATTTCCTCAGGATTGAGAAGCTCTCTCTGAATTGTCTAAAGACCTCTCAGGTTTCAGAGTCACCTGTACCCTCTTTAGCTCTACTCTTCATCTGTGTGTTTCTCCCTTTACAGGGGCAGGATATATGCCCTTTCAGGGGGAATATCTTGTCTCTGTAGAATAATATTAAAATATATAAATAAATATTATTAAATGGAGGTAAGACCATGACTGCTCCTCTGCTTTTAACCAATGATCAGATTGTTCAACGTGCACCAGCAACCGGATCCATGCAACCCATTCATGGTGTTTCCGCGCGCTATTCATTTATACCAACGCTGACGGCTATTGATTTGCTTCGTGACACCGGGTGGTTTCCGGTTTCGGCTGAACAGAGTCCGGTCCGTAAAAAAGATCGAGATGGATACCAGAAGCATATGATTCGATTTGTCAAAAATAATAAGGAAACGACTGCTGAACGCGTTGATCTCGTGCTCTACAATTCCCATGATCGGGGCTGTGCATTTCGCCTTATAGCTTCAGTGTGGAGAAAGGTGTGTGGTAATGGGTTGATGGTGGCCTCGGAGTTTGCTAACTTTTCCCATAAGCATATCGGCTTCAGTCCTGATGCGTTTATGCACTCGGCTCGCGAAATAGCCTCTTCTGCTGGCATCATCGCTGACCAGGTCAAGATGATGCGGTCGATTGAATTAACCGAAGATGAGCGAACACTCTATGCGGAAGCCGCCCATCTTTTACGTTATGAAAATCGAGATCCGGACAAAACGCCTGTCCAACCCTATCAGTTGCTCGAAGAACGGCGGTATGATGATGAGGGCAAGGATTTGTGGACGACGTTTAACGTGGTCCAGGAAAATATCATGCGTGGTGGTCTTCAGGGAGTGACCATAGGCACCAATGGTACGCGGAGACGTCAGAAAACCAGACCGATCACCTCGCTTGACAAGAATATCAGACTGAACCAGTCTCTCTGGTTTTTAACAGAGAAAATGGCCGAACTCAAAGATGGCAGTGCAGGCTATAGTTTTGAATAGCTGTAAATGATAACCATAGTCGCTCTCGTAACAGGGAGCGACTTTTTTTTGCTATAATATATATAATAAAATATTATAATATATGATTTTGATAGCTTTTAATCTTAGTTATTGTCACAGGGCATTATCGTTCCCGCATGGGTATTCTGTTATAACCGTTGGCAGAGTGAGCGTATGTAGCCAGAGGTTCGGTAAATGCAAAGACTCATATGGTAAACGAGCTACACCGGTTCAAGGGCGAAGATACCAGGGCCACGGCATATTTTCTGTTTAGAGAAGGCGCTCGCATTT
>JBFHIS010000033.1:0-15845 GCA_041596355.1 Sulfurimonadaceae bacterium | reverse complement strand
TCAAACAATTAATCGAGCTACAACACGTAGTCTCCAAGTCGCTTCTAACAGCTTCTCATCGTTTGTGGACGGGAATTATAGACAAATCAGAATTCATTGTCAAGCCCTTTTCGCGCCTTTTTGCAAATTTGTTGAAATTTGCAGTTTTAATGCGGTTTATCGTAATACTGTGTTGATTAATGTTAATAAAAAAGGCATTTTTTAAAACATTTTTTTGTCTTATATATAGTATGCTAATTTTCCTGACGATTTAAAGCCTATTATTTACTATTTATTGTAAAAAATGGTGTATAGTACTGACATAACAAAAGCCTGTTTTTACAGGTTCTATATAAAGGATATATTTATGGGTCTATATGATCGTGATTATGCAAGAGAAGACTTAGCGGGTTACGGCCAGCGTTCTGAAACGAAAATCGTCTCTTTTGTAAAAGAGACGTACAAGCTCTTTGCCGCTTCGTTAATGGCCGGTGCAGTTGGTGCTTATGTCGGTATTCCGTTGGCAGCATTTGTACAAGCCTGGTTTATTCCATTGATTATTCTCGAGTTTGCTTTACTTTTCGGTCTTTTTGCCGTGAAACGCAAACCGGGGATCAACCTTGTTGTGATGTTCAGCTTTGTCTTTATGACGGGTCTTATGTTGGCACCACTGCTTACTTACACACTTTCGCTCTCCGGAGGAGCAAGTATCGTCGGTAATGCTTTTGCGATGACATCGGTTATCGTTGCCGGTATGAGTTATTTTGCTATTAAGACAAAAGCGGACCTTGCCAGTTACGGAAAACCTTTGATGATCGCTCTTTTTGTGGTTATCGGTTTCTCAATCGTCAACATTTTCCTTGGCAGTCCAATGCTTGCAGTCTTAATCTCTGCAGCCGTGGTCTTCCTGTTTAGTATTTTAGTTGTTTACGATACTCAGAACATCATGAACGGCGCGTATGAGACACCTATTGACGGTGCAATCGCCCTTTATCTTGACTTTTTGAATATCTTTACAGCACTTCTTCACCTACTCGGTATCTTCGGCGGCGAAGACTAACAAGATCAGGAGCTTCGGCTCTTGCACCATTACTTTCCTTTCCAAGCCACTAACAACACCAACTTTTCAAAAATGTTATAATGTCTTCCTCTAAACACAAAAATACTCTTTAGATACAGACAAGGAAAACAATTATGTCACGTTCAAATACTTCAAGCGTCGAGATGGATGACGGAATAAAGATCGCATTCAAAGCACGTACAAAGAAAAACCATTTCGGTACGACAACCGATATCAATGATAAAAAAGAGGCTGGAGAGCGCAAAGCTCTCACAGATGCACAAAAAGCCAAGGCCAGGAAAAAAGCTAAAATGGCAAAACAGTCAAAGCGTAAAAACAAGTAATATGTCTACTTCTTTCGATCTTTCCCTCTACCGTGTCATTGACGCTAATCTTAACCGACTAAAAGAGGGAGTCCGTGTAATAGAGGATATTGCACGCTATATCAACAACGACAAGGACTTGGCTTCGAAACTGAAAGCGATCCGCCATCAAAGCAGGATCGATGACTTGACGAACCTTCTGAACTCCCGAGACAGTGTTAACGATGTCCTTCGACCAACAGTAACGAGTGAGATGAACCGTGACTCGTTAGAGAGTATTATCATCGCCAACTATAAACGTGCGCAGGAGTCCTCAAGAGTGTTGGAAGAGATGTATAAGATCGTTGACCCGGCACTCTCAGAAAACTTCAAATCACTTCGTTATGCACTCTACCAACTCGAAAAAGAGAACCTTACAGAGCGCTAGTTCCTGATAAAGATCACTTCAAATTCTAAGTAGTCCAGCGGATAGTTCTCCATTAACTTTTTCATCTCTCTATACCCCAGTAGATTTCTGTTACCGCTGACACCGCTGCGTTTAATATAGCGGAACATCTCTCGGACTGAATCAAAAGCAAGCCTGTACTGAACGATCTCAACCTCGGCGTTGAAATAGCGTTTAGCCAATCTCTCAACCTCTTCACTGCCGCGTAACAGAGGCGTGACCCCTGCCGTCTTAAAAAGAGTTTTAAACGTATTGCCGCTGAAGATCGCCAGGGAGACCGGTCTATGAAGTGACGCAATATTGTTAAAGACCTTCTCCAGATCATCGGCCCACTGCAGTGCAGATGCGGAGAAGATACGGTCAAAATCGCTGTAAGAGAGCTGTTCAAAAAGAGCAGCATCATTAAAGTCACCGTAGATACATTCCAAGAGAGCCACGTTTTTAGCCGTTTTAGGGTGCAACTCCAACATTCTCGGAGCGAAATCAACACCCACAAAATGTTCTACAGGCCAATCTATCGCACTGAAAAGAGCCCCTTTGCCACAGCCGAGGTCCAGGATCCGTTTCGGCTGATCATGCAGATCATCCAGTAGTTTAACGACCACTTTGTCTTGAATAATGTTGTAGTTTCCGTACTGGTCAGCGTACCGCGAGAACTCACTTTGGATTTTCATCGGCGATTAACGACTAAAGAGAAAATAAAGATAAACAGCAGTGCCAAAACGATAGTCGCCCCGCTCGGAAGAGAGAAGAAATACGAACTGCTCATCCCCACAATAACCGCTAACAGAGAAAAGAGCAACGCAATGGCTATGGTTTTAGCGAAACCTTGTCTGAACCGCAGCGCTGCCACAGTCGGGATGACCATCATCGCACCGATAAGCAGTGTTCCGACGATACGGATAGAGAGCGCAATAATGATCGCTACTATACTGACTAACAGAAAGTTCAAAAGATCAACTTTGATACCGCTTGTCCGTGCGACCTCTTCATCATAGGCGATGAAGTATAGCTCTTTATAGAAAAGCCCCAACAGACTTAACGCTATAACGCCAAACACAGACATCACGACCAAATCTTCTTTTGTTACGGAGAGAATAGAGCCGAAAAGGTAGGAAAAGAGAGAACTGTTAAAGGCACCGGCCAGAGAGACAATGATGACTGCCAGTGCTAAAGATCCCGAGAGTATGATCGCCAGAACAGAGTCTGAATAGAGGTGAAAATTACTCCTCAGATACTCAATGGCCCAGGCACTCAACAAGGCAGCAAGAACTGCCACCCATAAAGGATTCGTGCCGGCTATGACACCGACAGCAACCCCGACCAGGGCTGAATGGGCTAACGTCTCTGTGATCATCGAATATCGGCGCAGTACGATAAATGAACCGCTTATCGCCGCCAAAACCGCGATGATGATGCCTGCAAGGAATGCGCGGATCATAAAGTCGTAGGAGAGCATTTCAGTCATTACATTCCTTCCATTTTCTATCTATCAATTTTACTCTGCAAACAGCGTGCGTTCAGCACCCTCTTTTTGAGATATCATTTCAGTCATTACATTCCTTCCATTTTCTATCTATCAATTTTACTCTGCAAACAGCGTGCGTTCAGCACCCTCTTTTTGAGATATCATTTCCGTCATCTGCTATATCTTTCAAACAGCACGATAAGCTGTAAAGAGTTCGTCTCTGTTTCAGTGTGATATTTTTTATTGACCATTGACTTTAAACCTTTCAATGATGATGGTGGTTATGGATCAGGTGGGCATCTATCCCATACAGTGCACTCATCTCTTCACAGCTGATGGCCTCTTTAGGGTTATTACACGTCAACAGTTGTTGGTTGACCGTAAAAAGACGCCCTATATCGTCGGCGATAACACCGATGTCATGTGTGATGAAAATGATCGTCATGTTCTCATTTTGATTTAACTCCCTGAGAAGTTTGTAAAAACGTTGTTGAGACACGACATCGACTCCGGTATTTGGCTCGTCCAGGATCAACACCTCAGGCATTGATGCCAGTGCCCTGGCAATCATTACACGTTGCCGCTGGCCGCCGGAAAGCTCTCCTATGAGTTTATCCTGAATATCCAAAACATCCATCTTTGCCATCGCATCGTCTATCGCTTTTCTATCTTCTTTCGTTGTACGTGAAAAGAGTCCTTGTTTCGCGATACGGCCCATTTTAACCACTTCAAGTACCGTTGCGGGAAAGTTCTGATCGAGCTGTGAAGCACGTTGCGGGACATATCCTATCTTGTTCCAGCGCTTAAATCGGCTCAATGGCTGTCCAAACAGCTTGATCTCCCCTTTTGTCGGTTTCTCAAGTCCCAGCAAAAGACGGATCAGAGTTGTCTTGCCGCCGCCGTTAGGCCCGATGATCGCACAATAATCACCCGGCAGAATAGCAAATGAGATATTGTCAAGAATCTTTTGTGAATTGGCTTGAAAGAAGAGATTTTTCATCTCAAAGATCGGAGAGACAAATTTCATTTGCATCTCATTGCATGGGTCAGTTTGTCAAGATTGATATGCATACCTTCTATGTAGCTCATACCGCCTTGGGCCTGTGTAGACGTAATGTTTGCAAGTGGTTCCAGGTAGTCCAGTTCAACGCCGTTTTCTCTTGCCAGATTCTGCATCAGTCTGTCACTGACGAAGGCTTCAAAGAAGAGGACCGTTATGCCCTCTGCTTTAATCGATGTCGATAACCTTGCCATCGTCCGGGCATCTGCCAGAGCATCCGGAGAGAGACCGGTCAACGGATGCACCGAAAAACCATACTTCTGCGCAACATAACCTAAAACGTTATGGTGGACAACCACCTCTCTGACCTCACACTCTTGCAGACGCGTCTGGTAAGCTTTGTCCAGCTTGCTCAGTTCATCCATATAGGCGGCTGCCCTTTTGACGTACAGCGCTTCATTATCTGGATCCATCTTGACAAGTGCCAGAGTGATCTTCTGTGTCAACAGTTTCATATTTCCTATGTCGAGCCAATAGTGCGGATCAAGCCCCTCATCGCCATGATGATGGTCCCCCTCATGCTCTTCACCCGACGCCTCGATTTCCCGTAAGTCAACATACTTGCTCATGTCCAGCATATTGTCACTATGTGCCAAATTGCTTATCCAAGGTTCCAATGCGGCACCGCTGTAGAAGAAAAGGGCACTCTTTTGGATCGAGATAATGGTTTTAGGTGTCGGTTCAAAGCTATGCACTTCCACCCCAAAAGGGATGACCATCTCTACATCGACATTCTCTGCACCGACATGTTTGACAATATCGTAAAGGGCAAAGGTGCTGACAGTGACTTTTAGCTTACTATTGGGTTCCGTTTTCGCATTTTGTAAAAAAAATAGTGCCATCGTAAAAGACAATAATATAACGGCTAATAAAACAACTTTTTTCACATATATTCCCAATTCAAGCCTTATCAGGCTCTTTAATCATATAATTATACCCTACCCTCAGTGATAAAAAGCAGGGACAAAATCTCTTTTTAACTTTTTTCGCTATAATTGGCCCATTATTACAGGGCATCCATAAAGAGGCTCTATTACGAAGGTCTATAAATGACAGGCATTTTGCTTATATCTCAAATCGTTTTAGTTGTGATTATTACGATTGCAGTTTTACTACAAAAAAGTTCAAGTATTGGTCTTGGTGCATACAGCGGTTCAAACGAATCCGTTTTCGGTGCGAAAGGCCCAGGCAGTTTCCTGGCTAAGATGACCTTCTTTTTCGGTTTTCTATTTGTCGTTAACACGATAACACTGGGTTATTTTTATGCACAGGAGAGCAGTGCTTCTGTTGTTGACAATGTTGCTGAGGCAACTGATGTTGCCGCACCTGCAGCAGTTCAGCTTCCTGCAGAGTCTAAAGAAGCTCCGGCAGTAGACGCTAACACTTCAAAATAAGACAATGCGTAAGCTTCTTTTACTTACGCTGCTACCACTCTACCTGTGGGCAGACGCCCACCTCTTTGTCTTTCACCGCTTTGGTGACACAAAACACCTCTCAACAAATACATCGATAGAGACACTCCGCGCCGAATTTGAGTTTTTGAAACAGAACAACTATGAAGTCATCTCACTCAAACGCTTAAACGAAGCCTTTCAAAAAGGTGAAGAGATCAGTGATAAGTGGGTCGTTTTGACCATCGATGACAGCTTTAAGAGTTTTTATGAGAACGGACTTCCTCTTTTCAGAGAGTACAACTACCCTTTTACTCTGTTTGTCTATGTTCAGGCTACTATCGATCACTATGGTGACTATATGTCCTGGGAGCAGATCAAGGAAGCGTCCAAATATGGTGAGCTTGGGTTTCACTCATTTGGGCACCCACATCTCGTCTCACTGAATAACCCGGCTATCTATCAAGACACTAAAAAGGGTCTTGATATTATGCAAAAGGAGCTGGGATACAAGCCGAAATATTATGCTTATCCTTACGGTGAATATGATGATCGTGTCCGCACACAACTCGAGCTCTTCAGTTTCGACCTGATCATCAACCAAAATGCCGGAGCGGTTGACAAGCAGAGTGATATACATGATCTTGACCGAACCGCTCTCACCGGTGCAAACAATATCAAAGTAAAACTGCGTACACAAACATTGCCAACTGAATGGATCTATCCGAAAGCTTGGCCAAAAAATGGTAAAATCTCAACGTTAAAAGCTACTTTGCCGAAAGATGTTAAAAGAATCGACTATTACATCTCCGGTTACGGTTGGACATCAGCTCCCGTCAACAACGGCAAGCTGTCTGTCAAAATTGACAAACAATTAAAGATGGACCGAACACGCATCTTTTTAAAAAGCGGCAATCGCCAAAGCAGTATCATCTTAGTAAAGGGAAAACAATGATAAACGAAATTCTAGACGAATGTAAAATAAATATGGAAAGCTCTGTCGAGCACATGCACCACAGCTTTAAGTCACTCCGTACCGGAAAGGTAATGGTCTCTGTACTTGATGGCATCAAAATCGACTACTACGGGACACCGACAGCACTTGACCAAGTCGGTTCAGTCATCGCAACCGATGCAACGACAATCGTTATCTCTCCATGGGAGAAACCGCTTGTAGCTGATATTGAAGCGGCTATCTCAAAAGCGAACATCGGGGTAAACCCGAACAGCGATGGCGAAAAGATCATACTGAACTTTCCGCCAATGACCGTCGATCAACGTAAAGAGAGTGTCAAAAAGATGAAGGGCATGGGCGAGGAAGCAAAAATTTCTGTTCGCAATGACCGTCAAAAAGCAAACAATGAGATCAAGAAACTGGAAAAAGAGAAAGAGATCACAGCAGATGAGTCAAAAGCGGCTCAAGAAGCGGTCCAAAAGATCACAGACGGTTTTATAGCCACAATTGATGCAACGCTTAAAGAGAAAGAAGCAGCCATCCTGAAAGTATAAACCGCCAAAGAGGTGAGCCTCTTTGACAAACTCTCTTCAACAGAGAACTCTCGCACCTTACGTGCTTTTTATACCAGATCAATGCCCTATAGGAAAAACCGATGAACGTTAAACAAATCTACATGGACGCCAATGCTCTTTTAGAGGGACACTTTAAACTCAGCTCCGGCAATCACTCACAATTCTATCTTCAATCTGCCAAAGTTCTTGAGGATCCTAAAAATGCCAAAGTCTTAGCCGAAGGCGTTGCGGCGCAGATCATAGAGAGCGGACTTGAAGTCGACACTGTCTGTGCGCCTGCCCTTGGCGGTCTTATTGCCGGTTTTGCATTGGCAACAGCCCTTGACAAGCGTTCTATCTTTGCAGAGCGTGTTGATGGAGCTATGACGATCCGCCGTGGATTTGATGTTGCAAAAGGCGAACGTGTCATAATCTGTGAGGACATTATCACAACGGGCGGTTCAGCGATGGAAGCGGCAGCGGCTATCGAAGCGATGGGCGGTGTCGTCGTCGGTTTTGCTGCCTTGGCAAACCGTGGTTTCTGTGAACGTCAAAATTCTGACGTGACCAAAAAACCGAACTGTAAACTTCCGGAAGGCATCCCTTTCTTTGCACTGGAAGATTTTACCTTTGAGATGTATGCACCAGAAGATTGTCCTCTTTGTAAAGAGGGCAAAAGCGAAGCGATAAAACCTGGCTCGCGCGGGAACTAAGTAGTATATATAAGACGCTGCGGCGAACAAGTCCCCCTCCGCTGCGCTGACGCTCTGTTTCCCCTGAAGGGATCTCCCTTTGGTCGACTCAGCGTCAGGCTTGTTTTGAGATCAATCCTGTTGCTCTTTATCGTCCTTTGTCAAGCTGCAACGCATGGTCTGCTCTACCAGGATCCTGGCGACCTCCTCTTTCCCGTTTACCATCACACTGATCGGCAGCCCCCGCAGCCTGTGTTTTTCAGCTGACGAGACCACTTTTACAATAATGTTGACAGATTCACCATACGGGGAGAGGGCTTCACAGATAAGCTGTTTTTTCTCCGGATCATCCAGTGTAACAATGACGGCAGCAGCATCTTCGATGTTCAAAGAGTGCAATATCGCCGACTTGGACATATCCCCGTAATAGATCTCTTCACCGACTTTCAGAGCCTTTCGTACCCGCGAATAGTTATAATCGACCACAACATGTTCAGCACCTTCTTTTTGCAGCTGTCTTGCGACTTTTTGACCAACCTGTCCGTAACCGCAGACAATAATATGATTCTTTCTCCCTTCAACCGCGCTCATATCACTCTGCTCTATCTCGCCCTCTTTAAAAAGGATGTCCTGTAGTTTTCGTCGTTGCGCCAGCATAAAAGGTGTCGCGATCATAGAGAGAACGACAACCAGAACAAGAATCTGTGAAAGTTCAGGATCGAGCAGGTTCTCAGCCGAGGCCAACGCAAAGATCGCAAAGGAGAATTCTCCGACCTGCGCCAATGTCACCGCCGTCTTAAATCCTGTTACCGATTTGGAACCCAGTCCGATAATAGCATGGATCACCGCACCTTTTACAAATAAGATAGCAACGAAAAGTCCGACTATCACCAAAAAGTGTTCATAGAAAAAGTGGAGATTGATCTTCATCCCGACCGTGACGAAAAAGACCCCTAAAAGCAGATCTTTAAACGGGGCAATGTCCGCTTCCACTTTATGCAGATAGCGTGTTTCAGCAATGATCATCCCGGCGACAAAAGCCCCAAGGGAGTAGGTAAATCCGGCATAATGTGCTAACAGTGACGCCCCCACAACGATCACCAGAACCGATCCTAAAAAAAGCTCCTCAACCTTGCTTTCCGCCGAAAAGTGCAACAGCCAGTTCATCACCCGCTTTCCGACAAAAAAGAGCAGGCCGATCACGATGATTGCACTCGCAATCGTCTCCAAAAGCACCAGTCTCAAATCATCGCCGTTACTGGCCAGAAAACCGATCATGATCAAGATCGGGATCACGGCAATATCCTGAAAGATCAGTATACCGACGGAACGACGCCCATAAGGGGCGTAGATCCCTTTGTTCTGTTTCAGGTAGGTCAATACAACGGCCGTCGATGAGAGCGCCAAGGCTGAACCGATAATAATCGATGCATCCAGTGTAATACCGAAAATATAGTAAGAGGCGAGAAAAAAGAGCATGCCGCTGAGTCCAACCTGCAGGGCACCATTCAAAAAGACCAGTTTCTTCATCGATCGCAGTGTACGCAGCGACATCTCCAAGCCGATTGTGAACATCAAAAAGACGATTCCGAACTCCCCGGCCATCTCAAGGTCCTTCGACTCTGACATCTCATGCAGGTCAAAAAGATAGACAATGACCGTTCCTGTCAGAATATATCCGATAATCTGGGAGATACCGAATTTCTTCAGCAGAAGGTTAAAGATGACTGAAATAGCCAAAGCCAGAATTATATACCCTAAAAGACTATCCATGCACCGTCCACTTTTTTCCTATTATACCTTCTTGTCTCACGAATACACTTATTACGTTCACCGTAACCACGGCTGCAATAAAGAACATCTGCCTTGATAATGGACAAAAGTATCCTCATCGATATTTGAATATTTAGTTGGTGGCATAATAGTAAATACAACAGAAAACAGGCAACTGTTTTGAGATGCATATAAGCACCACTTCGCTATAATCGCGTATTCTAAAAGGGAGCTCATAAATGACAAAATATATCTTTGTAACCGGCGGGGTACTAAGTTCTTTAGGCAAGGGAATTACGGCTGCCAGCGTCGGTACACTCCTTAAACACGCAGGTAAAGATGTAGGTATGTTGAAAATCGATCCCTATATCAATGTCGACCCTGGTACGATGAGTCCCCTTGAACACGGTGAAGTCTTTGTTACAAAAGATGGCGCAGAGACAGATCTCGATATCGGAAACTATGAGCGTTTTCTGGATACATCTTACTTAAAGAGCAGCAACTTTACGACCGGGCAGGTCTACTCTTCCGTTATTGAAAAAGAGCGTTCCGGCGGCTATCTTGGTCAGACGATCCAGGTCGTTCCCCATATTGTCGGCGAGATCGTTGACCGTATCAAAAAAGCCGGTGAAGGTCACGACATTCTGGTTGTTGAACTTGGCGGGACGGTCGGTGATATCGAAGGTCTTCCATACATGGAAGCAATCCGCCAGATGAAACACGATGAAGAGGTTGCCGGTACATTTTTCATCCATGTTACCCTGATCCCTTTCATTAAAGCAGCCGGAGAGTATAAATCAAAACCGACACAGCACTCTGTTCAAGAGCTTCGCCGTATCGGGATCACCCCTCAGATGATCATCGCACGTAGTGAAAGTGACCTGCCGAAATCATTCAGGAAAAAGCTTGCTCTCTCTTGTGACGTCAACCAGGACAGTGTTATTTTAGCCCTCGATGCGCCGACCATCTACGCCGTACCGATCAGCTTTATGCAGCAAAATATCTTAACACCGATCGCCAAAGAACTTGAACTCGGCGAATTGACACCGGACATGTCCGAATGGGATTCTCTTGTTAAAAAGATCGTTTCTCCGACTAAACGTACCGTCGTCGGGTTTGTCGGTAAATACCTTGAACTAAAAGAGTCCTACAAATCACTGATCGAATCTTTGATCCACTCCGGTGCCCATCTGGACACTAAAGTCGAGATCTGCTGGGTAGACAGTGAGAAGATCGAAGAGGTCGGTGCCCAAGCATTGCTAAGCGATTGTGACTCCATCCTAGTCGCCGGCGGCTTCGGTAACCGGGGTATTGAAGGCAAGATCCTGGCGATCGAGTATGCCCGTGTTAACAAGATCCCTTATCTGGGGATCTGCCTGGGAATGCAGCTTACACTTGTCGAATATGCCCGCAATGTCCTTGGCCTTGAAGATGCCAACTCTGTCGAATTCGATCCGGATACGACAAATCCTATGATCTATCTAATCGATGAGTTCATCAACCAGTCCGGTGACACGGAGCTTCGTACACACACCTCGCCAATGGGCGGAACACTGCGCCTTGGAGAGTACCCGTGTGAGACAAAGGATGGTTCTATACTTCGGGAAGCCTACAATGGTGAAAAGCTGATATTTGAACGTCACCGTCACCGTTACGAGGCCAATCCAGCCTATAGAGAAGAACTTGAGAAAGCCGGTATGGTTGTTACAGGTGAGTCCAACGGCCTCATCGAGACGGTTGAGATCCCTGCGCATCCATGGTTCCTTGGAGTGCAGTTCCACCCCGAGTTCACCTCTCGTCTTCAGACGCCGAATGCATCCATTTTAGCCTTTGTTAAAGCCTCTTTAGCGAATGCAGGGTCGAACTAACCCTTAATAATCCATCCGCAGTCCGTCCTTCACGCTTGAAAAAGCGGGGCAAAATATCTCATATTCAATAGCTTCAGGTTAAATAATGACCAAAATACCTAACGTTCCGAAACTTGACCTTGACGCACTGAAACGAAGACTTGATGAACGTTTTTCAGACGGTTTTTCCAAGCTCTCCGACATCCCCGACCCCAGGCTCCTGCTCAACGCACCCAAAGCCGCTAAACGCATCGCAGACGCTGTCCGTAATAGAGAACGCATTACACTGGTAGGCGACTATGATGTCGACGGTGTCACTGCGACCTCCCTTACCACACTCTTTTTCAGGGAGCTGAGCTACCCTCTTGACGTTATTATCCCAAACCGGTTTGTCGACGGATATGGGGTTTCTCCCTCAGTACTGGAGAGAGTTGATGCAGATCTTATCTTTACCGTAGATAACGGCATCAATGCCTTTGCAGCAGCTGAAGTGTGTAAAGAACGGGGCATCGATCTTATTATTACGGACCACCATACCCCCTCTGATATCCTGCCGGATGTCTACACCATTGTCGATCCGAAACTGCCGGATGACACCTACCCGTTTAAAGAGGTATGCGGGGCCCAGGTAGCTTGGCTGGTGCTTGTCCTTGTCAAACAGGAACTTGACCTCAAAGTCAACATGGGCCAATACCTTCCACTGCTGGCACTGGCCGTCGTCGCCGATGTCATGCCGCTGATCGGTATCAACAGAGCTATCGTCCAACATGGGCTCAAACAGATGATGACGAGCACACTTCCTGCCTTTGTCATCATCCGCGAATTTCTGAACAAATCCTCACTCACAGCCGAAGATATCGGCTTTCAGATCGCACCGCGCATTAACTCTGCAGGACGCTTGGAAGATGCCTCTATCGCACTTGATTTCCTGACAGCAGAAAATCCGGAAAAAGCGTTTAAACAGTTTGAACTGTTGAACCAGTTGAACGACCTGCGCAAAGCGATCGAAGCCGATGTTACGGAAGAAGCCATTGCCCAGGTCCGAGAGGGCGACAATGTACTTGTCGTGTTTGGCGAAGATTGGAATGAAGGGGTTGTCGGCATAGTTGCCTCGCGTTTGGTCCACCGTTTCGGCCGTCCGGCTATTGTCATGAGTATTACAGAGGGACGGGCTAAAGGAAGTGCCAGAAGCATTGGCAATGTCAGTATTTTTGAGCTGATAAAGTCCCAGGAAGAACTTTTAGAGGGTTTTGGAGGGCATATGATGGCGGCAGGACTGGCGATGCCTGTTGAGCACTTAGAGCCGTTTAAAGAGGCGATCAATACTGTTGCCGCAAAGATAGATCCTGAAGAGTTTGTTCCGCAGGCAGAGCTTATCGGTGAGCTTTTACCAAGTACCATCAACACCAACCTCTTGGATCTATTGGATGCCTATGAACCTTTTGGCGAGGCCAACCCCCGTCCACGCTTTCTGGCGAAGGAGGCTTATGTTGAAAGTGTCAACTACATGGGCAAAGAGCGCGACCACAGCCGTATCGGTATACAACTCGACGGAGGCATTGAGAAGCATGATCTCATTGCCTTTAAACAGCGATACAAAATGGCGATCAGCCGCCGCCTGACCTGCAGCTATACCATCAGTAAGAACGAGTGGAACGGAAAGGTCTCTATACAGATGATGTTGGATAGGTTCTATGGAGAAGGGCAATGAAAAAAGAGCTATTGATCTATCTCACGATCATCATTCTATCAGCTCTGTTCATGCATTTTGACCTTCTTACCGATCCCCTCCACCGCATCGAGATGATGTCAGAGCAGGCTAACTATTATCATCCATTTCTTTTTGGGTTCGGTCTCTACCTCATTATCGGACTTTTTCGCCTTATTATTTTAGGAATAAAAAAGATCCTGGCGCTAAACGCAAAAGAATAGCCCCTTAAGGAGCACAAACCTTGGTCATATCATTAGCAATATTAGCCGTCGCGCTGTAAAGATCCCAACTTGTTGAACAGAATGCTTTAAGTTCATCCGCTTTTACACTGTATTGTGCAGTATCGTCGATGTGTAAGAGCTTGTTGTTAATCCCTTGAACGTTTGAGAGTCCTGCAATATTAACTAGGTTCGCATTGTTTCTAATGCTGACATTGCCTGTTACTGATTGAAGACGGATCAACCCATCCAATGAAGTGACTTCACTCTGTTCAAGACTAAAGGCACCGTCGACTCCAAGTAATGCTTCAAAATCATTGCTCTCTGCATCAGTTACATTCTGACATGCTATATTACCCGTATATGTCCCACTGCTTTCATCAAAATTGGTATAAAACGTCACAGAATCAATTAAACATTTACGCCCAAGAAGATCTCTTAGCGTGTCCGTCGTTGTTGGACTATAAGTCAATCCCTCACATAGAAGAGCCATATTGTCATCAGCATTTCCATCGGTATCATAAAGATCCCAGACTGATGAACAGAAGGCACCTGTTTCACTTGCTTTTGTCGTGTATTCATGGGTATCAATATATACCTTTTTTCCCTCTACTCCTACAATGCTGGAAAGACCACTAATATCTACCAATGCGCTATTATTCGAGATCTGTAAAGCTCCGCTCAATGTTGTAAGATTAAAAAGCCCGTTAACATTGACCAATTGGTTTGTCGATAAATTCAGATTGCCGTCCACCCTATTTAAACTCGTTAGAGCATCCAGGTTTGTAAGCTGATTGTTGTTCAAGTAGAAGTAACCGCCTACTCGGGTTAAATTATTCAAACCTGTCAATATTGTTAAATTATTATTGCTCAAAGACAGACTTCCTGTTACCTCATTCACAATACCAAAGAGAGCTATATCACTGTCGTCCATCTGTTTATACGAACAGTCAATACTACCGTCAAAAATGCCGGTGCCCTCATCATATTTCTGGTCAAAGTCTATATAAGAGATATTACATTTACTGTCAAGCAATGCTCTTAACTTCTCTTTGTCTGTTAATGCAGCACCTTCCGCACACACTTGTGTCATATTGTCATCAATATCGCCGGAAACACTTCTAAGGTTCCATGTAGTTGTACAGAATTTACGCGTGTCACTGGCTTTGGTTTCGTACTGATCGACATCGATATAGAGATATCGGCTGTTGACACCCTCTACATTGGAAAGACTTGAGATGTCTAATAAACCCGTGTTATTATGCATGGCAAAGTGGCTGCCAACATAGACTAGATTGCTTAGCCCGGAAACAGACGTCAACTGGTTGTTCTCTATGTGCAGCTCTGTTCCTACTCTAGTAAGATTTGTCAGTCCATCCATATTGCTTAAATTATTGTTATGTAGATTCAGATAACCACTGACCTCTTTTAGTACTGCAAAGTCAAGTAAGTCTTCATCTAGCATCCCTTTATTGTAACAGTTGAGATCACCGCTATACACGCCGGTAAACTCATCGAACATACTATAAAATGTTGATGAGGCAATACCGCATCGTTCACTTAAGGTGTCTCTGAACTTTTCAGCAGGTGTAGGTTCATAAGCACTTGCCGCCTCACATACTTTTGTCATATCATCGGCAATATTGCCATTTGCATCCAAAAGGTCCCAAGTCGTGCTACAGAATGTAGAGTTGTCATCTGCTTTTTTTGTGTACTGATCGACATCTATATACAACAGTTTACCGTTCGTTCCGGCTATGTTATTGACCCCTGAAATATCTACAAGGGTACTATTCCCTCGAAGGGCAAGATAGCCTCCCAAAGACGTCAACTGGCTGATTCCATTGAGATTGGTCAGTTGGTTGTTCTCAAAGTTCAGATTGCTTCCTACTGTTGTCAATGAAACAAGCCCATCCACATTGGTCAACTGATTGCTTTGAAGATAAAAATATGACCCTACACTTGTCAAAGCACTCAACCCATTCACATTAGTGAGCTGGTTATTATTGAGGTATAAATACCCCGTAACCTCTTTTAGTGCTGTAAACTCTAAGAGATCATCATCTGTCAACCCTTTGCTTGCACAATATAAATTCCCGCTGTAAACTCCGGTATCGCTGTTAAAGGCGCTGTAAAATGTCGATGCTGCTATACTACATTTTGTACTGAGAACATTTCGAAGTCGATCCACCTCTGTCAACCCTGCACCATCAGTATAACAGACCTGCGTCATATCATCTGCTATATTGCCATCAGGATCCCGAAGGTCCCATATCGCACTACAGAAACTCGAGTTCTCATCTGCTTTCGTTGTGTACTGATCGACGTTGATATATAAAAGCCGCCCGTTCACACCAACGATGTTGCTT
>JBFHIS010000032.1:0-21959 GCA_041596355.1 Sulfurimonadaceae bacterium | reverse complement strand
CCCACATCCCACATCCCACATCCCACATCCCACATCCCACATCCCACATCCCACATCCCACATCCCACATCCCACATCCCACATCCCACATCCCACATCCCACATCCCACATCCCACATCCCACAACGCTTAAATTCTCTTCTTAGATCTTCGGTTTTAGTTATAGCGAAAAATTATCCGGCTACACTGTAAAGATCTATAGATCAGAAGGATTTCCGATGAAAAGCATTATCATGATTTTGTTGATGGCTGTTGTGGTGTTTGGTGCTGAGTTAACGGTAGATACTAAGGCGTCGTCGATAGATTTTAAAGCGAAAGAGATGCTGTTCATCACTGTTGACGGTAACTTTAGTGACTTTAGCGGGGTCATAAGTGTCGAAGGCGATACGATTACGGCTATTAACGGGGTTGTGTCGGTTATCTCTCTTGACACTGACAATGCGAGACGCGATGATCACCTCTTAAGCAGTGACTTTTTCAATGAGGTCGTCTATAAGTCAATTGTCTTTAAGTCCACAAAGATCACGGACGACAGCGTAGTTGCCGATATTACGATCAAAAATATTACGAAACCGGTCACATTTAAGATGAAATCGCTTGAGGTTAGCGAGCAGGGTGTAAAAATAAAACTCGCAGCCGTAGTCGATCGTACCGAATTCGATATTGACAATAATTTTATGAGTTCGATTGTTTTTGATAACATTGATGTCACTTCGACACTTGTCGCCAAATAATTTCTCCGAGTCATTGTTTATTCACAATGACTCCACGCTTCCATGATATAATCACAACGAAAATTTTTTACGAAGGATACCCTTGATGAAAAAACTGTTTGTATTGGTTCTATTTCTGACATCATCACTGTTTGCCGACTTGAACTGGGCAGAAGATTACGAGACCGGTCTGGCTCAGGCCAAAGCTGAACATAAAAAAGTGATCCTTATGTTCACTCTTAGCGCCTGTCAGGTCTGTGAAAAGATGAAAGAAGAGGTCTATACACAAAAAAAGGTGATGGACTATGTAGAGAAGTATTTTGTTCCTATCGAGCTTAACCTTGACCTTGATGACAAAGAGGGTTATGAAGTCTTTGGAACACCTACGTTCTACTTTTTGGACAGTAATGGAAAACAGATCGGTGATGTCAAGATGGGCGGCTCCACAGTCGATGGTTTTATGCGTAAACTCAAAGAAGTTCAGGCCGCTAAATAGACAAACGCGTATACTGATTCCATTGATCTAGATGATTCTTCCCGTCTGGATCACCCCTGTTTGGTATAAAGGGTCTTACTTGCGTTATAATTGATTTTTGTGAAGAAAGGATAGTTCATGAGTAGATACATATTGGGTCTGATATTGGTTGTTATCTCACTTTTTGCCGACATCGATTGGGCAGATGATTATAAGGCTGCTTTGAAAGAGGCGAAAAGCGAGCAGAAAAAAGTCATTGTTTTTTTTGCAAAAGAGAACTGTACCAAGTGTGATGAGATGCGCTGGACGATCAATTCCGACAAGAATGTTTCAGCGTATGTAAAGAGCCACTTTGTAGCGGTAGAGATAGACACAGAGTATGACAAACGCGAAGGCTTCAAAGTTTATAATACACCGACAATTTACTTCCTGAACACTAACGCTAAACAGATCGGGGATCCACTTGACGATACACTTGGGCCAAAAGGTTTTTTGAAAAAACTCATAGAGGTGGACAACACCAAACAATAGTGGTGTGATGTGGTAAAATACCGCCATTAAAAACTAGGATACCCCATGACAAAGACTGAAGAACTTATTGACCTGTTAAACAACGACATCATTCCTGAGATCGAAGATGTGATCGATGGACTTTTTGAATTGATCAACGATTCAAAAACTGCAACTGATGAGGTCAAGCAAGAGCTCTCTGAACTGCAGGAACTTAAAACCGAGTTCAAAGTAATGCTTGAAGAGGCGCAGACCGGCGAGCTCGAAGAAGACGAAGCAGCTGAGATCATTGAAGAGATCGAAGAGATGCGTTCAGCGGATGGTGAAGAGTCGTAACCCGTTTACCTCTTTTGCAGTGAGATCAGCTTCTCTTTTTGAGAACGCGTTAACTTTTTAATCTCTATCTCTCTTTTCAGCGCCGCGCTTTTCGAGCGGTGCTTCTCCTCATAAATTAACGTTACAGGACGACGGGCTTTGGTGTATTTGGCACCTTTAGGCGAGTTGTTGTGTTCATCTATCCTTGTGTCCATCTCCTTTGCAATACCGGTATATAAAGTGTTGTCGGCACATTTCAGAATATAGAGAGTATAGAACTCCTCTTTTTCAAGTGTAATAGTGTTGTTAAAAAAGTGTAGGCCTGTTCCGGTCGGTATTTTTTTGTACAGCAGTGGGCTGTCCAGGTCGATATGGCTGAAGGCATCGGCATAGGCCATGACAAGTTGGGCTGTAAGTGCAATGGACGTCGGCCCTTCCAACATCGAACCCATCATACATTTGACATCATGTTTTTGGCAATACTCAATAATCTCGATCGCTTTTGAGATACCGCCGCATTTCATCAACTTAATGTTGATAAGGTCAGCTGCTTTCTCTTTGATCACTGTTTTCGCATCTTCCAACGTAAAAACGGCTTCGTCGGCCAGGATAGGGATGTTACTCTGCCGGGTGATCGTTTTTAGCCCCTGGATGTCACTGCCGAGAATGGGTTGTTCGATCAGCTCAATGTTTAAGGGTGTGACGGCTTTGATGATCTCGAGTGACTCGTTGACACTCCAGGCCTGATTGGCGTCGATCAGAAGACGTGCAAGAGGAACGGCCTCTCGAACGGCCAGAATACGTTTTATATCGAGATCGTCTTTTCCACCGACTTTTATCTTCAACATATCAAAGCCGCGTCCAAAAGCGGACTGCGCATCTTCGGCCATCTCTTTCGGTGTATTGAGACTAATAGTCACAGCCGTCTGCAGCGGTTTTGGCGTTGCCCCTAAAAACTCGACCAGAGTGCTGTTTTCGGTGCGTGCTGCGAGGTCAAATAGGGCCATGTCAACGGCCGCTTTGGCACTGCTGCTGCCTTTGCAGCAGGTGTGCAAAAGCGTGAGCAGTTTTGGCAGCTCAAAGGTTTCGCCGACCAGTTTGGGCGCAATGACCTTTTTGATGGTCCGGGCGATAGTGGTCAGATCTTCACCGGTGATCGCTTTGGTGGCAGGGGCGGCACCGTAACCGATGTTCGCGGTGTCTGTATGGATACAGATACGGATGTTCTCAACGTCATCAACCCTTCTCAGAGCGGTGATAAAAGGGGTTCGAAGCGGTATCTTCTCCACTTCAAGAGTTATGGCTGTAATGATCATACTGCAAGAGCCTGGAGAATATAGCCGATCGCCAGTCCTGCGAAGGTCCCGATCATGTAACCCATGATCGCCATTAGAACAGCGATCCCGATCAGCGAGCGATGGTAAGCGGCGGCCAATATCGGAGCGGAGGCAACACCGCCGATGTTTGCAAGAGAAGCGACCCCGATACTGAAAAGGTCAAGTCTGAAGAGTTTTGCCACGACGACCATAATAGCGGCATGAAGCAGTAAGACCAGCAGACCGATTCCCAAGTAGAGAGGGACCTCACCAAAACCGCGAAGATGGGCCTGTGAACCGATAAGTGCAATAAGGAACATCAACATGGCACTCGAGAGTGTCGGTGAACCGGCGATACTTTTCAGCCGTGTACGTGAACCGATCAGTCCAAAAAGTGTCGCAAAGAGAACGCTCCAGGTGGTTTGTGAAAGTCCGCTTAAGAGTGCGGCAAGAGTGTTACTCAGGTAGGCGACGCCAAGTGAAAAGAGAAAGAGCAAAACCAACGCCGGAGGTCTGATCTTTCTGCTCTGCTGCTGTTCATCTTCGCTGATCGTCTTGAAGCGAAGCGGTGCCCCGGTCCAACGGTTAAACGCAGGAGCCAAGGCAACTAAAAAGAGCAGGGTCATCACCCAGAGTGTGTAGTCGATGGAGTCGACGATAAGTGCATAGCCCATGAGCTCTTCACGAACATTTAGAGCCGCCGCAACAGCAAGCATATTGGCCGTGCCGCCGGTCCAGCTGCCGGCCAATGTGGCAAAGACACCGGCCGCATCACTGTTTAGGCTAAAGAGCCAAAAAAGAGCGATGAATGCGAAGGAGAGGGAGAGAACAGAAGAGACGTAGGCAATAATAAGCGACCTTCCCAAGCCGGCGAATGCTTTCAGGTCGATCTGCAACAGCATGACAAAGAGCATGGCCGGCAGGAGAATGGTTTTAACGGCTTTATAACTGTCATGTATAGCGGTGTTCTCTTGCCAGAACCCGAGTTGGGCCAAGAACATAGCACTTGCATAGATGAGAACGACGGCAGGCAAAAAGGTGAAGAGTTTATGTTTGGTCATCTTCTCAAATATACCAAGCAGTGCCGCAAGCAGCGCAACACTGAGAAGATAGAGAAGTGGTGTTGTTATCATTTACACGGTGCTTTTTTCAGTTTCGTAATGGCTGAGTGGAGTCTGTTCATAAAGGCTTCGCCGGGGTCCTCTTTTTCGGTACGGTAGCTTTTATCCTTCTCCAGCCAAAGCGCACTCCCTTCAAAACAGCGGTAGTCTGAGTGGCCGATAAGATAATCAATACTGGCATATTTCTTCTGGAGATAGGTGACGAGTGCGATGTTGGCTTCTAACTGTTTTTCAGTCAGCGTACCGAGCTTTCCGACGTTCTCGATGCCGATACTGCTGTAGTTAAGCCCGATGACATGGCGTCCCATCCAGTTGTCCGGCATAAGCTGGTAGATAGTGCCGTCTCTGTCGACAAGGTAAGCGACGGAGACATTGACGCTGGCATTTTTCCCCGCGATATCTTTCCGGCCGGAGGGAAGTTCTTCACTGTTAAAAGCCTCAAAAGAGCCTTGAAGTGTAGGGATAGCGGTGAAATGGACAACAATGACCTGCGGCGTAATAGTAATGTCATCAGGGGTCAGTCCATAGTGCGTGTTGATGTATTGCAGGGTAAGTGCTTTCCGGTGCTCACTGAAACTGATCGGTTTCTGAATAATATCCAGGGCATTAAGAGAGCTGATGAGCATAAGGAAAAAGAGTATAGATTTAATCATGTGCTGATTATATAGAGTCATAGCTACAAAAAGGGTTAATCAACTGCAGAGAGCTGTGGGCAATGAAACGCTATGTTGACAGGAGGTATCTAACCGGGAATGGCCGCAAGAGGCTGAACCTTACATTAACATGCATTTATTTATAATCTCAAAACAACTTTTCAGAGAAGGTCATGCATGGCGAAATATATTATTTTGGACACCGAGACAACCGGTGCAGGCGATACCGACAGGGTCATTCAATTAGGTTATATCGTACTAGGGGCTAAAGAGGTCGAAGTCTACAATGAACTCTGTTCTACCGACGTGCCCATCGCTATCGGTGCCATGGAGGTCCATAATATAACGCCGGAGATGATCGAAGGTAGACCTTCGTGTACCGAACTGGGCGCGTATAAGCGTCTTTTGGAACTGAACACGCCTGACAACTACATGATCATTCATAATGCACCGTTCGACATCGGAATGCTTCAAAAAGAGGGTTTTTCTCTTGACATGAAGCTCATTGATACACTCCGTGTTGCCAAACATGTCTACCCTGATTCGGAGTATCATCGTCTTCAGTATTTTCGTTATGCGTTGGAACTTTATAAAGAGGAAGAGGCGGAAGCTGCAAAACTGGGTATCGAACTTAAAGCGCATGATGCCCTGGGGGATGTGCTCTTTCTAAAACTGCTTTTGTCAAAACTGCGCAGGGCGGTTCAGGAAAAATTCCCGGGTGAGAACGATGTCGAGAAGATGGTTGCGTTAACGCAAGAGCCTGTTTTTATCACCAAACCGATGCGTTTCGGAAAACATAAAGGCAAAACGATCCAGGAGCTGGCGCATGAAGATGCCGGCTATCTCCGCTGGATGATGGAAAATATGCAGAACCTGGATGAAGATACCCGATATACGATAAAAAGGGTGTTGGACGGCAACTAGCCGAGGCCCGGATTAAAAGATATCTAGATGCGCTTCGTAGGCTCTGCAGCACTCTGTTTGTCCTCAGCTGCATAGAGATCGAAAAGCAGGTAGCTTACAAACGTCACGACAATGATCAGTAAGATAACGCCTAACGCGATAGCAAAAAGATCGTTGATAGTGTGGGTGAAAAAGAGTATCAGGCTTCCGATCGAGAGGGCAAAGAGGATCGTTAAGAGTAAAACCCCCAAATGTACCATCTGATCTTTCATAACTAGCTTCCTTTTTTGACATTGAGAAATAGTAATCTCTACAAATTCTCAACAGTTATTGTAGAGACCGAAAATGTGAAAAAAGTGTGGCTGCAGAGTAGCGTAACGATCATCATTGCTAATACTATCCTTTAAAAAAGCTTGCAAATTATAAGAAACAGAAGGCCTTAGTCCAAAAACACTATAATTACTTTATGAATTTTGATGTCTTGAAAAATAGAAATATTATGCTCTTTGGTAAAAGCAGAGCCCTAAACACGCAAGAGTTCGCCAAGCAGCTTCTCAACCACAATATTAAGATAGTGGATGAGGTCGGGGATGATGTTGCCGTGATCGTTGAAGGGCGGTTGATCAATCCGATAGAGCAAGATACGCTCGATCGTCTCTATGCAGAAAAGAGAGCGCCGATCATTGAGATCGAGGCACTGGAGAAGTGGCTGTGCAGCGCCATTGATGCGGACAAACTCTTGATGAGCCTGAAGTTGAGCAGTGACAGAGAACGTCTTATGGGGTATCTACAGAACAAGCATATACCGAATGAGCTTTTTTTACGCCTGCTGAAGCTTTATAACTGGGAAGGGGTCGGTTTTTTTGAGAGTGATGACAACCGTGACGTTACGGCGGCATTGATCAGCCGTTTTTATGAAAACATTGAACGCAACCATAATGTCCAATATGCCAATATGGGTATTATGCACCTTCTTAACCAGTCACACGATGTGGAGCTCACCGAGACGATCGCACTGCTGGCACCCTTACAGACGGCACTCAAAGAGGGGTGTGACAATTCGACGCAGAAGATACTCAACGCCATTGCGCTGCACCCAAGTACATCGGTCAAGGTCTTGAAGCAGTGGCTCAAGAGAGGCAATGACGATATTCAGATGCTGATCGCCATGCGTCATGATCTGGATCTCTCCTTGCAACAGTATCTTATAACACTGGAAAAACCTGTCATCAAGGAGACGCTGTCACTGAACCAACGGCTTGAACATCAGGTCGCGTTGGAGTTGCTGAAAGAGTTTCCGGAAAATATTGCAAAACATATCAGGCTTGACGAGGCGCTCTTCGATGAGCTGCTTGTGTCATACGATCATGCCCTGGCAGATAATCCGACCTTGACGTTAGCGATGCAGAAACGTCTGTTGGATAGAGGTGTGGAGGTACAGGCTGTTCTTGCAGGAAATGCAGCGATTGCAGACGAGATGTTTGAAAGGCTCTTGAGCAGTGAAGATGACAACGTTGTATATGCATTGATAACCAATAAGCAGATGACGACTGCAGTACTGCAGTCGTTATATGAACGGGACGCAGAACGTTTCGGCTCTTATATTGCTGCAAATGCTAAAACGGACGTAGCGATTTTGCAGCAGCTTGCCGCGACGCAAAAGTTGGACGTTCTGCTTGCTTTGGCAAAAAATCCTGCCACGCCTGTCGAACTGCTCTATCAGTTCCAGCTTGACAGACGGCTTGAACGGGCCGTCAAAGAGAATGCCAGTTTTGGAAAACATATTCAGCGTGATAATATCGGCTGGAATGTCTAAAAGGAGAAAATGATGAAAAATGGAAAGAAAAGAGCACTGCTAAGCTGTGCTTGGGCACTCTGCCGAAGACAGAGTGGAGTATGCCATGTCATAGCATACCTAGAACTTAGTGTTAACGTAACGAAGGGGAGCTTAGCTCGCCGAAGTGTAATGAAATAATGTACTCAAAAGAGATAAATAGTTCCGTCACCGCGATGATCAAGGCACAGATCCCTATGTTTATCTGGGGACCGCCCGGTATCGGAAAATCATCGATCGTCAAACAGATAGCAGAGACGAACGCGTATGAATTTATAGATCTTCGACTCTCATTGATGGATCCGACAGATCTTAAGGGTATCCCTTTTTATGACAAAGAGGAGCACCAGGCGCTTTGGGCACCTCCCTCTTTTTTACCGAAGGAGGGTAAAGGTATCCTGTTCCTGGATGAACTGAACTCTGCACCGCCGGCGGTTCAGGCCTCAGCCTATCAGCTGATCCTTGACCGAAAAGTCGGGGAGTATACGCTTCCTGAGGGGTGGGCTATCGTTGCTGCGGGAAACCGTGAAGGCGACCGCGGTGTCGTCTATCGTATGCCGTCGCCTCTGGCCAACCGTTTTGTGCACCTCGAGATGGATGTCAGTGTAGACGATTGGCGGGAATGGGCCTATGCCAGCGGTGTGGATGAGCGTGTTGTCGCCTATATCGGGTATAAAAGTGATGATCTCTTCTCGTTTGACCCAACGCTGAATGAAAAGAGTTTTGCAACACCGCGAAGCTGGGAATTTGTCAGCTCCGTTCTGCGAAGCGGCATGGATGAAAAACTGTTGTTAGAGACGATCAGCGGTGCTATCGGAAAAGAGCGTGCCGTCCGTTTCTTAAGTTTTGCAAAAGTGATGCACAAGCTGCCTGACATAGAGGCCATTCTCCAAAGCGGCAAGGGTGAATATCCGGAAGAGGTCGATGTGCTGCACGCCTTGGCAACGGGCCTGGTAATGGCCATTCTTAAAAACCCTTCGCAGGAGCGGATGGACAACCTTTTAACCTATACGCTTGCACTTCAAAGTGAGTTTTCGGTGATGATAGTACAGGACCTGCAGCGTGCCGGATATACCATGGAAGAGCAGAAAGCCTTTGACAAATGGGTCGGAAAGTTCGCTTACCTGCTTGCATAATGACGCCTCAACTCAAACAGAAAGTCTCAGAAGCCAAAGCAAAACTGCTTGTGGACTACCCCTATTTCGGGACACTTGCATCCAGGCTTGAATTACAGAACAATGACAATATACAAGCCTATCTGAGTGATGGGGTACGATTTGAGTATAACGATGAATACTTGTTGGACCTGAGCCAGGATGAGCTTGCTTTCGCCCTTTCAAACGGTGCTATGCATGCGGCATTGGCCTATGAAAACCGCCAAAAAGGACGGATGTCATGGCTATGGCAATTGGCAACCGACCATGCGATCAACACAATGCTGGTGGCTAACGGACTGGATGCACCGATGGAGATCGTCATTGATCCCCGTTTTGAGGGGATGTATGCAGAAGAGATCTACGCGATTTTAAAAGATGAGATCCAAAACGAAGAGTTCGATGACAACGAAGAGAATGAGACAGGTTTCAACGAAGAGAACAAGCGTCAACAGCAGCAGATGAAAAATGCCGAAGGTGACCATGACCCCGACAAAAAACGCGAACAGATGGAGGTGGAGAACCAGGAACAGAAAACGCAGATAGCCGCAGAGGAGATGTTCGAGCAGTTCGCTAACGAAGCACTCGAAAAGATGAACCTTCACGGTGACCTGCCTCTGGAGATCGAACGTTTTTTTACGATCGTCGACAACTCTAAAGTGGATTGGCGAAAAGAGTTATATAGGGCGATTGACAGACACTACTATGACAACTACCGTATGATGCCGCCCTCCAAAAAACTGCTCTACAGCGGTATATACCTCCCTTCACTCTACAGTGACACCTTAAGGCTCACCATCGCCATCGACAGTTCGGGTTCAGTCGATGAGACCCTGCTCACACTCTTCATGAGCGAAGTCGAAGCGATCTTGATACACTTTCCGAACTACATCATAGATCTGATCGTCTGTGATGCGAAGATACAGAGCCATAGAGAGATATTAAGCGGCGAGCGGCTTGATGTCGAGATAAAAGGGGGAGGCGGTACCGACTTCCGGCCTGTGTTTACCTACATAGAGGAGCAGTTGAATGTTCCCTCACTGCTGTTATACTTTTCAGACACCAAGGGGACCTTCCCCGAAGCAGAACCGTTCTATGAGGTTCTCTGGATAAGCGAACAAGAGAGTGAAATTCCCTTCGGCGAACAGCTTCTTATCGAAAAAGATGTAGACTGATAATTAAATAAAGTTAGTTTATATTAAGTGGAGTTCTACTAATATTTTGAATCTACCATTACAATGGACATTATATTGATATTGAAAAAGCTAAACCCATTGTGAGATGGGGGCAGAAAACTATGGACCTCTCTGGGACTGCCAGGTTACCGATCTCTTCCGTATGTACTTTTTTCCCTTTATGAACATAATGTTAAAGGAATAACATGAATCCAGGCTCTATTGTTAAATTATTATTGGTAACAACTTCGCTCATCTTCTTTACTGCATGTAACGAATCTGATAGCAAGGGAACAACAGCTGAGACGAAATATGACTTGAATTATAAAGGGCTTTCGTTTTATTATGAGAACAAAAGTCCGGCTGCTTATCGTCTTGCCCAACTAAGTGAGACGGAGTTTAATGACTTGAATGAAATGCAGAAGCTAGAGGTAGCTGATAAATTGTTGAGTTCACTGTTCTTCGGTTATTCGCAGGCTGAACTGGAAGAGAAGATCGCATCTGGGCACTTTTTGGGTGATATCAGAAGCGGTTTGAATGAAGATGTGACAGATCGGGCGTGGCTGGAAAGCTATATTCTGAATGGCGATATTTTCAGACAGGATACTACGACGCAAGAAGCGGTAGATATCTTGAGCCGTTTTTATGCCATGAAAGAACTCGACAAATACTTTCTCAATAACTGGACAGCCTATATTCTGACACAGACCATTATGTTTTCACCGGCTTATGAGCTGGAATCGACACACACACCGAACATTGCCCGCGTCTATAACAGACTGGTGACATTTTTAGACGATGAAGGCGGTATGCGTTACATCACGTACGTTCACATGATGAGTGAGGATAACTGGCGCAGGTTTAGAAGTCCCGAAGATAACGGTCGGGAGATGATGGAGATCTTTCTGTTGGATGAAGATGACGCCAAGGTGCCTCTTGCCGGAAAGGCCCTGCAAAACTGGAAACTTGACAGAGACAATGACACACTGGTCGTAGGTCTTAACGAAAATACCGAACCACTCTCCCTCTTTGGAACGACGGTTTACAACGGCGACGATTTTTACCGTGAATTGGTAAAAAGTGCGCAGTTTACTAACGGGGTCACGAAACGACTTGTAGACTTTTTCTTTCCAAATAGCGAGAGCAGCAAAAAAGCGCAGATCACAGCCAGTATTGTCTCCAGCCGACCGGAGACATGGCAGGACATATTACTCCAGATTGTTTTTTCAAAAGAGTATCTGCTCTATAACAACCGTGCAAAAAGCGCCGAAGAGCTTTTCTACTCCCAGGCGAAAAAGACAGCCTTTAAGCATCGTGATACAACATTCTATTATTTTCAAAGAGCTCTGGATGAGATGCATCAAGCCAGCATGAAATATAAACTTGGAAAGTTAGACCGCGTACCGCTAGATACGCTTTCATTTGCCAGTTATCATAAGTACATCAGAGAGAACATGCTGCTGCGAAAGTCCAACCCTACGAAAGAGGAGGTCTATGACGCTTGGGACAGACAAGGCTGGGGTGAGCTGTTTGTGGCCAACAGTAATTTTGACTTTGACAGTACAGATGAACTCGGCAGTCTGGACTCATTTGTTAATTATCTGTTTAAAGTGACGATAGCGCGTGAAGCGACAGCTAAGGAGCTGATCCTCTTCAGAGAACATATGCAGCGCGATAACAACGGGGTGATGGAACTCGACTACAATTTTGATATGTTCTACACCAACAGTGATGAGACGGTTCAACTTGAAAGACGCGAGCGGGCCAAGAGCTATATCGCTGTTATCGTGTTAGATTATATCTCTCGACTAGAGAGCTTTTACATGCAAAGTGAGGTGAAATAGATGAAACGCAGAACATTTATAAAGTCATCGATTGCGGCGGCAGCTGCTTTATGGTTACCACGGACGGTATCTGCAGCACCGCTTGATTTTACTCAGATAAATTTTGATCCAAGTATATATGCTAATAACAGTGCCCAGACGATTGTTGTTTATCTATATGGCGGCGCAAGTCAACTCTCCGGTAACCTGAGCAATTTAGATGATATCAAGGCCAAATCACAAAGCAACTACAATTATTTCGGCAATATCACGTTAACGGCTAACAGTTGTTGGCAAGAGGCTGGCGGGGCACATATGGAAGCGCTGATCGATGCCGGTGACATGACGATTTTCAGAACATGTTATTCAGAGGTGAGAGAGGCCAACAACAACAAAGCACATGGAGTATGTACGGCACAAAACCAAAGTGGTTCTTTTGTTGCAGACAGCGCGGGTGTTATTACAAACTTGGCACAGATACTGCAGAACAAAGGTCTCGTGACAGAGAACACGATTTTGCCGTTTATTATGCTTGAGGGAGAGTCTGTCTTTTACCGAGAGGGAGACGTACCTTTAGACGCATTTTTAAAACCAGTTGCCCTGAATCAAAATCTGGACAACCCCTACAGCCGTTATTTGAGAGATTGGCGTTACTATACTGCCGAAGAGAGAGCATCTGCACCTGATGACTATAATAACGCTGAGACGGGTTTTGATCCGGCACTTCATGCGAAAATGGATGAACTGGCGCAAAGTATGAACAGTGAAGGCAAAATCAAAGATGCTTTTGCGAGACGCGGAGAACTTGACAATTTCATCGAGACCATTAAAGCTGCCGTCACACCGGATTTAGGCGAGGATGCGTATATACCTAATAACGGTTTTGCAGCTAGATTGGAGACATCTATAAAAATTCTGGTCAACAATCCCGAGACCAAGATGATCACGATGGGTGCAGACGGGCTTGGTGGTTGGGACGATCATGACGATGCCAGAAACTATGTTACGCGTATGGAAAGTCTCTTCCGTTCACTGCGTTCTGCCATGGCACATCTGAGAGCTGAGGGGAAAGATGATACGGTTAATATCCTTGTTTTCGGGGAGTTCGGTCGAAATGTCAACCTCAATTCCGCTTTGGGTTGGGACCACGGCAATCTTCAAAACCTGTATGTATTAGGCGGTAAAAAGTACTTTTCACACCAGGGGGTTGTCGGAGAGACGGTTGTTAGCGAGACGGGCCCGATAAATCGTCTCTTCTTAAAACCTAAGGAGGGGTCATATCAGTTTGAACCGCTCAGTATAGCTGCCACCTTATATAAGATCTATGGGGTCACCAATCCTGAGACATTGACTGACGGTTATGTCCCGGTCTCTATCTAACTAAACGCATCAGCGTTTAGTTCAACCCTTTCTCTTCGTAACACTGGTCGATTCTCTGGTCGATCGCCATGTCCTTACTGCTGCTGTTCTCAACGCCGTTAAGGATGTAGTAACCGCTTATTGCCATAAAGATAAGTCCTACTGCAATAACGGCGGTAGTCATATAAAGATTGCGCTTTTTGGGGTCTAACGCCATAAAAACTTCCTTTAACAAAAAATTACATTCATTCTAAACACTTATTTATTGATTTTCTTTGATAAAATACTTCTAATCTACTGGACAAAGATATTAATGCCTTATTTTGATCGAACCACCTCTCTATTGGATGCAAAACAGAATGTCTTTCTGACCGGCGGTGCCGGAACCGGCAAGACGACTCTGACGCGCAAGATCATAGAGCATTACAGCAGTGAAGGTAAAAAGGTGGCCAAGCTGGCGTCGACGGGGATGGCGGCAACATTGATCGGCGGGCAGACGCTGCACAGTTTTTTGGACCTTGGTATCGCCGACTCCATTGAAGAGTTGGAACAAAAAGGGAAACTTGAGATTAAGAAAAAGATCAAAAAACTGATCGCTTCGATGGATCTGATCATTATTGATGAGATCTCGATGGTGAGTGCGCCGCTCTTTGAGATGATCCGACTTAGACTGTTACAAAGTGACTTTAAAGGATCACTGTTGGCCGTGGGCGACTTTTTGCAGCTGCCACCGGTCGTCAGAGGCTACGGGGAGATCTATTTTGCCTTCGAGTCTGAGAGCTGGGAGCGTTTTGCGTTTCAGACGATCACCTTGGAAGTGAACCACCGCAGTGATGACATTGACTTTGTCAAAGTATTGGACAGAGTACGGTTTGCTGAGGTTGGGGATGAAGAACATTACTACCTGCATCATCTCATCAAACCTATCGGTGAAGACCTCAGTCAGTACACGCATCTCTACGGTAAAAACTACTCCGCCTCGCGTCATAACCAGGCCCAACTTGCATATATCGATAGCGAAGAGGTGATGTACGAAGCAGCGCTTGTCAAACATGACAAGCAGACGACCGAGAAAGAGGTTGAGCGTTTCTTCAGTGATGCCCGTGTCGAACCGCAGCTTAGACTCAAAGTCGGTGCACCGGTCCTTTTTACCCGTAATGCCTGGAACTATTTCAACGGTGAACGCGGCCGTATTGTCCGTCTGAGCGAAGAGATCGTTTTTGTCGAAAAGAGTGACGGTGTTGTGGTGAAGCTTGAACGTGCGGCTATGGCGAAGACGCAATGGAAAGAGAAGACGGTCAATGGCAAAAAAGAGATGGTAGAAGAGGCCCGTTTCAGTGTCCATCAGTTTCCGATCGCCCTTGCTTTTGCTATTACTATTCATAAATCGCAGGGGATGAGTATTGAGGACCTTATTATTGAGACGACAGAGATCTTTGCACCATCGCAGTTCTATGTTGCACTCTCTCGTGCGACCTCTCCGCACCGGCTGATCTTAAAGCAGCCGAAGACAAACTGGTGCAACCTGGCGTTTGTCAACGATAAAGCGCTCCGGTTTGTCCAAAGTCATCTGGTCAAGGAGTGAGTATGTCTGAAGATAAAAAGAGTCGAAATTTCCGTACCCTGGATGAATTACAGGAAGAGTACAACGAAAAAGAGCATAACATGAAAGATGAATTAAGAGATGTCTGGCAAAATCTTAAAGATCAGATCTTTTCGATGTGGGGGATGTTGGTCCTATCGGCATTGACGCTTGCGATACTTTCGGCACTTGTGCGATAATGATTGAAAGCAGTTTATTTATTATAGATATGTTAATATAAATGAAATTTTATTAGGAGTGACTATGGGCTATGTTGTACTGGGTATTTTAATTTTGTTGGGGTTATACACAATTGCGATTTTTAACAATTTAGTGGCAAAGAAAAATCAGATTGATAACGGATTTGCTCAGATAGAAGTACAGCTGAAACGCCGATATGACCTTATTCCTAACCTGATCGAAGTGGCAAAGAAATATATGGCACACGAGAGAGAGACTCTCGAAGCGGTTATCGCGGCACGTAACGAAGCGTCTAACTCTTTGGCCAAGATGGAGAGCCATCTGGACGATCCAAAAGCCGTTGCCCGGTTTAACCAGGCTGAACAGGGACTGGTCGGGGCGATGGGTAAGATGAGTTTTGTGATGGAAGCCTATCCGGAGCTTAAAGCCAACGAAAACATGATGCAGCTGACCGAAGAGTTGTCGACGACAGAGAACCGTATCGGTTTTGCCCGTCAGGCCTATAATGATTTTGTCCTTGCGTTCAACACTTACCGTCAATCATTCCCGCAAAACCAGGTAGCCAGCATGTTCGGGTTTACGACCGATGCCAAGATGCTGGAGTTTGAAGATTCACAGGCGATTCAAGCCGCACCAAAAGTCAGTTTCTAGTCAGCCATAGATGAATTTTTTCGAACACCAGCAAAAGGCGCGTCAGCATACGCTCTACCTTGTTATGCTCTTCGCCTTGGCAGTTTTGACCCTCATCACGATCACGATGCTCTTTTTGATGGGAATATATGCCAATTTTCTTGATATACCGCTTGCGGTCTTTTATCTTGATCCTTTTGCTTATATGCAAGAGAAGACGGTTATCAAGATCGCGTTAGGCGTTACTTTTTTTGTCGCTGCCGGTTCGATCTATAAATATATGAGCTTGTCTTCCGGCGGTAAAAGCGTGGCAACCGCTTTGGGCGGACAGCAGTTGAACTATAACAGTGCCACTGCGCAGGAGAAGGTACTTCTGAATGTCGTTGAAGAGATGTCGATCGCCTCGGGCATCTCGGTACCTACGGTCTATATCTTGGATGAGAGCTCTATTAACGCCTTTGCGGCCGGACTGACACTTAACGATGCGGTAATAGGTGTTACCCGGGGCACTGTAGAAAAACTTGACCGCAATGAGCTTCAGGGGGTGATCGCCCATGAGTTCAGTCATATCTTTAACGGGGATATGCGTTTGAACCTCCAGTTGACAGCCATACTTCATGGTATCTTACTGATCGGCCTGGTCGGTCGGTTTATTTTACGTTCTATATCAAGAGCATCGTATAGCACAAGATCTTCCAGTAATAAAAAAGGAAACGGCGGACTTTATATCCTTGCTCTGGGAGCAGGGCTCTTTGTTATCGGCTATGCCGGTACTTTTTTCGGCTCATTGATCAAAGCCAATGTGAGCCGGAAGCGGGAATATCTTGCCGATGCAACGGCGGTTCAGTACACCCGTTACCCCCGTGGTATCAGCGGGGCACTGAAAAAGATCGCCTACTACAGTTCACATTTACAGGCCCCGGCAGCAGGGACCTACAGCCATCTCTATTTTGCAGAGGGTGTCGGCTCTTTTTTCAGCTCCCTGATGGCCACCCATCCTCCCTTGGAAGATCGTATTAAAAAGATAGAACCGCGATGGAGCGGGCGTTTTCCAGACTATTCCAAAAGAGAAGAGAACGTCGCAAAAGAGGCTGACAGCAGGCAAAAAGAGAGCGATAAAGAGGCTGGAAAAGTTAAAAAAGAGCGCATGGTCCAAGGGGCGATTGCGGCTGCGATGATGCGTGTCGGGCAGATCAAAGAGGAAGAGATCGGGCAGGTTCAAGAGGATATCAAAGCGCTTGACAGCAAGATCACAGATCGACTCAACGATCCGCTCGGGGCGCAAGCTGTCATCTTGTCTCTGCTCTATGAGGCCGCATACAAAGAAGAACTTTTTGCAGCCGTACAAGAGGAGAACCCTTATCTCTTATTGGAATTTGCCGCTTTTATGCAAGAAAAACATACCGGCTTGGAAAAAGAGAGTGCCTTGATAGTCTCCTTGAGTCTGAATGCGCTTAAAAGCCTCTCGATAGAACAGTATCAGCGTTTTAATAAAATCGTTGATACTTTTGTCACCATAGACAAAAAGGTATCACTGTTTGAGTGGAGTCTGCAATATATCATCCAGCGACCTATTGAGATGCACTTAGGGATTCGAAAAGTGCCAAAAAGTACGCACACGCATCTCGGTGCGATCAAAATGGAGGTTGAGACACTCTTTTCGATGCTTGTACAAGCGCAGTATGATGATGAGTTGGAGGCAGAAGCAGCGTTTACGGAGATAAAAAAAGCTATTCAAGCCGGTGCTTTACAGTATCAGCCACGTCAGTTTATGACCCATGAGCTGTTTTTAAACTCGGTGTCAGCCATAGAGAGTGCCAAACCGGTTATCGCTGAACGTATCTTTGAAGGGGTACTGCACAGTATTAAAATCGATGGACAGATCTCAGAGACCGAAAATGCTTTTGTCCATGCCGTTGCACAGTTGATGCAGGTGCCGCTGCCGCGCGAATTCAGATTAGAGAGAGATCAAGAGATGAAAAAGGAGCTATAAGATGAAATCAACAGAAGAGCTGATCAAAGAGGGTGCAGATTTAAAAGAGGTTGAGTTGATGCTGACGCTCGATGAACTCAAAGCGTATGCCGCTTACTGTCTTGAAAATGATATTAAGTTTAATGACTGGATCCGACAGTTGGCGTATGACGCTTTGACTAAATAGCACATGCCACTGATCTTAAGTGTGACCACTCAAAGGAATATCTATGCTGCACCATTTTGCACTTCTGCTCTTTAGTATTGCCGTTTTTTCATCTACGTCCCTATTCGCATCGGACCAGAACAGTTCAGCAACCCGCATAGAAGTGATCATAACTGTTGCCGGGATACAAGAGACCGTCGCTTCTATCGAAAAAAGTTCACAGCAGATAGCCGTGTTAACGCAGCAGCTTTCCAACAAAGAAGATTTTACCACTAAAGATCATGAACTTATCAGAGGCTTGACAAAAGCGCTGAACAGAAATGCGGATGCTGTCAACAGTGTTGCCGAAGCACTGCCTAGGCAGTTTGAAAAGGCGGAAGTCGGTATCAACAGTATGTTAAATGTTGCCAAAGTGAATGTTCAAGAGGTTGTCAGTAGCTCCAAACACGATCTTATCGATCCGACGTTAAGCCGCATTGAGACGCGCCTTCTTCTGCTGGTGCTGGTGATCGCAGCTGTTCTATTGGGCTTACTCTGGTTTGGACTTTGGAAGCTTCGTGCTATTGTTTCAATAGGCTCGGAGACGATCGCCAATATTGCCGGTACGCTCCAGTCGCTTGAAAAGGTCGTTGATAAGGTGCAGCAATCAGAAAGAGCTGCTGCGACCAGTGACAGCAAGTAGAAGCCTTACTTGATGAAGACAGGCCGTCGCTGCCTATTGTTCGAATCTTCCTTTATACTCTTCGACGATCCACTCCCCGTCCATCGTCTCGGCAATAAAACTGCAGGACTCAACCCAGTCACCGCAGTTTAAGTAGGTTACCCCATCAAGGTCTTTATATTCGGCCTTATGGATATGCCCGCAAATAACGCCGTCAAAATCGCGGCGTTTGGCTTCTGTCACTAAAATAGATTCGTAGTCATCGATATACATGACCGCTTTTTTCAGGTTCTGCTTTGCAAAGTTTGAAAGTGACCAGAACCGTTTATACCCGATAAGACGGCGAAAGATGTTGATAGGGCGGTTCATACGCAAAAGCATCTCGTAGCTGACGTCTCCAAATTTGGCCAGCCATTTTTTTGTCATGGTAATAGAGTCAAAAAAATCTCCATGCGTGACAAGAAAGTGTTTCCCCTTTTGTGAGATAAAGGTGTGCTCATTCACAATGTCGATAGAATCACCCATAGCAAGCGGCAGGAATTTTCGTACAAACTCATCATGGTTTCCCAACACGTAGGTCAGCCGGGTCCCTTTTCTGGCTTTTCTGAGCAGTTTTTGAATAACATCAGAGTGCGCCTGCGGCCATATCCATCGTCGTTTCAAGGCCCATCCGTCGATGATGTCGCCTACCAGATAGAGATGCTCACACTCTATATCGCGCAAAAAGTCCACAAGCAGGTCGGCTTGGGAATATTTTGTGCCCAGATGCACGTCAGAGATAAATACGCTTCGATAGTGTCGGGTGAGTTGCATGCTGTAACCTTTCTGTTCTTCTATGGTAGTCTCGGTGAGACTCTACTATAAAATAATAACGATATGAATACAAAGCCTAAAAACATAGTGTTAATAACGGATACAGTTTTTGACTCCAATGGCGTCTCTCGGTTTATAAGTGATATGGCAAAATACGCCCCTGAGTTTGGCGGCAGTTTTTCGGTGATCACTTCATCACCTCTGCATGAATATGGACTTAGTAACAATATCCTCAACATACCATCGCTGTTATCGGTACAGATGCCATATTACAAAGAGCAGTCCATCTCTCTACTCCCTCCGTTTTGGAAGATATTGGCCAAGGTGAAAGAGCTGAAGCCCGACGTTATCCATATATCGACACCGGGTTCTTTAGGTATCAGTGCCATTATCATCGCCAAACTGCTGGGTATAAAGGCTGTGGGAACCTACCATACTGATTTTCCGGGTTATATGTATAAAAATACAGGCAGGAAATCGGTGTTAAAGATAGCAACATGGTATATGCAGATCTTTTATCACAGACTTGACAGGGTATTTGTCAGGTCTCAGCAGAATTTGAAGGTGCTGGAAGAAGATATCAATATAGATTGCAAATACCTTGCAGAGATAAGAGCGGGTACTGACATCGAGGCCTTCTCGCCAAGGTTCGCATCCGAGGCGATATGGGAGAGCTACGATATTGATAAAGAGGCGGTAAAACTTCTTTTTGTCGGACGTTTAAGTGTTGAAAAGAATTTTGACCTGCTTTTAGATCTTTTTAAACGCTACCGCACAAGCAGTGACAAAGAGGTTGTCCTGGTCGTGGTCGGCGAAGGTGATCGTCTAAAAGAGCGTGATATATTAAAAGAAAGAGGGATCTTTCTATTGGGTAGAAAAGAGGGTGAAGAACTCTCCCGCATCTATGCAAGCAGCGATCTGTTGGTATTTCCGTCTGTCACTGAAACGTTGGGGCAGGTGGTAATGGAGGCTGCGGCCAGCGGTTTAAGCGCGATCGTTTCAACCATAGGCGGTGTTACACAGTCCGTTGAACACGGTGTAAATGGTTTTTGTATTGACACGGAAGATGAGATGCTGTGGCTGGAGAAGATAGATGAGCTTGTCTGTAATAAAGCATTGCGAACCGAGATGGGAAGAGCGGGACGTAAGAAGATGGAGCAGCGGTCAATAAAAGCGAGTTGTGAGCAGTTCTTGCAACAGCATGATTTTTAAACATTTCTGCTTTTTAAGTTGTTAAACTATTTCAATTATTTTTTTGTTTGAATCGCTATAGCTTTTTGGTTAAATAACTTTTGTCTCATACACTCTTTCGTTTTTTACAACTGCTTGAACAATTAATTGTCTTGACTTCTCTCATACTTTTTTTCTCCGCAAAAAAAGTACGCAAAAAAGCTCTCGCGGACGGCTTCAGGGTCGACAGCTGTCGACTACCATCCTTACAGTCGTTCACTCACTAAAAACGACAAACTCACCTACGGCTCAAACAATGCCGTTTTCTTAACGCTCCTTCTCTCCTTCCAGTCTGCCTTGCAGATGCCACGAAAAGAGCAATCGGTAACGCATCTATTAATGTTAAAGCTCGCGCTTTAATCCCTGTTAGGATTGTTTGACAGATATTAGTACTGATGTCGAAAAAGCTCATTACTCGGGGTTCAAACAGATATTGGCGTCTAACCGCCAATTAGCCCAGGAGCGGAAATCTTGGTTAGTAAGATGAGCTAATAGTGCCGGAGGACAGCGCTCTTTTCTTTTTTGGTTACTTCTTCTTTTCAGAGAAACATTTTGCTATGCAAAAGCGGTACCCTTGTTTTGAGCGAGACTAGGTGAATTGCGTAGCAAGAGAGGATGCCCTGGGGTACAAAAGATGAAAGTAACATACTAGCGATATGAAGTAATTAAAAAAGTTTGAATGTAAGAAAAAGTACTGTTTTGTCGAAAAGATATCTTTCACATAAAGAAAAAGTCAGATAAAGAAAAAAGTGTGATTGAAAAAGGTGTAGAAGTAGATGGGGCGAAGCCCCGGTTGGTGGAAAGGATCCTTACAGATCACCCTCGTGCTTGGCAAGATACTCAGCAACACCGGCAGTGTCAGCTTTCATACCTTCGTCACCTTTGTTCCAGCCCGCAGCACACACTTCACCATGCTCGTTGGTAAATAGCATCGCATCAACCATACGGATCATCTCATCGATGTTACGGCCAAGTGGAAGGTCGTTGACAACCGCGTGACGTACCGTACCGTCTTTGTCGATCAGGAATGAACCGCGCAGTGCAACACCACCGTCAAGAAGAACATCATACGACTTCGCGATCTCTTTTGTAAGGTCAGCTACAAGAGGATAACGTACTTGACCGATACCGCCTTCGTTTACCGGCGTGTTCTTCCATGCGAAATGAGAGAACTGAGAATCGATTGAGACACCGATCACTTCGATACCGCGAGATTTGAACTCTTCCAAACGGTGGTCAAAGGCAATGATCTCTGAAGGACATACAAATGTAAAGTCCAGTGGGTAGAAGAAAAGAACAGTACCGTTCTCACCGAAGTTCTCATAAAGGTTGAAATCTTCTTTGATCTCGTTG
>JBFHIS010000031.1:0-24104 GCA_041596355.1 Sulfurimonadaceae bacterium | reverse complement strand
TGTCATACTGTCAACCCCGGTGTCCAACAGTGTGATCTTCCACGGTTCGCTTTTATTGTTGAGTATCTCCATTTGACCATTTGATATATCGATGGTCACATCACTGCGGTGCAGAAAGTAGTTGGCAAAGTACTCTTTGATATAGTACCCTTTGTACCCCAGCAGGATCACAAAATCGTTAAAGCCGTACTTCGAATAGCTCTTCATGATGTGCCAGAGGATCGGCTTACCGCCTATCTCCACCATCGGTTTCGGACGCAGGTCCGTCTCTTCGCTTAAGCGGGTACCGAACCCGCCTGCCAGTAGCAGTACTTTCATCGGCTGCTCTCCTTATACCAGTTGTACATCTTTTCAATACCTTGTTTCAGTTCCACGGTATGTTGCCATCCTAGAGCATGAAGTTTGCTGACATCCGTCAGTTTTTTCATCGTGCCGTCCGGTCTGTCCGCGTTGAAGTAGAGTTCACCTTTGAATCCGATGATCTCTGTAATGGTCTCTGCCAACTCTCTAATAGAGAGGTCAACACCTGTCCCGATGTTTATGTGGGTATTTCGGATCTCCGCGTTTTTGACTTCGTTGGGTGTGCAGGTGGTGTTGGAACCGTCTGCCACTGTATAGGTGTCTGTAAAGTTCCTGTTCTCCATAAGAAAAACACAAGCATCAGCCATATCCTCCGACCAGAGGAACTCGCGCATCGGGTTACCTGTGCCCCAGATCTCTACTCGATTCTCATCAACACCAAACTTGGCTAAATAATCTTTGGCCTCTTCAAGATCTTTAACACCAAGGTCTTGAACGATCTCGTCATATTTTCCCTCGTTTAGCAGCTTCGCACAATGGATTTTTCTAATGAGTGCGGGAAGAACATGCGACTTCTCGAGGTCAAAGTTGTCATTTGGACCGTAGAGGTTGGTCGGCATGACCGAGATGTAGTTGGTACCGTACTGCAGGTTGTAACTCTCGCACATTTTGATGCCTGCGATCTTGGCGATGGCATACGGTTCGTTGGTATACTCGAGTGTGTCCGTAAGCAGACAATCCTCTGGCATTGGCTGCGGGGCATTTTTAGGGTAGATACAGGTTGAACCAAGAAACATCAGTTTTTTGACACCATGCAGGTAGCTTTGATGAATGATGTTGTTCTGGATCTGTAGGTTCTCATAGATAAAATCAGCCCGGTAGGTGTTATTGGCAACAATACCGCCCACTTTTGCAGCTGCTAGGAAAACATACTCAGGTTTTTCACTTTCAAAGAATACTGCAACGGCTTGTTGGTCCAAAAGGTTAAGTTCACTGTGTGTTTTACCGATGACATTGGTGTACCCCTTGGCTTTGAGGTTGTTGACGATGGCTGAACCGACTAAACCTCTATGCCCGGCAACGTAGATCTTACTATCTTTATTCACGCTGCTGCCTACTCGAAATAGTTGTTAATACGGTATCCACCGTCTTGAAGATACTGATCTTTGGTCATTAATTTCAGGTCACTGGCCATCATTTCATTGACAAGGTCTTCAAGCTTATGTTCTCTTGTCCAACCCAGCTTCTGTTCCGCTTTAGTCGGGTCACCGATGAGAAGGTCAACCTCAGTCGGACGGAAGTAGCGTGGGTCGACACCGACTACCTCTTGACCTATCTTTACCTGGTAGTCCGGGTTTGAACAAGAGACAACATATGCCTTTTCGCCGACACCTTCACCTTTGAACTCCAGTTCGATTCCGGCATAAGCAAATGACATACGGACAAAGTCACGTACAGTTGTTGTAACACCGGTTGCAATGACCCAGTCTTCAGGCTCATCTGCCTGCAAGATCAGCCACATCATCTTGACATAGTCTTTGGCATGCCCCCAGTCACGTTTGGCATTGAGGTTACCCAAGAAAACTTTATCTTGAAGACCAAGAGCGATCTTTGAAGCTGCACGGGTGATCTTACGCGTTACAAAAGTTTCACCTCGAACCGGAGATTCATGGTTAAACAAGATACCGTTACAGGCAAACATGTCATAGGCCTCTCTGTAGTTTACGGTGATCCAGTAGGCGTACATCTTCGCAACAGCATAGGGCGAACGCGGATAAAATGGTGTTGTCTCTGTTTGCGGGACTTCCTGGACTTTACCGTAGAGTTCAGATGTTGAAGCCTGGTAGATGCGTGTTTTTTTAGAGAGTCCTAAAAGTTTAACAGCTTCCAAGATACGAAGTGTCCCTGTACCGTCTGCGTTAGCAACATACTCCGGTGTTTCAAAAGAGACCGCCACATGGCTCATCGCTGCCAGGTTGTAGATCTCGTCCGGTTGGACCTCCTGGATAATACGTGTCAGGTTCATCGAGTCTGTCATCTCACCGTAGTGGAGGGTCAGATTGACCCCTTGCTCATGAGGATCTTGGTAAAGGTGATCGATGCGGTCGGTGTTAAAAAGTGATGTTCTTCTTTTGATGCCGTGTACTTCGTATCCCTTTTTTAGCAGGAACTCTGCCAGGTAAGAACCGTCCTGCCCTGTAATCCCTGTGATCAATGCTACTTTTTTTGTCATTTATTTTTCTCCAAATATTTTAATAGATACCAGTTAATTGTCTTAATTATACCCGTATCAAAGTTTTCATCTGCTTTCCAGCCCAGTTCATTTTCAAGTTTGGTGGCATCTATAGCATAGCGTCGGTCGTGTCCGGCACGGTCTTCGACGAAGGTTATTAGACTTTTGTAACCGGATCCTGAATCGAGTTCAGGATGACGAGTGGAGAGAGGAACTTTTTCATCCAGGATGGTGCAGATGCGGTCGACGATCTGCAGATTGGTGCGTTCGTTGCGCCCGCCGATGTTGTAGACGTTTGCCTCTCTGCCGGTATGGTAGACGAGGTCGATCCCTTTACAGTGGTCGAGGACGTAGAGCCAGTCGCGGATGTTCCTGCCGTCGCCGTAGATGGGGATAGGCTCACCGGACAGAGCTTTACGAATGATGGTAGGGATCAGTTTCTCATCATGCTGTTTAGGCCCGTAGTTATTCGAGCAGTTGGTGATGACCGTGTTGAGCCCATAGGTCTCCTGGTAGCTTCTGACGATCATATCACTGGAAGCTTTGGAAGCCGAGTAGGGTGAGTTTGGTGCGTACGGCGTCTCTTCGGTAAAGAGGTCTGTCTCGTTCAGCGTACCGTAGACCTCGTCGGTCGAGATGTGGTGAAAGCGTGGAAGAATTTCGGATATAGGGGATTGGATATTGGATTTAGAGCTTTTGTTTTCTTCTCCACTATATCCTATATCCTTACTCCTGTCCCCGCCATTCAAATATCTATCTTTATATTTGAATGGAGAGTCCATCCAGTGCTTGTAAGCGACATCGATCAGCGTAAAGGTACCGTTGACGTTGGTCTCGATGAAGACGCCCGGGTTCTTGATGGAGTTGTCGACATGGCTCTCGGCTGCGAAGTGGATAACGCCTCGGATGTCATATTCGTTAAAGATAAACTCGACCAGTTCGCGGTTACAGATGTCACCCTTGATGAATTTATAATTAGGATTGCCTTCGACCTCTTTGAGATTTGCAAGATCGCCCGCATAGGTCAGCAGGTCGAGGTTGACGATGAAGTACTCGGGGTGCTTTTCCAGAAAGTAGGGAACAAAGTTGGACCCGATAAAGCCGGCACAGCCGGTAACCAGGATGGATTTAGTTGTTTGGATATTGGATATAGTCTTGTTCATAAACTTTTTCCTTTTAACGAGTTGATAAGGCCGTTTAACATTTTTGCAATAATATCACATTCAATAGCCAGGCGCTCATAAACATCTTGAGTGATATAAGATAGATCTTTTGACAAAAGAAGGAAGTACTTGAGTTCATGTGTACTTCCGCGAGATATGTATAAAAAGTTTAGATAGTCTTTAGTTGTATTTTTGCTATTACCTTCGACAATGTTTGACGGAATAGAATATGAAGCTCTTACCATTTGGTCGACCAAACGATACTTTTCTTCACTGGGGTAGGTTTCAATAACTTTGTATATTGACAACACAAGTTGGTGTGACTTTTGGAACACAGTTAATTTTTCATAATTGTTCATTACGTTAACCTATCCCCTTTATCCGATATCCTCAGCAAACATGTATGGAGGCTGTCCCGCCAGTAGGGTATCGCAATCGAAAAACGACTTTTGATCTTTGCTTTGTTCAGCAGGGAGTAGTGCGGTCTGGTTGCCGGTGTAGGATATTCTTTGGTCTCTATGGGATTGACATTGCAGCTGATATTGCTGATCTCGAAGATCGCCTTGGCGAAGTCATACCATGAGCAGACCCCTTCGTTGCTGTAGTGAAAGATCTCTACATTTTCATTGCTTATCTTGGGAATAATCTTCAAGATGCTCTCTGCCAGGTCTTTGGCGTAGGTCGGGGTGCCGACCTGGTCAAAGATGACACCCAGCTCGTCACGCTCTCTGCCCAGTCGGAGCATGGTTTTGACAAAGTTATTGCCGAAAGAGGAGTAGACCCATGAAGTCCTTATGATAATGGCGTCGGCCGGGTTAATAGTGAGCAGGGCCTCTTCACCGGAGAGTTTGCTCTCGCCGTAAACGCTCTGCGCATTAGTAGGGTCATTTTCGACGTAGGGTTTGAAGTTACTGCCGTCAAAGACATAGTCCGTCGATATGTGGATCATTGCGATATTCTTGGCTTTGGCAATGTGTGCCAGTGTCTCCACCGCTTTATAGTTGATGGCAAAAGCTGACTCTTCGTCGGCTTGGGCTCTGTCGACGGCAGTATAGGCGGCACAGTTAATGATGAGATCGAAGGTTTTGTCTTCAAAATAGCCCTGAATAGTCTCTTCACTGCTCAGATCAAGCGAATCGCGATCTGTGAAGGTAAAGGTATAGTCACTGTATTGACTTGAGAGGGCATAAAGTTCTGAACCGAGCTGCCCTTTTGAACCGGTGACAAGTATACGTTTAGGCATAAAGGTCGGCTCCATACTTAAAGTGTTCTGCCTCTTTGAAGAGAGGTTGTCGGGTGTCTTTTTCGGAAAGTCTGAGTTCGGAGGAGGCCATACCCCAGTCGATATTGAGGTCGGAATCGTCAAAGGCCATGCCCCGGTCATTTTCCGGAGAGTAGTAGTTGTCGACCTTGTAAGCGAACGTCGTCTCATCTTCGAGTACGACGAAGCCGTGAGCAAAACCTCTGGGTATAAACACCTGACGTTTGTTCTCGCCGCTGAGTTCGACAGCGACATGCTGACCGAAGGTCGGGCTCCCTTCACGGATGTCGACGGCCACATCCAGAACACGCCCCTGGATGACGCGGACCAGTTTGGTCTGTGCCGCCGGGTGGAGCTGGTAATGCAGACCACGCAGGACACCGCGACCGGACTTGGACTCATTGTCCTGGCAAAAGTCCACTTTAAAGCCTAGAAATTCTTCGAGTTTGTCCTGTCGGAAGGTCTCGACAAAGTAGCCGCGTTCGTCACCGTGGATTTTAGGTTCGATGATGATCACGTCCGGAATGTCAGTGCGTATAAAATTCATCGCGCTATGATCCCCTCTTGGGCACGTCTGAGCAGGTATTGGCCGTACTGGTTCTTTTTAAGCGGCTGGGCCAGCTCGATGAGCTGCTCTTTGGTGATGTAGCCCATCTCGTAAGCGATCTCTTCGATACAGGCGACTTTGAGCCCCTGACGTTTTTCGATGGTCTGGATAAAGTTGGAGGCATCCAGAAAAGATTCATGGGTACCGGTGTCCAGCCAGGCGTATCCGCGTCCCATCAGCTCCATCTTCAGGGCATTGTTCTCAAGATAGGTCTGGTTGACCGTTGTGATCTCAAGTTCTCCCCGCTCTGAGGGCTTGACGTTTTTGGCGATTTCGACGACGGAGTTGGGGTAGAAGTAGAGCCCTGTGACCGCGTAACTGCTCTTTGGCACCTTCGGCTTCTCTTCAATGCTCGTGACATTGCCTTTGTCATCAAAAGCGGCGACACCGTAGCGTTCAGGGTCTTTGACGTAATAGCCGAAGACGGTAGCTTTCTTCTCTTCAGTCACATTTTTGACGGCAGAGTCGAGCATTCTGGTGAGCCCCTGACCGTAGAAGATGTTGTCGCCCAGTACAAGACAGACGTCATCCTCACCGATAAACTCTTCCCCAATGATGAATGCCTGTGCAAGACCGTCCGGTGAGGGTTGTTCTGCATAACTGAATTTCATACCGATATCGCTGCCGTCACCGAGCAGCTCTTCAAAACGTGGAAGATCCTGCGGTGTCGAGATGATCAGCACTTCCGTAATGCCCGAGAGCATCAAGACCGAGAGGGGGTAGTAGATCATCGGCTTGTCGTAGATAGGGGCCAACTGTTTTGAGATCCCTTTTGTTATCGGATAGAGCCGTGTACCGCTGCCGCCGGCAAGAATGATACCTTTCATTCTTAGGCCTTTGACTTTTGGTAAAAGTAGTTGGTGGCCTGGACAAAGCCGTCGACCGAACCGCAGTCGAAACGTCTGCCCTGGAATTTATAGGCGAGGACTTTACCCTGTTTGGCTTGCGTCAAAAGGGCGTCGGTGATCTGGACCTCGCCCCCTTTGCCCGGTTTTGTCTCCCTGAGGATGTCAAAGATGTCGGGTGTCAGGATATAACGGCCGATGATGGCGAGGTTGGATGGTGCATCATCGGGGTCCGGCTTTTCGACCATGTCGTTGATCTGAAAAAGTCCTTCCCCGATCTCAGTGCCGTCAATAACACCATACTTAAAGGTCTCCTCTTTCGGGACCTCTTCGATAGCAACGATCGAGCAGTTGTGTTTTTTATAGAGCTCGACCATCTGACTCAGTACCCCATTATCGCCGTTGTCACAAAGGTCATCTGCCAAAATGACCGCAAAAGGTTCATTCCCGATCAGTGTCTCACCGGTCAGGATCGCGTGACCGAGACCTTTCATCTCAACCTGGCGTGTGTAGGAGAAGGTGCACTGAGTGATCAGTGAACGGATCTCTGTAAGGTAGTGTTCTTTTGAGGTCCCTTTGATCTGGTGTTCAAGTTCATAGGAGATGTCGAAGTGGTCTTCGATAGCACGCTTGCCCCGTCCGGTAACAATAGCCATTGTTGTGATACCGGCATCGACTGCCTCTTCAACCCCGTACTGGATCAGGGGCTTGGTCAGGACAGGAAGCATCTCTTTCGGAGTTGCTTTGGTCGCAGGAAGAAAACGGGTACCGTAACCGGCAGCTGGGAAAAGACATTTTTTAATAGGTGCGTTGCTCAAAAAGAATCCTGATTATAGAATGTTAATAATTGTAGAGATTATATCGATTGTGTCGTTAAATGACGGTTAGCACTTGCTTCCGGTCGATTACCGTTGCATTACAACAGCTCTCTTCGACGAAGAAATGCAGCAAATTTCGGCTTTCCATTTCTGGTGAAGCCATAATATTTGAATGTGACTATCGACCCGACAGGCGGTGGCTCCCGACGTTCTTTGTCCGTGAAACCGCCTCCAAGCTTAAACCGGATGCCGCTGTCAAGTTGAAGCGTCAGACTTTTCAATGTGCCGGTCGTCTTGTTATAGGTGTGTGCGACAACGGTACCTTCCATGTCATGGGCTTTTTTGACTTTTAAAAGGGTTGACGTACGTCCGGAAATGTAGGCTGCACCTGGGTCTTTAACCATAACCCCTTCACCACCCATTGCGGTCACTTCATTCAAAAAGTCGTCGAGTTGCTGTGCATTTCGGCAGTACCGCTGTTCGATAATATGGACATTTTGGTTTGGATGCGAACGAAACCACTTTTTGGCTTTGGCAATGCGGGTGAAAAAGTCACCTTCAGCACGAGGCACTTCAAAAATATTGTAGCTGATACCTTCCCAGTTGCCGTTATGCTGCAAAACAGTAGATTGTATGGTTTCAAAATCCTGCCGCCTGCTCCAGAGTTCACCGTCCAGTGCAAAGGGCGGAAAGTCCTTTGTAAACCCTGCCGGTGCAAAAAGCTTCTTGCCGCTTTTCGTCAGCAACTCTATCCCGCTCCAGTAGCCTCTAATACCGTCAAGCTTTTCACTCATGACCCATCCGGAGATATTCTGCTCTTTATAGATTTCGGCATGCTCCAAAGAGGAGAGAGGTTTGGCGGTGAGCGTAAAAACAGAAAACATTATAAAAAGTAAAATATGTCGCATAGAGTGCCTTTTTGCAACAGTATAGGATAAATATATTAATATTTATTTGTTTACGTTGTTTAAAATTGTATATAATTTTGAAATCATCTATCGATCATACGTTTGTGTTGTGCCCATTTTTGTAAGGAACTTTTGCAACTTTCAAGATTTGTTTTTCTGCGAAAACAGCCATTCTAACGCCTATTTCAAGTACTTTACGCATACCTGATCAAAAGATCTTCAAAGGGTTAAAGCAAGCTCCAAGTCTTCAATTGTTAGTATGTAGCCCATATGCATATTGTAAAAAATCAGGAAAAGAGCCTTAGTATTACCTACGAACATACTTCGTTACATTCTTCTGATGATCAAGAGAGAAAAGGAGATAGATGAAGATCAGTTCAACAACATTCCAAAAAGCAAAAATTCTTGCGACTCAGTGGCAAGGTGAGATAGAGCAGAGTCGGGAGCAGACTGAAAAGAAGTTTCATGAGACTATGAAGCAGATGCTGAAAGATCCTATGAACAAGGTCTTTTTGATCGAGCTTTTGGACCAGAGCTTTCGCAGCAAAGAGAGCAGCCGTGTTGCAGACCAGCTCGAATATCTCTTTAACAAGTATGAGAATACAGATATTTTTACAGCATTTGAAAAGATTCTGGTGTGGATGTTCCGCCATGTCGGGATCTATCTGCCTGCTATCTCCATTCCTCTGTTTATTCAGTATCTGCGCAATGACATCAGCACTGTCGTCATCAAAGGCGAGACATCACTGCTCTCGAAACATCTTCAGTCCCGCAGAGCAGAAGGAACGCGTGTCAACATCAATATCATCGGTGAAAGTGTCCTGGGTGAAGAAGAGGCAGGAGAGCGGGTTAAAAAATATATTAACGCACTTAAAAGTCCGGACATCGATTATATTTCGATCAAGATATCGACAATTTTTTCACAGATCACACCGCTTGCCCATCAATGGAGCGTTGATCAGATAGCAGACCGATTGGAGCTGATCTATCGCGCGGCCATGGACCATCCCTACACGGACAACAAAGGCCAACGCCACTACAAGTTCGTCAATCTCGACATGGAAGAGTACCGTGACCTGTCGCTCACTGTTGATGTCTTTATGCAGACGCTCTCCAAAGAACCTTTTAAAGAGCTGCACGCGGGTATCGTTCTGCAAACCTATCTTCCCGACGCACTGGCGTGTCTTAAAAAACTGACCGCTTGGGCAAAGAGACGGGTAGAAAATGGCGGCGCTCCCATCAAAGTACGTCTCGTAAAAGGAGCCAATCAGGAGATGGAACTCACCGAAGCCAGTCTGCGCGGCTGGCCCTGCGTGACCTATCTTGACAAGGCTGAGACAGATGCAAACTTCAAGATATTGATGGACTATCTTCTTGAGATGGATACCGCACCTTATGTCTATACGGGTGTCGCTTCGCACAATCTGTTTGATCATGCGCTGGGGGTCGTCTTGGCCCGTGAACGCAATGTTGAAGCTTACCATTCGGCAGAGATGCTCGAAGGGATGAGTGAAGCAGCCTATAAGACCCTCAAAAAAGAGGGGTTGAATGTTATTTTGTATGCGCCGACCGCAACGCTTTCAACCTTTACCAATGCCATAGCCTATCTGGTACGCCGGTTTGATGAGAATACGGCCGAACAGAATTTTTTGCGTCACAGTTTTGGATTGACGGTAGGTTCACCCTCATGGGAGAAAGTTGTAAAAAGCTATGATGATGCCTTGGCGAGAATCCCCGAGACGAGACTGAAGCCTTTTCGTACACAAGACCGAAACCTGGAGCCAGTGAAGCCGGTGGTTCGCACTGCTGACCGATTTAGCAACAGAAGTGATACCGATTTTGCGCTTGCACAAAACCATAAATGGGCAGAGACTATCCGTCAAAAATGGCAGAATATCGGCGCTGACGGCGGTTTCAACGCCAGACCTGTCATCGGCGGCAGCATCATAGGCTCAGAAGAGCCGGTTGAGGTCATCGATAAGTCGCAATATCACGATAATGTGATCGTCGGCAGCTACGTGCCGGCATCTGCCGAAGAGTTGGCTGAAGCAGTGACTGTTGCTTCAGCCGATCCGGACGGTTGGCGAACGCTCGATCATCAAGCCCGTCAAAAGATCCTCATGAATGTCGCCGATGAAGTTGAAAAGAGCAGAGGGGACCTTATCGGGGTCGCCGCGGCAGAGGTTGGAAAGGTCTTTGGCGAGACCGATGTGGAAGTCTCGGAGGCGATCGACTTTTTAAACTTTTACCCCTACAGTGTTGAAAAACTGGCCTCAATCGAGGGGCTGACAATGCAGGCAAAAGGGGTAGGCCTGGTGGTGAGTCCCTGGAACTTCCCCATTGCTATCCCTGTCGGCGGTATTGCGGCAGCCCTGGCTGCAGGCAATACGGTCATCTTAAAACCGTCATCGGAGGCAGTCCTGTGCGCCTACCGGTTGTGTCAGTGCTTTTGGGATGCAGGTATCAGTAAAAATACCCTGCAGTTTGTTCCATCAAGCGGTAGATTAGCCGGAACAGAGCTCATTCCAAACCCTGCTGTCGATTTTGTGATCTTTACAGGAAGTGAAGCCACTGCCAATGCGATGATAAAAAGCCGTTGCGACATCCATCTCAGTGCCGAGACCGGCGGTAAAGATGCCACTATCGTCACGGCACTGGCAGATAGAGACCAGGCCGTTAAAAATGTAGTGGCATCTGCATTTAACAACTCCGGACAAAAGTGTTCGGCAACCTCACTGCTGGTACTTGAAAAAGAGTTGTATGAAGATGCAGGTTTTAAACGTATGCTCATCGATGCCGCTTCGTCGTTGGAAGTCGGTTCAGTGTGGGAATTTCAAAACCGCATCGGTGCTTTGTCCCATCTTCCCGAAGGCAATCTGCAAAATGCATTGAGCGAACTGGATGAAGGCGAGAGTTGGGTGCTTGAACCGCGTTACGCAGACGGGGACAACCCTTATATGCTTAGACCGTCGATTCGCTGGGGAACGCAAGCGGGTGATTTTTGCCATATGAATGAACTTTTTGGTCCTGTACTCTCTGTGATGTGTGCGGACGATCTTGAAGATGCGATCGAAAAGGTCAATGCTACGGGCTACGGACTCACCTCCGGACTTGAGAGTCTGGACGAGCGCGAACAAGCTGTCTGGAAAGAAAAACTGCTTGCAGGGAACCTCTACATCAATCGTATGACAACAGGGGCGATCGTTCTGCGACAACCCTTCGGCGGTATGCGGAAGTCTGCTATAGGCAGCGGCAAGAAAGCGGGAGGGCTAAATTATGTCTCGCAGTTTATGGATCTAAGCTTTGATGGTAAGGATATAGAGGAGAGAGGGCATCACCCTTATATCGAGAGACTGGAATCTCTTGCAAAAGAGTCAGGCAGATCGACTTCGCTCTTAAAAAAGAGCATAGAAACTGTCAGCCATTTCGCGTACTGGTTGAAAGAGGAGTTTTTACAAGAGCATGACTACAGCAATATCCGTGGAGAAAGCAATGTCATACGTTATCTTCCTGTTAAAAGTGTCTTGCTGCGCTGTGAAGAGAGTGATGGTCTTTATGAGATACTCTCTTCTATCGCGGCGGTCAAAATGAGTGGCGCGTCGCTGCGTCTATCTATTCCCAACGGACCGAAAAGTGGGGCGCTTTTATACTTGAAAGATCACAAAACAGTTCTGTTCGATACGGGAGATCTCCTTGTCGAAGAAGATGAAACAGCTTTGATCGAAGCCATCCCTAAGAGCGACCGTATCCGCTTTTTACAACCGGAAAATGTTTCCATGAGCATCTATGAGGCTCTTGCAGAGAAAGCTGTCTATATCGCAGCTACTCCTTTTGTGGGGCATGGACGTATTGAACTGATGCACTATTTTCGTGAACAAAGTGTTTCGAACTCTTATCACCGTTACGGAAACTTAGGCCTAACGGGCCTCAAAAATAAGGAGAACTAAAATATGGAATTACCGGCACTCATCTCATTTCTGATCTATATGTTGGGGATGGTAGGTATAGGCATCTACTTTTATCTTAAAACTGATAACCTGAGTGATTATGTCCTTGGCGGACGAGGACTTGGACCCGGTGTTACCGCACTGAGTGCCGGGGCATCCGACATGAGCGGCTGGCTCCTGCTTGGCCTTCCCGGCATGATGTTCAGTGATGGTATTGTGGGCAGTTGGATCGCTGTCGGATTGATAATCGGGGCATATCTGAATTGGCACTACGTTGCCAGACCGCTGCGTGTTTACACCCATTCGCTTGATGACGCGATTACCATTCCCGACTACTTTTCCAACCGTTTTGAAGACAATGGACATATACTGCGCGTTATTACTGCAGTTGTGATCTTGTTGTTTTATACGCTCTACACCTCGGCCGGTCTTGTGGGCGGGGCGAAACTGTTTGAAGCGACATTCGGTCTTGATTATTCAACGGCCTTGCTTATAGGAAGTTTTATCATTGTCTCCTATACCTTTTTAGGGGGTTACAATGCGGTGAGTTGGACAGATTTTGTCCAGGGCATATTGATGATGCTGGCCCTTGTTATAACTCCGATCGTCGTGATCTATCAGATCGGAGGTGTAAATGAAGGGTTACGCGTAATCGAATCGATCGACCCCTCCAAGGTCGACCTTTTCAGCGGGGCCTCCTTTATAGGTATCGTCTCACTTATGGCATGGGGTCTCGGCTATTTCGGTCAACCGCATATTCTTGTCCGTTTTATGTCGATTCGTCATGAGAATGAACTTCACCGGGCTAAAGCGATCGGGATGAGCTGGATGATACTCTCCATCATCGGTTCTTTGGCGGTCGGCTTTTTTGGAATTGCCTATGTCGCGGCTGCAGGTATTGATCTTCACGACAGCGAGAAGATCTTTATAACACTCTCTCAGTTACTCTTTAATCCGTGGATCGCCGGTTTCTTGCTTGCCGCTATCCTTGCTGCGATAATGAGTACCGTAGACTCGCAGCTGCTTGTCTCATCTTCTGTGCTCACGCGTGACATTTACCACGCGATATTACGTAAGGATGCCAGTGATAATGAACTGGTCTGGGTCGGTCGGGCGACAGTGATCGTTATTGCCGTGATCGCCTGGTACCTCTCTCTTGATCAGAACTCGAGTGTCCTCAAATTGGTTGCCTATGCCTGGGCAGGGTTTGGTGCAGCCTTTGGCCCCGTTGTCATACTTTCGCTTTACAAGAGAGATGTTACCAAGTACGGTGCTATTGCCGGAATGTTTACGGGAGCGATCACCGTTATCGTATGGAAACAGCTTGAAGGCGGGATTTTTGATCTCTATGAATTGCTCCCGGGTTTCGTTGCCGCGTGGATAGCTATTCTGTTTTTTGGTACAATGGGGCCTAAAAACTCTCAAAAGAGTCAACAAATATTTGGTGAAGTCCACCGCAAACTTAAAAGATATGAAGGAAAATAGATGAAACGAGTTGTGATCAAAGTCGGTAGTGCCGTCTTGACAGAAAAGAATAATATTGCCAAAAAACGGATGCTCAATTTGGTGAAACTGATTGCCGAACTTCAAGAAAAGTACGATGTGATCCTGGTCACTTCCGGAGCTGTCGCCGCAGGTTATTCGGCATTGAGAATTGATAAAAGCAAGCAGATCAGTAAAAAGGCGATCGCGGCAGCAGGGCAGCCTATCTTAATGTCAAGTTACAAAAGAAAATTTGACATCTATGAAATAGACACGGCACAGATATTGCTGACAGAGGATGATTTCGATTCGCGAAAACGTACAAAAATGTTTCAGGAGATCATTAACACCCATTTAGACAATGATATCCTGCCTATTGTCAACGAGAATGATATCACCTCGACACCGGAACAGCTTTTTGGAGACAATGACCAACTTTCTGCCAATGTCGCGTATGCAACCAATGCGGACCTGTTGGTTATCTTAAGTGATATAGACGGTTATTATGACAAAAATCCACAAGAACATGAAAGTGCCAAACGCTATAAGGTTCTACATGAAATACCAAAAGATGCATTAATCGATGATGCAACGCCAAATAATCCTTTTGCAACAGGGGGGATCGTGACCAAGTTAAAAGCGGCACAATTTCTGTTGGAACGGGGAAGAAGAATGTTCTTATGCAACGGGTTTGACCTCAGTGCCGCAGAGTCTTTTCTGATAGAAGATAAGCAGACACTGGGAACATTGTTTCAGCCTAAAGAGTGAACCCTACAAGAAGAGAGCGCTGCTCTTTTTAAGATGTGAAAAAAGGATCTCTTCAGATATCGGAGGATCTTTAACATACTCAAAAACCTTGTAAAAAAACATTTCCAAGGCACTGCTCCATCAATAAAAACTCCCCTCTCAATCTTGACAACGTATATATCCAAACAGGAAAACTTCGCCGCACATTTACTAAAGTGGATAGATGTGAAGTTATGTAAAATAAAAGTATCATAAGCAAACGATAAAATCAAAAGGAGATATTGATGCCCCAACTGCGTACTCTCCTGTTAGGCATACTGGTCAGTTCCATGTACAGTCTTTATGCAACAGAGGTCATTGTCAAGCCAGGTCTCTACCGTACGACGTATGAGACGGTAACGCTGCCGGACGACGAAGAGATGGGGCTTGTCGGCATAAACTATCTTTTACGCAGTGAGACGGGTTTCTATTACGGGCTGGGGGTCTACGGCGCCGTTACCGGTCAACGGGGCGGTTTTTTTACCGGGGGCCTGGAAGTGGGCTATGAACAGAAACTTTTCAAAAACATCGCTCTCGACCTTGGTTTTTTCGGCGGCGGTGGCGGTGGCGGAGCCGCGCCTCAAGGCGGCGGTCTGATGCTGCGGCCGCATGCAGGCCTTCTTTATGACGCCTCGTCATGGAGAGCCGGGCTCAGTTACTCTCTGGTGGAATTCCCCAACGGCGACATCAGCAGTGATCAGTTCGCCTTGCAGTTGGAAGTGCCGTTTGACACGGTCTTGGCAGAGACAACAGATATAGAGGTACTCAACAGTTCGTTAGGCAGCTACACCGCGAAAGACTCCTTTGGCTGGTTTGAACACTACTTTTCACTCACGTTTCAACAATACTATCCCTTGGACGGTACAACGGACACAGGCGGCGTTCAAGATCTTGGAAACATAGGGCTTGTGGGTTTTGAGTACGGGAGTTATTTCGACAAACATTGGTTCGGTTATCTTGAGAGTGCCGGTGCTATGACGGGCGGTGCAGGAGGCTACGCGGAAGTACTCGGCGGTCTGGGCTATGACTATGCTTTGAGCCGAAATCTTGGGCTAAAAGCCAAACTGTCACTCGGCAGCGGCGGCGGCGGGCAGGTCGACACCGGCGGCGGGTTCATCTACAAAGCCGATGTGGCGGCCTACTACAGGCCTGTCGATGCCTTGACCGTCAATCTTGAAGCGGGCTATATGGATGCACCTGACGGCCACTTTAGTGCGCAGACGGCCAAAGTCTCGCTAGCCTATAACCTGACGCTTTTCGGTGTTGGAAACGGTAGCAGCGGATCTGCTGATGGTGAGACGGATATCGGTAGATGGCTAATACGCTTAGTCAACCAAAGCTATCTGCCATCAAACACCATTCGCTATAACGCTGAGGAAAGTGCGGTAGAGCTGGTCGGTTTGAAGATAGACCGCTATTTCAGTGAGAACTTCTACCTCACCGGTCAGGCTTACGGCGCGTACTCCGGCGGTGTCGGCGGTTACGCCAGCGGTCTTCTCGGTCTGGGCTATAAAACGCCTTACCTTTTCAAAAAAGCATCGCTTTACTTTGAACTGCTCGGCGGAGCAGGTGCCGGCGGCGGTGTCGCAACAGAAGGCGGAGCCATCATCCAGCCGATGGCCGGCATAGCGTATGACTTTTCAGACGCTGTGGGTGTGCAAGCGGGTGTCGGTCAGATTAAAGCAGTCAACGGCTCTCTCAACACGACGGTTGTCGATGCCGGATTGGTCTTCAGGTTCAATACGATTGAAAAGAGGTAGGGAAACGTTTTTAAGCCGGCCGGACAAGTAAGCGATTTTAGATAAATTCAGTACAATAAAGAGAGCTTGTTTGTCTGTAAAAGGAATATGATGTATGATTTAGCGGCGCCGATCGAAATTGCAAAAGATATCTACTGGGTAGGATATGTCCTGCCTAACGACCCGTTTCAGTGTCACGTCTATCTGATAAAAAACGGCGATCACTCCGTCTTGATCGATCCGGGCTCAAAGCTCACATGGCCTCATACCCGCGAAAAAATAGTTCAGCTTATGCCGCTCGAAGATATCCGCTACATCGTCTGTCAGCACCAGGACCCGGATATCACCTCCTGCATTTCGGATATTTTTGCCGAGATCGGAACGGAGGGACGCACTGTCGTGACGCACTGGCGGACCGCTGCACTTCTGAAGCATTATGACTGGAAGGTGGACTTTTACGAGATCGAAGAGCATCAGTGGAGACTGGAGACCGGGTCACGCTCCCTGCAGTTCATCTTTACGCCGTATATGCACTTTCCCGGTGCTTTCTGCAGCTATGACAGGGCTACAAAGGTGCTCTTCAGCAGTGATATTTTCGGCGCCTTCACCGAGACGTTTCAGCTCTATGCAGCGGATGCCGACAGCTACTTCGAGCAGATGCGCTCATTTCATGCGCACTATATGCCCTCCAAAGAGATCGTCAACAGCGGCCTCGACAACATTGGCAAATACCCGCTCGAAATGATCGCACCGCAGCACGGCTCTATTCTTAAAAAGGAACTTATCGCACCTGTCATCGCGAGACTGAGAGAGCTGGAGGTGGGGCTCTTTTTGGAGACCGGTGTGGGAAAAGACGTTCGTCTTCTGACCAAGAGTAATGCCATACTTTCGGCTATTTTTAATGATGTCGCCTACAGCATTAACGGTTTTCTTACGCTTGAACGGGTCTTGACGGAGGTCCAAAAGCTCTTTAAAATAGAGCGTATCATCGCCATGGGTTTTGTCGATCAGCAGGTCGTTCTGTTTGACTCCGCAAAAGACCATGCCATCAAGACTGAAGTGAGCGAAAAAATCGCCAGAAGCCGTTACCCGGACCTCTTTGAACAACAGGGTGTCCGTGTCGAAAAGATCGCAAACCTCTGCTCGATCGATCTGGGTAAGAGCTATGTCGGCTACACATTCATCTCGCGCAACGGGGAAGGAGTTATCGTCGGTATGATGCAATTTCTGTTTGACGAAGAGCAGACCTTCGAACCTTACGAGCTTGAGATCCTCAAAAATTTCCAGTCGCCCTTTAACATCATGCTGAGCAAGACACTGGAATTCTATAAGCTCGAAGAGGAGAAGAACCGCTTCTTCTCAAACTCCATCACCGACTCTTTGACCTCTCTGTATAACAGGTACTATCTTAACGAAAGCGGAAAAAAAGAGTTCGTAAACGCCAAACGCTATAACTATAGCCTGAGTGTGGCGATGATGGACCTAGACTGTTTCAAAGCGGTCAATGACACCTACGGCCACGATGTCGGCGATATCGTCCTTAAAGATTTTGCGCGCAAGATCAAGTCGGTTATCAGAGAAGGTGACATGGCATACCGGTACGGCGGAGAAGAGTTCATCCTCGTATTGCCGCATTCAACGGCAGAAGATGCCGAACAGCTTCTGCTGAGAATACGGGAGAAGATCATAGAAGAGGGCGGTGTAAAAATAGGAACACACACGTTGGAGTACCGCTTCAGCGCTGGCGTACAGATACTGGAAAACGAACATTCTCTCGAAGAACTGATCAAACACGCCGATAAGAAACTCTACATTTCAAAAGAGCAGGGAAGAGACAGAATCACCCTGTAGCGGAAGCTCTCTGCTGTCTCTGATGTTATAAAAAGTGGAGATTCAACTCCTGAGGTGTAATTTTTAAATACTTCTTTTTATCATCAGCTGTTTTATAGTTCTTACCTCTCGCTACCCCACGATTAACCACATGATGAAAGGCCGCAAAGTCAACTCTTGGTCTTCTTGGCATTCATTTCTCCGCATTAGTATTTTAATCTATTGTACTATATAAGTAGTGGGTTGTCACCTGACTCTAAATTTCGCTGAGACTTTCAAGCAGGATCTTTTCTCGTGGCATGTCTATAAGATCGATGAGAAACCATTAGATTTCGACACTTTTGTCGGCTTTGATGTTGATAACAACTATTTCAATTTCTTACTGGCCGAAGAGATGCTTACAGCGCTGATCTCTACGTTGTCATGACGTCACGATAAGCTTGTATCCTTCACCGAAATTGGTATGGATATTGAGTTGCGGGAATTTCTGACGCAACTTTGATACATGGTCTCTGAGTGTTGAATCGGCAATACTCTTCTGCTCCCAGACCGCTTCGCGGAGATACTCATACGAGAGCAGGATGTTGATATTGTCCACAAAAACTCTGATCAACTTCTGTTCGGTTTTTGTCAGCGACACAGGCGATGCTTCAAACTCCAAAATATCAAGATGCAGATCAAAATAGAGCGCATCCGCAAGCCGAATACGGTGCGGTGAGCCTTTTATGGGAGCCTGTAGTCTCAAGCGGCACAGTTCCAGAGCTGTTTTGACTTCGACCTCCTTGATCGGTTTGAAGAGGTAGTTGTAGGGGTGGGTACCAAGCGCTTCTTCAATGATCTCGTCGCTACTGTACGCGCTGATGTAATAAAGCATCGCGTCAATGGGGCCCGCCTTTTTGATGACACTGATGCCGTCAAGACTCCCCTTGATATTAATATCCATGAAGATCAGATCGGGCCTGCTCTCTTTGATGGCCCGAAGGGCATGATCGCTGTCGTAGCAGATATCGGCAATCTGATGACCCGCTGCTGCGACGATACGCTTGATAAAGATGGTGATCAGCGGCTCGTCATCGACGATAAGAACGCGAAGCGGTGTGAATTCAGGCATCGATGGCCTCGCATTCAAAACGGATCACCACCGAGATGCCATTGCTGCTGTCGAGTTCAAAAGAGGCATTGAGCTTGCGCGTCAGCTCGTTGATGAGCTCATACCCCAGTCCGGTATGGGTAGCGAGAATGGCTGCATCAAAGCCTATGCCGTTGTCACGGAAGGTCAGGATGCACTGACGGGCTTCGCTGGTTTTAAAGATGATCTCGATTTGTGGTGAGACACTCTGTTCAAAGGCGTATTTGAAACTGTTGATCATTAGTTCATTGAGAATCAGTCCCAGTGTAACGGCGGTGTCGAAAGTCAGTGTGGCATCTGCGATATCATCGATGATGGTCACGTCAGGACGTTCGGTCTTGAAAGAGGTGAGAAAGCTGTGAAGATAGGTTTTAAATTGGACGCTCGTCGCTTCGTTGGCATAAAGCAGTTCATGCAGCTGTGCGATGGCATGGATGCGTTTGTCCGTAATCTCGAAGGCTTCGATCGCTTTGGGATCGGTCAACGACTTTTTCTTTACCCATAAAAAGGTGAGAATGAGCTGGAAGTTGTTTTTGACCCGGTGATGAAGCTCCTGAAAGAGCAGGGTCAGGTTTTTGGTCTGTGCTTCGACTTTACTCTGCAAAAGGGCGTTTTGTTCGCTCTTCAGGTTGAGCAGCTGCTGTTGGATATCGAGCTTTTCGAGTTTTATCAGGTTCATGCGGTAGGCGAGGATGACGGCGAATAGAATCATCTCGATCATAGCTCCTGCCGGGTGGACATGACGTGTAATGTCATTGTAGGGGATGGCACCGGCGAGCGCAAGCATGGAGAAGCTGAGTGCCGCCAAATAGATGACGAGCGCCACCAGGTACATTTTGGTCTGACGATTGCCGTGAAACATCAGATAAACTGCGAAAAACGGCAGAACGAGCGAGCCTGTGCCGGAGAAGATAGCGGTTCCCAGGCGATTGTCAATCACAAAAATGAGGGCGCTAAAGAACATTAGGGCGATGTAGCCGTTGGTAAACCAGTCAAACAGGCGCGTCCTGATTTCGTTACGCAACAGCTCTTTGGTAAAGAACATAAACGACATAAATGTGAATATGGTCACGATGTAGCCGTTGCGGATGGCCTCACCGCTCAGGTAGTAATGGGTGTACCCGGACTGATGCAGCATCCACAGACTGAAGCAGACGAGATACAAAATATAGTACAGATAGATACGTTCACGGTGAAAAATGAAAATAAAGAGATTGTAGAGAATCATCGAAAAGGCGACACCGAAAAAGAAAAAGTAAAAATACAAGATGGTGTAATTGTCGGTTTCAAATGCGTGCGGCGATTTCACAAAGGGCCACAGGTAGCTCAACTCGGACACGGTCTTTAAAAGAACGGTTTTACATGCAGCGGCTTCGATAGTCAAAGGGTAGGCTGGTCTGTAGTTGTGGATAAGTCGATCTGCCGGATTGACATTTAGACCTGCTTCGTAGCGCTGAAGAAGCTCCCCGTCCTCTCTCAGCTCAAAAAAAGTGGCTGCATCATAGATGTCTTCGTTTTCATAGATAATTTGCTCCCGGGGGTGGTTCCCCGGGTTGCAGATAGTGGTCTTGAACCAGTATGCCCCTTCGCGCAGCGGCAGTACCGTGTCATCGATCTTGGGGCTGAATCGGTCGGCCTGCAGTACCGCTTCGGGGTCCAGTTCTCCGGATGGGTCGTGAAACACGCTCATCGATACCGTAACATCGTCAGCAGTGGATAATGTTGCATCGGCCATCAGAGAAGAAACACCGAGCAGCAGTCCCAAAAAAGTTAAAAGTAGATGCAATTTAAACAGCCTGTATTATCGTTGAAATAGCACTATAACACAAAGATCTCTCTATTTTTCCGACAACTTCCCGACAAGTTGATGAAACAATGTTACTCGTGAACTATCGATGGTAACAAGTTCAAAACAGTCACACGGTTCAACGGTTCAGCCAAGTTGTTCAAGTAGTACCGCTTATGTAAGCGTGCGGCAGATGAAACATACAGAATAAGGAGATAGAAATGGTAACGACAAAAATACCGCCTATTGCAGGTAAGGGGAGTGACACATGAGAGCGCTCTTTTTGATTCTGGTAACCGCCACCTTGCTCTTCGGAGCCTTCAGCCGCGATAACGCCAACGATACCGTTTATGACGACGTTAACGATACCACGTGGATGGATAACGGTACAGGTCCGAGCAAGAATTGGGCCGATGCCATAACCTATTGCAACAATCTCGTTTTTGCCGGAGTTGACGACTGGTATCTGCCAAGTGAAGTACAATGGCAGAGTGTCATAGACACGGGCCAAAGCAGTTTTGATACCATCAATAATTACAATTATGTTTGGAGTTCTACGGCAGTTGATGCAGCCAGCGCAAGGTACTACTCGTTCTGGACTGACCAGTGGTATGATAGATCTAAATGGGAAGCTGAAATGGCAAGGTGTGTACGTGACGGTGCGATCGTAAACAGCGCTGCCACGGATATCAACATCACTTCGAACACCGTCGGCGACAACATGCCTGCCGGAACGGTTGTCGGAACACTGGCTGTCGTCGATGCCGATATTGGCGATACAAACACGTTTGCGCTTGCATGCGTTGCCCCCGGAGCGGATGACGGCAGTTTCGCCATATCAGGCAATATGCTTCAAAGCGCCGACGTCTTAGTCGCTCAGGTCAAGTCCAGCTACAGCATCTGCATACGCGCTACCGACAGTTTCGGTCTGACATTTGACAAGAATATGACCATAAACGTTTTAGTGAACAGTCAGACAAATGCGGACGGTAGCACCACATCGGCATTTTTTAATATCCAGGACGCCATGACTTACATGGACGGCGACGGCAATGTCGTCACCGAAGGCACGGCCTTGGCTCAAGACGGCCGAGACGTTCGTGTGGTCGCAACGACCTACCCCGACGGCAAGGCGGAGTACCGGGTCAACTACGACGCTTTGGGCGGCGAGAGCGCTGTGCACTTCGATATTCCCGGAGCAGAGACTGTCGTCAGCGACGATGCGAACGTGACAGGCACACTCTCACCGGTTGACTTTACAGATGTCAACGGCACGAAGGTGCAGGTAGTGGTCACCACGGACAACGAAGGTAAAAGTACAAGCCGCTACGTGGCGACGGATGTCAACAACACGCAGCAGACATGGTGGACCGCAGACGAGTCTACGCCGTTTGAACCCGGAAATACAATCCGGGTCTATGACGAAAATGCTACCCTGCACATCGAGGTCAAGACCCAGCTGACCGACACGATAAGATTTTAAGGAGCTTATGATGAATAAAAGAATGTATATACTGATCTCCCTTATTACAGCCACTTTTCTCGTGGGATGCGGTTCCGGCTCAGACTCTGAGGCAGCAGTCTCCAAGGCACCGGTTGTGATGGAGCTCACCACTACCTACGAAGTTTATCCTGGCAATGAGATAGTGGCAGATGAAGCAAGCGAGCTTGTCATAGACCACCAATACGGAAACGAATACAAAACGGTCATCCTGACCAGCGGGTCGGCCAGGCTGTTCAGGTAGTAAGGTCCCCTTCGGAGTATGAATGACAGTTGAACAGTTTTGGAGAATTTAACGCTGGTATGCATTCCCACGCGTAACGTGGGAACGAGTAAAAATTAATAGTATAGAGGTAAATCACTGTTTTTAGCACGACCCAGAAATATAGGAGTCAGATGATACTTATACCTCACGTTCTCTTTTTGCTAGAGTCTGTTATGTGTAGTGCTTTGTTCGGTTGGATTCAATCCCTGGGGTGTAATTTAAAACTGTTGAGAACATTTTCAACCCTTCTAACAAGGTCATCATAAGTGATGATATCCATAAGATTTTTATACTTACGTTTAATAATCTCAAAATCATCTTTTTTTTGTTGTGTATCAAAGACAGAATCTCTACCTACAATGATAAAACCTTTTGGATTTATTACTTGAATTTTTAATCCTTTTGGTAAATGTTCTTGATACTCATTTGTCATAAGTTGTTCTTGTTTTTTTGTAAATTTATTCAAATAAAAAATATATTTTTCAACTTGCATGATTGAACCTGACAACTCTCTTTTCGGTACAAAGTTATTTCTATACTGTCCTTTAGATAAAACACCTTTATCTCCAAAAGGTTTTTTAATTTCTACAATATCAATATTACCGTTTGAATCAACAAGAACTAAGTCTAAACGTTTAGTAGTATTATCGTAAGAATTCTTGATGGTCACCTCTTCTAATACACTAACGTATTTTGGATATATTAGCCTGATAATCTGTAAGATTTCTTTTTGCCAATTAGCTTCTGTATAACTATCTTCATCATCTAACATTTCTTTTAATTTTTTTAGTATTAGGTGATATTTTTCAGTTTCATATACTTGAATAATAGAATCTAAATTAAAGCCCGTTTTACTTATTTTTTTATTCATATATTTTGTATACTCATCTTCAAAATTACGTTTTGTATCAAAATACTCTCTTAGGATTATTTCAATCCTGGACGTTTTATATTTTTCCATTTCTGTGTGAGTAGGAAATTCTTTTAAAAATTTTTGGAATTCTTCTAGAGGTATATGGTTTTTCTGATGTCCACCTATATATAATTCTTTGGATGAAATTACAGTATCTATTGCTTGAAAAATTGATATATTATAAGAACCCTTAGCAATAAAAATATGTTTATCAAACTTTATATCTTTATGAATATAAAGTGTGAAGTCTATATCTAAAATGCCACTATTAAAAACATAATAATTATCTTTTAAAGTAGCAATATTGAAAATTATAGAAGATTCGTTGGTTGGACTCGCATAAATATCATTACGATGAAATACAAATGTTTTTTTTAATGTGAAGGAGCCATTTCTAAGATATTTATGTACAAAATCAACACCATCTCTTTCTGGAGAATATTGTAAGAGCAAAAAAGTTTCCACCTTTAAAAACTCTGAATATAGATCGATTTTATTCAGAGGCATTCCTGTTTGATTTGTTGATATTTCAGATATCTTTGAGGGTCATATCTTTGATTGTTTTTATAAAGAGAATGCGCTAGTAGGATC
>JBFHIS010000030.1:0-29206 GCA_041596355.1 Sulfurimonadaceae bacterium | reverse complement strand
CTCAGCTTGGAAGGCTGACGCTCTAGCCAACTGAGCTACGCCCGCGTCATCATTGATGGTGGTGAGAAGAGGAGTCGAACCTCTGAACCCATAGGGAGCAGATTTACAGTCTGCCGTCGTTGGCCACTTGACTATCTCACCACGTTTGTTTGTATTAATCTGGTCTAACACTGTTTCTAATATTCGAAATCAAATGGTGCCGACACGAGGATTTGAACCCCGGGCCTGCTGATTACAAATCAGCTGCTCTAGCCAACTGAGCTATGTCGGCATCTGAAATCGAGCTGCAATTATAGGCACTTTTGTTTTCAATGTCAAGGGTTTTCAACTTAAAAGTGGATTTTCTTACCATCTTTTAAAATCACCACCTTCCAGGCACCCTTTTTTTCATCTATTTCTCTGTATATTGTTTCTTTATTGAGGGGTTTTAAATGATTAACATAGAGCTTCAATCCACTTGATTCGAGAGGTTTTAAAGCATTAAAGAGCAGTTCAGGCGTCAGGTGTTTGCTCTCTTTGGCCAAAATCTCCATACTCGAAGGAAAGGAACACTCGATTACCAGTGCCGAAACAGTCTCTCTCTGTTTTACAAGATCGATCACAGACTGCAGATCATAGGTGTCGGCTGTGATCAAGAGCGTTCTTCCACCACGGTTTATCATATACCCGCAGCTTTCAACGGTATGATCGGTAGCAAAAGCTTCGATCGTAGTCGTCTCATCTATGGTATAGACCTCTCCAAGTGCAATCGGCACATACTCCAACGCCATATTTTCACTTTTATCCAGTCGGATCCTGGAAAAGTCAGGCCAGATGACATCGTTCAACAGATGTTTTTTTATAGCGTCTAATGTTGCCGGCAGACCACGCAGTCTCAGTGTCTTCCTGCGTTTCGAAAAATAACTGTCCATAATGTAAGCAATGTCGGATATATGATCCAAATGCGAGTGGGTCAACCAGATCGTATCGATCTCTGCGACAGCCTCTTTCATCGGTCGGAGAAGATTACCTGCATCGATGACATTGTGTGCATCGATCAAAAAAGCAGTTGTCCCGCCTTCCAAACCTTTCGTGCCGTTGGCACCCAGTATTGTTATTTCATTCGCCATGGAATACATCTTTAAATTCATCTCTTATCGCCAGGAATCGCGCTTTGTTGGCAAAGAAGAGATCAATGAGTTTCGGGTCAAAGTGCTCACCTCTCTCTTTTTCGAACAACTCAAATATCTTTTCATCATCCCACGCCTTTTTATAGACACGGTCTGAACCCAAAGCATCAAAGACATCGGCAAGGGCTGTAATACGGCCGTATATATGGATCGCTTCACCCCGCAACCCGTTGGGATAGCCCGTACCGTTATACTTCTCATGATGCTGATAAGCGACAATAGCCGCTGCTTTTAAAAGCGTCCGCTCAGAGCCCTTCAGGATGTTGTAGCCCAATTCGGCATGGGTATCCATGATACGCCGCTCCTGCTCGTTAAAACTCCCCGGCTTGTTTAACACGGCATCAGGAATGGCGATCTTGCCAAGGTCATGCATCGGAGAGGCGTCTTTGAGTACGTTACACTCCTCTTCACTCAGACCCGAGAGCTCTGCTAAAAGCCGGGAGTACTCTGCCACCCGTTTAACATGGTTCCCCGTCTCTTTGGAACGGCTTTCACCCGTTACACCCATGATGTAGACCAGCTCTCGTTGGGTGGCATCGATCTCTTCGAGCAGCAGAGATGACTCTACACTCTCCGCCACATAGGTTGATGCCAGGGTCAAATGACGCAGGTCTTCATCACTGAAACCTTCTGCCCCCTTTTTATTGATCACCTGCATCGCACCGATCACCTCATCATTAGAGTTATGCATCGGAATAACCATCATCGTCTCTGTTTTGTACCCGGTCTCTCTGTCGACACTGCTGTTAAAGTGCGGATCACCATAGACATCATTAATGATCATCGCACGCTTCTGCGATATGGCATTCCCGACGATACCGCTCCCGATAGGGATATTGATATAATCCACACCCTGTGCGACCTTTGTCCAGAGATGTTTTTTCTCTTTATCCAAAACCCAGACACTGCAACGATCCGCCGAGACTAGATCCCGCCCCATCTGCGCCAGCTCCGGCAACAGTCGGGTATGGTCATGTATGGCTGCGATTTTCGTAATATAACCAAAGATCAGTTCCAGCAGTTCACCGGCATCTCTCTCCATTCACCTCTCCTGAGCTTAAGACCCGAAATTAAAACTATTATCATTTTTCACTAGTGTAACGAATTTTATCCCGTAGACAAAGAAAAAAACTATTATAAAGTATTTCTTTACAGCTATAAGCACTCTACAGGTTCGACAATGATTTTTATTTTAAGTGCATTTAGCTAAATACCCCCATTCAGCAACCTTATACCACTGTTTAATTAACTTCTTAAACCCTATGAACTATAATGGACTAGAAACATGCAACAACTTTTGGCAATAAGAACAAGGATTGCGGATGCGGGCAGTTTTACCTCTCTTGATGATGCTCTATCTATTGAGCGGATGCGGTGACAGTTTTGACAATACTGCAGAAAAAGCAGCACCGGCACTCAGCTTCACGTTGGCACCGGCTTTAGCACCCGGGGTTCAGGTCCCGGTTAATGCACAGCTCATCCTGCACGCCTCGACCACTTTGAACCCGTCTACTGTCAATGAGAACAGTGTCTATATTCAAAACAGTTTCAATGAGCGTCAACCTGCCTATATCTCTTTAATAGACCAAGACATTATTGTTCAATCCAAAGTCTACTTAACGGCCAACATGGAGTTTACCCTTGTTGCTACAACGGCGGTAGCAAGCACAACAGGTGAACATTTATTCGAAAATGCCGTCATTCCATTTACCTCGGGCGGTCCCTCTCCGGATACGACCGGTCCGACACTGGTCGCAACGCTGCCACTTGACAAAAGCAGTAATATAGAACCCTATGCTGTTCTGTATTTTCAATTCAGTGAATCTATTTCACCCTTAAATATCGACCCGACTGTCCTTCAAGTCTATGCTACTGGCTCGGGCAACCCTGTTTCAGGGTCTATCCGTCTCTCAGGCTCCCTGCTCTCATTTCTACCGGATACCGATCTTGTAAATGGAACGAACTACAGCATGGAGTTAAATACGACTACGATTTCCGACCTCGCCGGTAACCCGTATACCGCTGCTGCCATTGAAGGAAGCAACTTCACTGTCAATAAAACAGTGGCTACCGTCACACTGCCGGAAAACAGCCATACCTATGCTGTTGGGTCTGTCGTTAACTGCATGGAAAGTGTCAACTCCACCCTCTTTGTCGGCAGTCAAAACGGCTTAGATATCATCAGCTATGATCTAACAACCTCTGCCTTCACGCCGCAAGCCCATATCGGTTCGTCAGAACTCGGTATTGTCTATGGTATCGACCTCAACAGTTCTATCAACAGAGCCTATATCGCTTCATCAACAGGCTTTAGTATCGTAGACATCACCAATCCCGCTGCGCCAGTGATCAAAAGTCACTATCTTACGTTCAACCAGAGCCTCTTGGCTGTTCCGGTCTACGGACTTGATGTGACAGCGGGACATGCCTATTTAGCGGCAACGACACTCGGAATTATTGATTTGGATATATCCAATGAATCACTGCCGTCACAAAACTTCGTTGCAGATACCACTGGCACAGCTTTTGATGTTAAAAAAGTAGGAAACACGCTTGTGGTCAGTGACTATGACCAGGGTACCAAAGTTTTCAACCTGGCCGGATCACCTTTAACAGCACCGTCACCACAGGTGGCCGGACAAGACCGTAATCTGTTTTCTATCTATAACTCCAGTTCAGGCGGATATGATTATTTTGTCTCATCCGGAATCGGAGGTATAAAATATTGGGACAGTTTTAACGGCATCGGGTTACCTGCCATAACCACCGCCTCGTATGTCACCAAGATCATTGAAACACACCCTAACGGCGTAAACGCTTATGCCAACGTAAAAGGTGTCGGCATTGCTTCTTTTTCAACCTCAAGCTGGTCGGTACAAAGCTACCAACGTCTACCCTTCGACATTATGGCGATAGGATATATCGATTATTCATCTAATATCGGTGTTACCGGAATTTTACTCGCAGCCGATTCAGATGGTATTTTACATTCATATGAGATACAGTAATGACTAAACAGATCACAATACTACTTTTAACGGCACTCCAGCTCAGCGCAAGTTGCCTTGACCGCTCCACTGATATTGACGTCGGTGAATGTTATGAAAAAGAGGGGAACACCAACCTTGCACAAGCAGCGTATGAACGTGCCATCCTGGAATATGACGGCAATGTCCAGGCGCGACTGAAGCTCGCAGGCCTCTACCGCTCTATGCAGATGCAAGAACAGGCCAAAGCCGTCCTGGCAGATGTTGACAACTACCAGCTGACACCTGAGCAGCGAACCTCTTTGTCCGCCTTTAAAACAACCGAAACAGAATCGCTAAGCAGCTTAAGGGCAAGAGTCAACCTGGATGTCGGTTATGACAGTAATATCAACATCAGTCCCATCTCTGACGATCTTATCACCGGCACGTTAAAAGGTCAGATGGCAACTCTCTTTACACGCCTTAGAGCTGATGCCAGTTACCTACATGACCTCTCAACAGTCGGCGGATGGTTTCTCCGCAGTGATGCCAACTTCTACTATCAGGACAACGCTTCTGCGCACTACTATGATGCACTCTACGGACGGGTCTATGCCGGGGCCGGGTATCGCGGCAGCAACTACTCTCTATATGTCCCGCTTTTTTATGACCGGCTGAACTATCTCGACCAGGACCTGCTTCAAGAGACCGGCATCCGGCCTGATCTTGACATGCAGCTCTCAGCCACCTTTCTGTTAAATCTTAATGCCACGTACACTGCGCGCCGTTATCTTCAAAGCAGTAATAAACTCCGTGATGATGACATCATCAGTGCAGGTGCCGGCCTATTCTGGATCGACGGAAAAGATATGGCCTATCTGAAAACCCGTTACGAAAACTACACCGCCATTAATGATGACCCTATCGCTTTTACGAACAAAAACCTCTATTACGGCAGCATCGGCGGTCTCTACTCTATCGGGAATATATTCGATATCCGTCTTAACTATCAGTACCGCTACGGCGATTTTGAAGCGGTCCCGGCAGGGCACCGTGAAGATCACAATCACGATCTGATATTTGCGCTTGAACGTGACCTGCTCAAGGATCTTCGGCTGCAGGCGCAATACCGTTATGTCAAGAACAGTTCCAACTATGACCCGGCTACGTATGACAAAAACGAGATGATGCTCGGCATCAGCTATAACTACTAGGAGATAATGATGAAAATTCTGCTTTTACTACTCACCCTGTTGTCGACACTCTTAGCCAATATGGGTCACGTTAGCGCATTAACGGGAAGCGCGCAGCTGTTGCGACAAAATGCGACCATGGCAGTTGCAAAAGGCGACATCATCAACCAGAACGATCTCCTCAAAACAGCGACCCGTTCCAAAGTCCAAGTAGTTCTAAACGATGACACCGTCATCACTATCGGACCGGAGAGTGAGTACCTCTTCGAACGATATCAAGATGGCACTGCTCCTGAAGTTGTCATGCAGCTCAAACGCGGCTTTTTCAAGACCGTCACGGGCAAGATAGGTAAAATAGCCCCGCAGCGCTTTAAGATCAGGACCAAAGCCGCTACCATCGGTATTCGCGGTACACAGTTTATGGCCTATGTCAACGGTGACGAAGAGAAGATCGGCTGTATTCAGGGCGAGATCATCGTCTGGACAAAAGATGCTGAGTATATCGTCTCAGCCGGAAAAATGCTGATCTATAAAGAGAAACGATGGCGTCTGTATGAGATGAATATGGGTGATTTTGCACCCGTACTGGTCGGATTGACCCTGGATAAAGGGCAACAAGAGAACAGAGAGTTCTATCTCCCCTCTCTTGAGAACAGCTATATCCTTGAAGAGCAGATCATTGATCAGTATCAGACGGGGCAGGAACCTTTCTCCTTTGACTTAGGTGTCGGTGCGACAAATCAGCCTCCGACCTACATCCCTTAGGCAACTGATGAAAAAGTTCTGGTGGCGCATCGCAACAGCCTTGAGCATTATCTTTATTTTAAGCAGTGCTTACCTTTTATTGCCGCAGACCTTTCTCTCTCTCGACAACCGCCTGCGGGACTTCCTCTTTATTCTGCGCGGCCCTATTGCTGTCAACACCCCTATCGTGATCGTGGACATCGATGAAAAAAGTTTAAAAACAGAGGGGCAGTGGCCGTGGTCGCGTAACAAATTGGCCCAGCTTATTCAGAACCTGAGTGATGCGGACGCGGGCATCATCGGACTCGATATGGTCTTTTCAGAAGAGGACAAACGCTCTCCGCACACTATCGTCTCCAACTTCCCCTCATTCCATGGAAAGGTCGATAACTACGATGAGATCCTGGCCAAAACCATCGCCTCGACCCCGACCATAGGCGGCTACTTTTTCACCCATGACCAAAGTGAAGAAAATAGGACACCGCTGATCCCTGCCGTCTTTGTTGAGAGAAATACAAATGAAAAAAAGTACATCATCTCACCGGAACATCTTGTTCTGAACATTCCTCTCCTGCAAAATGCCTTCTACTCGAGCGGTTTTTTCAACAGTACGCATGATGAAGGGGGAATGATCCGTCGAGCCCCTCTGGTCATACGCTACGATGGGACGGTCTACCCCGCCCTCGCTCTCGAGATGGTGAGGATCTTCACCGGTGCGAAACAGGTCTATGTCAACAACTCTGCGACAGGTGTTGACAGTATCGATCTTAACGGCCTTCATATCCCGACCGACCGGTTTGCCCATCTGATGATCAACTATAGAGGTCCTCAGAACAGTTTTAACTACATCAGTGCAGACGATATTTTAAACGGCGCCTTTAAGAGAGAGGATATTGCCGGAAAGTTTGTCCTGGTGGGCACCTCGGCCGTAGGGCTCTCCGACTTGAGAGCGACACCTTACGACACGGCAATGCCGGGGGTTGAAGTCCATGCCAATATCATAGACAACCTATTGGTACAAGATTTTATAGCACTTCCTGAAAACACCGAGATCATTGACCTCCTTGTCATTGCAGCTGTCGTCATCTTGATGATGCTGCTTTTCTCCTTTGCCAACGCCTGGGCACTGCTGCCGCTTTTGCTTGCGATGGGCTATGGCCTCTACCTCTTTTTGATGCAGATGCTTTTCAAAGAGGGGCTGGTCTTAAACATCCTCTTCCCCTCAAGCGCCTTAGTACTTAGCTTCATAGCCGCTATCTTGCTCAATTATATTGTCAGTATTCGTCAAAAAAAGATCATAATGGCTATCTTCGCCAAAAAAGTCTCGCCTACGGTTATGAACGACCTGATCCAGAACCGTTCCGAGCATCTGCTGAAACCGCGCAACAGAGAGGTAACCGTTTTCTTCTCCGATATCCGCTCATTTACAGAGATCTCGGAAAAACTGGCCGATCCTGAACGTGTCATTACGATGTTAAACACCTATATGACCCCTATGGTCGAGAGTATCACGCAACATCAGGGTACCATTGACAAATTTATCGGTGATGCTGTCATGGCCTATTGGAATGCACCTGTAGAGGTCCCCGGACATGCCGATAAAGCAGTCGCTTCCGCCCTGCAGCAACGCCATCTATTACAGGGGCTCAACCACGAGCTCAAACAACAGTTCGATGTGCGCATCGACATCGGTATCGGTATACACACCGGTGAGGTGACCATAGGTGAAATGGGCTCTACAGGACGATCGGACTATACGATAATCGGCGACAATGTCAACCTCGCATCACGTTTGGAAGGGCTTACCAAGATCTATGGTGCCTCTATTATTATCTCGGCGCAGACCAAAGAACAGCTCAGAGACAACTACCCTATCCGCTCCTTGGACATCGTCAGAGTCAAAGGCAAAGAGAAGGCGGTCGAGATCTTTGAAGTGCTTGAAACAGAACAGAGTCAAGAGGAGATGGACCGATACGATACCGCCCTTGCCCTCTATCGTGACAAAAAGGTCGAAGAGGCCCTTGTTGCCTTTGAGTGGCTGCAGCAGAACTTTTCGTCCACGCTCTATCAACTTTACAAAGAGCGTTGTCTGCACGCCTTGGATGTCGGAATGGAGAGCTTTGATTTCATAACGACAATGCAGACCAAATAAGCTCTCTCTTTAGCTATAATTTTGTAAAAAAGAGTCTCTATGTTATACACTTTATTTTCCCCTTCCGAAGGCAAGCTTGCCGGTGGGACGCACTCCGACAACAGTGACATCCTTTTTGGATACGAGCCGCGTACAACTATTTTGAACACCTACAATACTATTGTCAACTCCGGTGATATGGAGGCTATAAAAGCCCTGTTCGGGATCAAAAAAGAGAGTGATATCATCCCCTATATCGAAGATATCTTCAGTGCGGCGAAGATGCCGGCGATCGAACGCTACAGCGGTGTTGCTTTCGGATATCTGGCGTATAAAGAGCTTCCCTCCGCTGCACAGGAGTACCTTAAAAAGCAGGTGATCATCTTCTCAAACCTCTACGGCCCTATTCTGGGCGGCGACCTCATCGCGAACTACAAAGTAAAGCAGGGAAATAACATCGGGGAGATCGCTCCCGACAAATTCTATAAAGAGCGTTTCTCTTACCAGCTGGACCTGCAGCTGATGGGAAAAGAGATCCTCGATCTTCGTGCCGGCTACTATGACAAATTCTATAAAACATCGCAGAACTTCACTACCCTGAAATTTCTAAAAGAGGGGAAAACGGTCAGTCACTGGGCCAAGGCCTATCGGGGTATTGTCTTACGGGAGATAGCCAAACATCAGATCGATTCGCTGGATGCCTTTATGAAACTCGAGATCGAAACACTGAAAGTCGAAGAGATCAAAGAGATCAAGAATAAAAGAGAGATCGTCTACAGTATCCTAGACTAATCAGCCTTCTGGTCGGAAGGCCGCCACGTAATAGAGACCATCTTTGCCACCACAATGGCGAGATAGAGCTGCCCGAAGACCGCTTCCATGACGGAGAGCATTCTGGCTTGTGCACTTTTGGGAACAATGTCGCCGTACCCCAGTGTCGTTAATGTTGTATAACTGTAATAGGTAAACTCTACCACCCGTTTTGCCGTTCCTTCATCTGTCGGCATCACAAAAGCGAGAGCGTCAAAATGGTATACCAGCATAAAGGCATAGGCCCAGACCAGTCCTGCTATAAGATAGATATTAATAGCACCGAAAACGGTATTGGTCGTCACCTTATGGGTGTGGATCATCTCAACGACAATAAGATAGAGCAGATAGAGAAAGAAGATCACCATTGCCCCGTAAGAGGCCACAAAGGTATAGTCGTTTTGGTAGACACTGTCGAGCCAGGTTGCCAACAGCGTCGGCACCACAAAAAAGATGTCAAGCAGGTAGAGACTGCGGGTGTGTCGGGCACTGAAGACCAGGTAGAACATCACAAAGGTATATTGACCGACCAGTGCAAAACGCAGCAGCGGCATTGCGTTGACGAAAGGGAGCAGGAACAGTACTCCCGCCAGCGAAAAGAACAGAATATAGTTGTCATATTTACGACTTAACAGAAGCTTCATATTTCCTCTTTTATCTCGAGATACTCAGGCCGAATCCAACTTGATTAACATGCTGATCATAATCTATCAGACTCTGCCCATACCCAGTAGACGCCTGTAGATAAAAAAAGACATTATCGCTCAACGGCAACGGATAACTCATCTCCAACGCACCGGAAAAGCGCCCGCTTTCAAGACTTTGCCGCATTGTCACCCGTGTCAACAGCTTCTCTTGGATATAGCCGACCTCAAGAGAACCCTGACCGTAATAGTCTGTAATATCAGGGTTGTCATCCGTTGCATACTTTTCTTTCATACGATGCCATAAAGTAAGCTCTGCAAAGAAATTATTCCACTGAAAATAACCGCGTATATAGAGACGGTTCCACGAACGCGAACGTGACCCTTCATAGGGCCCGTCTTCACGAACACGTACTGTAGAGTTACTATCTGGTTGACCGTTGGAGGAGTGTTTATAGCCAATAGATATCGCCTTCATACCGATAGTATCTAGCTTATGGTAAAAAGGGAAAGTGACAAAAAGCTCCGGTTTGTAGTTGGTCTCCCTGAATGGTGAAGATTCTATGAAAAGCTGCCAATATGAGGTCTGCGTATAGGCCCCGGTCCACATCTGTGTAAACCCGAACCAGTTTGTCAAATAATCAGCACGTACAGAGATCTGGAACTTAGTCTCTGTATTAATGTAGTGCGTACCGTCAACGGTCGGGTCTTGCAGTGCGGGGTCGCCTCTGGGCGATTTGTCCGTATAAGAGACGATCCAGTAATTCGGATAATAAGCCCGCAGACCGAACTTTCCGTTTGCCATTTGCACAAGGGTGTTCGTCGACTCCTCACTGTTTAACGGGTCCAGATTGCTGTAAAGCGTCTCGTATATCTTCTCCATGTTGCTTTTGGAAAGTTCCCACTTCGCCGCTTTTTTATACCAGTATATCGCTTTCTTGGGATCGAGTTCGACTCCCTTACCGTTTTCGTACATCCACCCAAGTTTGTATGCGGCGTCTGGGTTCTCTTGCTTATCGGTACACTCTTTATAAAGTCTAGACGCTTTTTCATACTCTTCATTTTGGAAGTAAGCCTCTGCTTCATTCATCTTGTCATTCGCATGCAGGCTAATGACAATCAAGAAGAGAAAAAGGATACGAAACATTATGTGGACTCTTTGTAGAAAAATTATATAATACGACAATTATAGTATAGTCAACCTCTAAATCAACCTACTCTCCCCGAAGGAACTCCAGTGAACATTGAAGCGATTGAACATACACTGCACTCCGAGCTTGCTGTTGCTCTCTATTTCAGCGCGCCGACATGCAATGTCTGTCATGCCCTTAAACCGAAACTCCTGGCTGCTTTTGAAACGCACTTGCCGCTGCTTCAAGTCATCAGTGTTGACATCTCTGAAACACCCGAGATCGCCTCACACTTCAGCGTCTTTGCTATTCCGACCCTGCTGATATATCTGGATGGCAAAGAGTTTTTGCGAAAAAGCCGTCATATGAGTGTGGATCAGGTAACAGAAGAGATCAAACGTCCTTATGACATGATGACGTCATAAGGTATTTTAGCTTGGTAGAAATGCCAGCAAAGCAGCAGTAACGGCTACATTCAACGACTCTACACCGCGCTGCATCGGAATGCCTAAAGAGTTGTTACACAGACGCTCAACCGGCTTGCTGACCCCTTCACTCTCATTTCCTAAGACAAAGACAACCCGTTTACCGGCATTAAGACTATAAATATCATCTTTGGCGTGTGATGAGAGTGCATAGATCTCGCTGTTTTCAGCCAGTTCGGCCAATGGCGCTTCGAGTGTTTTACAGTAGAAAATCGGGATTTTAAACAGTGTTCCCGCACTCGCCTTGATAACAAGAGGCGAGATCTTCGCACTGCTGTTGGTCGGCAGGATGATACCGTCGATCTTGCCCGCGGCAGCCGAGCGTACGATCATACCGAGGTTTTGCGGGTTCTGCACACCGTCTAGTGCCAACAGGCGGAACTCGTTGCCTAAAGTCTCTTCGATCTTCTCACTTTTTTGATAGTTGGGCGCGATAATATCTATCGCCACACCTTGATCTTGCTTGGCATTTTTAGAGATCCTCGAAAGCTGCTCTTTGGAGTGCATCTTGATCTCCACACCACGCGCTTCTGCAGCTTTTTTGATCTCGAGTATCACCCCCTCGTCACGGTTGCTGCTGGCCAGGTGCAATTTATGGATCTTTATAGACGCATCATCCAGGATCTCCGAAACAACATTACGTCCATACAGTGTGATTATGCTGTCAAAAAAGGCTTTTTTATCTAAATATTCTTGGGAATCTTTCATCCCACATTATAGCCACATTTATTTTTCTTAAAATGAAAAAGTTAAGAGATATCACTAAATAGAGTCGATCTATTTTAGCGTTACCCTAAAGAATAGGAGTCACTATGTTACGTATTATGATTAAAAACGGACATCTTCTAAAAGATGGGTCGGAAGTCGAACTCTCCCAGTGTCGGTTAAGTGAAAAGGTGAAAGAGGTCTTTCAGTACCTGCTAAACAACAACATTAACCTGCAGTTTGAAAAGCAAGATAAAAACATTACCTTCACAGCCATTCGTCCCGATCTTAAAAGACGCCTGATGAATGCATTGATGGCCGACAAACTTATCCGCCACTGAGCCTGCTCTTGGCACGCACTCCTTCCTCTTAAAAATCAAGGCTGAACCCCATACTCAGGTTCAGACCCTCCAATCCTTCACCGCGTGAAATGCTCGGTTCAATAAAATAACGGTAGACATACAGACTTTTTTTAGGCGTGTTCCAATAGACACTGACGCCCGCTGTCGCATAACTGCTGATCTGTGCGACTTTAGCAAGGTCACCCCAGATATAATTTCCTTTAATATACGGTTCCAAGGTCATGTTCATAGTACCATGGCTATAGATGGGATTGGTCTCAAACCCCATTGCCAAGGACGCGACAGTGGTCTGTGACTTTAAAGAGACAATATCATTAAACGCATCTTCTACGACATCTGTAAAGTTCAATTTAGACAAGGTTTTATAGAGTTTGTAATTAAGTTTAGTGTAAATGTAGTACTCATTATAGAACCTGTGATAATCATACTCTGCAAACAGTTTATAGGAGTAATTATCATTGAATCCATCCGCAAAGAAGTTCTTAACATCACCGCTGAGCCCATCCTCTGTGCGTGCTGTAAGACCGACACGCGAGTAGATGACCTCACCACCGAACATAATGTCAGAGTGCTCTGTAGCCCGATAGCGGAGTCCGCCGCCGATACCGCCGACATAGGTCTGCATCCGATTATCAAGATCTAGGAGTGTTCCATTTAGATCAACAGCTTGATCGTTGCGTGTGTCACCATACGCCAGATCAAAGATCATAAAAAGATTGGTATTTTCGGTAAGTGGATCAAAATGATAACTCAGCGGAAGGTTATAGATCCGCATCTCTGTGTCGATCTTGGTAAAGCGGTAAACACCGGAACTAAGACCATCTTGTGACGTAAAGACAATAGCCGCGTTGACCGTTGCCAAATAAGCATCCTCTGCCAACTGTTCATCGAGCGTCGTCGCCTTCACAGATACAAATAATAAAAAAAGCAGAATGATGATACGCATGCGATATTATACTCACTATGCAGCGAATAGCAAAAGAGCGGGAAGCCCTTTTCAAATAGATTCTATTGCAGCAGGACTGCAAATCACTCTTTTTCCAGTGATACGGGAAAGCTACACCCGCAGGATCTCGTTTAAGCCTTCAATTGGCGTTTTAGAACCAGGTAACCCACCACTCCTGAAATCAATGAGCCCAGCAGAATACCGATGCGTTCATCGGTCATATTGATGCATGCATCACCACTGCACTCAAATGCCAGTGAGCCGATAAAGAGGCTCATCGTAAAACCGATACCGCCCAAGATAGCAACGCCAAAGAGATGTCCAAGGTGTAAGTTCTCAGGCAACTTTCCGAGTTTGAGTTTGATTGCCAACAGACTAAAAACGAAGATACCGACCTGTTTGCCCAAAAAGAGCCCAAAGGCTATCCCCATCGTAACATTGTCGACAAAATCCTTTGCACTGACGCCGCTGAAATTAACCCCGGTGTTGACAAACGCGAAGAGCGGCAGGATCACATAATTGACAGGACCGTGCAGTGACTCTTCGAGTTCATGAAAGCTATCTTTATTGTTTCGAAGCGGAATCAACAGCCCGATGATCACGCCGGCAATAGTCGCATGCACGCCGGACTTCAAAACAGCTGCCCATACAATAATACCTATAAGTATATAAATGGTGTTATTCGTCACTCCCCGCCAGTTCATCAGTAACAAGACTGCAATGAAAAATCCTGAGATCGCCAGAGCTGTCATCGTGATCCCGTGACCGAAGAAAAGCGCAATAACAACGATCGCACCCAGGTCATCAATGATCGCCAAGGCTAACAGAAAGATCTTCAGTTCGGCCGGAACACGTTTGCCTAACAGAGAGAGGATTCCCAATGCGAAGGCGATATCTGTTGCCATAGGAATCGCCCACCCCTGCATACCGACCGGATCACCCCAGTTGAACAGAACATAAACAAGTGCCGGTACAAGCATACCGCCTATCGCAGCAAATGCCGGAACGACGACTTTGGAGACATGACTCAGACTCCCCTCTAGCACCTCGCGTTTGATCTCAAGACCGACCATAAAAAAGAAGATGGCCATCAAGCCGTCGTTTACCCATAAGAGCAGAGGCTTGGCTATGGCAAACTCATGGATACTGACAACCACAGGAATGTCCAAGAAGTTCTGATATGCTTGCGAAAGAGGGCTGTTGGCAAGCAGCATCGCTAAAATCGTAGCCAAGATCAACAAGACACCGACCGCAGATTCACCTTTGAAGAAGTTAAGTAGAGATTGTTTGAGTACAACCATAAAAGCAGTCCTGAAGTTTCGTTAACTGAATGATACTCAAATAAGGTCAATAGGTGAAAAAATGGAGAGGAATCAACGCCGAAAGGCGATGATTGTGTAGAGAAAAATTTATATTTTCGAAACGATCGCTTCGGCAGTGAATCCGAACTTCTTGAACAGTTCACCGGCAGGTGCCGAAGCACCGAAGGTGTCCATGTTAATCAGTTCATCCGCAAGTTTGTACCACTCCATACCGCGTGCCGCTTCAATAGCAACAGTTTTAGTACCCGGCTTGATCACAGCGTCCATGTAGGCTTTGTCCTGTTCAATGAATAGGTCAAAACATGGTACAGAGACAACATTGGCCTTCGTACCTTTTTCAGCCAACTTAGCTTGGACCTCCAGTGCCAAACCTACTTCAGAACCGGATGCCATCAACGTGTACGTCGCATCGGCCTCTTCAGCCAAAAGGTAACCACCCTGACGGGCAGTTCCTACTTTAGGTTCCTGCAATATCGGAAGAGTCTGACGTGAACAGACAAATGCCGACGGCGATGTTTTCATCTCAAGAGCCTGCTGCCACGCTGCCACATTCTCAGCACCGTCTGCCGGACGCCATACGTAGAAGTTTGGAAGGGCACGAAACTGCGAAAGGTGCTCGATAGGCTGGTGCGTCGGACCATCTTCACCGACACCGATACTGTCGTGTGTCCAGACATAAAAGTTCTGGATACCGCTCAATGCTGCGATACGTGCTGCCGGCTTGAGGTAATCTGAGAAGACAAAGAAAGTTGCAGAGAACGGCAAAAGCGGACCATACAAGGCAATGGCATTGGTAATTGAAGCCATAGCATGTTCACGAATACCGTAATAGATATTTTTCCCTTTTGGAAAGACACCCATGTTTTTAAGTTCTGTCTTGTTTGACGGGCTAAGGTCAGCAGAGCCGCCGATGAAACCCGGGATCGCTTTGGCAATCGCATTAAGAACCACACCGTTAGTGCCGCGTGTCGCATCCGCTTTTTCAAATGTCGGCCATTGGATTCGAGAGAAGTCAGGTGTTAGCAATGCATCAAGCGCTTCATTCTGCTCCATAAGCGGCAATGTTTTCAGAGAGTGTTTCCAGGCACGCTCAGCCACATCACCCTCTTCCACTGCACATCTGAAGCGTACCAGGACATCTTCAGGGACAAAGAACTTCTTCTCCGGGTCAAAACCGGCTGCCTTTTTCGCAGCAGCAATAACTTCGTCACCAAGCGGCGCACCGTGAGAGTGGTGCGAACCTTCCAGCTCACCTGCACCTTTGGCGATCGTTGTATTGGCAATGATCAAGACCGGTTGTGTTGCCGCTTTCGCTTCATTGATTGCCCCGTCGATCTCATCATAGTTATGCCCGTCAATCTCAAGGACTTTCCAGTTCTGTGCTTCAAAACGTTTACGGATATCTTCAGAGATACTCAGTTCTGTTGAACCTTCGATCGTAATACGATTCGAGTCATAAATACAGATAAGATTGTCAAGTGACAAGTGGCCTGCCAGTGATGCCGCTTCGTAAGAGATTCCCTCTTCGAGGTCCCCGTCACCACACATAACGTAGACATTGTGATCGATCACTGCTGCCGTATCGGAGTTGACCTGTGCACCGACATACTTGCTGGCCATAGAGAAACCGACAGCATTCGCAACACCTTGACCTAAAGGACCTGTCGTGATCTCAATACCCGCCGTATGACCATACTCCGGATGCCCCGGAGTTTTTGAATCCAACTGACGGAAGTTTTTAAGGTCCTCTATTTCAAGGCCGTATCCCCATAGATAATAGAGTGAATAGATAAGCCCTGTCGCGTGTCCTCCGGAGAAGACCAGACGGTCACGGTTCAACCAATCAGGGTTTTTAGGGTTATGTGAAAGATGTTCACTGAGTACGACTGCGATATCTGCAAGACCCATTGGTGCACCCGGGTGACCTGAGTTTGCTGCTTGGACCATATCGGTTGCTAAAAAACGGATGCTGTCGGCCATTTTTTGGCGCATTGTATTTGACATTATAATTCCTTATCTTCATTATTCACATTATCGGAGCAAACGCCCCGCCGACTGCACTAACGCTATGTTCACTTACAACTCGGCATAAATGCCTTGCAGTAAAGAGCTGTTGATATTCACCAACAGTACACGCGCGTTAATACTTTACTTATGCCTATTGATATAGGCAGTGAGTATTGGGGAGAGTTTACCTTGTAAACTCTCATCAAAACTCAACAACTGTTGTTCGATTTCCGAGGCTAGAGCATTGGCTTCGTCCATTGCTTTCTCCAATCCCAGAAGCGTGACGAAGCTGTTTTTGGCTTCATCATTATTGGTCGTCTTCCCGGCCTCTTCATCACTCTGGGTCACATCCAAAATATCGTCCTGGACCTGAAAGAGAAGACCCAGTTTAAGACCAAAATCATAGATCGGCTGTTCAAGCTCTTTTTGACCGGCGATGATCGCTCCCATCTCCAAAGCGCAGGCAATCAATCGGCCTGTCTTATTGATATGGAGGAGTTTGATCTGCTCAAGTGAAAGCGGTTGATTCTCAAAATGGCAATCGATAGCCTGTCCAAGGACCATACCCCCGACACCACCGTTACAAGAGAGTGATCGGATCAATTTGACGCGTGTTGCATCCGAGAACGGTGCATTCGACAGCACTTCAAAAGCATACGTATTAAGCGCATCGCCCACCAGAATTGCTGTCACCTCATCATAGCGTTTGTGCAGTGTCTTATGCCCACGGCGTAGATCCGCATCGTCCATGGCCGGAAGATCATCATGGATCAACGAATACGTATGAAGCAGCTCTATGGCATAAGCCGCATGGTTCGCACCATCAAGCAGCAACGAATTATAAGCAGAAACAACTGCTAATAGCAGTGCCGGGCGGAAACGTTTGCCGCCAGCTTCAAGCATACTGTAGAGTGCCTCTTCATAGTGCGGATGGAAACTTGGTGCAACCGGTCGATGGGCTACAATAAACGCTTCAAACTGCTGCATCTCTATCCTATGTTTTTGATGTGGAATTTTACCATATTAATAATGAAAATTAAGACCCAGCTCCACCAAAACAGTGTGATCGGACAGCTCGACATTTTGTGTCAATGGCGTATCCAGATTATAGTTCCCCCACATACGGTATTTATACGCTATGCCCAGTTGAAATTCTGTTGAATCAGACATACGTAAAAATGTTCCACCGCCAAAGGTCAGACCGACATTTGAGGCCCAGGACTGTGCGTAACCGTCCAGCGACATAAACCCGTAATCCATCCCGCCTTTCAAATAAGGGAGTACGGATGAACCTTTTTCACTGTAGGTCTTAATGATGTCAAATCCAATACTGTATAAGATCTGATTACTTGAACCGGCATTCGGGTCTGCAGTCGTTCCGGCCTCATAAATATCCTGGTCCAAATAGTCTAAACCAAAAAAGATATTGGTCCGCAGATCTTCGCCACTGTCAACGCCAAGGTTGAGTTTACCCCCATAGATATACGGGTCGATGTTGCTATTCCCTTGGCCGGTCGGCATCTGTTTGATCCAGCTATAGCCGCTTGTGAGCGTGACACCGACATACTGGCTGCTTGCGGCATTAAGGCTCAATGTACTTAACAGTATGGCATACGACAGTTTTTTATAATTCATCATCAGTCCTTAAAATTGTTGACCATTATAATACGCCGGCACTTAAATACGCGCAAACTCTGTCTTTGGTGCAGCACGATGAAGCTGTCGGTCAGAAAACAGATGTAAAAAAAGAAGTTAATTGAGAAAAGGAGGGGCTCAGCCTAAAGCTGAACATGTTGTAATAGTTTAGTTAGATCTCGTCGAGAACGTGATCGATGTCATTGTCATCATTCAGTAAGACGACACATGGTTTATATGTCTCAAGATCTTTTTCATCATAAGTCGCATAGGCGACGACAATGATTTTATCACCTTTGTGAACTTTACGTGCCGCTGCTCCGTTAAGGCAGATGTCACGTTTGCCTCTTTCACCTAAGATAATATAGGTTGAAAAACGCTCACCATTATTGATGTTAAGAATCTCAACTTTTTGGCCTACACGCATTTTAGAAGCCTCTAAAAGCTCTTCATCGATCGTGATCGAACCAACATAATTAAGATTTGCATCGGTTACCGTTGCGCGATGGATCTTGCTATATAGCATTTCAATTGTCATCGAAATCTTCCTTATCTACCCATCTGCTTCATCATGTCGGCAGGTGTGATCGGTGCATCCCAAAGTTCATCAGGGATCACAAGTTCCTTGACAACATTACCGCCGATAATATGTTCATCAATAATGCGGTCAATAGACTCTTTGGTCAGTCCGGCATACATAGTATGACCAGGTTCAACCAACATGACTGGACCGGCATTACAGCGGTTTAGACATGCTGAACGGATAGGTTGTACTGTACCAATGATACCCTTTTGCATCAAAGATTGTGCTAAATGCTGAAACAGGTCCTGTGTATCAGGTCTTACGCACGAAGGTTTTGGCATCCCCGGAGGTGCAGATTGTTCACACTTGAAAATATAAAAAGCTGGCTGTGGTATGCCCATGTTGTTCTCCATAATAGAGGCCGAAGGTGACCTGTCTAAGTAAAATTTGCGCGTATTATATCTAAACTCTTAAGAGTATTGTTTACGTTCATGATGATATAAATATTTTTAAGGTTCTATTTTTGCTCATTCTAAGATGAAATTGCCTAGAATGGCACACTTAATATGTTTGGAGCATCTGTTTTATGAGAATTTTATTTGTTCTACCACTACTTTACATCTCATTATTTGCAGAACCCACCGGTTATATCGGTTTCTCTATTGAGGATTCAACAGAGTTCTTCACCCTAAAGGGAAAAGATACCATAGAGACCTCGGCACCTCAATACAAAATAAAAGCCGGATATGGCGATATTGCCAACTATGCTGTCGAAGCTGCCTTTAGTTATATGGATTACGGCACCAATATTTTTTCAGCAAACGACGGTGCCGCCTTGATGTTGGACATCACACTCTATAAAGGTTGGGATGCCGGTTATGATCTCTATCCGTACCTTGGTATCGGTATCGGTATGGGAGACATGAAGGTTGACCGCAAATTAGAAAATTCACTCTCCTTCAGCAGTTTCAATTTTGGCGGGGGTGTCCGTTATGTCATTAACCAGACCTATGATTTTGATATCGGTTTTAACTATAAACTGCGCACATGGCAAACAATCTCTCTTATTGCCAGCGACGCCGATGTTACATCGCATCTGCTCAACCCTTATATCGGTATAAACTACCACTTTTAAGCGAGGACATACATGAAACCACTACAACTATCACTACTTTCGCTTAGCCTTACTGCCCTTCTCGTTGGCTGTTCAACCGACACAAACAGCGACCCGCTCGTACCGGAAATCGTCTCTGTAGAGATTGACGGGGCAGATGTTAACAGCACGGTACACGCTATCATCATCGATATCGATGAAGCCCAGCTCAGTGCCACAGTCTTTTATGATGACAACACCAGTGCCAATGTAAGCTACCAGCTGAGCTGGGAGTCTAACAACAGCGATGTTCTCACCGTGCAAAACGGCCTGTTGGAACCGACTACAAACAGCGGTACCGCTGCGATCTCGGCCTCATATTGGGACAATATTTTTACTACTGTCGACAAAAATATTACGATCATCCCCTTGTCAGACATCAATATCACCTCAAACGATATCAATATCACAGAGCTAAACAGCAGTTTGTATCATCTTGATACCAACACTACCGGAAGTTACACGCTCGATGTCTACGGTAAGTTTATAGACAACAACATAACGTCTGAGCCGATTAGCAGTAACATCACTTGGGTCAGTTCCAATAGTTCTGTAGCTTCAATCAGTTCAGATGGCCTATTGACTATCGAAGCCTTTGATCAGAATGTAACGGCAGATATCAATGTTTCAATTTTAAACGAGGTCAATGCGACCTTGGAACTGAACATCACTACACCTTAACTTCAGTACTTGAGAAGAAGTCTTTACTTCTTCTCACACACGCATAAAAGTCTCTCAAGCCTCTTAACCGTGCTACTTACAACAACAAACTGACATTCCAAATATTTCAATAGCTTGCTACAAAAAGCACTACTCTTCCTGCGTAATAAAAAGATTATTTGAGAGAGACCTTCAGGGAGTGCCTCAAAGGCAATAAAAGAGAGAAAAAAAACGACTTAAACTCGCATACTCTATTGTGCCGACAATAGCTCTCTGGCGACTTCACGGTCATCAAAAGGCAACTTTTGATCATAGATCAGTTGAAAGGCTTCGTCGCCTTTGCCCAAGATCAGGACAATCTCATCACCACTCTGCTCTTCGAGTGCTTTGGCAATGGCATTGCGGCGATTGACATCGACAAAAAGTTCACTCTTGTCATCGATCCCTTTTAAAATATCTTCAATGATCTTATCAGGATCTTCTGTACGTGGGTTGTCACTCGTCACATAAAGCTTTTTTGCGAACTTCGCTGCGACCTTGCCCATAAGCGGACGTTTCGTCACATCCCTGTCACCGCCTGCACCGAAGACGACCAGGACCTCTTTCTCTTTTAAGGCATTTAGGACCTGTTCCATACCGTCTGGTGTATGTGCAAAATCGACAATAACAAGAGGGGTTTCACTAACAACCTCCATACGACCGCTGACCCCTGCAAAGTTGTCAACGACATCACACACTTCACGCAGTGATCTGTCGGTCACCAGATGTACCGCTGCGATCGCGGCCGTCAAGTTATAGACATTAAAGAAACCGTGCATAGGACTGTTGAAACTTTCCACCTCTTCAAAGTGCTTAATGACACCGCTGACCCCTTGATTCAGAGAATAGGCCATCACCTTATAGGTAGAAGGGTTTTCGGCACCATAGCTGTAAGCATTTTTATAGTTGAACTCGGCCCGTGGTTCATCTTTATTGATAAGTTTTTTACTCTCGTCAGAAAAAAAGCTGTTTTTCACATAGATGTAGTCTTCCAGATTTTTGTGGTAATCCAGGTGGTCCTGTGTTATATTCGTCAAAATCTTCAGAGCAAAACTGATACCTTCAATCCGCTTTTGTACAATAGCGTGTGAACTCACTTCCATCACAAAATATTCGCATCCTGCCGCAACAGCCTGATAAATATGACGATAGGTGTTTAGGACACTGGGTGTTGTTAAACTTTTGCCTTCGGCAACCGTGTCGTTTAAAAAGAATCCCCGAGTGCCCTGCATTGCAGCCTTATACCCAAGATCCAACAACATGGAGTAGATTGCACTTGCCGTCGTTGTCTTTCCGTTAGTACCGGTAATACCAATGATCTTAATACGATCCAGTCCGAACAACGGAGCGATATCAGCCGCAGCTATAACAGAGTGTGCCCCGTTTTTTTGTGCATCTTCAAGATAGTTTTCATTCTGTTTTGTTTTTATAAAAGCTGTATGTTCGTCACACTCTTGCGAGTTTTCCGTGACATAACGAAAGGGTTGAGAGGGAAGCTCAATTTTCAACAGTTTTGCCTTTGGCTAGACGGCGAAGCAGTTTACGCAGCTCCTTATCATTAGGATGAACAGCTAATGCCACCTCCAAATAACTTAATGCCATCTCATGATAGTTATTTTTCATAAGCTTATCCAAGAAATCTACAAAATCATCTTTCTCACTAATAATAACGCGAGTTGAGAACATGATGTTTTCAAAGATGCGTCTAAAATCCCCATCTTTGTCAACGATCTCTTTGAACTCGGAATACAAGATGCCGTCTTCAAACGCCAAACGCTCCGAGAGAGGTTGTGTGATGATATCGCCTAGTTGATCTAATGTTCCGTCCATCGTCTCCAAGATTTCAGACAAGATGATGTCGGCTTGTTCAGCATCGTCTTCACGCAGTACTGCGTAGTAGTCAAACAGTGCCTCGGCACCGCCTTCGCCACTCATCGCCATCTCAGCTAAAATGGCTCCGTTATAAGCCTCTTTGGAACTGGGATAGTCTTTCAGCACCATCGCATACGAACGAAGTGCCTGCTCAAACTCTGATTTAGAGAAACTCTCGTTAGCTAGAGCAAGAGTTTTATATTTGTTTACTGTTTTCATAACTCTTCCTTTGTAGCAAATTTTACATTGAATCGATCTGGTTTTCCATACCTTGCGGCACATTGATAACGGTGAGTTCAGGGTGAATATCCATACGAAGCTGTCGTTCTACTCCATACTTTAAAGTATTGCCTGCACTTCCGCAGCCAACACATGCCCCTTGTAATTGTACATATACTGTACCATTTTTTACGGTTAGAAACTGAATATCACCGCCGTCAAGCGCCAACGAAGGACGGACCTTTTCGATCGCAGTTTTGACAGGTGTGATTAATTCTTCATCTGTAAATGGAATCATATAAAACCTTATTATGGATTGCACGTGTGCAACCCTATTTTCTAATCATAAAATATTCTAAAAGCGCTTAACATGCCCTAAATTGTGCGAAAGCGCTTTAAGACAAAGCTTTACACAAGAATCAAAGCGTGCCCATTACCTGCATCACATAGCTCGGTTTTCGCATACCTACTAAAATATAATCTATACTTTTTTGCGACTGTAAAAAGTCGAGTGCACACTCCTGCAGCGGCTCGTCACACCCCTCCAGCTTCTCTTTCAACTGTACCTTTGTCATCTTGGTACACTCGTAGGCTACCATTTTCGCATACTCTTGTAGAAAGAGATCTAACGATTCCGCTAAGAGTTCCACCACTGCAGGATTGACCTCCTGTAATGCTTTTTGAAGATGAGGAATCACCTGAACGTGCAAGAACTGATCATACTCACCGACAAAACCGAATCTGTGCTTCACATCATCAAGTTGTGCGATCAGGTTATGAATACTTTGTAATGACGAATCATCAGTCATCTCTAACACTTCGTTGAGATGATGAAAATAATCATGTGGCTCTTCATAACTGGCCAAACGAAACAGCAAGGCATTTGCTTCTGCATTAAAAGGACGGTTTGCCAAAACACGAAGACCTTGTTCTTTAGCCCACGTTGCACATTTCAATCCCTCTGTTTCCAAAAGGTTTATGGGCAATTGAACAATAGAAAAATGGTGTTTCTCGGCACCCGCCTCTTTTGCCGCACGTTTTGCAATCGTGACAAGATCTTCATACGGTAAAAACTCCGGATCATTACTTGCTTTTGAAAAGGAGTTAGAACTGATTCCGTAACTTTTAATACGACCTTTTTGCACCTCTTTTTCCAAGGCGACAAAGGCTCTTTCAATACGCTCAAACATCCTGTCCAAGGTCTCGTTTCGATCAAGATCATGATGCATTGCATCCAAAATAAAGTACTCAGGATTATGGATAAGATAGCACTCTAGACTATCCATATTGAGACGCTCGAGTGACTTAGACAACTGGTCTTGCATAAATTCAGGGGATATACAGTGATAGATATGCTCTGCATACTTCACAATTTCAGGGAAGGTCTCGCCATCATGAATCCGCTGAAGGGTTGAGCCCTGGATGTATCCAAATTTACTCACTATCTCTACATGCTCGATCTTTTTTGTCGGCAGAGGTTGGAAAGCCAATGCAACCGCTCTCTCAGCTCCGCCATCCATATAATTTGTTGATGTATCGATCAGATCAACACCCTCTTCAATGGCTGTCTTGATCGCCTGAAGATGTTCTGGGTTACGGTCACTTATACGATACGTTCCAAATCCAATTTTTGCCACACAATTCCCTTTTGTCAATGATAGATGGAATTATAGCCAATTAGTGAATAGTGAATAGTGAATAGTGAATAGTGAATAGTGAATAGTGAATAGTGAATAGTGAATAGTGAATAGTGAATAGTGAATAGTGAATAGTGAATAGTGAATAGTGAAAGATGACGAAACTCATCTTAGAAGAAGCTTCACCACGAAGTTTCAGATTTCAAGGAAACATCGCTACGCGAACGGTACCCTTGTTTTCACAGAAATGTCAGCAAGCTGAACGTTTTACTCATTTTGGTACAGATTGTGCAAAATGTTTAGCCGACTGCGTACATCGGTACGTCGAGAGCTAAACTTTTGTGCAAGATCCGCCGAGGCTTATTTGAACGGCTTCGCAAGGTCTTTTTCGATTGCACCGGGTACCGACGCAATTGTCATAAACTCACCCATAGTAAGCTGTGGGTATGAAATAGCAATGTAATATTTAGCTGCAAGCATCTTCGCTTTACCGTCTTCGATCAAGACAGTGTATGGAAGGATCTCTGCATTTTGGTAACCGATCTTCTTAACAAACTTGGACGTTTTTCTTCCAAGCTCATAACCGATCAGTGTACGACCTTCCCCAAGAGAAAGTTCAAACACAAGGCCTTTACCTTTTTTGTACGATTTGGCTTTTTCTAAAAGCTCTGCAGTGTCACCTTCAGCAAGTACTACAGACTCTTCATAGTATGGCATTCCCATCATGAAGTGATAACTGGCAAGTCCTTCATAGTCCCATTTGTCTGCTGAACCTTTAAGCTCACCAAACGCATCAGTGAGATTTTTTTCAACAGCTAATGCAGCCTGATAGTCAAATTCGTCCTGCAGGAACGCTTTACCGAAGTAAACCGGGTTTGTAATACTGATCTCTTGTTTTTCGTTATTTACCAAAAGACGGAGCACGCCGGCAAAACCACGGTTAGCCTTATTTGCAGCTGCCTTCATTGCAGCATTAGTAAATACGATCGATGTGTACTCACCCTTTTTATCGACTTTATATTCTGCAACGACTTCGAATCCGGCTTCAGTCAATTTAGTCTGAGCTGTCGCTGCATCAACATATGCACCTAAAAGATAAGTACTTACCTCTGCTGTAGCGGGTTTAGTGACAACACTCTCAGAAGCACCCGCTTCTTTTGATGAACAACCGCTAAATGAGAGTACAAGTGCCGCTACAATTAATGCTAGTAGTTTTTTCATATACTTTTAGCTCCAAGACCTTCCATGATGCCAATGATCTCTTTGTCAAGAGTATGGATCATATCAACCTTTTTCTTGTCTTTAACGTTCATAACAGCAATCCAGTTTTCAAGCTTTGGCATACCGATAATCATTTTGTTGCTTCCTTTTTCAATATACATGTACATTGAACATGGAGCAAATGCACCGGCATCTGGACGTGCATCACCTTCCTGACCGTCTACAAGGTTGAAAACACCGTTAGAGAATGTGAAGTGACATAGAGAGTAGACAAAGTATGCATCATATCTTGGAAAGTCAAGTTCCAAATCAGTATACGCTTCTTTAAAGTTTTTGTAACCGGCAATGATATAGTTGTTATCTTCAAATGCTTCTTCGAATTTTTCTTGGAAACCGTCAATAAAATCTGCAAGATCTTTCTTGCGCTCAAATGTTACTTCGAACTTCATCATCGGGTTAGCAGGAAGTTTATCGTACTGAACCATCTCAACTTTACCGCCAAGCTTTTCATCAACAAGTTTATCCAGTGGCACGAACATCTCTGTAAATTCTGCTCGTGTCGCTTTGTCTTCAACACCTACAATGTCCAACATTGTGTTTGGCGTAACGTGACCAACGCGAGTAACGTCTTCACCTTTTACTTTATAAATGTGAAGGTTGAATGGGCTGAAACCACCAAGTTCAGGTGCTTTCAAAAGCAGTGGACGAAGTGCTTCATCCGCTGCAATTGAGAAGAAACCAAGGTTGTCGAGGTTAGTCCCACCGTATTTAGTTGAATAAGCATCATTGATATGCTCATGTGGATCAGAAAGCACAAAACCGATCTCTTCGATATCGTTATTGAGCATATCCATATAATTCTTCTCTGCTACAGAAACTGCCTTTTCATCTTTTGGTGCATCTTTAAGCATACTATCCTTGATAACATTAAAACGAACGCCATCTACCGCCATTGCCATTGTTGCTGCAAGGCTCAGTGCCAATGCACCTGTTACTAATTTTGAAAACATGAATCTCCCTTTTTTTAAGCTTTTTGTGTTGACTAACACAAAAATTTAGCTGTGGTATTTTATCACAAAACTATCAACAACCATTTATTGTGGACCGTTATCCCCATAAATTCTTACAAATTGTAGCAGTTTACACTGTCCAGGTTTACTCGCATAAACTGGTTCTATGATTATTATGATTATAAGTGATAATTGTGGAGGGAAAGTGAAACCAATCTAATGAGCATAAGATATATTGGTTAATTAGACGTATAAGAGAGAAAACATTAGAAGGACTGCGATTCCTCACAGTCCAGGCTGTCCATAAAACATGTCCAGCCTTGAAATTTAAAACGCGTAGTTAAGTTGTACGCTCAAACTCTGCTGAGAGTGAGTAACTGTAGTTTCAGTGTCTGTATCCGGGTTACCGTCAGTATTAGCATCAGCCGGCATTGTCGCTAGCTTAGTTTCAGACTCAAGACCGTATACATATGCTAAATCGACTGATGTCTGTTTTGAGAAGTTATATGTACCACCCAATGTAATGTGAGATTCTACCGTCGCCGGGAATCCCTGCAAGTTAAATGTGTTAAGTGCATTACCACCAAACTCTGTCATTGTACCACCAAAGTCAGCTAAAGCAATTGCACCTGCATCTTTAATTGGGTTTTCTGCATAGTTGTAACCCGCACGAACTGCCCATGATTCTGCAGCAAATTCATAACCAAGTGCAAATACATCTTGATCTTCCCATCCGAAATCTTTATACCCTTCAGCATCTGACCACTTAATCTGTTTGTAGTCAAAAGCGATCGTGCTGCCTGCGATGTTATAACTCGCACCAAAGCCGATTTCAGCCGGTGTAGATAGTTTATCACCCATTGGTTCAGAGAAGATACCCATGCCTGCGAATGGGGCAGTAGCACTTGAAAGCTGACCTTTATATTCCATATCGATTTGAGATTTATATGCAAGACCAATGGTAACATCAGCAATCTGATACGCTGCACCAAGATTGAAACCAAATGCTAAATCCTGAGCGATACCTGCACCAGTTCCGGCATAGTTAGGATCTGTATTGCCATTGTTGTAATTAATATCAAGTGCACCATATTGAAGGACTGGTGTAACACCTACGCTGAAACCAGAAATTGCATATGTCAAAGGTACACCGAATTGCATCAACTGCAGGTTTGTGACCATTTCCATGCCACCTTCATCACGGTAATCAACACCCATACCTGCTGTACCCCACATACCGACACCCCAGTAGAAGTTGTCGTTAACTTTAGTAGCCAATGATACTGAAGGGATCATGCTCATATCTGCTGCACTCTGACCATCAGCAAGTGTAGTACCAGCCGGCACTAAACCACCGGTACTTTTCATTTTGTATGAAACGTCCGGCATGAAGAGCGTACCGCCAAACTGAACTTCAGTACCCTCTACAGATGTGATAAGAGCAGGGTTCGCCAATGCTGATTCAGCGCCATGAGATACACCGATATCAGTACCACCCATACCACGTGCTTTTGCACCTGTAGCGATTAAAGCCGAACCATTTGTTGCGAATGCAGATGTTGTACCTAGAGCCATTGCAGCTACTAGAGCTAACTTAATTGTTTTTTTCATATGTAATTCTCCTATAGAATTGTAAAGATTAAAATCCGAACTCTCGAATTTTGACTGCGCCCATTATAAGCCAGTCAAAATTAGCTGAAACTTAAACAGAAAGTAAATACTATAGATTTTTCTTATAATAAGTAGAGCTTTTTTTCATCTTCCTTTCATATTAGGGCTAAAGTTATATTTATTATTTTGAAAATAGCCATATAGTCCATTTTTTTAACAAATTACAACATATTGATTATCAAAAAGATATCAACTGTATTATAAAAATGTTATAACTGTTCTCAGAGACATGAGTAGATTTGAAACATTTTTGGTCTAACGGCATTATTTTAGATCACATTGATATGCCGAATGTTCATAAAATAATCATCACCTCTCTATGAATTCGACGTGTATTATTGTATAGGACATTATTTTCATCTATCAGATTTTACGCATATATTGTTTATCTGTTTTACGCCGGTGTAAGCCATCGTTTAACAATCAGATATATATGTTGACAAGATCACTATGATACAAACAAACAAATTACTATGACACATCTTTATTGACACTAACAGCTAACTGAATTCTGACAGTATATGTTTATCATTAGAGGTGACTCAGACCATGAATATACATATCAATAATTCATAACTTTATATTAATAACTAAAGAAGAGAAGATGCTTGAATCTCTATTTATATATAAGAGTAGTTTAGTAAGGTATATCTGTTCTTACATCATCAGATAATAGAAAGTGGTCGATAGTCCGAGAACGAGGATATGCCAGAGAAAAGGAGACCAATGTCTCGTTTTATCTGGATAAAGTAGCATAAATAGAAGCGAAGCTACAATAGCCGCCGGAATGTATGTATATGTAAAAATGATAAGTTATCTGATTGTTAAGAGATAAAGGAGTATTGAAAGAGATTGGATTATCCGAGAACTAGGATATCTCATAGAAAAGATGCCCAAAGGCATGTTATATATGAGTAAAGTAGTAATAAATAGAGAGTGCAACGATCAATAG
>JBFHIS010000029.1:0-39329 GCA_041596355.1 Sulfurimonadaceae bacterium | reverse complement strand
TCAAACAATTAATCGAGCTACAACACGTAGTCTCCAAGTCGCTTCTAACAGCTTCTCATCGTTTGTGGACGGGAATTATAGACAAATCAGAATTCATTGTCAAGCCCTTTTCGCGCCTTTTTGCAAATTTGTTGAAATTTGTATATTTGACGAATAATCAAAGCCCTTTTCCCTTCATATATACTCAATCAATTACTTCACTTTGGACATAACCTGTTTCAGGCAAAATAGTTATTACACCTTTTCTCGACCCTGCCAACAAAGTTATTTCACACTTCTGTGTCAAATAGTCGTTTGCGCTTATTAATGTTTTATGCGGACGCCCGAAATTATCAAAGGCGATAAACCTATTGTTTCCACACGCGCTGGTAAAAATAATTTGATCTATATTATATTCCTCTGTTAAAAACATTGTACTGCTATCTGTCTCTTCTTGCTCACATTTGACATTGGAATATAATAGTGTCTTGGTCAGCGGGTCCATGACCGACTCTTCTCTATCATAATTGGTATCCAAATCTATATTACTTGACACGACATAACAGTTTTTACTTCTAAAGCTTATTCGCCACATCGCTTTATACCATAACGGTTGACTCGCATTGTAGACATCATCAACCATCGCCATATGTTGCGTAAAATTTATGTGCCTGGTAATTTGGTTGACAGCTTCACGCAACGGGTCTCTTTCCAGTCTGGGTAAAATAGTGATGGCAAGAATACCGGAGACGACGATCACGATGATGATTTCAATTAATGTAAATGCATTCTGTTTCATCTTAACCTCACTAAAATGAATATTATACAACATTAAACATTGTACATTATTAATTTATAACAATAAATACAAATAATGCTCATTGATAGAGAGTACTAAAGAATATAATTTGATATTAATCTAAGAGTGGAGGATGAAAGCATATGCTTTCGAAGTGGAGGATGGTGAAGGGTTTAACTTATGCTGTTTATATCACGCTGTCTAAAGTTACATAACCTGTCTGTGGCCGTACCGTGACAGTTGCTGTCTTACCGCTGCCTGTCAACGTAATAGTACAAGCTGTCGCCATTGTAGCGTCTACGGCCGCTATAGAGGTATGCGGTTTACCGAAATTGTCGAACACGATCATTGAATTATTGCAGCCCCCGCCCAGAGTGAGACTGTCCAGACCATATTCGCTCAGATCGCCGAAAGTACTTTTTGTCATAGGATCCGTCGCCTCTTGCGAACCGCTACTTACGGTATAGCCGGTACCTGCAAAGACGATTTTCCATCTATTGGCATACCATGCAGCATTACCTGCATCATAGACATCATCGACCATTGCCAGATGCTGTGCATATTGAATATGTCTGACGACTTCATTGGCAGCTTCACGCGTAGGGTCCCGTTCTAAACGGGGGATCATCACTGCCGCCAATATGCCCGCTACAACGATGACGATTATCAGCTCTATCATAGTAAAAGCAGGTTTTTTCATATATACATCCTCATAAAAGTAAAGTTATATCTATCAGTATACAAAAGTATATTATGTATTGTAATAAACAATTATAGCTAAAAATCAAAAGTTATAAAAAAAAAGAGTTTACGTTGTAGGGAGAAGTTTAAAAGAGTGGTGAAGAGTCCAATACTCTCCATCGGAGAAGAGATTAAATCTCTTCTGCTTTTTCGACATTGTAAAGAATGTCTGATGTCGGGTGACGGTACATTGGCATACCAAGACGTTTTTCATCAAGGATGTGACCGATGAAACCGATCGAACGGCCAACAACGAAGAATGCATTCAATGCACCAGCGTCGATAAAACCGTCGATCTCTTCTTCAGAGTATCCGAGAGCACGCCACATATCTACCATCAAGATACCGATAGTACCATCAACGTTTAGGATAAGGTTGTCTTTCTTAGACGTCGTCAATTTTTCGACTTCAAGAGCAAAGTCAAGAAGTGGCGTTGAAGGGAAAGATTCCGCTGCAAACTTCTTAAGACCGGAAACACGAAGATCCGGGTTACGTACCGACTTGACACGGTGACCGATACCAGAGATCGTTTTTCCTTCTTTTTTCATATATGAAATAAACTCAGCCGGTGTCATACCGTTGTCGTTTGCATATTTGAAATAACGTGCTGCATCATCAATAGCCCCACCGAAACGCGGACCGATCGTCAATAGACCGGTTACCAGTGAAGAGATAACATCTTTTCCTGCACGAGCCGTGACTTTTGCATTGTGAGCACCGGAAACTGCCGGACCGTGATCAGCAACAGTTTTGATAACCGTTTCAATAAACTCTGTTGCCCAAGTCGGGTAACGTTTTTTGAACCATAGAAGTGAAATAACATCACCAATGCCGAAACCGGTTTCAGGTGTTGCCACTGAAGAGATCGGGTAACCGGCGTATGTCGCTTCTTCACCACGGTCATCGGAGATCGTACAGATGAACTCTTTTGCTTTACGAACAGTAGGAACGATTTTTAGCTCCGGCTCAGAGATGTCTGTAATAATACCCTTCGTTTTAAGGTCGTTGTAGACTTCATTGATCTTAGCTGGAAGATCATTGAATGATGCCGGTACAAAGATACCCGCTTCAGCCATTGCTGCATTTTTAGCAGCAGCCGTTTCAGCGTCAGCATTTGCAGAAGCACCCGCGTGACCGAACTGAACACCTGAACTGAAGTGCTTAGCGATCGTACCGATACACCATGCGATGATCGGCTTTTTGATCTGACCGTTTTTAACTGCTTCGATCACTTTGTACTCTTCAGTACCACCCACTTCACCAAGAAGGATCATGTATTTAACTTCCGGGTTGCTCTCCATACGAAGAAGGTTGTCAATGAAAACTGAACCTACGAAACGGTCACCACCGATCGCAACACCTTCGGCAATACCGTCAGCGTTAATAGCGATGATGTTGGAAAGTTCGTTGAACAGACCACCAGAACGTGTAACAAGTCCACAAGAACCTGCACGGTGCAGTTTAGAGTTAACAATATTCTCGATTGTTCCACCGACGTTTGCGATTTTAAACGCACCCGGAGCGATACCACCGACCGTTGCAGGCCCGATAACTGTAACACCGGCGTCACGTGCAGCCTGGTTCATACCACGAGCAAGACGCTCAGGGATACCTTCTGCTGTAACCATAACAGTTTTGAATTGACCTTTAATCGCGATCGCTTCCATTGTTACATCGTACGCGGTACGGAACGATGCAAAGTTAAGAAGTACATCTGCATTTGGAAATGCTTCTGCCGCTTCTGCTGTGTTCTTGAAAATAGGAACCATGATCTCATCCGGACCATAGAAGAATTTTTCAAATTTGTTGCTCGAAGTCGGTGCTACGATTGCTGCAACTGACGGTGTTTCACGAGAGATAGTGTAATCATAGTCAAGCATACGCTGGATAGCACTCTTGTTGTTATTCCAGAAAATTGCTTGTGTGTCTTTAGTAAATAATGCTGCCATATTTTTCTCCCTACTTCTCTAGTGCCATACGCACGATATCTGTAACGTGTGTTTCTGGACCATAAACTTCGATATAAAGACCAAGACGATCTGCGGCTTCTTTGATATCTTTAAGACCTTTTTCATAGTTAGGTCCGCCACGACGTACATAGATCTGTACATTGTGTTCTTTCATCTTTTCTACATTCTCTTCGAACGACTGAATAATACCGGTAAATGTTTTTGCAACATCGGTAAAGTTCGCAATCGCACCACCGATGATAAGGATCTTGTCGCGACCTTTAGCATCTTTGTGACGTGTCATAAGATCGATCAATGTGTCTGCATAGAACTTTGTCTCGCCGGTTGTCGGTCCACCAGAGTATTCACCGTAGTTTGCAAGTTCTTTGACATCGCCTGCAAGGTCGGCAATCGTATCAGCGTATACAACTGAAGCACCACCACCGGCTACCATTGTCCAGATACGTCCAAGAGGGTTTAGGATAGTCAGTTTAAGCGATGCACCTGACTTTGAGTCAGCTTCTGCTACCGCTTTTTCTTCCGGAGACTGGTCTTCCATACCGAATGCTGTCGGGTACTCAACGTCGCCCCATGCATCTGCCATCATGAAGCCGGCAGTATCGTCAAGACGAGCAACAAGGTCAAGGATCGCCATTTCGTTGTTGTCAAGCATAACGATCGGGTTGATCTCAAGGTATGCGAAGTTCAGGTCTCTGTAGAACTTGAAGAACTGGATCGCGAATGATGCAAATGCTTCTTTGTCTTTTGCCTGAATATCTTTTGGGATATTAGCTCTGACCGCATGTTCCATGTCGGCATCGTCCATATTGATAGGGATTGCAACTTCGTTGACTTTTTCGTCCCAACCCTCTTCTACTTCCATACCGCCTTCAGCAGACATGTAAAGAACATCGTCTTCACCGACAGTCGTTGCAGAAATATAGTATTCTTGTTCTTGAGAGTGCGGTGTGAACGGCTCCACTACGAAATGTGTTAACTGGCCGTGTTGACCGGAAAGAAGCGTTGTCGTAACAGCCATCTTCTCATCAATCCACTTAGCAGCATCTGCCAATGTTACATCACCAGGCCTGTTTGTTCTGAAAAGAACAAGATCATTTTTACCGCGTTTACCAAACAACATGTCCGGTTTAGCAACCAATGCCTCTTGTTTTAACCACTCAAAACCATGCTCTTCAGCTTTTTCAAGTAGTTCTTTACCGCTAGTTACCAATACTGATTTAAAACCGTAATGAAAACCGCTGAAGTATTTATCCCAATGTTTTGAGAAAATAGCTTTACCGTCGTATTCACGAATCGCTCTTTGAGCCATTGCAACTCCTTCGAATTTTTAGTCTGAAGATTATAGCATGCAAAATCTATAGCTCTCTATCCAAAGTAAGTGCTCAGCTTTTCATTTTACATTATGGGTATTTTTGTAACATTATAAGCGGCAACAGTTTTTCCAATGTAACTAATTGTAACGTCGGCTTTAATGTCAAGAGGCACTTCATAGAGAACTCTTTCCGAACAATCTTCAATGCCATAAAATCTTAAGCGGTTCTGCAAATTCTCACTTTCAGCGGCTACACAATCAATATGATCGCTTTTAAGTGCATTAGCCAACTCTTTGGCTATATGTGTTTTATACGCAAAGTGGGTGTGTGGATCTTCCAGAAAAAGGTAGAGTCCTTTATTCAACAGTAACAGAAAAAAATGCAGCGCTAAAATTGCAAAACCTACCGCCAACATCATTCGATAGCGTCCTCTGAAAGAACGAAGCCTTACACGGTATGAACTAAAGAAGGTCTGTGCCGCAAGTGGGAGCAACAGCATTAAATATGGCGCAAAATGTTCAATATGGATCTGCTGTCTCAACGAAAGCAGTAACGACAGAACAAAGACAGAACCACCGACAAAAAGTGTAATATCATACTCTTTTGTAATCATCTTGCGGTAGAGAACGTATATTAAAAAAACAAAAACCACAGGTGAAAAGATGGTTGCATAAAGACCCAATGTATCTAAAAAGTGGCCGCTTGGTTTACCCATAGTGTCAAACCCATACAAATAGTAAGCAATAAAAAAGAGAATAGTGGTGATGACCATATAGAGCTTATTGTTTTTATTAAAAGCATAGACAAATAGAGCAAAATACAGCAGTCCGCTCGAACCATCAACAAGTAGCGTCAGCAGAAGTACCACCGGAATAAACGGCGACTTTATCTGATAGAGGTAGAGCAGCAAGAAGAGCATAAATATCATCACCCCTGCACTATTGACCAACAGCGCAGCACTGATCACACCCGGTAGCAGAATAAAGACAAAGACAAGCCATAAGCGGTCACTGTTACGTTTTACATAAGGCTTCGAAATCTGGTATAGAAGTAGTACGGATAAGAGGTGAAACAGTATCATCGGCACCCGAAGGGCATAATCGTTTTGACCGAAGATTGTAGTAGAGAACTGTGTCAGATAATGTATAAAAGAGTTTGCATGAAAGAAAACATCAGCCTCATGCGCAGTAATAGAGAGGGTTGAGACTTCATAAAGAAGTACTAGTGCATCAATTCCTAAAAGCAGAAAGAGAATGATGCGTTCTCTCATAGTTTTAAGAAGTTTCCTATCATCTCATGACCGAACTCGCTCATGATCGATTCCGGGTGGAACTGTACCCCGTAGATAGGGTGGTCTTTGATCTCAAATGCCATGATCTCATGATCGTCGGTACTGTACGCTGTCGGTACGATGACATCCGGCAGGTCCTCCTGCTCAACGATCAGAGAGTGATAGCGTGTGGCCCGGAATGTTTCCGGCATCTTTTTAAAAATCGCTGAATTACCCTTCGTCTCAACAGTCGATGTCTTGCCGTGCATCATGCGTTTGGCACGTACGACTTTGGCACCAAAGGCCTGGGCAATACTCTGATGTCCAAGGCAGATACCGAAAATCGGCACCTCATCTTTAAAACGTTTGATGACATCGAGTGTCACACCGGCATCGTCCGGTGTAGCCGGTCCGGGTGACAAAATGATCTTATCGGGATGCAGCGCAGCAATCTCATCGACTGTCATCTCATCATTACGGATGATTTTAAGGTCTGCGCCGAGTTCAAGGCAATACTGAACAATATTGTAAGTAAAACTGTCATAATTGTCTATCATTAAGACCATCAATTATTTCCTGTCTCTTGCACACTCAGCTTTGCCTGAGGTTTAAGAATATCAATTTTTAAGCGATTATATCCAAAGATGCTATAAACATTTGAGTTAAACTGTCCATAATTAATGCAAACAATCTGCTTATAGCACATTTTGCAACGATTCAATTGCCTGCTTCGCAATATCGATGAGACCGTTGGCACCGGGTATGAAAGGGATGAGACTTGTACCTACCCCGCCCCAGATAACCATCATCGCCATCAGACCGATAAGGGCTCCGCTGAAATCCAACGGGAACCTCTTTTTTTGATCTGCCGAAGGGTAAAAGTACATCATGGCGATCAGCTTAAAATAGTAGTAGACCGATATAAATGCGGTCAAAATTCCCAGCCCTGCCAGAAAGATCTGACCGGACTCGATGGCACTTGTAAAAATATAAAACTTACCGAGAAAACCGATGGTAGAAGGAAAGCCCGAAAGCGACAGCATAAAGATCGCCATCATCGCGCTTAGATAAGGACGGCGTTCCGAAAAACCCTTGAAATCCTCATAGGTCATCTTTTTTTGACTGCCCGATGCAATAAAACTCAATATACCAAAAGCACCGGCTGCACTCAAAAAGTAGGAGATAAGGTAAAACATGATCGCCGGTGCGGCCATGTCGGAACCAAGACCGATCGACGAGTAGGCGATCAGCATGTAGCCGCTGTGCACAACACTTGAACCTGCCAACATTCGCTTGATACTCGTTTGCGTAATCGCCAGGAAAGAGCCGCCGATCAGTGTCAAAACGGTGATGACCTGTAATACATCGGACCAGACGACACCCAGAGATGCGAAGTCGATTAAGGCAAGACGCAAGGCAATGGCAAAGAGAGCGATCTTAAACGTTGAGGCCATAAACATCGTCACCGGGAACGGCGCCCCGTGATAGACATCGACCACCCAGGAGTGAAAAGGAACAGCCCCCATTTTAAACAGGATGGTCACCAGAATAAAAATTCCCCCTGTCAGGACCAGTGTCAGATCTTTATCACCCGGCGCATTGACGTACGCAGCGATATCACCCAGGTTCGTCGACCCGACTGCACCATAGATAAAGGCGGTACCAAGTATAAAAAAGGCGCCGGTCATGGACCCCAGGATCATATATTTCATCATCGCTTCACTGCTGACCTTGTTGTTTTTGTGGTATCCGACCAGGGCAAAAACGCTCAATGACGCAATCTCCAAAGCGATAAAAGCGGTCACCAGTTCATTGGCATGGGCAAGGGTCATCATGCCGAAAACGCTGAACAAAATCAGCGCAAAGTACTCACCGTTATAATAGTTTCGACTCTTGAAATAGGCCGTGTTGATCAGCAAGGTCAAAATAGCACCGGCAGTGAACATCAGGTCGAAAAGCGTCGAAAAGTCATCAATAATATACATCTTACCAAAGATGTCGGGAAAGCTGTAAGAAACTGTTGCGGTTCCAAAACGCTGGATCTCGATCATAAAAGAGAGTGCTAGGAAAGCGACAGCGACCAGGTTGAGCCTCTCGAGACTGAACGTTTTGCTCATCAAGATCAGCACAAAAGCGCCGATAACGACGATCGCCATCGGTAAGATCAAAAGTAATTGTTCAAACATCACCTGACTCCAATCGTCATCATCACATCCTGCAAAGCAGTCGTGATGTAGGGTTCAAACAGCGGTATAAAAAGCGACGGAACGATCCCCGTGACCAATAAGAGCAGCACTATCGGGATGAGCATGGCCATCTCCCTGCTGTTAAGATCTACAAATGCCTCTGTCCGCATCGATGTCGGACCGAACATTGTCCGCTGCAGCATCCAAAAAATATAGAGCATGGAAGAGAGCATTGTCGTCGCCGTCAAGACACCGATCCACACATGCGCTTTAAAGGCCCCGATGATGATCAGCAGTTCAGCTACAAACCCTCCCGTACCCGGAAGACCCGCAATACTGAGCGCAAAAAAGACAAAGAAAAAGGCAAAGCGCGGGGCAACCGAAGCGATACCGCCCAGTTCATCAATCGTGACCGATTTCACCCGCTTATACAATAATCCGATCATAATAAAGATCCCGGCTGATGACAAGGCATGTGTCGCGATAAAATAGAGACTGCCGCCCCAGGCATAGATGTTGGTTAAAAAGACCCCCAAGGCGATCAAAGAGAGATGCGAACCTGATGAAAAGGCGAACATACGCCGGAGGTTCTGCTCCATGATGGCATGCACTGCATAATAGAGCAGTCCGATGATCGCCAAGGTCATAATAAACGGCGCATAATAACTAAGCGTCTGCTCAAACAGTCCATACCCAAAACGCCAAAGCCCGTAGACACCGAGCTTCGCCATAATGGCGGAGAGTATAACGACGGCCGGGGTCGGTGCAGAGCTGTACGCCGGTGCCATCCAGGTATGAAATCCAACCAGGGGGATCTTGATGGCAAACGCCAACAGGAAACCGCCAGCGAGCCAAATGGATGTCTGCGGGTCCAACTGAAGCGTGCTAAGGTCGCTCAAAGCAAAACTCCACCAACCGTTTTTCTGAAACAGGTCGTAGCCCAGATAAAAGATCGAGAACAGCATGCTCATCGAACCCAGTACCGTCATCAAGACGATCTTCATCGCGTTAAATTGGTGCATACCGTTCCCATAGCGGCCGATCATGATAAAAATAGGCAGCAGCATCGTCTCCCAGAACACATAAAAGAGTATAAGATCAAGAGAGAGTACCGCTCCGGTCACGCCCGTTTGAAGCATCATCATGTTGTACCAGTACCCTTTGCGTTTCTCTTTCCACATGTAGACATAAAGCAAGGGCATCAAAAAAGCGATCAGGACCAGCAGTACCAGAGAGAGTGCATCGACACCGACATAATAGGTGATGCCGTAATGGGCGATCCATGGGACGATCCGCATAAACTGCATCCCGCCCTCGGAATCGAAATCCATACTGACGAACATCACCAATACAAAGACCAGCAGAGATGAAAAAACGGTGCCCAAACGCAGTGATCCCAGTGAAGCACCGAAAAGTCCCATCAGTGCCGCCGTGAACATCGGAAGGAAAATAATATAGGTTAAGATCGGATCCACTACATACCTCCCAATGTGTTAAGCAGCAGCAGAGAGAGAACAGCGAGACCGCTCAGAATATAGAGTGCATAGTAGCGGACCTTCCCGTTTTGTAAAAAGGCAAACGCCGCCCCGGCACTCTTATACCCCAAGACCGCCACGTGCAGTATTCCGTCCACCCCTTTTCGGTCAATGATCTTATCGGCAATGACACTGAGATGACGTAGTGTTCTGACAATAAGAGTGTCATACAGTTCATCGATGTAAAACTTGTTGACAACGGCACGTCTCCAGAGGTTGTCAAGTTGCGGCTCTTCGACCGACTTGCCATAAAGCCGATACGCCAGTACCATCCCCGTCACCGCCATCAGGACATTAAGCATACCCAGCAGATACTCACTCGTGTGCGAAAGGTGATGCGAAAGATCCGGCAGTGCGATAAAGCTGCCGAAGATATTCGTTCCGCCGTAGGCTTCATTCAAGCCTAAAAACCCGACAGTGGTACTGCCGAAAGCCAACACGACCAGAGGCCAGGTCATAGTGCGCGGCAAAGGGTTACGATCTTTATGCTCTTTTCCTTCAGCGAAAAAGACGATAAAGAGCAGACGGAACATGTAAAATGCCGTCAACATCGCGGTCAGCGTTCCCATTCCCCAGATCAGATAATGTTCCGAGGCAAAGGCGGCTGCCAGAATGGCATCTTTGCTGAAAAAACCGGCGAAAGGCGGGATTCCGCTGATGGCCAGGGTTGCGATGAACATGGTGACATAGACCAGCGGCAGTTTCTTTCTCAAACCGCCCATCCTAAAGATATTCTGTTCATGATGCAAAGCGATGATGACTGCCCCGGCACCCATGAACAATAGCGCCTTGAAAAATGCATGCGTAAAGACATGAAAGATCCCGCTGCTGTACGCACCCAGGCCGACGGCTATAAACATATAGCCCAGCTGAGACATTGTCGAATAGGCCAGTATCTTTTTAATATCGCTCTGATACGAGGCAATCACAGCGGCGAATAGTGCCGATGCCGCCCCGATCGCCGCGATGTAGACACCGACCTGAGGCACTTCGTTGTATAAAAAAGCGAAACGCGCCACCATGTAGACCCCGGCAGTGACCATCGTTGCCGCATGGATCAAGGCCGAAACCGGTGTCGGCCCGGCCATCGCATCGGGCAGCCAGACATAAAGCGGGATCTGCGCCGATTTGCCCATGGCACCCACAAAGAGGAGTACACCTATCAGTGCGACCAGAGAGCTGTCCAATGCAGCGATGTTTGCCTGTATCGTTTCGAACGTATAGCCTGTTCCTTCAAGGCCGATAAACAGAAGTGACAGAGCGATAATAAAACCGAAGTCACCTACCCTGTTCAAAATAAACGCTTTGTTGGCCGCTTTCATATTGGCCGCTTCCTGATGGTAAAACCCGATCAACAGATACGAAGAGAGCCCGACCAGTTCCCACCCAACGAACATCATGATCGGATTGTCTGAAAGCACCAGCAGCAGCATACTCCCCATAAAAAGGTTGAAAAAACTGAAAAACTTTCCGTAACCCTCGTCCTCTCTCATGTAGCCTGCGGCATAAATGTGGATCAGTGTGCCGACAAAGGTAATAAAAAAGAGCATGACCGCCGTCAGCCTGTCGGCCATAAATGCGACGTTGACACTAAGGTCCCCTAGAGTGACCCAGTTGAAAGCAGTCGCGTGCAGGACACTGTGATCACCGCTGATGAGCAGTTCGAAGCCTACAACCAGGCTCAATAAAGCCGAAATAAACGGTGCCGCGATACCGACCCCGGCGTAGAGTCCATGTAACGATCGCTGTTTAGGCAGCATCAGATGCAAAAGACCCAGCAGCATTGCACTTGCAAAGGGGGTCAGTACGATCCAGACCAACAAGGAACTCATTTGTGCTCCTTCTGCATAAGAAGGTCGAAGGCATCACTGTCGAGTGTGCGTTTCAGCCTGAAAAGGTGGACTATCATGGCCAGAAACAGCGACGCTTCGGCAGCGATTACGGCAATGAGAAGCAGGACGATCACCGAACCGTGCATGTCACCGTGAAGCCGTGAGAAAGTTGCCAGGATTAGGTTGACGGAACTTAACATCAGCTCGATCGACATGTAGACCACAAAGAGGTTGCGGCGGCTGACGATACCGATCAGACCGATGCTGAAAAGCAAGGTGGCCAGCAGAAAAAAGTTATCTGGCGTCATCAGGCTGCTCCTTTCGTGCGATTACGATGGCACCCACCATCGCGGCAAGCAGTAAAACGGAGACGATCTCAAACGGCAGGACCCAGTCTTTGAAGAGTGTCGTACCCATCATCTTGAGCGAGCCGTACCCCTCTGGCGTTGTTGCCCAGGTATGATGCACGTGCGTCAACGCTTTATAGATCACCGCTGCCAAGGGAGCGACCAGCAGTGCCGAAAGCAACATCCAGCGAAATTTGAACGGCTCTTTGGGGAGGTTTTCCTCTTTCACATTGACCGATACGATCACAAGCAAGGTTAAGACAACGACCGCTCCGACAGAGACCATGATCTGTGCCAAAAAGAGAAAACTGTTCTCAAGCAGTGCAAACATCCCGGCCAAAGCCAGCATCGCCATCATGAAACTGATAGCGCTGAAAAGCGTCTGTTTGAACCCGACCATCCCGGCACTGCCAAGGAGTAAAAAAAGTGCCAATACGACAAAAATACTATTTTCGAGCAACGCTGTTCTCCTCTCCAAATGCCCCTTTATGGGCCAGAAGCTGTTCTTTCTCCATAACAAAATCCTCACGGCTGTTCCCGATCAGCGAAAAGATGCCCGTATCCATACGAATAGCATCGCACGGGCACGCTTCGACGCAATACCCGCAGAAGATGCACTCCAAGGTATCGATGGCAAAGCGTTGCGGCATTTTTTCATCCACATTGTCCGTACGTTCTGTTGCTTCGATAAAAATACAGTTCGACGGGCAGGCAGTCGCACACATAAAACAGGCGACACAGGCAACAGAGCCATCGTCGCGATGTGTCAGACGGTGCAGCCCCCGGTAGCGCTCGGTAATATCGGTCGGCTGTTCTTCGGGATACTCAAGGACATCAATGGCATTAGAATCACTGACATTGTCCATAAGGTGCTTAAAGGTGATCTTCAACCCTTGGTATATAGCCGGAAGGTAGAGTCGGTCTTTGAAATTCTCACCGTAGCGGGGAACAGTCTTGATCTTCTTCTCCATCATGAGACTCCTACGACAATAATTGCCGTTATAAAAATGTTGACCAGAGAGAGCGGCAACAGATAATACCAGCCAAGATGCTGCACCTGGTCATACCGGAAACGCGGCAACGTCCAGCGCACTAGAATGAAAAAGAGGTTGAAGAGCATTAACTTAACCACAAAGACGGCGACCTGAAAAACGGTGACAGCAATAGCGGTTCCCAATGCATCCGAAGGCAGTTGTATCAGATAGAGCAGCAGTGCCTCGATGATCACTGTCATGACGATCAGCACGACCGTAAAGAGTTTTGTCTCAAAGAGGCGTCCGCCATCGCTGCTGACGCTCGCTCTGACACGGTTGCTCTTGCGCATCCAGCGAATAAAGAAGAGAACACCGACCGGCAGCAGCGGCATCATGACCGCAGCAAAAACGTTAAAGTGCTCCAACAGATACGCCGTACTGACCCACGGCAGCTGATACCCCCCGAAAAACATGGTAATAATGACCGCGCTGGCCGTGTTCATCGCCACGTATTCCCCCATAAAATACATCGCAAACTTCATCGCGGTATATTCCGTCATGAATCCGGCAACGATCTCACTCTCGCCTTCCGCTACACTGAAAGGCGCACGGTTCGTCTCGGCGAACATCGCAATGATGAAGATCACTGCGGCAAGCGGCTGAACGACCACGCCCCAGGCAGGCAGAAAGCCCAACACAGTAGAGCTCTGCCACGCGACCATGGCATTGAAATCGATCGTGTTATAGGTGATCAGCATCGCAACGACCGTGAGACCCAGCGGCAATTCGTACCCCAGCATCTGCGACCCGGCGCGTGAGGCGCCAAGCAGGCTGTATTTGTTATGGCTCAGCCAGCCGCCGAAGACGATACCGACCACACCAACCGCACCGATGGCCATATACCAGAGAATACCATACTCGACCGGCAGTGCCTGTACACGAAGGCTTTCACCGTTAATGACAATGTTGTCTGCAAACGGAATGACCATAAATGCCAACAGTGCCGCCGCGAACGTAATGGCCGGGGCCAGCATGTAGAGCCATTTGCCCAGTTTGATGTGCGAAGGATAGTACTCCTCTTTCATCACCAGTTTGACAACATCGGCAAAAGACTGCACCACACCGCCGAGACGAAAACCGCCTACGTTGGTGCGGTTTGGCCCTAAACGGTCCTGTATAAGTCCTGCACCGCGGCGTTCCAGCCAGACAAGGACCGGGATCATCAGCAGTGCCAACAGCGCCGCAAGCACAAAAGAGACCAGCGCGACGATAATAGCTGCAAGCGTCATCTCTTTTCTCCATCACCGTCGATCATACCGATCCACTCCAACACGGAAGGAATCGGTTCATTACGGTTGATCGCTTTTTGACACGTCTGCACGATCCCCTCTTCGTTGATCAGACTACCAAAGCTTTCGGAAAAAACGGCCAGCGGCAAGATCAGCTCCGCATCAGCCCCGATGTGCGTCTGAAAAGAGACCCTGTTCTTAGCAGCGATCCCTCCAGCGTCAGGATGGTTAAAACTGATCAAAAGATCAATAGCCGCTTCAGACGGAAGCGCTGTCTCAATGCCGAGCATCTCAACCGCCCTTGCATTGGCCGCACGCTGCGGACTTTTCAACCAGTCGTCACCGAATGGCTCATCGCTGTAGCTTTCCATCGGACAGACAAGCATCGCGTTCAGATGCTCGGCCAGGTCTTTGATAGCTTGTAACTCTTCCGTATAGAGATTGGCATCCGCAAAAACGACGACCTGCTCAGGTTTTCCGTCAATCATCTCTTTAAACTGCGTTACGGCCTCAGCAACATCAACGGAAACGCCTTTGTAAAGCGCTTGCAGTTGACGGTTCTCCTGAAGCTCTTTATAGCTTAAACGCCCGGCATCACAGATAAAATGGCCGTTGACTTCAAGGTTTACCCGCGGTCTGAATCGGTAGATCTTCTCATCTTTGTATTTTTCCCTATTGTGGTCAATAAAGATATTGCACCCTTTGGCACAGCCGTGACAGACCGAAGGGGTTGATGTCAAGAACCATACCCGCTGGGCAAAACGGAAATCTTTGCTGGTCAACGCTCCGACCGGACAGAGATCGACAACATTCATCGCATACGGGTTGTCGAGTTGCTTTCCGGGCATCGTAACGACACGGGCATGATTACCGCGGCCGATAATGCCCAGTTCATGCGTCTGGGTAATCTCCGAAGTAAAACGTGTGCAGCGTGCACAGAGGACACAGCGTTCCTGATCGAGTATGACGTTGCTTCCCAGGTCGACATGCTTGCGTCCGTGCACTTTTTCGCCCATCTCGATATGCGAATCATACAGCCCGTACTCCATATAAAAATCCTGAAGCTTACACTCACCGGCCTGGTCACAGATAGGACAGTCGACAGGGTGGTTGATCAGCTCCAGTTCAAGGATATCCCGGCGGACCTTGTCGATGTTTTCACCCTTAGTGCGCACCGTCATCCCCTCTTTGACGAAGGTATTACAGGCGATCTGAGGGCGTTTTTGTCCCTCGATCTCGACCATACACATACGACAGTTTCCGTCCGCACCCAGAGCGTCATGGTAACAGAAGTAGGCGATGTCGATACCGTTTTGTTTGAGGACTTTTATAAGCAGTTCATTGTCGTCTGTCACGATCTGCTTATCATTGACGGTCATCGTGATCATGCTCATCGTGCATCCTTCAAATAGGCTTCGAACTCGCCTCTGAATTTCTGGACAAAGGCATCGATGACGCCAGAAACCGCCGGGGCAAAGACACAGATGGTCGTGCCGTTCATTGTACTGCTGACATCCAAAAGACGGTCGAGATCTTCCTGTCGGCCCTTACCTTCGAGTACGGAGGCGAGGATTCCGTCCACCCAGCCCGTCCCCTCTCTGCACGGCGTACACTGTCCGCAGGACTCATGATAATAAAACTCGAGCAGGTTTTTGAGTGCCGAGACCATGCAGGTCTCTTCGTCCATGACGATCATACCGCCGGTGCCCAGAGAACTCCCCATTGCGCGCAGTGTCTCATAGTCCAGGGTAGCGCACATCGCTTCGTCGACAGTCAGAACAGGGGTCGAAGCACCGCCCGGGATCACCGCTTTAAGCTTTTTGCCATTTTTAATGCCGCCCCCGTACTCTTTGATGTAGTCATACATCGAGACGCCGAATTCGGCTTCATAGATACCCGGTCGGTTGACATGGCCGCTGAGTGCAAAAAGAAGCGTACCGGGACTGCTTTTTGTGCCGTATTGACGATAGGCATCGGCACCGTTTTTGACAATAAACGGGACTGACGCGATTGTCTCGACATTGTTGACCAGTGTCGGGTTGCCGAAATACCACTCCGGCTCCGGCTGATGCGGTTTTAGCCGCGGATGGCCGCGCTTGCCCTCCATGGACTCCAGCAACGCCGACTTTTCACCGCAGATATAGGCTCCCGCACCACGGTGTACCGTGATGTCGAGCCGATAATCATGCCCCATCACTTTCTCGCCGAGGATACCCGCTGCATACGCTTCGTCAATCGCCTCTTGCAGTATCTGCTGAAACTGATAGTACTCCCCGCGTATATAGACGTAGGCATCGTGCGCGCCGATCGCATAAGAGGCGATGATCATCCCCTCGATCAGCAGATGCGGATCTTTCGCAATGATCTGGCGGTCTTTAAAGGTCCCCGGTTCACTTTCGTCTGCATTGACTACCAGATAAGACGGTCTCTCCCCGTCACGCGGTATCAAGGCCCACTTGTTTCCCGCGGGTGCCCCGCCCCCGCCTTTTCCGCGCAGACCGCTGGCTTTGATGACCTCGATGATCGCTTCACCGTCAAGAGCAAATGCTGGTTCAACGGCATTATAGCCGCCATGTTCACGTGCAACGTTCAGCCTGTGGATATTCTCGATCTCAAATTTTCGGCTGACAATTCGACACTGTCTCATCTGAGCGTCTCCAAAATGGTGTCGATCTTCTCTCTGTCCAGATTTTCATAATATCGGTCATTGATCTGCATCACCGGAGCCGTGCCGCATGACCCGAGGCACTCGACCTGTGTTAAGGTGTAGCGTCCGTCTGCACTGCTCTCACCCACAGAGATCCCCAGCTTCGATTGGAGATAGTCAAGTATCTCGGCTTTGCCGCACAGAGCGCAAGAGAGTGTTTTGCAGAGCTGCAGATGGTAGGTTCCGACTCTCTCAAGGTTGAACATCGTATAAAACGTCGCCACACTATAGATCTCCATCGCCGGCGTATCGAGCAGCTGACCGATAACTTCGATCGCCTCAAGCGATATGACCCCCTCCTGATACTGTGCCATCCACAGACAGGGAAGAGAAAGTGCTTTTGGACTCGGGTAACGTTTTTTGAGTGCTTCGATCTTTACAAGGTTTTCGTTCGTAAAGGCAAAACTCATCGGTCCATCTCCCCGGCAATAATATTCAGACTCCCCAGTGTCATGATCGCATCGGCCACCTGATAATTTTCGATGATCTTCGGATAGGCTGCCATATGGAGAAAGCTCGGCGCTCGCACCTTCACCTTATAGGGTGTGCCGCTGCCGTCGCTGACAATGTAAAATCCCAGTTCTCCATTGGCCGCTTCAAAGGCACCATAGTATTCGCCCTTGGGAACTTTTACCCCTTCATAGACCAACTTGAACTGGTTCATCACCCCCTCGATGGAGTTAAAAACTGCACTTTTCGGCGGCATTACGATACTGTGATCGGCGATATTGAATTCGCCGCCCGGGAGAGTGTCTGCAGCCTGACGAATGATCTTTATACTTTGCAGCATCTCTTCAAAACGCACCATCATACGGTCATACGTGTCGCCTTTGGACCCCACGACCAGGTCAAAATCGAAGGTATCGTAATAGTAATAGGGCTTGTCAAACCGCAGGTCATAAGGCACGCCGCTTGCACGCAGGTTCGGTCCGGTAAAACCGTAGGCGATCGCCTGTTCGGCACTCACCGGCGAAACATTTTGAATGCGGTCCTGATAGATGCGGTTGTGTTCGATCATGGTCAGTGTCTGCGCAATGCCCGAGTCCACTTTTTTCAAAATATCATCCAGGTCGTCACGCCACCCTTCGTACAGATCGTGTGTCATCCCGCCGATGCGCATGTAGCTGTTGGTCAGACGCGCCCCGGTAAGCTTGCTTAGAAAATCGGTGGCATCGTTACGCGGGTTAAACAGGTACCAGTAGTTTGTCTGGGCCCCCATGTCCAAGAGCCCGGCGGCCAGACAGACCAGATGGTCGATAACCCGTGAGAGTTCTGTCAGGATAACGCGGATAAAAATACCGCGGTCGGGCAGCGTAACCCCCAACATATCTTCCACCGTTTTGGCAAAAGCAATGTTGTTCATCAATGCCGAACAGTAGTTAAGGCGATCGGTATAGGGAATGATCTGATTGTAGTCATGATTTTCGCAGCTTTTTTCAAAACCCCGGTGAAGGTAGCCGATCTCGCTGGCGCCGGCGCGGATCGTCTCGCCGTCGAGCGCGACCAGGGTGCGGATCGTTCCATGGCTTGCCGGATGCGAGGGACCGAGGTTCAGGATCATCAGTTCATCGCGTTCCATGTCCAAGCCTCTTGCCTCCAGCAGCGGCGTCATCTCATCAAGCATATCCTGTGTCTCGGTACAATACTGCCCTTTGGTAATTTCATAATCTTTTCGCAGCGGATGGCCCACAAATTCGTTGTGGTTCAAAATACGTTTGAGCATCGGATGGTTCTGAAAGAGAACCCCGTACTGGTCCCACACTTCGCGCTCCAGCCAGTCCGCCGCCTCGTAAAGCGGTAAAATAGTCTCCACCCCGACATCCGGGTCTATAACGGCTATTTTAAGTCCCAATGTTTTCTTGAAATCTTGATGACGGAACAGATAGACGAGCTCAAAACGGGTTGATGTAGGGTGCGACATGTCAAGATTGTCCACCGCCGTAATATCCAGCAGCAGGCTAAAGCCCATCTCCATTTTCACATAATGGACCGCCTTGAATAGTTCGGTGCTTTCTATAGAGATCAATGGCGTATCGCCCATCATAGTGAGCAAACTTGCGGTATCGAACTGCTCTAAAAGAGGCTGGAAATCTACCGTATCAGGCGTCATCAAACTTCCCTTTAAAATCGGTATTGCGCACTTTCAGAGTCGGCTCTTTCCAGAGCTGCTCCTGAATCTGGATGATGGCATCGAGAATCGCCTCCGGACGCGGCGGACAGCCTGCGACATAGACGTCGACCGGAACGATCTCGTCTATTCCCTGCAGGGTTGTATAGTTGTCGTAAAAGCCGCCCGTTGACGCGCAGGCACCTACGGCGATGACCCATTTAGGTTCGGGCATCTGGTCGTAGATCTGCTTGAGGATCGGGGCCTGCTTATAGCTGACCGTACCTGCAACGACAAGAAGGTCGGCATGTCGCGGCGAAAAGCGCAGTACCTCCGCCCCAAAACGGGAGATGTCGTAACGGCTTGCCGCCGTCGCCATGAACTCGATTGCGCAGCAGGCAGTGCCAAAGACAAAGGGCCACAAAGAGGATTGTCGCCCCCAATTGATCACGGCATCCATCTTCGTGGTAATAACGGCATCGCCGAGCATGTCGGCACTGTTATAATAGGTATGACTCACATCCATCGCAACACTCCTGATTTGTAGACGTAGATCAGACCGCCGATCAACAGCCCCATAAAGACGAACATCTCCAGTAAGCCGAAAAGTCCGAGCTCACGAAGGTTCACTGCCCAGGGGAACATAAACAGTACCTCCACGTCAAAGACAAGGAAGACAATACCGACCAGAAAAAACTTAATGTTAAAGGCATCGGAAGAGTCCTTATGTGTCCGGCGGATCCCCCCTTCATAGGGCTCGTTTTTACGGACATTGTCACTTTTTATCCCCACGTAACGGGTTAGATGAAAAACGATAGGCAGAGCGATCACCAATACAGCGATCATTGAAGAGGCTAACAGAAGGGATCCGGACATCTATTTCCATTTCTAAAGGTATCTATGTATCTATAATAACTTAATTAGGGTTATGGGGTTGTTACAAACTGCTTAAAATTTATGACAATTCTGTAACTATTCAATATCAATGCCAAAGGCATAAACTGTATCTATAATAATTATAAATCAGATCTACTTTTGATACCACAAAAATAGAACGAAAGCAATAAGATCACACAACGTTAACAAATGAGGTCACTCTATTTTGTCCCTGCTCTTTTGACTTATAGAGTGCCATAACTGCCTGTTTTAGGCTCTTCATAAGAGACTATTTAATGTCACCTCCAATGTCGAGACACCAAGATTTATTGTCACCATCTCAAGATGCGATGCGTATTCATATTGATGTTAAAAGACCAGGCTGTAATTGCAGGCAGTTATTAAGTTGTTTTTGTTATTTCAACAATGTATATTGGCATGTAGAACATGTCTGCAAGTGTCTTTATAAGGAAAAAAATATAGTTTGTGTAAGGATAGTGACCGAGAAAGAAATACCGGGACAACCGGCTGTTGAAGCTATATGGTCTAAAATCCTGCCTGCAGCTGTTCAAGCCTGGCTTCATATAAAGAAACATCATCCTCATGTTGATACTTTTTTGCAACCTCGGCTAAAAGAGTGTATTCCGTTATAAGTTCTGCTCGAACGATATCGTCAAATTCACTCTCGAGATGTTTTTCCAAAGCTTTCACCCGGAAAGAAGTTGTCTCCTGATGTTTCATTCTGCGTTGATTCTCTGCACCAATATATTTATAGGTCAATTTTTGCGGTACCAGATCGATCGTCTCTTCTCTGAGAACCCGCAGCCAGAGATCATAATCTTCGTTCACTTCCAAAGCCTCATCAAAACCACCTAGACGTTCAAAGAGCTTTTTCTGCATCAACACCGATGACGTCGCGATGTTGCTAAAACCGATGGCCTCCTCGAAACTGAGCGTTTCCGGCTTCTGATACTTTTTAGGACGAGGAAGTTCCTTCTCACCGCTTATCCACACCTCATCGGTATAGATGAACTTTGATGCTTTGTTCTTTTGATGATATGCAATTTGAAAGGCAAGCTTTTTGGGATGCCAGGTGTCGTCCGCATCCAAAAAGGCGATCCATTCGTTGGCAGCCATCATCACGCCGTTGTTGCGGGCCGAAGAGACGCCCATGTGCTTCTGACGAAGAAGACTCACCTCATCGTACATCTTTGCCACTTCGCTTGTTGCATCGGTAGAGCCGTCATCCACTACGATGATCTCATCGACTTTGTACGACTGTTCCAAAACCGAATCAATAGCCCGGGCTAATGTAGCGACACTATTATGGGCGGGGATAATAACAGAGATTTTCATTGTGTTTGATTCTTTTTAAGTGAGTATATCACTTATTTTTATTTTTTGTGGCACATGGTACAGATCATCTTATTTCCCCGATTGTCAGGCAGAAAAAACGGCTTATCTGAAGCATGAGGATTGTGACAGCTTGTACAGCTAAGCTCCCGTCCTTCCCGTGATGGATCAGGTACGCCCCTGGTCGGATGTTTGGCACGTACAAAAGAGGTATTGACGACATGGGCACCTTCTGCCTTGTCTTCATGGCACCCCACACACAACTCCCAGATCGGTTTACGCAAATGTGCCAGGTTTGGTGAAGAGTGGGGATTATGGCAGCGGTTACAGCGTCCGGATTCGGCTGGATCGTGATGATAACGTTTTTGCTCCCACCCTATTTTGCTCTTATCTGTTGTATTACTGTTGTGACAAGAGAGGCAGGTTTTACCGATCGGATCAGGAAAAAGATATTTTGATTCACCTGCACTTTCACGGTTTTTCATACCTGTTTTTCCATTATGGCAAGAGGTGCACAGCCAGTTCACAGAAGGCGCATGGGCATATTTATATTGGCCCAACTCCTTATGACAAGCATAACAATTTGATTCAGTCACGTCTTCGAAAGCCACTCCCGGGGTTTCATTGATCTCCATATTATGACATTTTACACATCGTTCCTCTTTCTCTTGGGTATGAAAAAAGTTTTGCGTATACTCTTTAGAAGGGTATTTAAATGCCTTTTCAACCGCGGACGTATAATAGACATCGACTGACGTCTGCAGGATCAGCTTCTTTTTCTCGTAGCTTTTGACATCTATGTGATTTTTTCCCAGTTGTAAAGGAACCTTTTTACAGTAGACAGTCTTATTGGGGATAATAGGCAATGAATAGCTCTGATTCCCATCTGCAACGATCTCAATATGTTCTGTCAACGTGTCATTTGTATCGACGACGACACTGACGTATGGTTCATAAAAGAGTGACTGATGTTTTGGAGAAAGCAGCTCTATGCTCATCGCCGGTAATGAGAGCAGACAGAGGAGCATACCCATTATCGCCATAAACCTGATATTCATTCCTTTTGTCACTATAGACTTCATCATTCTTCTCATCGGCAAATCGACCTGTCCCCACTATAATTTTCCCGTAAAAAGAAATCTCTGTCAGAGACATGCGGATCATGACAGGTCGTACAACGCAACTCTTTGCCGGTACTTTTTGGTTCCATCGGGTGATCGGAGAGTTGTTGGAACCTTTGTAAATAGACTTGCTTGGAAGGCTTAATACTATGACAGGACCGGCATAAGTTCCATTCGGGTTTATGAAGAAAATACCGATTATCTGAAGCGTGCGGGTTATGACAATTGTCGCATTTACCGAAAGCGACCGGATAGTGCTTATACAGTTTCTCCTTCCACAATCTCTTTTTCATCTCATGACAACCGACACAAGTGTTGATGGCCGGTTTCGGTGTAACAAACTTTGATCTTGCAGTGGCATTATTCTCTTCTGCGTTACCTTTATGGCAGCTGGTACAGAGCCAGTTAACAGAAGGGGAGTGTACCTGCTCTTTTGCATTTACACTTTTGTGACAGAGGTAACAGTTGGATTCTGTGACATCGATAAAAGCTATATTTTTCTTCTCATTGATACGCATGTCATGACAGCTGCTGCACAGTTTTTCTTCACTTTCTGTATGAAAAAATGTCAGGGTATAATCTTTTGGAGGATATTTGCTCTCATGGGACAGAGGGGCCGAATAATAAATATTTCTCATCTTTTCAATTACCTGTTTGCCCTCATAATAGACTCTGATCCGGATTTTGTTGTTGCCGACACGAAGAGGCACGCTCTGACAGTATGTATCACGCTTAGCCTTTGGTAAGATTATAATAGGTTTTATTGTATTGCTTATGATCTTTATCGTGTCAAAACTTGTTGGATCAATTCTGACGACAACGTTAATTGCATCTTGGGTATGGATACTTTTATCTTCGGGTTTCAGGACTTGCATAAAGAGATCTTGTGCGCTGACTACGCTGATGAGCAGTAATAGAACTAAGACCAGTTTATTACGACTACTTCGTTGCTTCACGTAATGCCTCTTTCCCTACTTTGCTCTTTGGATCGATCCGGTCATACTCAAACTTTTTATGACAGGCCGGGGCGCAAGAGCCGCCGTTATTTGTTTCAATATAACGCAGCGGAAATTTCACCCCGTTAAAATCAGTATAGTCTCGAATAAGATGCGAATATTTTGAAGCATGCTCATCATGACACGCTCGGCAACTTCGTCCTTTTCTGTCGTTTACATGCAGATAGTGAAGGTTTACTTCGCCATCTCTAAAAGAGGTTATATCCTCTTCTCTTGGCAGGATAAACCTCTGTGATACCTTCTCCTGATCATGACATTCAAAACAGAAGAAATCTTTATTATCAACATTATCGTAAAAATTCTTCGTAAACGGTTTACGCAATATGCTGAAATTGTCTGACCCGTGAGGATCATGACAGGCTGCACAACCGCCCTCTTTTTTGACATTCTTGATCGGCTTGTGCCAGTTTGGATTCTCTTTGAGGTGCTGGCCTATATTTAGCAGCATACCGCCATCTTCATCCGATTTTACCGACTTATCATGGCAACTTAAACACATACTGACCTGATTTCTTTTCAAAATACCTTTATGACTTGTCGAGTGCGGGTCATGACACTCCAGACATTTGTTCTTACTGTTTGAGACTGCTCCATGTTTGTATTTCACCTCGTTAATCCATTTTTTCATATCTTTATGGTCTTTAAGATCGGCGTGGCAGTCCAGACAGAGGTCCATTGTCCCTTCATTTTTCAAGAGCCCTTTATACGAAGCCGTATGCGGATCATGACATTCCAGACAGCTCTCTTCGGCCGGTTTATGCTTGAAGCTGCCCGCCATACTTACAAATTTCTTTTTCGCTTTATCTTTGTGCGTACCGGTTTTGGTATGGCAGTTCAAACAGAGATTGTTGACAGAATCCGCTTTTAGGAGTTTTTTCGTATTGGACTGATGCGGATCATGACAGGCCATACATTTCCCCTCTACCACCGGTTTATGGTCAAATTCTTTGGTATATCGGGTCTTATGGCACTGATAACAGATATTTTGAATATCTTTTTTAATCAAGGCACCCGGTTTGGAAGGGTCGACAATATGACAGATCTGACAAGCCCCCATCTTAAACGGTTCGTGAAGTTGTTTTTTCAGCGGCAGAAACTTTTTGGGAAGATCTTCCAGTTTCATCCGTTCAACGGCTTTTACGCGTGTTTTGGTATGTTCCGGCATCTCTTCATCACGATACGCTTCATATACGGCTTCTTTTGGGCGCAGTGCCGCTTTTTTCAAGCGTTCTTTTTCTATTGAACTTTGCATCTCATTGGATATTTTCGAGATATTGATCTCCCGCAGCTCTTCGTCAGTAATATCAATATCACTGTACTCATGTTCAGGTTGTTGAAGATTATGGGCAATATTGCCCATAATGGTGACAAAACGTCCAAATTTTTGAGCGACGTCATACTGTATAAATAGATAAGTCCCTATAAGCAGTATTACACTCCATACAATCAACTTAATTCTGCTTCGGTTCATCAGACCATCCTCATATTGTTAATACATTTAAATGCCATATTAGCGTTGAAAGTCACCTATCGGACACTTCTCTTCGGTTACTGTATCTCGTAGAAGCTCTTTACGATCACTATGATGCGGGTTATGACATTTATTACAATCTATCTTTTGATGTTGGCCTACCGGTTCATGACACTTGTAGCAAAGGGCGTCAACCGTTCTCGTCAATATCGCTGCAGGCTTGGAACGCTTTGGCGCGTGACACACCGGACACGCCCCCATGCTGAAAGGGGGATGTTTAACCTTTTTTAATGGCTTTAATGCTTTAGGAAGATTGTCTACATTGACTTCTGCCGAACTTCCCGTATGCTCTTTTATATACTCAACCGTGATTTTATCGAGATCACGGGTATCCCCATGTTCTGCATGCATGAGATTTGTCGCAATATTTCCCCCAATAGTAACCAGCTTGCCTAACTTGTCTCCAACACCCGTAAACAGCGCCATCAGTATGATCAGCAAGAGAGTGAGACCGGCAATTATCAGCGGTTTTTTATATCTTTTATTCATAACGGCATCCCTCTCTTTTAATGTTGTTCAGCCGCAACGGCTGTTTCATAATTTTCACCCCGTGCAGGCAGAAATGCATCAAGCTGCTTCTCGAGTTGGTAATGACCCACATGTTTATGACAATCCACACATTTTGCGTTCTCTTTTCCATGTTCGCCCTGAACCACTAACTTTTTAGCAAAATAGGCTTTATGCGCTAGAAACGCTTTTTTGTTTGGACGCGTTCCGCGTAAAAGATTTTCGTGACAATGCAAACAGCCGTTGTCATAGACCCACTCACCACGTTCTTCGCGCTTCTCATACCAGTCAATCTCGTCGGTATTGGGATGGGTACTCTCTACCCATACATCCCATACCCCTGTTCTCACTTTCTGAACCAGGTACCCCATAGTTGACGTATGCGGGAGGTGACAATCCGCACACTTGGCAACAACTCCGCTTGGGCCATAACCGCCGTGAACACTGTTACGGTATGCCTCCGCCATCGGTTTCATTGAGTGGCACGAAGAACAAAAATTGACGCCTGAAGTCTCTTTAACTGCTACGACGGTCGTAAATGAGACAAGTAAGCCTACGACTAAACCGATACTTCCTATAATAAGCACTGACCAGAGCGCTTTTCGTTTGCCTGAATTTTCAGCGGGTTTGACATCACTGGCATCATCACGCGTATTTGACTTTTGTTCTTCCGTTGACATAGATTTCTCCCTGCTTTTCATGATAAATCACTGAATTTGATCATGAAGCTTACAGTATGGATTATTAATACACCCTAAAAGTATAGTATATTTTAACTATAATAAAAACTAATATTATAAGGGTGTATTAACCATTCAAATACAGTTCATAAGTCTATATAAAAGCAGCTATTAAAAGTGTACCCGTAGTTATATGTCTAAAATGCAGAAGGGCGGAGAAGGTGTCAGTCAGCGCTATGCTGAAGATAATTGTTTATCTTCTCACCAAACTTTCAATTCGTTATAGAGACTATCTCGTTCAACAGGTGTAAAACCTGTATCTTTGATCTGGTCTATAAACTCCTGAAGTTCAACACCGTTGGCGCTTGCAGCACCCGCGGCTGAGTTGATCGACTCTTTTTCGATCGTACCGTCAAGGTCATTGGCACCGAACTCTTGTGATAACAGCGCCAGATTAACAGTCGATGTGACCCAGTACGCCTTAAGATTTGGAACATTGTCAAGCACAAGACGGCTGATAGCCATTGTTTTGAGGATCTCATGCGCCGTCATAAACTCTTTAATGTTCAGAAAGTTGTTTTCACTCTGATAGACCAGCGGAATAAAACAGTTGAACCCGCCCGTTTTGTCCTGAAGGTCGCGGATACGCATCATATGATCAATACGGTCTTTGCGCTTTTCGACATGACCAAACAGCATTGTCACGTTCGACTTTCGTCCGCGGCTGTGCCATTTCTCGTGTATCTCAAGCCACTGTGCAGAGGTGACCTTTCCTTTACAGATATAGTCACGTACCTCTTCATCAAAGATCTCGGCCCCTCCACCTGGAAGCGAGTCGACACCATTTTCGATCATGATGTCAATGATCTCATCGTACGACTTGTTATACTCTTCAGACAAAAAGTGGATCTCAGCCGCTGTCAGTGCTTTGATATGAAGCTGCGGGTACTTTGCTTTGATCTTTGAAAAGACTGTCGTATACCAGTCCAGTCCTGTCTCTGGGTTGTGTGCCGAAACAATGTGGACCTCTTTGATCCCTCGTGCCGCGATATCATCCACAATATCCATGATCTCTTCATGCTTTAATGTATAAGGCTTAGGATTTTTACGACTTGCGGAATAGGCACAGAACTTACAGACATCTTTACAGATATTGGTCGGATTGATATGACGATTGATATTGAAGTAGGTCTTTTTGCCATGCATCTGTATCCGTCTGTCATTCGCCAATGCACCCAGTTCAAAAAGGTCCATCTCATACAGGCTCAAGGCCTCGTCAAAATCGATTCGTTCGCCCGCTTTAATCTTGTCAACTATATTCATATTTCATTGTTTCCTACAAAGTTGTCTAATTATTGACCGCATTATAGCAAAAGCTGTTACGTGCCTTATGCTAAAATAAAAACTACAACAAAAAGATAAACTTTTAAGGACATCACCTTCTATGAACATTCAAATCGCTATTGAGGATCTTCTTGAAAACAATGCAAAAGATTTTGAGATCTCAAAACTTTTTAAGACCTATATTGCCGAGTATAACGCTTCTTTACCGGAACTGTTTGAACGTTCCCAGGGTAAAGACTTCCTGGTTAAACATACCAAAGAGTTGGACAAGATCATTGCCCTGATGTATAGAACCGTCCTTCGCCGTATGTTTGGCAACTATCTGCCGATGCGCGGGTCTATCCCCATAGCTGTCATCGCACTCGGCAGTTACGGTCGCGAACAGCTCTGTGTTCATAGCGACATCGATCTTATGATCGTCTACGCGTCGTGTGATGGCTATAAGACCGATGCTATCATCGAAAAGCTTCTATACCTTGCCTGGGATGCAGGATTGAAACTCGGTCACCGCGTTCATGAGATCGGCGACATTGAAAAAGCAGCCTCTGAAGATATCACTATCCGAACCGCTTTTATGGAAGCCCGGCTTATTATCGGTTCACCTTTCACATGGCATGCTACACAAAGTGCCTTCACTAACATCCGTAAAACTGATCCAAAAAAATATATTCTCGCCAAGATCGATGAGGCACATGAAAGACGAAAAAAATACCCAAGTTCTATGCAGCCGAACATCAAAGAGAGTGTCGGCGGGCTGCGGGATTCCCAGCTTCTTTTTTGGATTGCCGTTACCATTTACGGTGTGACCACGCAAAAAGAGCTTATCGGAACCGTCTTTACCGAAGAGGAGTATCGCGAATACCGTATCGCACTTGAACTACTCTTCCGCGTCCGTTCCGCCTTGCACCTTGTGACAAAGAAGCAGCAGGATCAGCTTATTATGGAACATATGCCGCACATCGCAAAGATGCTGGGCTTTAAAGACGAAAAGAAGATGGTGACACGCCTATTGGAGGCGATGTGGCGTATTGATAATTTTTCACAGATCTTTATTAAGAAGATCATCCGCCCTTATCTTTATGACCCTCAACATATTGCTGCTTACCGTAAGAGCCGCATCGGTAACGGTATATACCGGATTGATGACCGTCTTTTCAGTGTTTACAGTACCGAAAATGACAATATTGAGCCCCTGCTCAACACCCTGCTGGAGCTTGAAGACAAACCATGGCGATTTGACCCAAGTCTGCTGAAACGTTTCACCTATGCTCAGGTACCGTATCCATTGCGAAAGAGCGTCACGAGACTGCTGCGAAAACTCTTTGAACGTCAAAACAGCTACTCTTTTTTGAAACTCTTTTTGGATGCAGGCATCCTGCATGAGATGATATCCGCTTTTAGAAAAGTCCTTCATCTACCGCAATTTGACGGGTATCACCACTACCCTGTCGATGTACATTCCATAGAGTGTATCAAGGCACTTGAAAATATTGACGAACCGTTTATTGCCGGTCTCTATAATGACCTGACCCTAAAAGATAGGACAATCCTCAAGATCGCAACGCTTCTGCATGACACCGGAAAGGGAAGAAAACAGGACCATAGTGATGTAGGCGTAAAACTGATCGTCCCTTTCACCAAACAACTCGGCTTTACACAAGAGGAACAAGCTTTGGCCGCGCTCCTGGTCAAACACCACATTCTCATGACCAATGTCGCGTACAGAGAGAACCTCAACAGTGAGAAGACACTCTACAAGTTCATGTCCAATATCAAAACTGAGAGCAATCTCAGGATGCTCTATATTCTCACTTATGCCGATGTCACCGGTGTAGGACCGGGTACCTGGACAACGTTCTCGGCAAACCTGCTGCGCGAGCTATATGACGAAGCGATGGAGATATCGCAGCAAGATGAACGCATCAGTGATGCGACCAAACGACTGACCATTGAAAAGCGGATCAAGAACCGTGAAAATTTCAAAGCGCTACCGCGTACTATGCAGAAGAAAGTGCTTGGCATCGAGTCAAATCTTTTCTTTTTTAAACACACGCCCGACGACATTATCTCGATCGCGAACGAAGCACGGGAAGTCAAAGCTTATCGTTATTCGCTTAACACCGATAGCGGTGGCTTAAGTATACAGATCATCCGCCGTGTTCCGCTCAACGTAACCTACCTGCTTGGTAAATTCGCCTACCTCGATGTCGCTTCGATGGAAGTGTTCACCCTCTTCGATGACCTAAAACTCTTTGAGATCAACTTCCTGCATCTGCCTGAATTTGATTCGCTTGAACATATTGAAGAGATCATTGAAGATGCATTCGATATGAGCCATAAATTGACGTTGCAACAACCGATTATCAAAGATGAAGAGATTCTTTTCGATTGTGAACACTCAAGAACCTACGCCCAATTAAACATTAACACTGCAAACCAGCGCGGTCTTCTTGCCTACATCATGAATGCGTTTGACCTCTTGGACATCAATCTCGCCTCGGCTAAGATCCACAGTACCAAAACCCGTGTACGGGACCACTTCTTAATCGAGAAAAAGAACAAAATGTGCGATAATGCGCCTCAATTAATCTCTATACTCACAAAAGGCAGCAATTAATGTGCGGAATCGTCGGATTTGTAGGAACGAACAAAGTCAAAGAAGTCCTGTTGGATGGTCTTAAGGAGCTTGAATACCGCGGTTACGACTCTGCCGGTATTGCCATCTTGCAAAAAGATAAATTCTCTTTTTTCAAAGCAGTAGGCAAACTTGAAAACCTTGTACACAAGACCGAAGAGTACAATCCTGAAGGTTTTGCCATCGGTATCGGACATACCCGCTGGGCAACACACGGCAAACCGACCGAACTCAACGCCCACCCGCACATGGGCGAATCTTCCTTTGTTGTGCACAACGGTATCATCGAAAACTACCAGGAGCTAAAAAATGCCCTGATAGCCGACGGCACCCGCTTTTTAAGCCAGACCGACACCGAAGTCATCGTCCACCTTTTTGAAAAGAACCTCAAGCGCGAGCCGACGCCGTTCGAGGCGTTCCAAAAAACACTCTCCGCGCTTGAAGGGGCGTATGCGATCCTTTTAGTGACGAAATCAATGCCTGAGACCATCTTCTTTGCCAAAAACGGTTCACCGATGATCATCGGAACAACCGACGGTGACGAAAAGTTCTTTGCCTCCTCTGACGCCCCGCTGATCGGTCATGCCAAAGAGGTACTTTATCTTAACGACGGTGAATACGGTTATGTCTCGCCAAGCGAACTGAAGATTTTTGACAGAATGAATACACCGCAGGAACTGACATTTTCTACCTTACCGACCTCAAAACTCTCTGCCCAAAAAGAGGGGTTCCGTTTCTTCATGGAAAAAGAGATCTATGAGCAGAGTGATGTTATCAGTGATGCTCTTTTGGGGCGTATTCATGACGAAAACATCCATTTCGATGAACTTGACCCCTCCCTCTTTGACGGCATAAACGAGATCAAGCTTTGTGCCTGTGGAACTTCCTACCATGCCGCCCTTGCCTCCTCATATCTTTTTGAACGTTACGCCAAGATACGTTCATCGGTCGAGATTGCAAGTGAACTGCGTTACAAAGAGCCCCTATTACTCAAAGACACCCTTTTTGTCGTTATCAGTCAAAGCGGTGAGACCGCCGACACACTCGAAACACTTAAGATGGCCAAAAAGGCCGGACTTAAAACCCTGGTCATCTGTAATGTCGACAACTCCTCGATGGTCCGTCTTGCTGATGCATCTATCCTGACACGTGCAGGAATCGAAAAAGGGGTCGCCTCGACCAAAGCATTTGCGACCCAGATGAGTGTGCTATGGATGCTGTCACTGTACGTAGCTCAGATACGCAGCATCTTAACAGCCGATGAGATTGCAACGCAGGTTCAGGCGCTCCGTGAAGTACCCAACAGCGTCAAAGTCAGCGACAACCTGCATGAAAAGATCCGTCGTCTTTCCAAACGTTACCTCCATGGTCACGGTTTCTTCTTTATCGGCCGAGATGTCTTCTACCCGCTTGCACTTGAGGGAGCATTAAAATTAAAAGAGATCACCTACCTCCATGCCGAAGGTTACCCGAGCGGTGAGATGAAACACGGCCCTATCGCCATGGCAGACCCGGAGCTATTTACCATTGCACTATTGCCGAAAAAAATGCTCTATGAAAAAGCAAAAAGCAATGTCGAAGAGCTGAGCGCACGCGACAGTACCATCTGTGCCATCAGTCCGGTCGAATTCGACAAAGCAGACGACTTTATCAAGACAGGTGAGTACAGCCACTATATGCTTGAGTTTTTCGAGATGATGGTCGTCTTGCAACTACTCTCGATGGAGATCGCAGTCCGTTTGGGCAACGATGTCGACATGCCGAGAAACCTGGCAAAGAGCGTTACGGTTGAGTAAGAAAGAGGAGCATCAAGAAGAGAAAGAACCTAAACTCCAGGTACCTGACAAAAAAGAGGAAAATTCCTCAACCCCAACCGACCGTGACCATTATGTTTATGAGTCTATTATTGCCGAGATAGGCTACTAAATATCTCGATAATCTTCCTTCAACTCAAGTAAGTGGTCACTTTATCAATGATCTTGCAATCTTAGCAATCTCTTCAGACACAACTACCTGAACAGTCATAGTTAGATCGTCGATGATGATATCGGCAGTTCAACGACCTTTCTCGGTCGCCCGACTTTACGAGGTTCGGGTTTGACCCAAGACGATTTCGGTCCAGCTTCGAGTTCGAGTATCAATCTTGCGATACTTTCTTTCGCTTCTTCACCCTTACAGGCAATAACAACCTTCATCTCTGTGGTAAGGTGCCAGTAATTATTTAGGTCGATGTTACTCTCTTGGAATTTACTTTCGAGTGCTTCGACCTCTTCTATGGTTGTTGGGTAAGTCATTGTTTTTTTAGTCTCTTTATATGTTAGGAATCAGAGAAACATGACTGTTTATGAGTAGAACTATACTTCACTCTTTTTCCATAAATCTCATTTTTCTTTGGATAACCTTCCATTGAAGGCATATTTACATCAACAGGTGCAATTCCATCTAAGTCAGAAGAGTGATGGAGATAAGATTGTCTTAGTCTTTGATGCAGTTCTCCATGCATTTCAAATTCATTCTTTTTTAATTTTCCATACACTTCATCCAATAACGGATCTTCTATTTTATCTATAGCGTATTTTTGTAAGACTGCTTCAAAAGGTACTTTTTCCGAAGGGTCCTCCGAATTCAGTGCTTCATCGTGCATAAGTTTCATGCACACATGCTCATACTTGTTTGAAATATTCGGTCTATACATATAAAGATTATCTTTTTCAATCCAGTGATTTACTCGATAAAATCCTGCTGTTTTATTACGTTTTATCTCTTTTATGTCTTCAGCTTTGATAACATTTATACTCTCTTCATTACTGAGCCAAGCATACTTTTTGTTCCATTCTTTCAGTCGTTCTTCATCTGAGTCCGCAATATACCGGGGGCTGTCTTCTTTGTCCATATAACCGCCCCCGACATCTGCATGCGCTCCAGGAAGTGCAATCTCTTTCATTTTTTCATTACCAAGAAAATTATCGGCAGAATCCTCTTTAATGCGAGTCATTGCAAAGTTTTTTCGATATTCGTCTTCCGCTATCAAATGAACCAGCCTACCAAGCTTAGACTCTTCAAAGTCTAAATTTAAATCTTGATTGTCATTAGCTTGACAAATCCCATAATGCGCTACCGTGTCGTAAATGCCTACAAAGCGAAAAGAGATAGCATTAATGTCAAACTTGTTCACCTTGTTACCTTTATAATATGGGTTATAGACAGTCACACTTCGTTTATTTTTCCCCGTTCCTTTTTCAACAGATACTTTTTCAATATCCGTACGCAGAGGATTAAAATAAGGACGGTTATCAATCATCGTGTAAACACCATTGTCTTCTGGATAAAAAGGTGTAAATATATTTTTTGATTTATCTAGAGTGTTAAGTGTATAGTCACGTGTTACGTCTGAAGTAAGGAGATCATACTCTTTCATAATCGAACTCACAAAGTGTCTTGCTTCCGCAGCCCCACGACTAAAACCGAAAACATCCAAAACCAGTTCATCAACAACAGTGAGCTCTTTTTGGCGTAGGTTTTTAGCGATCTTGTCACACGTGTATACAATATGTGCCAACACCCCTGTCTGACCAAAAGCCAAGCCTAAACCTATTGCACTGTCAGACTCTAATTTTCCTCCTTCGTGAGGATCAATACAACCGTCTCCGCTTGCATAGACCTTGAATCTGCCTTTTGTGTACTTTCTGGGTTCTGATTCTTTTAAATTGAGTGGATCATAGCCCTTATAGTGTTCAAACAGCCGCTTGATATTGGTGTAACCGTTCACAAAACTGCTGCCTTCGCCTGCCGGAAGGATCTCTTCATAAACATATTTTTTAATAACGGTCTCTTTGTACGCTTCTTTGTCTTCAGCTAAGATGATCTTGTCTTCAACCGCTGCCTGTGCTTCGTTTTCAAGACTTCCATGTATTACAAATAAAGTATCATTTGCTGCAACTTGCTGTGAAACAGCAGCATCTATAGACTTAATGATGCCGGCCTTTGAAGCAAAAACATACTTTCCCTCCAGACCAGTCGTAATCACCATTAAAGGGGTTCCGGCTTTGACTTTATCGTCAACTTTAACAAGAATTCTATAAACTCTTCCAGGTTTTTTTGCTTTTATAACCGTATCTTTTAAGTCCACTAAAAAGTCAAACACCTTATCTGCATGCTTAGATGCCCTGTCTTGAAAGTGTGCCTTATACTTTGTCTCTTCGTTATTTATCTCGTCTTTTGATGCGTTTTGAAAATAGTTGACTTTCTCTTGTATCTCATCGCGGATAGTATTAATGACAACCTCTTTTTTTGGTTCGTCTACTTCTCGAATATATACTGCTGGACTACCGTAAGCTGCTAAGGTATCTTTTTGACTATCTTGAATACGAATATGTGCAGCATTAACATCCAGAACAATATCTTTCTGTGCACTCAAGTAGTTATGGAAGTCCACATTAAAATCCACATTGTACATACTGTTTTTTGTCCCGTCAAAGAAAACTCCGTACTCAATCAAAATCTTTGGCATCAAAGAGACGGAAACATGTTCACTCAAGGCTAAAACATCATAAACATCGCCATTTTTATTGTAGATGTACGGCAAAGCGACCAGGGCATAAGCTTCATCGTCTGCATTTTCCTGATGTAGATAAGTATTACATTTTACACCGTCTAATCGTAGGTACCCAAAATGAGTCTTTGATTTTTCATCCGTTTTTAAAACGCTTGCCTCATCCAAAAATCCAAAACCTTTTAGAAGGCTTTTCAACTCCGCCCCCTCTTTTGCCGGTGTACTCTGGCGAATGATTAATTTCTTTTCAAATTCTTTGGCATATGCTCCGACCTCAGATATTTTCCTACTATCCAAGGTAAAAGCAGGTTCATTTTTTTCTTTTACACACTTCTCTAAGATGGGCAGATATTTATCTTTTATCTCACTAATTCTCGCTTCATTTGTCTTCTCTTTGTCATGAAGAAAGGCATCGCCCATTTCATCGCGTCCGACGACTAAAAAGGCCCAGCGTGTTCGTGCATCAAAACCGGCAGCACTTTTGTCATTTTCATGAAAAAAACGAACGACATGCATAAACTCTTTATTGTGATAATAGACATTGGAAGAGCCTCGTTTTATTTCTGGCACTAACGTACTCCCAGTCTTTTAAGTTCTTTTTTTGCACCCGTATCACCAAGAGAAGCCGCTTTTTTGTACCAATAAATCGCTTTTTCTTTATCTTTTAAATCAATTTCATACACATAGCCTAGATTATAAGTTGCATCTTTATTTCCTAGTGCTGCACCTCTTTTATACCATACGATAGCATTTTTGTAATCTTTTTTAAGGTAAAAGTCATCTCCATGTCTAGTCCCTGCAAACCCGCAGTCCATTGCATCCGCTTTATCTAGCCATTCGTTATATTTTTCTTCATCTTTTAAATCATTACGAAATGTCAAGGCCAAATTTTTTGTTCCTGTACAACTTCCCAATGCATAAGCTTTTTTGTACCATTCAATCTCTTTATCAATAGAATGTCGCTGCCCTCCATATATGCTTCCAATTGCTGACGCAGCGTCACCGTTCCCTTTTGCAACAAGTTTTAAGAGATATTTTTCAGCACTGTCGTAATCTTTATACTCATTCATATACACTCTAGCCATTGCCATATATCCGCGATTATCATCAAGTAGAGCAAGCTTTTCAAAAGTATCTAAAGCACCTTTTAAGTCGCCTTTTTTTCTTAGCAAGTGACCATATCCGTAATACGCATCTTTATTGCCTAAAGCCATTGCTTTTTTATACCAGGGCTCGGCCTTATTATATTCAGCCACATTGTCATACATAACGGCTAAGTTATAGATCGATTTATATTCACCCTTCTCTGCTGCTTTTTTATAATAACCGATGGCATCTTCTGTAGCATTAAAATAGGTTTGGTGAAGACTGCCTAGAAGGTAAAAGGACTCTATTGAGCCTTTTTCGGCGCCTTTTAGGTATTGCTCTTTTGCCTTTTGAAACTCTTCTTTATCAAGATAAAGATTACCTAAATAGTTATAGGCTTCAACATCCCCTTTTTTTATCCATGCTTCATAATAAGCAATAGCTTCAGCTTCTTTGTTCAGCTCTTTTTCCAGAAGTACCCCTGCTCTGTAGATAGCGTCTTTGTAGTTCTTATCGGCAGCTTTTTTATACCACTCTACTGCTTTGGCATACTCTTTTTTCTGTTCTTCGTAGATGCCGCCTAAGTAGTACATGGCTTTGGCGTCGCCTTGCGAAGCCGATTTTTCATAGAGCTTAATAGCTTCATCAAATCTATCTTTAGTAACAAGATACCCAGCTGCGAAATCAATATCTTCTATGGCTTGTGTTTTGTCTGCTTCTTTGGTAATACACGCTATATAGTGTGTTGTATCTTCCAGTTTATCGGTACATACAGAGACATCGGCATTAAGACCTATTACCAGACTTAGCGCAATTAGTATAGCTTTATTCATTGGCCTCTTTTTCTCCATTTATCTCTTTTTCACTTAATGCGAAACTGACAGATGCTGTGGCTACATCCATTTGGCTTGCTTCTATACAGGCAGTGATAAGAAGTTCAAGCTTATCACCTTCAAAGGTATAGGTCATTGTCTCTTTACCTTTAGCTTCAGATACATCAGTATCTTCGACTGTCCATTTGGTCATAGCTTTTTCTTCTTCTGTAATCTCATCGACATTATAGATCGCTTGAGCTTCAAACTTTTTAGTATCGTTATCCAGTATTTCAATCAGAATATCTTCTACTTCAATATAACGCTTAAGCTCAGTAACCGCATACCCTTCATCGTCCGCGTCCACGACGAAACAGTGGGCGTGTCCGTGTTTGTAGATGTTGTCGGGTTGAACCGTAATGGTCATTTCAAGACCATCGATCTTGACCGTGTCATTTGTCGGGTTGTCGGTGAGGATGTCTTTGTCGGCTTCGTCATTGTTTTTGATGAAATGCCATTGAAGCTGCGCTTCCTGGCTCGGCGTCAGTTCTGTTGTTGCCGCCCAGGCACCGTTTTCATATTTTTCTACGCTGGCTGTATAGGTCAAGACCTCTGTTATATCGCTCTGTTTGGTGCTGCTTGCCGTCACTTTCGTTACTCTTAGTTTATTGTAAAGAGGTTTTTCTATCTTAGGTACGGCTACGGCATCGGCAGTGACGCCACCGTTTCCTGAGTTGGTGTCGACAGTAGCCGCTTTGAGGTGGATACCGCTGGCATCTACTGTCAGTACGTTCCCTCCACATTTGAGGCTGATGCCGTCGCTGGCTTCGAGTTCGATGGTAGTCGCTTTTTGTTTAATGCTTGCTGCGTTCAGGTGGTAGGCACCGGTCACATCCAAGCCCATCTTTTGCGCTATCTGCATATAGACATTTTGCAGGTGTTTTGTTTTGGCATCTTTTTCGACATAGCGCGTCGTTGTCCCTTTAATACGTTCTATAAGATCTTTTTCGATTATCAGTTTCTGGTCTTTACGGATGATCGTACTTGCATTGCCGAGGACATGGGTCTCCTGGTCTTCTTTGATGGTGGTCAGCATCTCTTTTTCAACGACCGTTACACTGTTGCCGACAATGTTGACTTTTTTATCGTTTCCGACTGTCTCGTGTGAATTGTTGCCTATGGTAAGCTCACAGTCATTGTCGATGATGCTCTTTGCATCATTCTCTATGTGGGTATCTGCATTGTTAAGGACAAGAAGGCTGTAGTCTCTCTGGGCCCTCAGGTTGAGCTGTTCCTCACCGCGTTTGTCTTCAAAGAGGAGTTCATTGTAACCCTCTTTGTCTTCATACTGCGGCGTGGTCTGTGTCTTGATGAAACTTTTGGTCTTCTCTTTAGGCAGGTTATAAGGATGGCGGTTCTCTCCGTTGTGGAGGCTGCCGACGATCACCGGTCTGTCGACATCGCCGTTGATGAAACTGACCAGTACTTCCGAGTTGACCCGAGGCAGGAACTGACTGCCGTAACCGTCGCCGCTGGCCATGTTTGAGAGAGGAACGTAGCAACTTGTCGGTCGGTTCTTGTCAAAATGAAAAATAACCCTGATCTCGCCAAACTCGTTGACATCGATCTCGTTGGCATGTTCGGGTGTGTTGACATCACCACCCGAGACGATGGCGCTCTGAATACCGTGGACTCTCGGCTTAGGAACTGTCTCTTGCGGTTTATAGACGATATCTTTCGGCGTAGCCGTAAAGGTGACCTGGTATTGGGGACGATTATCATCTTCTTCAGCCTTATACTCATCGAGAGCGTTCGGGAAGAAACCTTCATACGTCAAGGTAAGCAGGATCGCCTCTATCGACTTTCCAGCTTTCTCATCTTTGAGGGTCAATTGCAGACTGTCACTCAAGAAGAGCTCATCAGAAGAGCCTTTTATGCCAAAGGTGGCGCTGTAGCCCCTTTGCGAGTCCACCTGAGAGTAACGCTGGAGATCTTTGACGCGTGATTCATCCAGGTTGTCCAGACGGTCTCTGAGACGCTCTTTGGTGAGGTTGACTCTAAGCTCCTGGGAGAAGTCGTTATCAGCCAACAGTGGTGAGGAGACATGTTGACCTGTCTCACTACGCATATCCAAAGAGGGTTTGGTACTGTCATAGTACTTCTCATCTCGGGAAGAGACTTGAAAGTGTTTGGCGGTGTTGAAGCTTGCGCTTGAGCTTTTTGAGCTCACTTTGGCATGTTCACTCAGCTCACAGAGGGTGATGGTGTAAGGCTCGTTTACAGAGGCGTCACACAAGAAGACGTAGCCTTCCTCTTCACAGAGCATGGTGATGAAGGCAAGGTCGCTCTGGGCGTACTGGGTGCACTGTTCACGGGTGGGGATCTTTTCAGGATCTATCTTCGATTCGAGTTTGAGGTTCAGCAGACTCTCATAGCGGCTGATGACATCCTGGATGATGCCGACCACTGACTTCTGTTGGTAGATCTCGTAACGCTGGTTGAGTGAGAGGTAAAAGAGCGGTGAGACGAGGTTGATGGTGTAACATTTTTTACGGGCAACGACGGAGGCCTCTTTAGCTTCGTAGACCTTGCCGTAGACCTTTTTGGAGTTGAGCGGGTCGCTGTTGTCACTGAAGTTGAGCTGGGCTTCGGTATCGACGATGGCTTCGATATCGATCGCGGCATCGCTGGCGAAGGTGATACTGTAGCTGTAAGGCATAGAGACACCACTTTTACCCTTGACCTCTAGAACAGAGAAGCTGCCGTT
>JBFHIS010000028.1:0-40291 GCA_041596355.1 Sulfurimonadaceae bacterium | reverse complement strand
TGGGATGTGGGATGTGGGATGTGGGATGTGGGATGTGGGATGTGGGATGTGGGATGTGGGATGTGGGATGTGGGATGTGGGATGTGGGATGTGGGATGTGGGATGTGGGATGTGGGATTATGAAAAGATGGCGCAGCTCATCTTAACCAACTATTAAACAGTAAAAAGTTTCAGATTTGGTGTAGATTGTGTTTAACTCAGACCGATAGCGCACTGGTGTGCGTGGAGTGTCTGAGTTGGACGCAAGATGCGCCGAAGCTGGAACTTTTTAACGGGAGGGAGTGTTTATCATCCAGATCGAATGCTGATCGAGATAGTCCCAAAACGACTGAATATACTCTTCGGAAATCCCCTCTTCAATAAGATCCGGAAGCAGATAACTGTAGAGCCTCAACCATGTCTGGCGTCCCTCTTCGTCGATACGAAAAGGAGCATGACGTCCGACAAGGCGCGCTTCACCGCGTGTCTGCTCAAAATAGTTCGGACCGCCGCAGATCTGAATAAGAAAATCCTGCGCATGCTTTTGTGCCTCAGCAAAATCTTCATCATCTACCGGAAAAAGATTCGCGATATCACTTTCACGGATCATTTCGTAGTGGTCATTGACCAGTTCGCGGAAACGCTCTTCGCCGACCTCATAAAAAAATCCCGGGTGCGGCTTCGTCACAACAGGGAACTCACCGATCTTTCCCGGTGTTATCGTTAAATTCAACATCTTTATTCTCCTTTAGATCAATTTCCAGACTCTTCAATATCGCGAAATTCCACTTCAGTCTCAAGGTCGTGAATGTACTCCTTGAATGGAAGTGCACCGACGATCTCGAACGTCACTTTTTCGCTCTCCGGGTCAACCACAAAACTCATCGGGATCATCGGCGGCTTAAACTGCTGAGGGTAATCACTGTGTTTGTCGACAATAAGCGGCACATAGTGTTTCATACGTCGCTGAACACAAGGCGTAGCCAAAGTCTCTTTGACCAGACGGTCACAGTAACGACACGGGTCCTGAACAATGACCATTAAGACCATCTTATCCTCTGCTTTTGCTTTTGTCAGAGCTGTTTTATAATCCGTTTCATACCCTAAAAGTTTCGCGGCAACAGCGGCATCAGCCGCCATCAGGGAGTAGAGCATGCCAAGTAGTATTAAAACTATTTTCATATTCATTCCCTTGGATATTCTATATAAATACCACACCATTATATACGATATATACTTATGCTCAAAGAACTGAAACCGTATCTTCGCATCTGGTGTTACTTTCTGTATTAGTAAAGATCACGTAACCATAGTTTTAACGATACTTTCTATTTTTCTATTATTACGCTGTACATGAACTGGTCTCACATCTTTATATCCACCTGCATAAAGAGAGCTAAATTGTCAGCAAACTGTCAAGAGAGTGTTCATAATCCCTGACATCATCGTACTACCATATGAGTATCCAAAGATAAGGAGATATTCATGAGACCCCTGTTAATTACGCTCTTTTGTGCAGCGTCACTTTTTGCCGCAAGCCCTGAAGTAACACACTACATAGAGACACTTCAGTCGGAAGCGGCACAAGCCGATCCTGCCTTCAAGGGCTTCGACGCCAAACGCGGCGAAGCCCTTTTTACCTCGGAGCATCTTGGCAAGAAAGGCAAAAACATTGCCTGCACAAGCTGCCATACCCTGAACCTCACCGACAAAGGTGAGAACTATTTTACGGGCAAGGTGATCGAACCGCTTGCCCCTTCGGCAAACCCCCAGCGCCTGACCAGTACAAAAGAGGTCGAAAAGTGGCTGCGCCGTAACTTCAACGATGTATACAACAGAGAAGCAACGGCAAAAGAAAAAGGTGATGTACTTTTCTACATCATGACCAAATAACAGAAGGAAGATCAAATGAAATCATTACTATTAATCCCAGTGATAGCGACAATGCTTGTTGGTGGGGCCTACCTTATGGCAGATGACGACCACTATGAAAAGGTTAATGTCAAACAGAGTGCCGCCAAATTGCCGGCAAGCCCACAGCAACAAAACTACAACAAAGAGTGCGGTTCCTGCCATATGGCGTATCAGCCGGAGTTTCTACCTAAACGTACATGGGCAAAGATGATGAACGGACTCGATGACCATTTCGGTGTCAATGCAACATTGACAGCTGAAGAGGAAAAGATCCTGACTGACTATTTACAGAAAAATGCAGCAGACAGCAAGCGTGTAGGCAAACATTTTAAAAAGATGGCCGCTTCAGCCGATGACAAATCGCTAAGGATCTCTGATACCCGTTACTTTAAAAAAGAGCACCGCAAGATCCCTCAAAAGTACATTGATCAAAAAGAGGTCAAAAGCATGGCCAACTGCAACGCCTGCCATCAAAAAGCAGAAGCGGGAGATTACCGCGAACGCGGTGTCTTCATTCCAAACTACGGTCGGTGGGACGATTAAACGAAAAAATTACCTTAGAGGAGGTGAGAGATGAAAGTTTATGTTTGGACACTGCCGACACGTGTTTTTCACGCACTGCTGGTACTCTTTATACTCATAGCCTTTGTCACAGCAGAGTGGGATGACCTTCTCACTCTGCATGCGGCCTTTGGTTCTGCTATCGGCGTATTGATACTTTATCGTGTTGTCTGGGGACTCATAGGGCCGAAATACTCGCGTTTCAGCGATCTATCTCTCTCCTTTGTAGCGCTTAAGAGCTACCTCTTCTCCCTCTTTGCTCCCACGAAAACATATGTCGGGCACAATCCGGCAGCAAGTTTCGCCATGGTCGGCATTATCGTCGTGACACTTTTGCTTACCGTGACCGGACTGCTCACATACGGTGTTCAGGAGAACCGGGGTATCTTTGCTTTTTTGCACAACTCCTTTTTCAGAGAGATGGAGTTTTTTGAAGAGATCCATGAATTTCTCGGGACTCTTTTGTGGCTCTTGATCGGGGCTCATGTCGGCGGCGTTTTGCTTGACCGGCTGCTCCATGCCAAAGAGAGAACCCTGACCTCCATCATTGACGGCCATAAAAACATGGAAGGTGAAAGTGCAGAACTGACGCTTTTTCAAAAAGCGGTAGCACTCATCGGTATCGCTCTGAGTCTCTTCGTTCTGGTCTACGCTTTAAGTGGAAAGGGGAACATCGTGACCGCCGGCTACCATCAGGCCGTCGACTATAAAATTGAGAGCCCGCTTTTTGTCAATGAATGCGGTGCCTGCCATACACTCTACCCGCCCTCACTGCTTCCGAAACACTCATGGGAACTGATGATGGCGGACCTCGAAAACCATTTCGGCGATGACGCATCGTTGGACCTGCCCTCCCAGCAGAACATTTTGGCCTATCTTCTCAAAAACTCGGCAGAGAACTCAACCAGCGAAGCGTCGCTTAAAATAGTGCAATCTATGCCAAATCAAGATATGATAGCTATGACACAAACGCCTTTTTGGAAAAAGACACATAAGGAGATCGACCATGCCTATTTTGATAGTTCCAAAGTCAAAAGCAGAGCAAACTGCAAAGCCTGTCACTCGGACGTTGAGCAGGGACTGCTTGAAGACAGCAATATCAAACTGCCGGATATCAGGACAGTGACATGAGATATGCAGCACTTTTTCTGCTCCTGGCAACATTGCTTTTTGCCGACTCCGACAAACATGAGTACAAAGAACGCCATCTGCCTCTCGATATGCGCTACCTTGAATTGTCCCATAAACAGCATGATCAGGCCAAGACAATCGTACGAACGTTCAAACATCAATATAAAGAGTTCCACCATCTAAAAAAAGAGACTCGCGAAGCGATCTCAAAGCTGTTTTTGGATGACAAGTTCGACACTGCAGAATTTATCAGACTGACCTCCGCTTTAAATGAGCAGGGTGCAAAGATACAGGCCGAGTTCTTCTCGCAGATGCACACCATACTCACTCCCGTCCAAAAAAAGCGTTTTGCCGAATATATGGAGGAATGGGAAGTTGAGTAAAAAAGTGCTGCTTATTGAAGATGAAGAGCAGATGCAGCTGCTTATCGGCAACTACCTCGATAACTACGGCTTTTCGACAACAGCCTATGCCGATCCCCGCGATGCTCTTGATGCCCTGCTACTCAGAAAGGAGCCTTTCGACATTGTCATTCTCGACCTGATGCTGCCCGGCATGGATGGTTTCGATGTCGCCAAGGCCATCAAAGAGAAGTTGGACGTCCCCATCATCATCTCCTCGGCCCGCGGTGACATCGGCAATAAGATCTACGGCTACGAACTCGGTGTAGACGACTACCTCCAAAAACCCTATGAACCCAGAGAACTCGTCTTGCGAATGGAAGCGGTCTTACGCCGATACAGCAAGAGTTCCGAAATACAGATATCGGACTTTCTAATCGACGAAGCCGCGAAGAGTCTCAGCATGGACGGCTACCCTATCGACCTGACGCGGATAGAGTTCGAGATCTTTCTCTTTTTACTCAAGAACCGTGGAAAGAACGTTTCGCGCGAACAGATCGTCAACGCCACCTCCCTGGAGTACGAGACCAAGGCGCGGGCGGTTGACATGCACATCAGCAACATCCGCCAGAAGATCGGCGATGATGCCAAAGAGCCCCGCTATATCAAGTCTGTCTGGGGCATCGGCTATAAGTTCATAGGTTGACACATGTCCATTTTTAAAAAGATAAGCCTTCTGTTTCTCATCAGTCTCTCGCTGATGTTGATCATCGGCTATCAGATCGACAAGATCAACACCCAGAGAGTCGAAGCCCTCATCACCCAGCAATACCTCCAGGATGCCCAGAAGGTCTTTCCATGGCTCGCCACCTCCGGTCCTGACGAACTGCAGAAGCGCCTCTCTGCCTTGAATCTAAGTCGTCTAACGATCCCGGTCGACCCTTCTATGAAGATTGTTATGACTCAACCGCACTCCTTCGGAGAGCTCTCTATCCTCAAAACTTCCGACGGCGAGTACCTGCTCTATCTCCGCTATATGGACGACGCCCTGCTGCTGAGTGACAAGCAGCTGCAAGAGAGTCTACAGGAGCAGTGGCTGCTCAACATTCTGGTGCTGCTTGACATCGCCGTATTGGTCATTATCTTTTTCATCATCCTGAAAATACTCTCCCCACTGAGAGAGATCATCGCTAAAATGCAGGCATTTGCAAAAGGGGCTTACCGGAGCCGTGCAGAGGTTGCAAGCCGTGATGAGATCGGCGAGGTTGCTCAGACCTACAACATAATGGCCCAAAACCTCGAAGACCTCATTACCTCAAGAGAGGAGCTGCTGCGCGATGTCGGCCATGAACTGAGGACCCCCATAGCGAAAGGGTTCTTTGCGGTCGAGACACTCGAAGCCTCGCCTTCGAAGAGCATTATCCACAAATCATTTTCGGAACTCGATCGCTTGATCTCTGAGCTCCTGGAAATTGAAAAACTACATGCCACGAAAATGCTGAAGCAGGAAACTTTTACAGCTGAGACCCTCATCCTTGAGGCCCTGTCAAGACTTATTCTTGAAGATGAGTCAAAGATCGCTGTAGATATCCGCAACAATTTCACGATTGAGGGCGACCTCGGCTATCTTGCCCTCGCTTTGAAAAACCTTATCGACAATGCCATCAAATATGCACTTGAATATCCGGTCTCTGTCACGGCAGACCATAAGAGCATCACTGTGAAAAACAGGGGGGAGAAACTAAGCGGCCCGCTTCTCTACTATATGGAACCCTTTACCCGTGAAGAGGGTGGAAGACAGAGCGAAGGCTACGGGCTGGGACTCAACATCGTTAAAAAGATACTCCAGCGTCACGGTTTGGAACTTGAATACGCCTATGTTGAAGGCTCTCACCTTTTTTCTATCCGCTTTTCGCTGCAGTAACCCAAGCGCTTTTTACTACTGCTCGACCCCGCCTGGCTTCTCCCTACTTGGCCCCGCATTTTCCTGCACCGCACTTCATCGTCTCCTCTTCTTGCATTGCGCCGCAACGTTTAGTGAGTTTTCCACTCTCGGGGTCACGGACACAATCATAAAGGGCCTGAGTGCTTTTTGCCTTCGTAACACACTCCCGTCGAGGATCATCCTCTCGCATCTGCAGAGTGATATTTGCCTTCTTCTTTGCCAAGGCCGCATTGCCGTCAAACATGTTGGCACCGCATTTCCCTGAACCGCACTTCATACCGCCTTCGACAGCCGATGATGCTTTAGCAGTGTCATCTTTGTCATTACAGCCGGAATTGAAAGCCAGTAGAAAGATGATGACAGATACAGATAACAGTTTCATAGTACTTGCCCCTTCAATAGTTAGATTTTTATCCACGAATTTCACGAATGACACGAAACGAGTAAACTAAAATGTGTGAAATTCGTGTAATTCGTTGACTAAAATCCCCTCTTCTTCAACTGATACCGCTCATAGATCTCATACAGTAACGGAATAATGACAAGGCTCAGCAGTGCCGACGAGACCACCCCGCCGATCATCGGTGCCGCAATGCGCTGCATGACCTCGGAACCGACCCCTTCGTTGTACATAATAGGCAGCAGGGCGGCGATGGTGGCAAAGACCGTCATCAGTTTCGGGCGTACCCGCTGAACGGCCCCCTCGTAGATGGCCGCTTCGAGATGCTCTATATTGTACGTTTCGCCCCATTTTTCCTGCGCGTTTTCGACACTCTCTTTGAGATAGACGATCATGACGATCGCCGTCTCTGCCGCGATTCCCAGCAGTGCCAGGAACCCGACGATGACGGCGATACTCATGTTGAAGTTCAGGTAGTCGATATAGAGCAGTCCGCCCAGGAGCGCAAACGGCAGGGCAAAGAAAACGATGAGTGTCGGCACCATCTCTTTGAGTGCAAAGTAGATCAGCAAAAAGATCAGAAGCAAAGTGACCGGCACGATCCAGACGATCTTCTGCATCGCCGACTCCAGGTACTCCGACTGCCCTGCCCACTCCACATAAAACCCTTCCGGCAGTTCGATCGCATCGACCAGTTCTTTGGCCTCCGCTTTGTAAGCGGTCGCAGAGACTCCCTCTTTGGGAGTGATGTAGACAAAGGTGACCGGTGTCGCCTTCTCGCTTTTGATGACGGACGCGCTTTCGCGGTAACTGACCTTGGCAAAGGTGTACAGAGGGACAAAGCCCAGTTTCGTCTTTATGAGGATGTTGCCGATACTCTCCAGACTGCGACGTTCGTTCTCTTCCAATCGCAGCGCGACAGGGTAACGTTCCAGCTCTTTATACATGGTCGTGATCTTCATACCGCCGATGGCGCTTGCGGTGTATTGCAGCAGTGCAGCCTCATTCAACCCGTAACGGGCCAAGGCGTCTTTGTCGATGTCGATATCGATGTAGTAGCCCGCACCGGCCTGGTCTGCGAAGACGGAGAGGGTTTTGTCAAAGCCTCTCAATGCCGATTCGATCTCTTTTCCGACGCGTTGAAGACCCGCTGCACTGTTGCCGTAGACTTTGATCCCCAGCGGTGTACGGACACCGCTCAGAAGCATGTCGATACGCCCGCGTATCGGATAGGTCCAGGAGTTGACCAGACCCGGCACCTGCAGTGCCGCCTCCATCTCTGCCATCAGCTTTTCATAGGTCATCCCCTCGCGCCATTCGCTTTTATCTTTAAAAGTGATGATCGTCTCGAGCATTCCAAGCGGCGCCGGGTCGGTCGCCGAGTCGGCACGGCCGCCCTTGCCGAACACCGTCTCGACCTCGGGAAATGACTTCAGGATCTTGTCCGTTTTCTGGGTCAACGCCTTGCTCTGATCGACACTGATACCGAAGGGGGTGACCGGCATGTACATAAAGGTCTCTTCATTGAGCATCGGCATAAATTCCCAATTGAGATTTTTGTAGAGCGGGACCATGTATCCCAGCGAGGCCACCAGCAACACGATCAGGAGGTATTTGATCTTAAGGCCGTAGACAACGACAGGGCGGTAGAGCCAGATAAAAAAACGGCTCAGCGGGTTTTTGCGCTCTTCAAGAATGCGGCCCCGGACGAAAAAGAGCATCAGCACCGGCACCAGTGTGACCGAGAGCAGCGCCCCGGCACTCATGGCAAAGGTCTTGGTAAAGGCAAGCGGGCCGAAGAGCCGTCCCTCCTGCCCGCCCAAAGCGAAGATCGGCAGAAATGAGACTACCACCAGCGCCAGCGCAAAAAAGATGGGACGCCCCACCAGCTGCGAGGAACGCAAAATCACATTGACCCGCTCGCTGTTTTCGAGTCTGCGCCCCAACTCCTCTTTTTGCTTGTGGATTGACTTGTGGGCATTCTCGATCATCACGATGGTGGCATCGACCATCGCCCCGATCGCGATCGCGATACCGCCGAGACTCATGATGTTGGAGCCGATCCCGAACCCTTTCATCAGTAAAAAGGTGAACCCGATAGTCAGCGGCAGAATGAGCAGCACAATGAGCGATGAACGCAGGTGCAGCAGAAAGAGAGCGATGATGACCACAACGATGATACTCTCTTCGATCAGGGTGCCCCGCAGTGTACCCACGGCCTTTTCGATGAGACCAGAGCGGTCATACACGGTCACTACATCGACGCCTTCGACTTTAAGTTCCGCCATCTTGGCCTTAATGCGCTCAATAGCTGAATAGACGTCTTCGCCGTAGCGCACCATCACGATGCCGCCGACCACTTCACCCTCGCCGTTCAGGTCGGCCATACCGCGACGGTTGGCCGGCACCAGTTCGACACGGGCCATGTCACCGATAGTAAGCGGTACACCCCCTTTTGTCGCCACCGTAAGCGAGCGGATCTCATCAAGGTCCTTGATGTAGCCTTTGGCCTGTACCATCCACTCATAACCGTTCTGGATGACGATCCGTCCGCCGGTGTCGTCATTATTCGCTTTCAATACACTAGCGACATCACCGATAGAGAGGTTATGCATGACCAAAGCGTCACTCTTGACCGTGACCTGATAGGTCGGGACGAAACCGCCGATGGTGGCCACTTCGGAGACCCCGTCCACGCCCAACAGTGCGTATTTGTAGTAATAGTCCTGCAGGGTTCGCAGTTCGGCAAGATTTTTGGTCTTGGAGGTCAGCGCATATTCATAGACCCAACCGACGCCCGAAGCGTCAGGTCCGAGGCTCACTTCCATGCCTGAAGGCAGCTGCGACTGCACCGAAGCGAGCTGTTCAAGTACCCGTGAACGGGCCCAGTAGAGGTCGGTCCCCTCTTTAAAGATGATGTAGATCAGCGCATTGCCGTAGGTCGAGTAACCGCGGACCGTGTCGATGTCGGCAATGGCCAGAAACTGCGACACCAACGGGTAGGTCCCCTGGTCTTCAATGATCTCCGGACTCTGCCCAGCCCAGTTCACCTTGACGATGACTTGCGGCGGCGAAAGGTCCGGCAGGGCGTCCAGCGGAGTGTTCTTCATCGCCCAGTAGGAGCCGATGACCAAAAAGAGCGTCGCCATTAGAACGAGAAAACGGTTTCTGATACTGAACGCTATGAGTTTTTCAATCATCGTTTTCTCCTCTTATCTTAATACAAACCATTGATCTGGGCATCAGAGTCCATCATAAAGAGCGCGTTGTCTACTACTTCGTCGCCGGCATCGAGACCGCTTTTTACGATATAGGTATTGTTGTCAAGCGGTTCGACATCGACCGTTTTGGGTTCATACTCACCCTCAAATTCACCCACGCCAAAGACATAGAACTGTCCGTTCTTTCTGATGACCGCTGTCGTCGGCAGGGTGAGATAGGTTTCAGGCGTGTTGCTTGCGGTGATTGTGGCATACATGCCCGGCAGCAGATCTGCCTTGGCGTTCATAACCTCCAAACGCAGCGTCGCCGTTGCCGCTTTCGGATCGATGTTGGGGTAGAGCTGCATCTTTTTGGCAGCATACACGCCGTCCGTACCCACTGCCGTGACACTGAAATCCGTCAAGTTCTTATACCCGGAAAGCTCTTTTTGATAGACCTTTACCTCAACCCAGACCTTTTCCAGATCAACGATGGTAAAGAGTTTCTGTTTAGCAGCGAAGGCACCCAGGTTGTTGACATTTTTTTCAAAAAGATACCCGCTTGAGGGTGCAGTGATGTAGCTGTATTGGCCAGCCCTGCCGCTTCTTCTGACCGCGTTGATCTCACTCTCTTCAACACCCAGCAACTGCAGCTTCTCTTTGGCGCTCTCCACCATCGCGGCATTGGGACGCTGTTTGTCATAGTTGACCGCGTTGATATAATCTTCTTTGGCCTGCAGGATCTCGGGCGAATAGACCTTTGCCAGCTTTTCGCCTTTACGCACTTTTTGGTAGAGCTTGTCCGCATACAGCGTGACAATGTAACCGCCGTAACGCGGTACGACATCGTACATGCGCGATTCGTCAGCCTTTACATAACCGTAATTTTTTCGGCTTTGCGCACTCTTTTGCGCTTTGACCTTCACCGTCTGAACATTGAAGAGCTGCTCAACCGTAGCCTCTTTGGCCATCAGAGGCATCAGCAACATCAAAATTATGACTGCTTTATTCATCGTGTCTCTCCTGTCATCGCATCCAGCGAGGCTTCCGTCATGTTAAACCGTACCGTCGCATTGATAAGTTGTTCATCAAGCGCCAGTTTCTGCTTTAAAAGGTCGATATAGACAAAAAGGTCCTGCCCGCTTTTGACCGAGGCGCTGGTGAGCTCAAACATGTGTTCGATCTGCGGCATACTCTCGTCATGAATGATCCTATAGATGGCGTACGCATCTTCGAGCTGGGCGTAAAGCCCTCCGAGTTCACCACGGAGGCGTTCCAGATAGTCCTGGCTCTCCGAAGCTTTCGAGAGTGCCATCTTACGGGCCGCTTCGGTGTTGTCGCTCTCGGTGCCGTAGATAGGCAGGGCCATGCCGAAACCGACATTGACATAGTCGTTATACGATTGTCGGTGAAAGTAGCCGACCTGCACAAAAGGGTCGACATTGCCCGAAAGGTCCTGCACTTTTATATCGCTCTGCGCCAGTTGGACTTCGGCGCTTTTGGCACCGTAGCCTCTGTTGTTGGCCAACTTCTGCGCATAGAACTCCAGCGCTTTCGGGGCCTGGACCTGCAGGTCGACCTCGACACTCGAAATCTCCTGTGCTGCGAGGTAGCTTAGTTTTGCGTACAGCGCTTTTCGCATGCTCTTGTAGCGGCTCTTTTTGATCTTAAGCTGCGAGAGCGTCAACTCGGCCGACATTATTCCCATGTGGCTGCTGGTACGGGTCGCGCTGTAGGCGGTATTGAGCTCGATGTTCTGGCGCGTCACCTCGATGTACTCCCCGATGACCTTCAGCTCTTCGTCGACTTCCCAAATGCCATAGGCTGTCATCTTGATGCGCTCCACCAGTTTCACCTTCGCCTCTTCCAGGCTCAAGGCGGTGACCTGTTTCTTCGCGCGTGAGCGTGCCGTTGCGGCGTCCCGTTTTCCGAAAGAGGGAAACTTCTGCTTCAGGGTGACGCTGCTCGTCTGCATAGGCTCTATCGAACGGTCGGTTATGTCCTCGAACTGAATGTCGTTAATGGCAAAAGCGATCTCGGGGTTGGCAAAGTTACGGGTAGATGAGATCTGATAATCTTCGGCATTGAGACGTTCTTCTATAGCTTGCAGAGAGTGATGCGACGTCAGGGCGTTGTCGATAATGACCTCCAACGGTGTCGCGCTTAACAACAGGGGCAGAAGCATCAGAAGAATAGATTTCATAAACTACCCTAGATGTTGACGGAGGTTTTTACCCGAATTCTTTTGCCGGTTTTCGGTGTTATAAGAATATGGATCTGCCATGTTCCGCTCATTGAAAAATTGACATCGGCTCTGTACTTTCCGCCGCCCAGAGAGGTTGCTTCAACGACACTCTCCATCGCCGGCATACCCGGCATGGCAGGCATAAAGATTTTCAGGCTTACTGCCGCACCTTCGGAGACCTTGGCATCAAGTGTCAACATCATCTCAAGGGTGTTGTTACCGACGACCAGAGGCTTTTCTGCGCTCATTACTACCGTGGTGGTTCTAAACGTTGCCGTTTTTTCAAAACCTGCTGCATGGAGCAGTCCGATTGTCAACACGGCCATAATAAGAAGTTTGATCAAAATTTTCACAATTTCTCCTTCTGTAAGTTAACACGAGTATATCGACGTTATGTGAGGGGTTTGTGAGGATTTGCTATCCCCTTACACATCCCTTATCAGATCTTGCTGTTTTTCAGGCGAAGCGCATTGACGATCACCGACACCGAACTGAAACTCATCGCTGTCGCCGCGATGACAGGCGAGAGCAGCAGTCCGAAGAAGGGGTAAAGTACACCTGCGGCTATCGGAATTCCGGCACTGTTATAGACAAACGCAAAAAAGAGGTTCTGTCTGATATTACGCATTGTGGCGTGGCTGAGTTTGCGTACCTTTACGATGCCGAGCAGGTCCCCTTTTATGAGCGTAATACCCGCGCTCTCAATGGCAACATCAGTACCGGTGCCCATGGCGATGCCCACGTCCGCCTGTGCCAGTGCCGGCGCGTCGTTGATACCGTCACCGGCCATCGCGACGATTGCCCCCGCCTCCTGCAGTTTTGTAATAACGGCTGCTTTGGCATCGGGCATCACATTGGCATACACTTCGCTGATGTTGAGTTTCTTCGCCACCGCATCAGCCGTTGTCTGGTTGTCGCCGCTGAGCATCACGACGTGAATACCTTCCTGATTCAGCGCGGTTATCGCCTCTTTGGAAGTCGCTTTGACCGGATCTTCGATCCCAATAATACAACTAAACTTAGAATCGACGGCCATAAAGATAACACTCTGACCTTCACTGCGCAAGGCCGTCGCTTCGTCTGATACCGCTTTCGTCTCAATCCCCAGACTTTCCAGAAATTTCTCACTGCCGAGTACCACTTTTTTATTGTCGATTTTGCCTTCGATCCCTTTGCCGGTAACGGCGTTGAAATTTGCGACCTCGGCAAGGCTCAGACCCTCTTTTTTCGCGCGCTCGATGACCGCTTCGGCCAGAGGATGCTCACTCGCGCGTTCCAGGCTTGCCGCATACCGCAGCGCCTCTTTTTTATCCATACCTTCGACTGTCTTCAAGGTTGTGACAACAGGTTTCCCCTGTGTCAGGGTGCCTGTTTTGTCAACGACCAGGGTAGTTACTTTTTCCATGGTCTCGAGGGTCCGCGCGTCTTTGATCAGAATGCCCGACAAGGCCGCCCGCCCTGTTCCGACCATGATCGAGATCGGTGTTGCCAGCCCCAAAGCGCAGGGACAGGCAATAATGAGCACCGCAACGGCCGAGACGACTGCGTAGGCAAGACGGGGTTCCGGTCCCCAGAACCACCATCCGAAAAACGCCAGAACCGCGGAGAAGACCACCGCAGGCACGAAATAGCTTGAAACGGTGTCGGCCAGCTGCTGGATGGGCGCGCGGGAGCGCTGGGCCTGTGCGACCATCTGGACGATCTGCGCGAGCATCGTATCGCTTCCGACACGCTCCGCCCGCATGACGAGGGTTCCGTTTTTATTAAGCGTTGCGCCGATCACCGTATCATCGGCCGACTTGGCGACCACGACCGGTTCTCCCGTGATCATCGACTCATCCACGTTGCTCTGCCCCTCAATGACGCTCCCGTCAACAGGGATCTTTTCACCGGGCTTGATGCGTAGAGTGTCTCCCTCCTTAACCCGTTCGAGACTGACATCTTCCTCATTGCCTTCTGCATCGATGCGATGGGCCTGTTTCGGTGCCAGGTTGAGAAGTGTTTTTATAGCACTGTTCGTCTTGCTGCGGGCTTTCAGCTCCAGCACCTGCCCCAGCAGCACCAGGGTGACAATCACGGCGGCCGCCTCGAAATAGACATGCACCAGCCCTTCATCGGTCCGCATCAGCGGCGGAAAGATCTCAGGCAGCAAGAGCGCGACGATACTGTAGATCCATGCCGTGCCGACGCCGATAGAGATGAGGGTGAACATATTGAGGTTCCATGTAAGTACCGAGCGCCAGCCCCGTACGAAAAAAGGCCATCCGCCCCAGAGGACTACCGGCGAGGAGAGGGCAAATTCAAACCATTGAATACTCTTCATGGAGATCCCCTCGGGGAGATAGTGCGGGACAAGATCGCTGACCATGGCGATGATAAAAACAGGCAGGGCCAAAACAACACTGATCCATAAGCGTCTGCTCATATCATCGAGTTCGGCATTGCCCTCTGTTGATTCCACCGTAACAGGTTCAAGCGCCATACCGCATTTCGGACAGCTACCGGGTTCATCTCTGATGATCTCCGGATGCATAGGACAGGTGTACTGTGTCGTGACGGTTGCCAATGCTTCAACCTCTTTTTCCAAAGCCATGCCGCACTTGGGACATGCCCCCGGATGATCCTGATGGATCTCGGGATGCATGGGACAGGTGTAAAAGTCATGCCCTATATCGCAGCTGTCATCTTCGCAATAAGGTTTTTCTTCGGCAGTCACATCACACCTCCATACGCTTTTCTTTCTTCATTATACTCACACTTTGTGAGAAGTGTGTGAACTAAACAGGCCCGCTTTGCGTTCATTTTCTACACTGTTGCAAGGTATAATAAACCTTTGTGTAATGTCGATTCACAAACTTCTCACATAGACACGGCATAATACACGCCCAAAGGAGCAACGAATGCAACAGACATTTCAAGTCGAAAACGTAAAGTGCGGCGGATGCGCCTCAACACTGAAAACCAAGTTAAAAGAGGCTTTTGGAGAGGTCGAAGTCGACCTTGAGAAGATGCCCAGAGAGATCACCCTCGACGTCGATGAGACACAGCTCAATGCACTGCGGAGTGCACTGAGAAAGCTGGGCTACCCGATGAGCGATGAGAAACTCAACCTCTTTGACACAACCACCACCAAAGCCAAAAGCTTTGTCTCCTGTGCCATCGGGCGGATGGACACACCTTCGGCATAACGGTTTACATTTTTGCCGTTATAATGCCCTATGCATATACTACTCCTCGAAGATGACACTGTTCTGGCCGATATCCTGAAGGACTATCTTCAAGAGCAGTATGAAGTGACCCATAGCTACAGCATGAAAGAGGCCTTACGCCTTTGTGATGCGAACCGATACGACCTCTATATCTTCGACATTAACGTTCCTGACGGCGACGGCATCACCCTCCTGAAAGAGCTTCGCGCCTTTCGCGATGAGACGCCCGCCATCTTCATTACCGCATTTCATGACACCAAACATCTTAGCGATGCGTTTCACTCCGGCGGCAACGACTTCATTAAAAAACCGTTCGACCTGGAAGAGCTGAGCGTGCGCATCGACAACATCAAGCGTCATTTCGGTCTGGACATGCAGATCACCCTCTCTGAAGACACCGCCTTTGACCCGCAGACGCATACGCTGAACATTGCGGGAACACCGCATAAACTCAGTGCCAAAGAGAGTGAATGTCTTCACTACCTCTATAAGAACCGCAACCGGATCGTCAGTTCGGACGAGCTGCTGCAGAACCTCTGGACTTTTGATGAGATTCCCTCGGAAGACACTATTCGGACACTCATTAAGCAGCTTCGAAAACAGCTTGGCAAAGAACATATCATCAACATCCGAGGCGAAGGATACCGTTATGAATAACCTTGAAAAACGCTCTTTTTACTCCTTTTTGGCCCTCTACATCGGCTCCTCATTTCTATTTTTGACACTGTCGGGTTTCTGGTACTACACCGCCCAGAAAAATGCCCTGCAAAACAACAACTATTTTCAGATGCAGCACTACAGCGACAAGGTGAGCGCAGCCATTATCAACGCGCACATGCATGGCGGCGGTCTGCATCTTCCTGCTCCGCCGCCGCAGACAGAGCTCACCCTGGTCTCGACACAAAACGATGTCGTTTACGGTGCATTGCCTCAGGATATAAAAACATTGAAAAACAACTTCTTGGTATTTGATGAGAGCACTATCCTGATCTCTGATGCCCCACAGGAGCACCTCAATATCAGATATGTCATTGTCCAAAGCGGCACTTTTCATCGAGAGCTGGAATCCCTGCTGGCCCATGTTCTTTTGATCACGCTCATCATTGCACTGGGCATTGTCTCAGTCGCCTGGGTCCTCTCCAAGATCTTTATGCGCCCTATCCACCAGAAAGTCGAGCAGATCGAGCAGTTTGTCCAGGACATCTCCCATGAGCTCAACACCCCCATCACCGCCCTGCAGATGAGCACCAAACGTGCGATGCAAAAAGGGGTCTATGACGAAAAGATCCTCACCAACATCTCCATCAGCACCAAGCAGCTCTACAATATCTACCAGTCTCTGGCCTACCTAAACTTTTCCACACCCAAACAAGAGCCCGAGACCATCGACCTGCAGCCGGTCCTCGAAGAGAGCATCGCCTATTATGCCGAACTGAGCCGCGCCAAGAACATCCACTTCGAGACCCACCTGGAACCGGCCGAACTGCTGATCACCGAAGATCGGGCCAAACTGCTCTTCTCCAACCTCATCTCCAATGCCATAAAATACTCCATGCCGAACACCACTATAACCATCAGATTGAAGAAGGGGCTTTTCAGCATTCAAGACCAGGGAGTCGGCATCGCCGAAGAGAAGATAAAAGAGATTTTCAAACCGTATGCAAGGGGTTCACAAATTGCCGGCGGATTTGGGATAGGCTTGAGTATCGTCAAGCAGATCTGCGATGAGTTCAATATCAGAATTGATGTTACCTCGGAAGTCGATAAAGGCAGCTATTTCACTATTACATGGTGACTGACTGCAAAATACATTAACTAGTACCCTTATGCGTCAACACTATGAACTATAGTGATCCAATTACAACCCTCGAGGCGGACCTCCACTTTTAATTACCCGCGCACTTTTAAACAGAAAACCGAAATAGCTTCAAATTCCTTGTATTGTCTCCTTATAGACAAATAATTTTAACCAACTCTCAAAAACACAACATAACACTTATGTAACACTTAAAATATAGTCTTACATATTCGTTTTAAGTATTAAGGGTATTTTATGAAACTACAACATAGTTGTTTATTGACAGTATTACTGTTAAATTCCATCAGCGTTGATTTAGAGGCTGCTGATGATCTGGGCATAATAAGTATTGAATCATCCACTATCGATGTAAAAACAGACACAAAGACAGAAGTCTCCAATACAGCTGTAATAGATGAGGAGAGGATTGAAACAGTCGATCCTAAAAACCTGGTGGATGTGTTAAAAACTGTCCCTGGTATGACATCGGTAGCAAGAGCCGGAGAGATGATGCAGATAAGGTTTAGAGGTGTCGGGCAGCAGCAGTTCATGGGAGAGAAGCCGGGCGTCGTAATCATTGTTGACGGTGTACCTGTTATGCCGAAATCGGGCGGTATACGGTTGAACCTGACCGATATAAAAAGTATAAAGGTTGTCAAAGGTTCTGCTTCGTACCTCTATGGAGACGGCGCATTAGCGGGTGCATTAATTATTACAACAAAAAAACCGAAGGCAACCAATCAATCGATGCTAAGTGCCGAACTGGGCAGCTACGGGTACCAGGAGTACACGGCAAGTACGACTCAAGGGACAGAAAACTTTGCAATAAACTTGAATGCGAGCAAAAGGATGTCGGACGGTTATTGGAGAGATGCAGAGTTGTGGACGAAATCTGTTAATGGAAAATTGTCCTATTATATCGATGATACAAGTGATGTCACATTGGGCATTGACGTTACCGATAAATTTGATGAAGGCGGTTCGCGGTCAGTTGTAGGAGGTGTTACGGAAGCGGAAACAAATCCGAGAGGAGAACCCAATAGTGCCTATACAAAAGACAGTGCCATCGATCTCAATAAATATTTTCTCTCTTATTCAAAAGATTTTGACAACAAAAATTTAATGATGATGGCTTACCGTTATCAAGATCTCTACGACGTCACGTCAAATCCCCAGGATCTGGACAATAACGAAACGACGCCGAATGTCTATGTAAAACATAGTAATGACGATTTAAAACAGCAAGGTGTAAAAACTGAATTCACCGTCGACTCCGATGATTTCGCATCACTCATCGGGTTGGAGCTTGGCAGAAGAGACTATGAGACCAAAAGCAGGACGTTAAGCGACTATAATGCAACCAACAGCAGGACCGGCGCACTTGAAAACTATTATGCAGGCGAGACCTCTCAAACCAATAGCAAAGAGGATGTACTCGGAATATACGGGGAGTTAAAATATAATGTAACCTCGCAATTCACGGCAACGGTAAATGCGAGGTACAATGTACAAAAGAAAGAGTACATCACAGACTCTTACGATTTCAACGGTACAACATGGTCAAACAATACAGAGACTGAAACACGCACATTTAGAAATACCGCATATAGAGTCGGCGCAACCTACAGTCTGATTCCGACAGCGACTCTTTTTGCCAGTGTCTCCACAGCTTTTCAAAATCCGGAAGTTGTTGATCTGGTTAAAACGCCATCTCTGAAAGAACAGACAAGTATAAACTTTGAAGTGGGCGCAAGAGGGGACCAGCCTCTCTTAGATAACACTTTAACTTATGAAGTTTCCATATATCAGCTCGACAACAATGACATCATAGGGCCAGTAGATGGGACCTATGCGTTCAGAACGCCGAAAGACAACATTGGGAACTCAAGAAGCAGAGGGCTTGAGCTGAGTCTGCAAAGCGACCAGACAAGAGCTTTATCATTCTATCTTGCCTATACCTATCTTGATGCAAAATATACAAAGCACAACCCTTTTTTAGTCGACATGGGTTCAAGCGGAGCTGATTACTATGTCGATGTTGTCGGTAAAACGCTACCACGGGTATCAAAGCATACCGTAGATCTCTTTCTTAACTATCAAGCAACAAATCAGGTCAAACTGATCTCAGAAGTATATGCAAGAAGCAGTTACTACGCAGATGAAGCAAACATCGTAAAGTTTGACGGTTATACGTTATTAAATCTTCAGGCTAGATACAATATCAAACTTTTCGACAACAATCTCGAGTGCTTTGCAAAAATAGATAATGCGCTCGACAATCAATACTACAGAGCGGCTTTTATTCTTGGTGACAGAAGAGGTGCAGCAGATGGGAGTACAGATGATATTATCAATGGAGAAGATGCAAGCATAACCGTTGATCCAGGCCGTGTCTATTATGCAGGTGTAAAATATACATTCTAATAAAGAGCTATATCGAAAGTAGATCAAAGAAGCTGCTTTGTATTGATGAGATAAGGATAAAGACGGCATTTCAGTCGAAATGGCATCGCCTGATCCAGGAAGAAATAGTCTCTCTAAAACACTGCTTTGGAAAGCACACTCAGCGGTTCGTTGATCGTAAATATCTTGCTTCGCATATTGCTGTAACCGAATGATTCCAATCTTTTTGTATGCTTTGTCAAATAGCGTTCCGCATCGGCAAGGTTGTCAAAAATGTAGATACCGCCAGCCTCTTTCGTCTGCTCGTTCTCTGTCCAAAGTTTATAGACCAACCCCTCTTCCGTGGCAATATCTTTTGCCAGGTCACCCATCATTTGCGTCATCTCTTCGCCGAACGGCCCGGCATGCGGAAAGTCAATCTGAATAAGATACTTCATGTTATACTCCTTGAAATTTGAAGGTATTTTATCTCAAACGAAACTATTTTGTCAACTAGGTTTACAATGTCAACATGTTTTATCTCTTTAGAATCCAACAAGATCTTCAATCAGCTCATCTTGCGGGAGCTCACCGACAAAGGCTACGAGGGGCTCTCTCTTGCACTGATCGTCATCTTTCCTTACATCGAAAGCGACAAGAACATCTCTATTACAGCGCTCTCCAAAAAGCTCGGCTACACACGGCAGGCGATGCACAAAAATATCAAAAAGCTCGAAGAGGCAGGCTACATTACACTTGTCAGTGAAAAGAACAACCAAAAAGAGAAGATCATCCGGTTTACGGAACTGGGCAAAGCGCTCATGGACGATTCGGAAAAGATCATCCGCCGTATCGAAGATGAGATGGTAGGTATTATCGGCAAAGAAGCGTTTGAGCAGTACCAAATATACCAGCAAAAGATCCACAACTACCTGAGCGGGGAGCTGTAGACCCTCTCTCGGCTTGGTATCAATCAATAGCAAACCCCTCTTTCTTAGCTTTAAACCATATTTTACAGTTACTCTTGCATTTAAACTTGCGTATTCTAAGGGAATGCTATGATGGTTTCAAAAATTTATCAGGAAGACATTATGAATGATATTATGTTCCCTTTTCTGGAACACATCGGGGCGAAGCTGGTTCGGGCTGAAAAAGGTGAGGCCGAGGTCTCTTTGAAAACTGAGTCTTATCACCTGCAGCACATGGGGTTTGTGCACGGGGGCGTCATCTCCACGCTGATGGACAACACCGGCTGGTATGCCGCCGTCTCCAACCTCGACGAGGGATTCACCTCGGTAACGATGGAGATCAAGATCAACTACCTCAAACCCGCCTCAGGCAAAGAGCTCAAAACCGTCGCCAACGTAAAACGTCAGGGGAGAACGACCTCTTTTGTGACAATCGAACTTTTCGACGACGACAAGCTGGTCGCCTATGCGACCGGGACCTATGCCGTGATCAAAGAGGCATAATACAGCTCTTAGTTAACAGCCATGCAGAGAGCGTTCCCTTTTCTTATGGGGCCAATGACTCAATATGCTCAGCCAAAAGGCGGATCTGACCCACGGTGTAGCCGTCGAGTGAAACATTCATTGTTGTATTTCCCGTAAGCACAGAATCATCTTTGATCCTGATCATACTCACTTCCATAACGTCTGCTGCCTCGCCATCAAGCACGTTGCCGGGTGAGCCGTCATGACAACCGGCACAATTGGCGGTATAGATCGCCGCCGCATCAAAACTGTTCGTGGCACTCCATAAGGCCGGGTAGCGCGTCTCTACATCGCCGACCGTCCGGTTATAGACCTCCGTTAAAATGTTCTCGCTCGGCCAATCCGGATCTTCTATCGGGGTTATCAGGAGATCCAGCGTATCACTTCCAGCTTCGACGACAGCGGTAAGATTGCCGTCCGTATCGACACCCCAGGTCAACAGGACCGTCTCATTAGTATCGTAACTGTTACCGGCACTCGGTGCATTTCTTGCCGAACCGTTTCCATTCGCATCAAGAGTGATGATGGTCGTGTCCAGACCGTTATCGCTTGTGTAGTCCAGGAAGTAACGCTTTCCACCTATCTCAGAGGTGACCATCCCCGTCCCCAATGTAAGAACCTCATCTTGCCGAACAACCATATAATCTTCAATCAAGTCTACCAGAACCTTGCCTGATGTCAGCAGTACTGTACCGCCGCCTGAAGAAGCGGTACCGCACCCATTCAGTAAAAAAACGCCACATACTGCTGCACTAATGGCCGTCATATATTTTAGACCCATTTCAACTCCTCTTTTCCACAATTAATGTTATATATTATTTCATAAAACAGTAAAATTCTACCATCTAAAAGGGTGATTTACGTATAAAACCATCTGCAATCACCTTTAAGCCCGCTGCCGCGTCTCTATGAACAGTCTTATGCTATCAACGACGGTTCGCTTCCTGCGCCGCCTTTTCTCTGGCCTTATCTTTTTTACTTTTACCCTTCCCTTTGACGGGTGCCGGGCCTTTCTCTTTTTTAGGCGCTTCGCCTGTCAGTTCAAACCCCGGTATCTGCTCTCTTTCAAGCTTAATTCCGCTGCGCTTTTCGATAAGTTTAAAGTGATCCATCTCTTCATAATCTATAAAGGAGAGCGCCTTACCCGACTTGCCCGCACGGGCAGTTCGCCCGATACGGTGAATGTAGTCAGCCGGCGATCGCGGCAGATCGAAATTGACAACACACTCAATGTCATCAATGTCCAGACCGCGGGCTGCGATGTCCGTTGCAAAAAGCAGCTGGATCTTTTTCTCTTTGAACTCTTTGAGCGTTTCGTTTCGCTCTTCCTGTTCAAGGTCGCCGTGAAATGATTGGGCAGCTATGCCGTACTTTTTGAACTTCATAGCGATGTTGTCCGTTGCCCTTTTGTTGGCCATAAAGACCAGTACCTGCCCGTACTTCTCTGTCTTTAAAAGGTGTCTGAGAAGCGGGCCGCGGTTGTCACGGTTCACCTCTATGACACGCTGGTTAATGTTTTCAACGGTCTGCTCTTCACCCTCAATGCTCACGTCTACCGCTTTATCAGTGATCTTTGCCGCTATCTCCAGGATCTTCTGAGGATAGGTCGCCGAGAACATAAGGTTTTGGCGCTGCGGGGGAATGGCCTCTAAAACCGCATCCAACTCTTCCGAGAATCCAAGGTTTAGCATCTTGTCCGCTTCGTCTAAAACCAGAAACTCCAGACGTGAAAGGTTCATCTGTTTTTTGTTCAGCACATCCAAAAAACGTCCCGACGTCGCTACCAGAACATCACATCCCTGTTGGATCTTGTAAAGCTGGTCGCCGATGCTTTCGCCGCCGATGACACTGACCACTTTCGGTCTGGTCTCAAGATATTTACCAAAGGTATTGAAAGCTTCCGCCACCTGAAGCGTCAACTCCCGCGTCGGTGTCAGTACCAGCACCTTTATTTTCGCTTTTCCTTCACCACGGCGCTGTGACAGAAGCTCAAGGAGCGGCAAAACAAAACCGGCACTTTTACCGCTTCCGGTCTGCGCTCTTGCCATGACATCCTGCTCTTTTAATATAAGAGGGATGACTCTGTTTTGAATAGGTGTCGGTTCACTGTAACCGGCCTCCTGCAGTGCACGTACTATTTCTGGAGAGAGACCGAGTTTAGAAAATGGCATTTAGTGTTTCCTCATAGTGTCTATTTTTTCTGCTTTGAGAGTGTTGTTGTCATTGAAAGGCTCTTCCAGACATGCATACCGCCCCGGTACCACTTCATCTTTTCAACGGGGTAGCCGATAGCCAAGTACCCTCTGATGGCTGCCGGCGACTGTCCGCACCAGGGGCCGTTACAGAAAAGCAACATTGTTTTGGCTTTGGAAAAGTCATAACTGCCATCTTTGTTCGTGACTACATTAAGATCATCGAGCATAAATCCAAATTCATCCGGATACTTCTCAGGATTTTGCACCATCGTAAACCAGTAGTTGACAGCGCCGGGGATCGTGTCATAGGCATACCAGTCCGATCCGCGCGAGTCCACCAAAATAAGGTTTTTGTCGGTTGCCATCGCTTTAATGAACGCCAACACTTCCAATTCCCCGTAACTCTCTATCCCCTCTGCCATATGCATAGGTGAGAGTTTCCCGACCGTTTGCACGAGAGTGCCCTTACACTCTTTGGGAACCGATTTTGCCGCGTAGTCACCCTCCCAAACCGTCGCATTGTTCACTTTGAGGTCGAAACACTCTTTGGGAATTTCGCGTTCAAGGTGGTACTTTGTACCGTCTTCGTGTACCGTATCGACACCAGTGTATTGCAATACCGAGTTATCTGCTGCCTGTACAATAAGTGTCGACAACACTATTAATAGTAGATGTTTCATAACGTTCTCCTTTTTGACCATTATACCGTTCTCACGTACTGTTACGTCACTATTCTGAAATCAATGTCAAAGGCGAAGTTTCAACTAAACTCCCTTTTTTATACCGTTTCATGTACTCGACGATCATGCCGTGAAACAGTGCAAGGTCGCGGTGCAGATCTGCCCCTTTAAAACCATCAATGCACCATGATTGAAGTTCCTCATAATCATCAAACTCCCAGCCTAATGCCAAAAGAAGCTTCTGGGTATATTTATCGACCACCATGATTTCCCGTCCGCATCCGTAACAGAGCATCGCATCGGCACTCTCAAAACCGATGCCGCGCTGTGCAAGCAGCCACTCCCGGCTCACCTCGTGTTGAAAGTTGGAGAAGTCACCGAAATCACGGATGATGTTCTGACAGAGGGTCTGGATATTTTTGGCTTTGGCTTTGAAAAAACCGCTGGGACGGATGCACTCTATAAGCAGTTCAATCGGTGCATCCGCCAATTTGTCCAAAGCAAGAAGGTTGTTTTTTCTAAGGTTTTCAAGAGATTGTTCGACTCGCGTCCATTGGGCGTTCTGAGTCAATATGGCACCGGCCAACACTTCGAAAGTGTAGGCATTTGGCCACCAGTGTTGCGGTGATTTTTCTAACAGGTCAAGTTTTTGAAGTGCCAAGTAGAGATCATGCCCACAATCGATCATTCCTCTAACCACGCCTCACTCTCCAGACGTCTGCCGTCATCAAAGATCTTCAGTTTTTTGGCACTGACACATTTGCCCTCTTCAAGTTCCATAATGGCGACCTGCAGGATCTTCTTGCATTTATCAGGAACATTGAAATGGCCGCCTATACCCGTCAAAAAACGCTGAACCGGTACTTTGGCCTCCATGCCAATGACATTATCGCGGCAACCGGTCAGACCGATATCGCCCATATATGCCGTGCCGTGTGCTATCTGGAAATCATCGGTTCCCACATGCGTATGGGTACCGATGATCCCGCTGACTTCACCCTGAAACATCATCATCATCGCCCGCTTCTCACTGCTGGCTTCGGCGTGGATGTCCATGAAGATCGCTTCAGCACCCTCTTCTTTAAGATCGGCCACTGCTTTTTGTGCGCAGATAAAAGGGTTGTCGACCATCGGCATTGTGTAGTGTCCCATGATATTGACAACACCAAGTTTCGTGCCGTTGACATCATACATCTTTACACCCCTGCCCGGCATAGCATCAGGATAGTTGTGCGGGCGCAGCAGCTCCATTGTCTCAAACAGCGGTGCGATCTCTTTTTTGTCAAAAGAGTGGTTGCCGCCGGTCATCACGTCAATGCCGGCTGCAAAGAGCTCTTTGGCATTTTTTTCCGTCAACCCGAAACCGTGTGAAGCGTTTTCATAATTGCCGATAACGAAATCGACGCCGAACTCTTCGCGCACTTTTTTAAGATGCTCTTTGACCATACTTCGTCCCGGACGGCCGACAATATCGCCGATAAATGCTAAGGTGATCTTCGCCATTGTTACAATACCTTCGGTTTTGCATTACGCAAGTAATGCAAAACCTCTTTTATGATGTCATCGTCGTCTTTGCTGGCCGCTTTCAATGACTCTTTCGAGCCGTTGGTATACTCGACAGTGATGTTTTGACCGTAGTTCATGATCTTGACGATCTTTTTCTCAAGAGAGAGCAGCTTGATGACCATGAGCTCAAAAAACTGCTTCGTCGGTTCGTCAAGTGTACCGAAACGGTCAATCGCTTCCTCTTCGATCTCGTAGATCTCAGTCGGCTCTTCACACTGGCTTAAGCGGCGATATAGCTCAAGTCTCAGTCTGTCCTCCTGCACCACCTCTTCGGAGATATACGCTGATATCGCCAGCTTGATGTCCACTTTGGCACGGGCTTTATCTTTCGTATTACTCAACTCTTTGATGGCATCTTCGAGCATTTTTAGATATAGCGAATATCCGATGTTCTTGATGTGTCCGCTCTGCGCATCTCCGACAAGGTTACCCCCGCCGCGGATCTCAAGGTCGTGGAACGCCAAAATGGAACCGCTCCCTAAAAAGCTGTTGGACTCCAGGGCGACCAGACGTTTTTTCGCCTCATCGGTCAGGTTATCTTTGTTGTCTACGATGAAGTAGGCGAATCCTTCCGTATGACCGCGTCCGACACGTCCTCTAAGCTGGTGCAGGTCGGCGATGCCGAAACGGTCCGCTCCGTCGATGAGCATGGTGTTGACCCTCGGCATATGAATACCCGATTCGATGATAGAAGTCGCCAGCATAATATCGTATTTGCCCTCTTGAAAGTCGAGCAGTGCTTTTTCTGTGTCGGTTGCTGAGACCTGTGAATGGAGCATCAAAATGCGCAGTTCCGGCAACAGTTTTTTCAACTCGCCCTCTTTGATCGGCATCATATTGATGTTATTGAACACATAAAAGACCTGCCCGCCACGGCGGAGTTCGCGCAAGATGACCTCTTTGGTCAGCTTTTCATCATAGGCTTTGACAAAGGTACGGACACCCTGACGCTCCATCGGCGGCGTCAAGAGCTGACTCATTGTCTTAATAGAACTCAGCGCCTGGTTCAGTGAACGCGGGATCGGTGTCGCACTCATCGAGAGCAGATGCACCTCTTCATAGAGCTGTTTGAGCTTCTCTTTTTGCTTGACCCCGAATTTGTGCTCTTCATCGATAATGACCAGGCCGAGCTTTTTGAACTCAGCCCCGAAAAGAGCGTGGGTACCGACGACCGTGTCGATCGTTCCCTCTTTCAATCCCTGAAGTGTTGCTTTTTTCGCTTTAGCCGTCGAAAAACGGTCCAAAGTCGCCACACGGATGCCAAGGTCTTTAAACCGATCCATGAGCGAATGGTAGTGCTGTGAGCTCAGCAGGGTCGTCGGGACGATCATAGCCGACTGGAAACCGGCTTTTGTCGTTGCAAAGATCGCATTCATCGCCACTTCGGTCTTGCCAAATCCGACATCCCCACTCAGAAGCCGGTCCATAATATGCCCCGAACTCATCTCGGTCAGAATCTCCTCGATGGATTGTGTCTGATCAGCGGTGTATTCAAATCCGGCCATGTTCTGGAAGTTCTTGACCTCTTCTTTGTCAACCGCAATGACTGGGGCCTTGATGAGCGCACGAGAAGCCGCCGTATTGATGATCTCGGAGGCGATCTCGAAGAGGCGTTTTTTTACCTTCTCTTTCAGACGGCCGAAACTCCCCTTGCCCAGCCTGTCAAGTACCGGAAGCGCTCCGCCTCCGGCCATATAACGGTCGATCGTCTCCAGGTTCTCAACCGGCAGCAGTACCTTGTCGTCACCCTGGTACTTTATGGTCACAAAATCTTTGACACCACCGAGTATCTCTGCCTGCTCGATCCCTTCGAAGATACCGACACCGTAATCTTCATGAACAACATAGTCCCCTCGTTTCAGGTCATCAAGAATAATACTGCTTTTACGGCGGCGGCGCTTTGCCACAGGCTTGTTGAGCGATATGACGATCTCTTTGTCGCTTATGATGTTTAGAATAATAGGTGAATGGAGCACCGTAATACCGGTTGTGTCGAAGACCTTGGCCTGTTTGATCTGTGCGTCGTTGGAGGCGATGATCGTGACCTGTTTGCCTTTGTGAACCGAGAGCAGCGTCGGTACATTCGTCACCGCAAGCTCTTTGCAGTGCTGCTCTTCCGGCATCACTTCAATGTCGAACTTCTCACGGATGACCTGCGGCTCGTTGACAATGTAGACCTCATCAAGCAGCCCGTCCATCGGCTTGATAAAAAGGGCTTTTTTATCATCAAGGAAAGAAGCGCCCAGATCATCGAGATACCAAAAGCCCAAAGAGGCTGTATCTTTGACAAAACTGTCGCTTTCGCTCGATTGGATTTTTTGGTCCAACGCCTCATAACTCTTCTCATCCAGGGCATAAAAAGCGGGCGCGATCTCAACCATATCTATGGCATCACCGATGGTTCGCTGTTTTTCGAGCGTAAAGTGTTTGATCTCTTCGATCTCTTCATCGAAAAGCGATATACGGTAGGGGTTTTCGGCATTAGGTGTAAAGATGTCTATAATGTCGCCGCGAAACGAGATCTCCCCTTCGACCTGCACCATGTCGACAAAGCTGTAGCCCCAAAAAAGCATCTTCTCTTTAAAGGCCTTCAACCCCAGTGTCTGTGCATACTCTATGGTAAACGTCTCCAAAAGCTCCGGTTTAGGCAGAGGGAAGAGCAGGCACTTGAGAGGTGAAATAATAAGCGGCTTTTTGTCAGCCTTGTAGTAACTGCGCAATGCTTTGAAAAGCTCCTGCATCTCCTCTTTAAAAGGACGCAGATCATCTTCATAGCGGGCACGGAAGTCGGGGAAGACAAGAACGTCCCGTTCAAAAAACCGGGCCACGTCGGCTAGGTGATGGCTCTCTTTTTCATCTTCGCAGATGAGGAGTTCAAGATCGTTGATATTTTGGTTTCGGAACTGTTCAAACAGACGACTTTGGGGCATTATTCTTCTTTTATCGCTACGTTAGGGCATCTTTATTAATGATGACATTGTACCAAAGCTTCATCACAATTACTGTTTTAGGGTCAATCCGTAAGCTCTTTCAAATCTTTGACGTGTTGTTCTCTTGACTTTGGGCCGTGCGGTTATGCTCCTCGTTCACAGTAGGACTGTCACTGCCTATCCAACTCGTTATTAGCGCTAACAGAGGCTCCCACGGAACATGTTTCTCTTTTTGAAAGATCTCTTCATAATTGCTCATCGTCCACTTGATAAACCAGAACGGGTTCAATGCCCTGTGCATAAAACGGATCTCATAATGGAGATGTGGGCCGTTACTGCGTCCGCTGTTGCCGGTCAGACCTATGAGATCGCCCTTTTGAACAACCTGTCCATGTTTTACGTTGATCTTTCCGAGATGGGCGAAATAGGTCCTGAAGCCATATGAATTGTCCAAAATGATCAGCCGGCCAAAACCGCTATTTCGGTGGTAACCTGCATACTCGACCACACCGTTAGCCGTCGCATAGACCTCGGTGAAAAGCTTCGCCTTCATATCACTGCCCTGATGCAGTTCTCTTCGTCCGGTAAGAGGATGGGTACGGTAACCGAATCTACTGGTAATTCCATGGTACTCTATAGGTGAACCGTTAGGAAGCATCTCGAAGATCAACGAACGCTCTTTCGAGGTGAGCTGCGCCACATCGACACGCTGACTCATCGGCGCATCTTCACTGACATCCATACCGATCAACTCCTCGATGGAGTTGAGCCGTTCATCAAGCTGCGTCAGCTCAAGCTCTTTGTTTTGTATGGTCTGTTCCAAGAGAGAATTTTGCGCTTCGAGCAGTGTCTTCTTAGCTTCGATCATACCGAGCTCTTTGGTCAGATTAAAAACGACGACGGCACTTACAATCAGAAGTATAACTATAGTAAGCGCGCTATAGAGTGCAAAATGTTTGACACGCTTATGGAAGGTAAACTCTTTTACCCCTTTGGCATCTTCTATCGTGATGTTAATTTTATGTTCCATCACTGCTCCAATTGACGTAAATATTTTAAAAATGTTTCAGCAACACTGAAAGAGCCAAAGACCAGATAGTTTTTACTCTCTTCTATTGTAGCGAATTTCGTAACGCGTAATCCTTCCGCCTCTATCACCTTTTTTAGGCTCTTTTCCTGTTCAATACGGACATCTTCTACCTCGATAAGTTCTACCTCTTTTATGATAGGTTTCAATGTTTTGATGATCTGCTCATAGTCTTTGTCACGGTAGGAGTTATAGATCAGGGTAAATTTCTCTCCTTGCAGTGCTTCAGCGATCGCTTTGGCGGCCAGGGCATTGTGTCCTACATCCAGTATGATATTCTCTCTTATCTTGCTCAAACGTCCAAACATCGGTGTCTTGGCAAGGGCATCAACATCAGCTTCAAAGCCGAGATATTTCAATGCGCTCAGTGCAAGCAGCAGATTGTCTTGAAGATAAGAGGCCAGACCATGCTCGGAAGCGATCATCTCAACAGCTTTTTGCTCACGTTCTGACAGCAGATCGTCAATGCCGAATGCACGGCAATCTCTCTCTTGCGCCACCTCTCTATAGATTGCTTCGACTTTTGGGTTAACCTGTCGTCCCAAGATAGCGGAAAACTGCATAGAGCGGAACTTCGTGCCTGCGATAGAGGCGATATCATCACCCAGGAAGGCTTGATGGTCAATGTCTATTGTCGTAAAAACAGAGAGCACTTTTGCAAAGACGTTTGTCGCATCAAACTCGCCGCCAAGACCGGCCTCAAGTACCACATAATCACATTTTTCAAATACGAGCATAGCCAAAAGTGTGGTGTACTCAAAATAGCTGAGACCATTGGCCTGTTCTTGTGTCAGCAGCGCAGAAAGCTTTTCATGCGCCCTCTCCAATATATCGTCATTGACATTATGACCGTTAAGCCAAATGCGTTCATTGAAGGCGACAATATGCGGTGAGGTGTAGTGCCCGACATTTTGACCGTTTTGCAAAAGCGCATTGGCTAAAAAGCGACCGGTCGTACCTTTACCGTTTGTACCCACAACGTGGATGATTTTCGGTAAGAGAAGAGAAGCTTCTATGCTCTTGTAAACACGCGGCATCCGTTCAAGATCGATCTCATCATAATAGAGCGGTTTTGCGTCCAGGAAGGTCTGTAGAGAAGTCATTTCGCTGTACGGGTACCTTCAGCAGCGACCTGTGCCACAAAACTGTCAAGGGCTTTTGTCGCAGAGATAGAGATAGCATCAAAACGCTGTTGATCGGTAATAATAGCATTGGGACTGATCGTAAAATCATAATATCCGAGCGCATGGTACTGTTTGGTCAAGTCCGTCGTGATACGGGTAACCGCCAGGTTGATCGTTGTACGATAGGAGATAACGTACCCGTTGCTGTCATATTGCAAGGCTGTAAAATTGACATTTTTGAGTTCGATCTTCAGATGCGTTGCGGCGTCTTTACGATGACGGAGATTCGTTTGAAACCGACGAATAACGGCTTCGTCCAGAGCATCTTTCAAAACCACTGTATTTTCAGGATCACTCATAGAGATAATGATCTCGGTGCTCACCGACTCACCGATCACCTTTTTAGCCTCTTTTGAACTGGGGTGATACCCACAGCCGGAAAAAAGCGTTAAGATCAGAGCGTTAAGCATTAAGAGGTAGAAGGTCTCTCGCACTCTCTTTACACCTACACGCTGCATCTCTTAACCCTTAACTACGATGTTGACAAGCTTGTTCGGCACAACGATCTCTTTGAGTATCTCTTTACCTTCGAGCCATTTCGCGAGCGCCTCTTTGGCTGTCGCAATGATCGCATCTTTACTCTCACCGACGCCGACTTCGATCTCGGCACGTCGTTTACCGTTCACCGCAACACCCAATGTGACCGAATCAACAGCGAATACCTCTTCTTTGACCGTGTTTGGAACAAGGTTCTTGCGTTCAAACAGATTGGTAGAGACTTCCCATGCGATATGTGGGACAATAGGTTCCAAGATAGCACTTAATATCCAGTACCCTTCTGTCCATACCTCTTCACTGTTCTGCTCGTTCAAGGCGTTCATCGCTTCCATAACACCGGCAATCAGCGTATTGAACGTATAACGTTCTTCAAAGACTTCGTTGGCACGTTGCAGGGCTTCATAGACTTTTTTACGGGCAGCCTTCTCCTCTTTGGAGAGAGTACTATGATCGATCTCCGGCAGTGCTGTGACCGCTTTTGCATTGGCGCTGCGCTCAGAGAAACGTTTCAAAAAGCGGTAGGCCCCTTCTACAGCGCTGTCGTTCCACTCCAGTTCCTGTGTCGGCGGTGCGGCGAACAAGATAAAGAGACGGGCAGTATCGGCGCCATACTTCTCTATCAATGCATCCGGATCTACCGTATTGCCTTTTGACTTACTCATCTTGGCACCGTCTTTGAGGACCATTCCCTGTGTCAAGAGTTTGTCAAAAGGCTCATTCAGGTCAAGATAGCCAAGATCACGCATCACTTTCGTAAAAAAGCGGCTGTACAGCAGGTGCAAGATGGCGTGTTCAATCCCGCCGATATAGTGATCAACGTTCATCCAGTACGCCAATTCCTCTTTGTCAAAAGCTTTCTCCTGCTGGATCTTCGGACTTGCCGTGTAACGTAAGAAGTACCATGACGACTGAATGAACGTGTCCATCGTGTCGGTCTCGCGCAGTGCCTCGCCGCCACATTGCGGGCAACGGCAATGCTTCCAGGTCGCATGGTGTTCCAGCGGATTCCCCTCGCCTGTGATCTGGGCATCGTCCGGCAGTGTCACCGGGAGGTTCTCTTTCTTCTCAGTGACAATGCCGCACTCCGGACAGTGAATAAACGGAATCGGTGCACCCCAGTAGCGCTGGCGGCTGATGCCCCAGTCTTTTAGTCGGTAGTTGGTCACTTTTTTTCCGAGCTTTTCCGCTTCAAAGTGTTCAATGATCGCCGCTCTTGCATCGACAGAGTTCATCTCACTGAATTCACCAGAATTAAAAAGCATACCGGCATCTGTCATCGCACGCCCTTCAACAATACCTTCTGCTTCAGATGCGATCACAGGAATGATTGGAAGAGAGTATTTCGTAGCAAACTCAAAGTCACGTTCATCATGCGCAGGTACGGCCATGACAGCACCTGAACCGTAATCCATCAAAACAAAATTCGCAACCCAGACAGGAATCGACTCTTTCGTCAAAGGGTGGATAACGTTGATACCGAGGGAGACACCGTGTTTGTTCTTCTGACGGTCAATTGAACTGCTGTTTTTCATCATTTCAATTTCGGCAGCCGCACGGGTGTTCAACAGGTTGTTTTCGATCATAAACGTCACCAGCTCATGTTCCGGAGCCAAAGCCGTGTAGGTCACACCGTAAATCGTGTCGGGACGTGTCGTATAGACATCAAACCCGCTGAATTTCCCACGAAGCAGATGATTTGCCTGCGCATCAAGAGGGAGGGTGAATTCCAGCCCGTTGGAGCGGCCTATCCAGTTCTCCTGCATGGTAAGGACCTGCTTCGGCCAGCCCTTCTCAAGTGCCTTAAGATCGTCGATCAGCTCATCCGAATAATCCGAGATCTTAAGGTAGTACTGATTCATCTCTTTTTTGACGATCGGGGTGTCACAGCGCCAACAGCAGCCGTCGACAACCTGCTCGTTGGCAAGTACGGTCAAGTCATGCGGGCACCAGTTCAATGCCGCTTTTTTACGGTAAAGCAGCCCTTTTTCAAACATGTCGATAATAAATGCCTGCTCGAACTTTGTATAGAGCGGGTCAGAAGTAGCAAACTCACGCTCTTTTGAAAACGAAAGCCCTAAAGAAGAGAGCTCTTTACGCATATAGTCGATGTTCTCGTAGGTCCATTTCTTCGGGTGCGCCCCGTTTTTGATCGCTGCATTTTCAGCCGGCATACCGAAGCTGTCCCAGCCGATGGGGTGAAGAACGTTTTTACCTTGTTGACGGTAGTAACGTGCAAATGAATCACCGATAGTGTAGTTGCGCACATGGCCCATGTGCAGACGGCCGCTCGGGAATGGGAACATACTTAAAATGTATTTTTTCTCTTTCTCATATGAGTCTTCCGGCTCAAAACTACGGTTTTCGTCCCAAAAAGATTGCCACTTTTTTTCGATCTCTGAAGGGTTGTATTGCAAAAAAATTCTCCTGAAGTTATACAGATCTATTGCTGTTAAGATAGGTTAAACGGTGAATGTACCCGGACATTCACCTATTAAACTATCTGTCTGATCAATACTCTTCTGAGGTTCTTGCACTTTCGATCAATACAAGTGCCATCGAGAAGATGTTGGCAAGCAGTGCGCCGATCGCCATGGCGATAGCCCACTTAGTGTTACCCATTAACACTAAATAGACAAAGGCAGGGATAAGGTGCAGGTCTGCCACCAGTGAACTTGCAAGCAGTTCAGCTGAGAGCAGGTTACGGACACCCAGTTTTAAAATCGTAGAGACAAGGTTGAGACTTGCCGCTACAAAGAGTGCCACGGCACTGTGCTCATATAAAAACCCTGCTGTTGATGTCAAAGACATCAATGTAAAAAATACGTAGACTACTTTTCCCCAATCCATAACTTTCTCCTTAGATAGTGCTTTCTAAATCTTCCTAAGCGCTCTGTCGATAACGCTTAGAGTTAAATTCTATAACGTCCCTTGTTCAAACTGCGCACGCATCTTCTCTTTTTCCGCATGACGCTTCGCCTTTTCAGCAAGTTTACCATGATAGTTTTTAATATCAAACCCTAGCCACATCAAAATCGGTGAGGCCACAAAGATCGACGAGTAGGTACCGACGATCACACCCACAAGAAGCGTAAATGCAAAAGCGTGAATGATCTCGCCTCCGAACATAAAGAGTGTCAGGACTACAAAGAATGTTGTTAACGACGTCAATGTTGTACGTGACAATGTCTTGGTGACAGATTCATCGATAACATCACTGAGCACCGAGCTCTTCGTATTTGAGATACCCTCACGGATACGGTCAAAGACAATGATCGTGTCATTCAGCGAATATCCAAGGATCGTCAACAGTGCTGCCAGAACGTCAAGGTTGACATCTATCTGTGTCAACGCAAGCGCGCCCATCGCTATCGAGACATCATGCACCAATGCGATGATCGACGCGATCGCAAATCGCCACTCAAAACGAAAAGCGACATAGATCAAAATTCCCACCATTGCCAGCAGCAGGGCCATAACACCCTTCTCACGAAGTTCGTTACCCACTTTGGGTCCGACAATGTCAACACGACGAATCTCAAAGTCACCTGTACCTTTAAGCGCTTCGCGTGTGACATCACCGACATCCTGAGAAATATCTTTCGAACTTGTTTTCAGACGGATGATCACCTCGTCCGGCGAACCAAACTCAGTGATCGACGCACCTTTGAACATCTCGTTGCCTGCAAGTTGTGAACGCATAGTATCGATCGGTGCCTTTTCAACGTATTTGACCTGAACGATCGTACCGCCGGCAAAGTCAACACCGAAGTTAAGACCCTTCGTTGCCAAAAGAGCATAAGAGCTGAGGACAAGAATGATCGAAATGATCATCGCCATCTTCGATTTGCCCATAAAACCGATGGTCTTTGTCTGTTTAAAAAATTCCATTAGCCTATCCTCTTCTTACTGATACCAAACCAGAAGGCCGGATTTTTACTTTTGCTGATCTTGCTTTCCAGCAACGTATAGATGCCGTGTGTACCGAGGATCGCTGTCAGCATAGACGCCAGGATACCGATACTGATCGTAATGGCAAAACCTTTGATCGCTCCCGTACCGTATGCATAAAGAACTACAGCTGCAATAAGCGTCGTGATATTGGCATCAAGAATAGCACGCATCGCATTGGCATACCCCTCTTCGATCGCTTTATGAAGAGACTTTCCTTCATAAAGCAGTTCACGGATACGTTCGGAGATAATAACATTGGCATCAACCGCCATACCGACGGTCAGAACAATACCCGCCATACCCGGCAGGGTCAAGGTCGCACCAAAAAGTGCCATCACCGCTAAAATAATAAACAAATTGGCGATTAACGCAATGTTGGCGATAACTCCTGCTGCCTTGTAATAGACGATCATAAAGATAAAGACCAAAACAAAACCGCCTATAAGCGCTATCATCGAGTTACGAATACTCTCTGCACCCAGGCTTGGCCCGACAGAGCGTTTTTCCATCATATAGATCGGTGCCAAAAGTGCGCCCGAACGCAATGCAATCGCCAGGTCATTTGCCTCGTTGACAGTATAGTTACCGCTGACTTGAACATGCCCGCCGCCGATACGTTCATTGATGACCGGCGCAGAGTAGACCTGCCCGTCCAGAACGATGGCCATACGTTTACCGACATTTTTACCGGTAAAGTCACCAAAGATCTGTGCCCCTTCCGAGTTCAGCGCAAAATTGATGACAGGACGGTTGTTCTGGTCGAATGCGACCGTTGCATTGGTCAGCATACCGCCGTCAAGAATAGGGATCTCTTTAAGTAGATGCTTGACTTCCGGACGTTCTTTGTCCGGCAGAATAACATCGCCGAACTGAGCCGCCTGTGCATCTGTCATATTATAAACACGCATAGCACGATCTTCATCGACAGCGATCAGCTCCAACTTCGCTGCACGCGAGATCAGTTCACGCGCACGCTGTTCTTCTTCCTGAGTCTTAATGCCCGGAAGTTCGACGAGTATCTTTTCAGCACCCTGTCGGGCGACAGTCGGCTCCGCAAGACCGAACTGGTCCAGACGGTTACGGATCGTCTCTATCGCCTGTGAGATCGCCTCTTTTTTAGTCTTTTCGATAGCTTCCGGCGTCAATGCAAGAGCATACGCTTCACCACTATGGTTAATGCTGACACCTTCGATCTCTTTTAACATCGCATCAATGGCCACAGTATCGTCCGGATCCAGGATCGCAAACTTTACTTCATCATCGCTGGCCGACAAGGTGTCAAGCAGGATGTCATTATGGTCGGTAAAATGTTTGACACTCGCTGCGATCGACTTTATACGTGAGCCGACAGCCTCTTCAGTCTTAACACCGAGAAGCATATGCAGACCGCCTTGAAGGTCAAGGCCCAAGGTTATCTTGGCACCTTTCTCTGTCTGAAGAAGAGAGGGCATTGAAAAGACAAGACCAAATACTATGGCAAGAACTAATAAGACAAAACGAAAATTAAGCTTCATCCTCATACTTTCGTGCGACCGCATCTTTAGTAAGCTTAACAGTGACGTCATCATTCATCTTCACTGAGAAGAAGTTCTCTTCGACTTTGCTGATCACTACGATCAGACCGCCGTTGGTGACGACTTTATCGCCTTTTGCCAGGTTTTCAAGCATTAATTTATGCGCTTTTTGCTGCTGCTGCTGCGGGCGAATGATTATGAAATACATAATCGCGATTAGAAATACAAACGGTAAAAGTTGTCCCATGATGTCCATATGAATAGATCCTTAACGTAAAAATTGTTGCATTATACAATTTCGGACCTATGTAATTGATGAGACCCGTAAAGGAAAAGCCAACAGCTCTACTTTTACGGGTTCTATAGGCGCATGAAATCTCTATTTTCATCCAATAAGAGACGATCCATGTAACAATTTCAAAAGAGATCGACAGCCTCGACTCAACTCCTGAAAGTTTGACATGCTAAGTCTAAAACTTTTTTGTATAATGCGTAGATGAAGATAATTAACATTGATTTTCGCGCCGTCTCCTTTGACCTGTTGCAAGGTCTCGGAATCGCGTTTCTTTTTTCCTGGTTTATCTATGCCGAGCAGTTTGGCCTGACCAACAACATTGTCAACACCCTCACGGCTGTCGCCGCTTTTTACTTTCTCTTAAAAGCGCCACCCCGGGTACTGGTGAGTGCAGGTGGCTTCATTGGTCTGCTCTGGTTCTACTGGATCGGTTTCAGTTTTGAGTATTATCATGTGGGATGGATGACACCCTTTGTCACCCTCTTTTTTATTGTTTTGTATGCGCTGTTTTTCGGCCTGCTCGGCTTTACGAAATCCCCTGTCTATAGGGCAGTGATACTTTTCGGGTTAAGTTTTTTTGAACCTATGGACTGGAACTGGCTGCAGATGGAGCTTCCTTTTGTCAACTCACTCTTAGGTATTGACAAATGGCAATATGCGCTTATTCTGGCGTCACTTTCACTCTTCCTTTTTTTGAATGAAAAAAAGAAATTTAAACAATTCCGTTTTCTTCCTCTCATTCTGATCGTTGGTGCAGTTGACTTTTCCTCTGTGCAACTTCCGGAACCCGACCTCAAGATCAAACTCTATGCACCAATGCTGTTACAGGAAGATAAGTGGGTCAGAGAAAATCGTCAACAGATCATTAATGACAATTTGGAAGCCGTAAGAAAAGCTATTGCTGAAAAATATGATCTGGTGGTTCTACCTGAGTCAGCTTTCCCGCTCTTTCTCAACCAGAACGATCTGCTACTTTTCCAGCTTAAAAACTACTCCCGCCGTATCGACATCATAACCGGCGCTCTCTATATCAAGGACGATCTCCACTACAATGTCAGCTACCACTTCTCAAACGGAGAGGTGAAGATCGCCAAAAAGATGATCCTGGTCCCTTTCGGCGAGTATATTCCCTTGCCCGAATTTATACGGTCATGGATCAACAACACCTTTTTTGACGGCGGGTCAGACTTTGTAACGGCAGACGAACCGAGTGATTTCACCGTCAAAGGCATCAGATTCAGAAATGCCATCTGTTATGAGGCCACATGCGAAGAGATCTACGAAGGTGACCCGGCCTATCTTGTCGCGATAAGCAACAACGGCTGGTTCTACCCCTCCATAGAGCCGACACTGCAAAAACTGTTAATGCGTTTTTATGCCAAAAAACATCACAGTATTCTCTATCACAGTGCGAATATGGGCGGTAGCGGGATCATCAGAGGCAGTGAATGAGGGCTGCAACTCTCATTCCAAACTGTATTGCTCAGGTTTAAGCAACTTTAACCTATATCCAACTACTATATTGACAATACAAGAGCAATTTTAGACTCTTCTCTAAGGAATGACCGTATGAACATCGCTAACAACATTACTGAACTTATCGGGAATACGCCCCTCGTCAAACTCAATTTTCCGGCTCAAGAGACAGGTGCTACTATCTTGGGAAAATGCGAGTTTATGAACCCGACCAGTTCGGTCAAAGACCGTATCGGATTCAACATGATCAAAGATGCCCTGGACAAAGGATTGATCAAAGCCGAGACCCGCATCATTGAACCGACCAGCGGAAACACCGGGATCGCTCTCGCTTCTATCTGCGCAGCTCTCGGCCTTCATCTCACCCTGACCATGCCGGAGTCTATGAGTATGGAACGCCGCAACCTGCTTAAAGCACTTGGCGCCGAACTTGTTCTGACACCCGCTGCTGCAGGGATGAAAGGGGCTATCGACAAAGCAGAAGAGCTTAAAGAAAGCCTTGGTGACGCCATTATCCTGCAGCAGTTTCAAAACCCTGCGAATCCGGAGGTTCACCGTTTGACAACGGCAAAAGAGATATTGCGTGATACCGATAAACAAGTCGACATCTTTATAGCAGCCGTAGGGACAGGCGGAACCTTGACGGGAACAGGCAGCGTACTCAAAGAGCAGATCCCCGGTATTCAGATCATCGCGGTCGAACCTGAGGACTCCGCCATTCTCTCCGGCGGCAAACCAGGCCCTCACAAGATCCAGGGTATCGGTGCGGGATTCGTACCCGGTATTTTAGACACCGAGCTTTACGGCGAGGTGATCAAAGTCAGTAACGACAACGCCATCGAAACGGCCAAGCTGTTGGCGAAGCACGAAGGACTTCTTGTCGGTATCTCAGCAGGGGCCAACGTTTATGCTGCGATGCAGGTCGCCGCACGTCCGGAAAACCAGGGCAAGACCATTGTCACCATTCTCTGTGACACCGGCGAACGCTACCTGAGTACCTCTCTCTTTAGTGAGTAGGAAGCTCTTAGAGACCATTCGCTGTGAGAATGGTCAACCGGCCCACCTCTCCTATCACCAGCAACGTGTTGATATCAGTCTGCAAAAGTTGGGACATACGCCGCATCTTGACCTTGCCTCGCTCATCAACGTCCCTGACGATACACTTTATCGGTGCCGTATCATCTATGACGAATCGTCAGCCCATATCGAATACATTCCCTACCATAAAAGAGTCATACACAAGCTTCAAGCCATTCAGGCTGACAACCTAGAGTATGCACTTAAATATGCCGACAGAGAAGAACTTGACCGACTCTTTGCACAAAAAGACGATGCCGATGACATTCTGATCATTCAAAATGACCGTGTCACCGACACCACCATCGCCAATATCGCATTTTATGACGGCACCCAATGGCTGACACCTAAACACCCCCTCTTAAAAGGGACGACAAGAGCGCGTCTGCTGGACGAGAACAAGCTCATAGAAAAAAATATCTATCTGGATGATCTTCCAAAATTCACCCACTTTGCGCTTCTCAATGCCATGATCGGTTTTGATGAAATCAAAAATGGTATAATTGCACCAATTAAAGGGGTGAGTGATGTTATATGAGATAATCAAAGACGAAGGCTATATGAATTTGATGGGCAAGCATCTTCAGGAGCTGCTTCTCTATTTGTTTGAACAAGAGCAGAACTTCGGGATTCTCTGTAAGATCGAACATCTCACTTTCGAACCTGAACTGCCGGAACATATCCGCAACGATTTCCGTCCGATGACACTCTTCTTTTTAGCAGGCTATACCTTCGAAAGTGCCCGTCTGGACAAAGATGGTCTTATCTTTGAAGCGGGATTCGGCGAAGAGAATGTCGGCAGTTTTGTACTGGTACCGTTTCTCAGTATTATGCAGGTGATCGTCGACGAAACCCCTATCTTCGTCAACTTGGCATCACCGAGTGACGTCGCAAGCAACAAAGCACCTAAAAGAGAGAATGGCGTCGAAAATTCGATGGCCAGTTTTCTCTCCAATCCGGAGAATCAGAAGTTCATCAAAGAAGACTGATACATCACTTTCATCTTCCGGACTAATTGGCGGTTAGACGCCAATATCTGTTTGCACCCCGATCAAGTGAACTTCTTCGACACGATAAACTATTACACTCAAAATATTCGAACAGGGATAAAAGCGAAGCTTTTACGTTAATTAATGCGTCACCGCTTGAGTTATTCGTGGCATCTGCAAGGCAGACTGCAAGGAGAGAAAGAGCGGCAAAAAAACGCATTGAACGAAGTGACCCGTGCGTTTTTTAGCGA
>JBFHIS010000027.1:0-41387 GCA_041596355.1 Sulfurimonadaceae bacterium | reverse complement strand
CTGTAAAGCTGTTATCGGGATTATCCACATCTGTACTTGTTAAGGTACCACTTGTGCTCAAGGCGGCATCGGTTTCAGTTAATTGGACTGACGCTGAACTGACAGTGGCCGCATCATTGACAGCATCGACAGTAATTGTTAATGTACCGATATCAGTTAAAGCACCATCTGTCACTGTGTAATCCACGGTATCTGTACCGTTGAAGTTCAGTGCCGGTGTATAAGTGTAAGAGCCATCAGCGGCTAGAACTAAGGTTCCGCCTTGAGCTGTTGTGAAAGTACCGGCTACAACAGTTAACGTATCCCCATCTAAGTCTGTATCATTCGCATCTAAGTCAATGATTGAAGTAAATGGTGTATCTTCAGTGGCTGTGATGGCATCATCGACGGCGACTGGGGCATTGTTAACATCTGCCGCTATAGTAGGATTCACAACTTCCGGTATAGGATTTTGTGCATCATTCTCAGTACGCACCGGCGCAACATAATCACTATCATTATGTAAGGTGCTGACAACATTGACAAATGGGTTAGCTCGATCAAGAAGCACATTCGGTTGATCAGTACTTTTTTGTGATTCATCCTCTCCTGCTGCGGTCTCTTCGTCAGGAAAATCGCTGTCACGTGTCTCGCTCTCAATATCGACGATCTCTCCCGTTCTGGCAGCGATAACGACCTCTCCATCGTCTTCGCTTTTAGATTCATCTTCCTCATCAGTATTACTCTCATCTATAATATCGTCTGACTCGTTGACAACGTCTTGAATCTCAACAAGAGTAGCATCAATGTTTTTAACCGCAACAGCACCGTCCATCGCATCTGCTTCTTCAATGATGGAAGAATCAAAAAGCTGTTCTTGATCGCCGAACAGACTGAACGTAATACCTGTTGATGTTTTAATAGCAACACTGTCCGAAGCACTGTTGCCTTCATCGCCGAATATCAACATACCTTCGGTGATAATATCGCCCTGTTGGAGCTGTATAACATCACCTGATGCGTCTTTTATGAAAAATTTACCACTTGAGATATTGATGAAACCGATAGTTGCTGCCATGAGAGCGACCTTTTGAGAGAGTTTTAATTATTAAAGAGTTTAATGAAAAAAGAAAGATAAAGCAATTGTCCCTAGGGACAGTAGGCCGAAAAGAAGTTATTTTAAAAGAAGTGCAAGTCCCAATCGGTCTTTGACGTTGAGTTTTGTATATATGTGCTGAGCGTGTGCTTTTACGGTTCGAGGTGTAATGTTCAGCTTCTCCGCTATCACCTTGTAGATGTCACCCTCTTTAAGCAGCATTGCAACTTCTTGTTCGCGATCGCTTAATTTGTCAAGATACTCAGAGATGTCATCTTTCTGACCGCCGTCTATCTGCATAATAAGCTGCGATGTAAACTCCGGATGGAGCCAGACCATACCCTCTTCTAACGCTTCAACCGCTGCGACCAGAAAGTGGTCACGCATAAGGGCATTTCCATAGCCTTTAATACCTAAACGCATAAACTGTTTGGCAGTCGGAAAGTCAGGTACCCGCTGCAGTACAAGAACGCGATTGGCATGCTGAACAAGTTGCTCCAATACTTCAATACATTGATGACAGCCTGCAACAAAGCTAATGATGACAATACTACCTTCTACTTTGGAAAGCTCATTAACGTCATCTACCACCATGCATCTCTCTTTTAGAACACTCTGCCAGTATTCTAATAGGGCCATATCATCGCTGTGTAGTAATATCTTTGCCATTATCGTTCCGTGAAGCTGTACTGTTTGGTTTTTAGAATAGGCTTGAGAAGATAGTCCATCACACTCTTTTTCCCGGTTAGGATATCCACATTTACCGTCATCCCCGGAATGATCTTAAGGGGCGCTTTTTCATCACCGATATAGTTTTTAGCCGTCTTAATGCGCACCGTATAAAATGTGTTGTCTTTTTCATCGGTAATCGTGTCGGCACTGATATGGACGACTTCACCTTCAAGCCCTCCGTAGATGGAGTAGTCATAGGCTGAGAACTTGGCAACAGCTTTTTGCCCGTAATAGATAAACGCGATATCAGAAGGTTTGATTTTCACCTCGACCAGCAGTGTCTGGTCACTTGGCACTATCTCTACGATATCAGCTCCAGGCTTGATAACACCACCTACAGTATGGACATAAAGCGTCTGCACAACACCTTTCATCGGGGAACGGACCAAGGTTCGTTTGACCTGATCTTCATAAGCGGTACTGCTGGCCCGAATGCTTCGTAGTTCGCCAACTGCTTCATTCATCTCCATCTTGGCCTCATTCTGAAAGAGCAGTTTACTCTCTTGGATCGTACTTCGCACCTCTTTAATGGCAGACTTCAGACGGGGGATCGAAAGAGCAGTAGCATTGTAACGCTCTTCGATCTCATTGGCTTCGCGTTGAAGTTTTAAAAAATCGACTTTAGAGCGGACACCCTTTGCCACCATCGGTTGCGTCATTCTGATCTCTTTTGTGATCATCTTTAGTGACGCGTTAAGGTGTTCTTTGTGTGTTTGTGCCTCTGAAAGTTCTTGTTGACGCTGAATCAGCTGTTCATTCAAAGCATTTAACTTGGACTGCAACTGTTCCTTGTTTGTCCTATAGAGGCTCTCTTCATTGGCCACAAGTTCCGACATCGATGCACGTACGGAAGCGTTGACTTCAAAATCCCTGCCGCTGGCTTCAGCACTCAGGCGGATGATCTTGGCTTGGAGTGCATCCGCTTTTGACTCACTGGAAGTGAAAGAGGACTCAGACTTTTGGTTGTCGATCTTGACAAGCAGTTGACCGACATTGACATGTTCCCCCTCGTTGACAAGAATCTCCTGAACGATTCCACCTTCAAGATTCTGTATCATCTGATTTTCACCGGTGGGGATCACTTCCCCGTCGCCTCTTGCAATCTCATCGATCTGCGCCAAAGAGGCCCAGACGATAAACCCGAAGATCGTAAAAACCCAAAAGAAGAGAACGGCCTGCAGGGTCCGTGGTGTTCTCTGTAATACTGCAGCACTTAGACTCTGCATAAATTCATAGTCTCTTTTAGTGAGGTTTGGCTTAGGGCTATGCGCCATTGTTTCCTCCTTGAAGCTGTGCTATTACAGTCTGCTTTGGCCCATCCATAATGAGTTTACCATAATGCATAACAATAACACGCTCAGTCAGATCAAGCACTGTAAATTTCTGTGTCACCAGAATAAGTGTTTTATCAACAAATTCCTCTTTCAACGCGTTGATCAGCTGTATTTCTGTTGTCTGATCCATCGCATTGCTCGGTTCATCCATGATCATCATCGTACTCTCTTGCATCAACGCCCTTGCAATACCGACACTCTGACGCTGTCCGCCTGAAAGGCCGGCACCACGCTCTCCAATAGACATCTCATAGCCCTTCGGATGTGCGTGGACAAAACTGGCCGTACCGCTCACCTCTGCCGCATGAATGACATCTTCATCATGAGGATGACGTTCGGAGGAGATAATGTTCTCTTTAATACTTCCTCTGAAAAGGTGAATATCCTGCGGCACGTATCCGATATAACGACGCAAGTCTGCAGGATCGATCTGTGCGATATCAATACCATCGATGAGAATCGTCCCGCTGTCGGGCTCATACAACTTCAAAACCAGTTTGGCGATCGTACTTTTTCCCGAACCGATACGTCCTATGAAAGCGACTTTCTCACCCGGATTGATCGTAAAGCTGACATTATTCAACGCCAACACATCGGCATCAGGGTAGGTAAAGCTGACCTCTTTAAACTCGATTTTACCTTTAAAACTACTGCGCCCCAAAAATGCTTTTCCGGAAGGACGTTCAGCCGGCTGAATAATAATGTTGTTCAAAGTCTCATAGGAGGTCTTTGCATCGGCATAATTTGTAATAAGTCCCGCAGCCTGCCCCATCGGCCCAACCGTACGGGAGGTTAAAATAACGACCGCGATCAATCCCCCCATTGTCAGTTCAAACTCCTCGATGAGATAGACCCCGAAAACAACCACAAAGATAGTGTTCAACTGAATAAAGAGATTCGTGATCGTAGGCAAGGATGATGATAAAAGACGCGACTTGAGGTTTTTTTCAGCGATCTCGCCTGTTGATTCTTCCCATTCCCATTGACGTTTACCCGCCATATTCATCGTCTTTACCGTTTCAATATTCTGCAGAGTCTCGATAAGTACACCATTTTTCTTTGCACTGGCCTCATGTGAACTTTCGATGCTCTCCTGAAGCGGTTTACGAATCATCATCGCATAAAAGAGGATCAAAAAGATAGTGATGATCGGCACAAAAACAAGCGGCCCGCCGATGTAGTAGATGACAAGCAAAAAGATGATCGCAAACGGAAGGTCAATCATTGCGGTCATCGTTGCCGTTGTAAAAAATGAGCGTATGGATTCAAAATCCCTGAGGTTATTTGCGAATGAACCGACCGACTTGGGGTGAACGGCCATCTTAAGGTCGATCACCTTCTCAAAAATAATCGAGGACATAATGACGTCACTCTTTTTTGCCGCCAGTTCAAGCATATACGCACGTACAAACTTTAAAAATGTATCAAGAAGATAGACAATGACGATACCGATCGTAAAGACGAAAAGTGTCTCTTGTGCGTTGTTTGGAATGACCCTGTCGTATACATTCATGGTAAAGAGAGGTGTAGCCAGAACAAAAATGTTTATCAAAAACGATGCCCAGAGAACATCCCGGTAGATACTGCGGGATATCTTCAGCGTATCCCAGAACCAATGGCGCTGATCAAGTTGTAAAGTCTGGCTTTTCTTTTCACTGTATTCATACTCTTTTTTAAGCATAAAGGCGAAGCCCAGGTACTCTTTTTCAAGCTCCTCGACGCTAAGCCACTGTTCAAGACCATCCCCTTCGGCATAGATGATCTTCACCTTTGAACGGTCCGTAGAGAACTGCTCAAGGATACAGGCGTTCTCACTGCTAAGAACCAGGATCACTGGGAGTTGAAGTTGGAGCATATCAGCAATCGGACGCTCTATCAACGTACTTTTCAGACCGGCATTTCCGGCAGCACGGGAAAATAGAGACTTGGATCTGGTCAACGAAAAGAGTTCTTGCGTTCCCTGTCTATTGTGTACAGGAAGGCCTGACATCAATGCTTCTGCACTGTAAGGCTTATGAAACAGTTTAGTATACAGAACCAAAGCGTCTAGCAGTGCATCTTGTTTTACCGTCGATGTTCTTTCGCTCATTCATTAACCTTTGATTCTAATATTAGTATCACTATACTATCATTTACTTGTTAAATTCAGTAATAGAGCTTCATTTCGACCCGTCGATTGGCATAACGGCCTTCTGGCGCCTCATTGTCAAAAATAGGCATACTTTCACCTAAACCGGTCACAATAAGACGTTTTGAGTCGATACCCTCTTGGATAAGTGCTTTCCGAACCTCATTGGCGCGCAAGAACGAGAGTGTAAGGTTATAACTTTCGTCTCCCACACTATCGGTATGTCCGGAGAGCTCAACCTTGTACTGACTGTTCTCTCTCAAAAACTGAGCAAAAGATGCCACTTTTGGAGAGTCATGCTCTTCAATTTTGTACTTATTGAACGCAAAGTTCAACCGTAATGTTCCGACTAGAGGGCAGCCGTTAACATCGACTTTAAACGACTTTGGTGTTCCCGGGCACAGGTCCATATAGTCATAAACCCCGTCACCGTCACTGTCCAACGGGCATCCTTTACTGTCTACGACAATCCCTTTAGGTGTCCCCGGGCACACATCAATTTTATCAATGACACCGTCACCGTCACTGTCTATCTCCGGCTCTTCAGGGGTAAAGACATAGAGTGAGACCATCACACGGTTGGAGAGTGCACGTCCTTCGGACGTTGCATCGCTATAGGCATTGTCATTTGCACCACGTATCTCTAACGTCGTCTTCTTCTCATCCATACCTTTATCGATTAAAAGTTGCTGAACCTTCTTGGCAAATTTAGCGCTGATCTTTTCACTGCTGTTTGTATCAAGATCTTTACTGAACCAGTTCTGAATTTTACTGGCGTAGCTCTTGGATGCTATCGCGGCTTCATTTCTGTCGTCTGTCGTAGATTCTGTATAGGCAATGATAGTGACGCCGATAGTTTTATCGTCGTTATACTCATCAACGGTCTTGATAATCGTGTCCAGGTATTGCTGCGACTGTTCTGTTAATCCGTCATCGTTAAACAGGAGTGCTTTAAAATGGATGATTTCATCAAAATCTCCATACATAAAGAGGTTGGGCTCTGATGTAGTATTGCCCTCTTGTTCAACCGGTACCGGCGAATAACTATAGTCATAGATACCGCAATACCCCGAAAGGGTAAAGATCGTTGTCAGTAAGAACAGTTTCAGTGCTACTCGTTTCTGCATTAATCTTGGTTCCATTCAATTTTCGACACACCGGTAAAGAGCGTGTGCTTCAACTTTTTTATTTCAAAAATATAATAAATCATTATACTAGTAAAAAAGTTTTACTTCAATACGTCTATTGGCTTGACGCCCTTCCTTGGTCCGGTTGTCTGCAATCGGTTCAAGTTCACCGCGACCACGTGACTTAAGACGCGATGCCGCAATACCCTCTTTTATCAATGCCTTTCTTAAAGCATTCGCACGCCCTTGTGAAAGGGTCATGTTGTAGGATTTTTTACCGACACTGTCTGTATGCCCGACGATCTCTGCTTTGTATTGCGGGTTCTCTTTTAAGAATTCGGCAAACTCTTTGACTTCAGAATAGGACTCTTCACGTATATCGTATGAGCGTATTTCAAAGGTCAACATCAGCTTTTTGCTCAAAGGACAGCCGCTGGTGTCGACTTTGAATGATTGCGGCGTTCCCGGGCATTGGTCTTTATAGTCATATACACCGTCACTGTCACTGTCTAAAGGACAGCCTGCATTGTTAACTTCAAGACCTTTCGGCGTACCAGGGCACTGGTCCAGATAGTCATAAACCCCGTCACCGTCACTGTCCAACGGACACCCTTTATTGTCGACCGTAATCCCTTGAGGCGTCCCCGGACAGAAATCGTTTTGGTCAAAAACACCGTCACCGTCACTGTCAACATCTATCGGTTCAGGGGTAAAGACATAGAGAGAGACCATCACACGGTTTGAGAGTGCCCGTCCCTCGGACGTCGCATCACTGTAGGCTTTGTCATGGGAACCACGGACCTCTAACATCGTATTATTCACATCAGCACCTTTATCGATAAGCATCTTCTGAACACTTTTCGCAAATTTCGCACTGATCTGTTCACTCCGATTTTGATCAAGGTCTTTACTGAACCAGTTCTGAATTTTTCTGGCGTAGCTCTTGGATGCTATCGCGGCTTCATTACTGTCATCTGTCGTAGATTCTGTATAGGCAAGGATAGTGACGCCAATCTTTTTCTCATCGTCGTTATACTCATCAATCGTTTTAATAATCGTATCCATATATTTTTGCGAATCTTCAGTAAGACCTTCTTCATCAAAATGGAGCGCTTTAAAACGTATGATCTTCTCAAAATCCCCATACATAAAGGATTGAGGATCTTTTGTGACATTACTCTTCTGTGCAGAGACAAACGGTGAATAGGTGTAGTCATAGATTCCGCAATGACCGGCAAATGCAAAGATCAGCGAAAGGAATAACAGTTTTGTTGCTACTCTATGCATTATTAATCTCGACTCAATTGAATTTCAACACGATGGTTTAGATCAAAACCATCGGGTGCTTCTGTTGTTAGAATAGGTTTTTCAGCACCACGCCCTTCAGTAACAATACGCGATTTGGGAATCCCTTGTCGGATCATTGCTGTTTTAACGGCATTGGCACGTTGATCAGAAAGTTTTCCGTTGATATCGGGGTTGTCACTGCTGTTACTATACGCGATAATCGTTGCTTTGTACTCTTTTTTCTGCTTTAAAAAAGTGCTGACATCTTCAATTTCAGCCAAATTTTCCGGAGGCAGTTTTGCACTGGTGTCTGCAAACCCTACATTCAGCTCCAAACCTATACTGCACCCTTCACTGTTCACTTTATGACCGATCGGTGTCTTCGGGCAGATATCTTCATTATCATTGATGCCATCGCCATCACTGTCTAATGGACAACCATTTGTTAAAACCGTCACACCGGCAGGGGTAAACGGGCACTCATCTTTTTCATCAATGACACCGTCATCGTCACTATCGACATGCAGCTTTCGACACCCGTCAGGCATGATGTTGACATCCTTACGCGAGTTGTCGCACAGGTCGATGTTGTCTGTGATCGTATCCTGATCAACATCATACCCGATCGGCAATGTGTCGAGCACTTCTTGAGCATCTTCATCACTGTAGAGATTGACACGTGCCGTAAACTCTTTGCTGTCTCCCGTAATCGCAAGAATCAGTAGTCCCATCGCATCAAGGATCCTGTATTTTGCAAACTTGAGATCATACTCCGCATTGACCAGCTGCATACGCGCATTAATAACATCACTTTGCGACTGCAAAAGGTCAAGTAATGAACGTTGCCCGAGGTCGTACTCTTCTTTATAAAGCGCCAAAGTCTGCTCACTGTACATCTTGTAGTCACGAAGGTCATAAAGTTGTGCGCCGATCATCTCATAAGCATTCCAAGAGAGGTTGAGACCTTCGATGACCTGGCGTTTCAAAGTACGCTTAGTCTCCACTTCCTGGTGTATCTTACTGATCTGTTTTTGTGTTTCAGCGCGGTCTGCCCCGCCTCTGAACAGATTATAGTTCAACAGGATGCGTGCACGAAAACGGTCATCTGGTTGATCAAAGCCATTAGGTAGTTTATTGGCATCATTAAAGTTTTGACTTAACTCAAAATCAACCGTCGGATAATACTCTTTTTTTCGCTGCTTCCAAAGCTCTTGTGCCCCTTTGATATTATAATCGCTAACAAGAATAGAGGGGTTGTGTTCAACAGCATACATCGTAGCACGCTGAATACTCTCCGGCATCGGAAGTTCTTCAGAAGGAAGGTCCATCTCGCTCAGGATAGGCATACGACCCAAAACACGTCTAAATGTATATTCGGTGTCGCGTGTGTTGTTCTTTTGAACAATAAGGTTTGAGCGGGCAAGAGAGAGAGATGCCTGGATTTTTTTCACTTCTGAGTCCGTTGTCAATCCGGCATCAAACAGATCTTTGATCTTGTTATAGATGCTCATATTGATCTGTACATTTTCATTAGCTATCTGTAAAAGCTCACGTCCGCGTATTACATTGAGATAGGCTTGCGTCATCTCAAAAACGGTATCGCTTGCGACTTCAACATAATTATAAGCAGCAGCCAGTGTCCGTGTCTCCTGATAACCGACTTTGTGCATAGTAGAGAAACCATCGAAGAGATTTTGAGTGAAGATCAGAGAACTGGTATAGTTGGTATAGTCGATCTTGGTGACGTCTGTTTTAAATGCACCCGCTTTGTTATAACCGACAGTTCCTACCAGATCAAGTCTCGGATAATACTCAGACTCAGAGATACTCAGATCCTGCTGTGTCGCTCTATAGTTTTTTAGTCGTTCTTGTACTACAGGATTTGTGTTCAAGACTTCGACAACACTCTCTTTAAGTGTCAACGCATTAGCGTTCACCACGAGTAAAAAACTAAATGGAACCCATAACAGTTTGTTAAATCGCATACCTGCCTGCCCTTTATTGATATCGCCAATAGTGACCAGTTAATTTTTTAACTGTATCTTATGGAAATAATGTATATAAATCACTTTACCTCAAAAGTATAGAGTATAAATGTATTTAAAGTGTAACCCCAATGCTTAAACAGTGTGCAAGAAGATAATTTTACATTAATTTGACAATAATGTGATATTATATTCGCTATATTCTTAATATAGAGACTACCTGTATTACGGGAGATCCTCAATAAAAAACTCAACCTAACGCAAATGAGACATTCAAATTGCTTAAGCAAATAGTTATATCTCACAGGTTTTTTACGTTGTCCTGAACAGTCAGACTGTATCCGCTTCCGTAGATATTTTTTATCATATCGTCCGGAAATACCTTTCTGATCTTTTTGACCAGATTTCGCACGGTTGCACTGTTATACTCCAGTGTATAGTCATCCTGCACATGAAAAAAAATATCCTCGCCTGAAACGATCTGGTTTTTATGTCGGACCAGGATCTCTATTAAAAGGCGCTGGTGCCGGGTCAGATCGACCCGGCTTTCATCTCGGTAGAGTGTCTTACTGACTGGATCAAAGAGAAACCCTTGTCCCAATGCAACACCCCTTAACGCACTCTCCGGACTCTCCTCTTGTTGCAACGCTTTTTTGATCAGGGCTTTAAGCGTCTTACGTTCAATAGGTTTAATAATGTAATCAACCAGATTTAATTTAACGGCCCGAAGCAGCTTCTCTTTGTCTGAATGCGCACTGATAATAATGATCGGCACAAAGGTGTCTGTTTCTCGGATCTTCTCAACCAAAGAGAGTCCATCCATACCGGGCATATTAATATCAGTGATGATTAGGTCCGGGTTCACCTCTTCATAAAGTTCATACGCTTCAAGGCCATTACTCGCCTCATAGACATTTTTAGTGCTTAGACTTAGAAATTCAGCTATGTTTTTACGCACGCCTACTTCATCTTCGGCAATGAGAATCGTATGCTCAATTGTATTCATAACAGCATCATACCTTTAAACTGTATTCAAAATGTAATTTAATGGAGAGCTACATCTTCAAGTTGATCGTAAAACAGGCACCCTCTTGACTGTTTTGAACATCAAGCGTGCCGTTCATACTGTCTTGAATGATCATTTTGGAGATATAAAGCCCCAAACCGGTCCCCTGAAATTGATGTTTGGTTGAAAAATATGGGTCAAATACCTTGTTGATAATACTTTCATCGATCCCGCCGGCATTGTCACAAAGCGTGATCCAGACATTCTCTTCATATCGCTCGATCGCAATCACAATCTTGGGATCGTCGATCTCTCTACTGACCAAAGCATCTTTAGCGTTGTTGATCAACACCAGGACAACCTGTTGCAGTTCATTTGGGTAGCCGTTCAAGATGATCTCTTCGTCGACTTCCAATTCAAGCTGTATGTGACTGTTACGCAATGAAGAGCTGGCAATAGCAATCGCTTTTTTCACCACATCCGACAACATGAATGAGACGATCTTCTTCTCTTGCACAAAGAAGTCCTTAAAGTCATTGATCGTTGTCGACATATACTTCGTCAGCTCTTCGATCTCAGTCAGTTTTGCCTCTATCAGCTCATCATGAACATCTTTTTGATCAAGCAGGCCATCCACAAGTAATACAGCGGAGTTAACTTGAGAAAGAGGTTGTCGCCATTGATGCGCGATGTTTTCTATCATCTCCCCCATCGCCGCCATCTTTGACTGCTGAATGAGATGGCTGTTTTTCTGTTTGACCTCCGTCAAATCGACCAAAGTTGCCAGTCTGACCTTCTTACCGTTTCTAACAATACGCCTTGTGCTCATAAGCGTATGCAGTTGGCTTCCGTTTCGTTTTAAGACAACCAACTCATACGGCTCATGCGTATCCATGCGAATGTCCTCATAGACTTTGGGAAGTTCACTCTCAAGTATGTGGTTCGAAATCTTTGTTCCTTCAACCTCAGCCTTATAATAATAATCCAACATCTCCAAACCCGATCGATTGATATCGATGATCCTACCGTCATCCTCAAAAATAATGATCATCTCCATGGTCGTGTTGAAAATATCTTCAAAATTGTAGACGGATTCAACCAGTTTAATATTTTTTTCTTCCAGATCTAACGTCGCCTCGTTGATCCTCTGAGTCAATGTCACGGTAAATTGCTGCAGTTTTTCTTCGGCGATTTTTCTTTTTTCGATCTCTCTTTTGAGCAGTTGGCTTCGATAAAAGATGATCAAGACAATCACGAGTGTAATACCGATAAGCTGCCATACGAGACTGTAGTCCGTGTGGGGGACAACCTTGACCTGAACCCATTTGTCGAAGATCTCTTCTCTCACATTCAGATCGATCGAGGAAAGGGCCTTCTCAAAGATACGGTGCAGTATCTTTTCATCATTTCTCGTACCGATACTGTAGCGGACTTTATTCTCTAAACGTCCGGTAATCGCGATCGATCCGAAAAAATCTCTCTGAATAGCATGGCTGAGTGCGATCGAAGTGTCGATCTGGCCGAAGAGCGTACCCTTTTCGACCATTTTCAGCCCCTCGTTCAGAGAGTTAACCTCAACAATATCGATCCCCGGGAATCTCTGTTTCAAGAGCTCAGATACGGAGCTGCCCTTGACCACGCCCCACTGTTTGTCCATATAACTGCTAAGATCGTCTATAAATAGCTGATCATGTTTCGTCGCAATGACCAGAGGGCTCTCTACATAAGAGGACGTAAAGTCAAGATAGGCCGCTTTATCTTCCGTCTTTGCGACCATTGATACGATATCGCACTCTCTCTTTTTTGCTTTTTCCAGAGAGCTATTCCATGAAGCAGTCTCTACAAGAGAAATAGGCATATGGATCCTGTTGCCTATGATCTTCATATAGTCGGATGCCAACCCCATATGGCTTCCTGATTCTATCTTTTCCAACGGCATCGCGTCCGGGTCAACACACATCTTTATCATTTTTTTCTTTAAAAGATATGACTCCTCCTCTTTTGTCAATAACGATGTCATGTTCCGGTGTGGCCTGATAGCGGCTTGCAGAATCTTGTTATTAATACGGAGAAGTTCCTCTTTTGTGATAGACTTGACCGCTTTATTGATGATATGCTGTAGCGTGTCATAATCATTACGGATCAATGCATAGAGGTTAAACTCATAATCATGTATCGTACTGATATAGAGATCATTGGTGTACTCTTTTTTGTCGATCATATGGTCCAATACAACTGCATTGTCAAGAACCATGTCTGCGCCATTTTGGCGTACTCTCTCAAGCGCTTCGTCAATACTTTCCGTATATTGAAGCTGTTTCCGAGGAAACCGCTCTTTCATATATTCGGACGCGGTGCTCCCTGTAGCGACGACGATCCGTTTATCGGCCAGGTCCGTCTCGGTTAAGACCCCGTAAAACCTGTTTGATACAGCGGCAAGACTCACTTGCATCAACGGACCCGCAAACAAGGCATAGTGCTCTCTGTTTTCCGTTTTACCTGTACCATCGATCATATCGATCTCTTTACGCTTCAGCGCATCTAACACTTTTTGGAAGTTGACGCCGTCTCCAACCTTCACAAAGGTAAAGGCAAGTCCCGTTCTCTGTTCGAGGAGTTTATAGTACTCCCTGAAAATACCGCTGTATTGCTCCCCATTGATCGTGCCAAAAGGTGCCCATTCGACATCGCTGAAACGGATCACCGGATGTTCCTGGATAAACGCCCTCTCGCGCGGTGTAAAGAAGAGCTTCTTGGGTTCTGAGGCAAAGATAAAGCCGTCAAGATCCCAGTTGTCTGCTGCCTGCCCAAGTTGTACATACATGTTTGTGTTGAGTTCGATCAACTCCGGTACGACAGCCCCGATCTGAAAAAGGTCGGTCTTCATCAATGTGCTGAAGACATCTGCCTCATACAAAAGAGCATCAATGCTCTTCTCTTTTGAGTACTGCGTATAGATCAGTTCTACCATCTCTCTTTTATGGGCAAGGGCGTATTCCCAGCCCCGACGGGTCGCATTGATAAATTTTCGGGTTCTCTCTGGAAAGTTTGCTGCTTCATTCTCACTGGTAAACAGTTCGACATCGTACGAATAGATACCCTCTTCCGCAGGGTTTAAAATGTTATAATCGACCCCTTTTTGATCAAGAAGAAAGGGCTGATTGGAGATAAATGCCGTCATAGCGTCCACATCACCCCGCACAAAAGCGTCGATGGTAAAGGTGTGCGGGACAACCTCAAGATCTTCAATGCCGAGCGCATGTTCGGAGAGCATTGCAGCCAGGCTGGTACTGACCAACTCATCTCTTGCCGCCATCACCTTTTTACCTTTTAGCTCATCCACCCTTTTAATCGATGGCTTAGTGATCAGGATCAAGGCATTTTGTTTCAAATATGAGGCAAGTTGTACGATCCTCTTGCCGGAGAGACGTTCAAGAATGATCTGTGACGAAGAGATGCCATAGGTCGATCTTCCATTCAGGACATCCCCAACCGTATCGATATCGGATTGGTACTCTTTGATCTCTACATCAAGTCCAACGGCCTTATAATAGCCTTGATCTATCGCAGCATAAAAACCGGCGAATTCAAATTGATGTTTCCACTCTAACTGGACAGAGACTTTCTCAACCTTTTGCACGTCTGCATAGGCTGAAAACGAGAGAACTACGAGTAATATAAAAAAGCTTTTTAAAAAGTTCATGGCCACATTATAATCAAACATTGTCGTTAAATAGTAATCACCGTTTATCTTCTTCTAACGTATCGTCTATGCTTTTTACCCTCATTATGGTCTATCAGCTCTTCTTCAATCATACTATTCATTGACCAGTGATATACAGCCCTGCTGCCTCAATCCGAACGAGCTATCTTAATTATTAAACAAACAGTTGATGATAAAACAGAGACTTTTCCCATTCCCATGCGCTGAATATGGTATACTTTATTATAAATAGTCAAGAGGTACTTAAGTATTTTAGCCTGTACCTTTTAACGTAATTATTGGCAATATCAGCATCTGTCCGATGATCTGAAAAATCATATAGATGAGGCACTTATGACCAACAAGATCTTACTACCCTTCGAATATAAGAGATCATATTGCCTAAATCATATTGTTTATAGCACCATTACATGCAGTGACCATTGATGAAAAACAGGTTTATTAAATCGGTCATTATCGGGATGATGTTGGTAACAGCTTTTTTTTACATACTCCATATTAATTATATGGCGTGCAGTGCTTCAAACCTTCACAACCAAAAGATGATGCGCTTACTTACACTCCACTCAAAAGAGGTGGATTTAGCGCTTGAAGAGGCGCACCATACCGACATCATCAATTATGACAATCTGAACCTTGCTCTAACGCAGTATAAAGACTTCGTTTCAACTTTGCAGAGTGACCCGGAACTCAGGCCATTTTTTAAAGAGATCCTGTCCTTATCAGAGAGCAAGCTTGAAGCGATCGAGATATTGAAACACAGTAACTTGTTGATGCATAACGCTGTCAACTATATAAACAGTTATATCCATCAGACATTGATGGTAAAAGATACCGATTTATTTACAAAAGAGCAGCGCCAGGAGATCACAAATTTTCTAGAGGCTGTTCAAACATTCGGTAGTGGTGCTTATGCTCTTGCTGATGAGATCGATAATAGAGCAAAAGCAATCAACACCTTTCCTGATATCGCTAAAACCCAGGAACTGAAGGAACAGTGCCAAAAGCATCTTTCAATCGTACTAGCAGAAGGAAAAAGGCTCGATCAGGCGATCAAAACGATTCACGCTATCAATGAAAGAAGTGCGCATATCGTTGAAACAGGAATCAATGAACTTGATGAAAATGAACTTGCTGTTGATAACACCTTTTCAACGATCGTTCAGATGACACTCCTCTTTATCTTCATACTGCTTATTGTCTTTTATCTTTTAATCAACAGATTGCTAAAACAGGGTGAACAGACAAAAGCGGAGATCCGGAATGCCACCGCCGATCTCATTAACAAAAACAGACTGCTTGAAGAGTATCAAAGCACCATTGACAAACATGTCATCTTTTCCAGAACCGATATAAAAGGACGTATCACCTATGCCAGCAAAGCGTTTTGTGACATTAGCGGCTATACAAAAGAAGAACTGCTGTCAGTACAGCACAATATAGTACGCCATCCGGATATGCCCAAAGAGCTGTATGCAGATCTCTGGAAAACAATCCTAAGCGGAGAAATATGGCAGGGAGAGATCAAAAACCTCAGAAAAGACGGTTCATTCTACTGGGTTGATGTGACGATCTCACCAGAGTTTGATGAAAAGGGCAGCATCATCGGGTACAACGCTATCCGCCATGATATCAGTGCCAAAAAAGAGTTGGAAAAACTGACAAACACTCTGGAGCAGAGAGTCGTCCAGGAAGTTATAAAGAACAAGCAGACCACGGCGCAGATGATCCAACAGTCCCGGCTCGCACAGATGGGAGAGATGATCAGCATGATCGCCCATCAGTGGCGTCAGCCGCTTGCCAGTATATCTGCCATTTCCGGAACGCTCTCGCTCGATGTCATGATGGAGAACTACAAACAAGAATTTTTTAAAGAGCGTCTTGAAGCGATTAACCACCTCTCTCAACACCTCTCTTCAACCATCGACGATTTTAGGGAATTCTTTAAAGATACGAAACAGAAAACGCCCTGTAGCTGCACCGAAATGGTAGAGAGCAGTCTGAAGATTATAGAATCGACCCTGGAGAGTAAAAGTATCACCATTTACAAAGAGTATGAAGGTGACATAATGGTACCAACCTATCCAAACGAGATCAAGCAGGTGATCTTGAACATCCTAAAAAATGCCGAAGATATACTGCTTGAAAAACAGATTCTAAATCCGGCGATCTGGATTACAACACACTGCCTGCAGGAGAGCTATGCCGTGATCACCATAGAGGACAATGCCGGTGGTGTCCCGACCAAACTTCTGGAGAAGATATTTGACCCCTACTTCAGTACCAAAACCAAAAAAGACGGTACCGGTCTGGGTCTCTACATGTCCAAGACCATCATCGAGGAACATTGTTCCGGTACAATGCGCGTCATCAATACCGACAGAGGCGCTAAGTTTGAGATCACTCTACGTAAGGAAAAAGAAACAACATGACCAAAATAATGAATGAGCTGCTAGCCAGATGCAAAGGACTGCACCTTCTGTTTGTGGAAGACAATGACGAGGTCAGAGTCCATACCAAAAAGATGCTCAGCCGCTTTTTTGACAACATTACAACCGCTGAAAATGGCAAAGAGGGACTCGCAAAATTTCAAGAGTGCCGTTTTGATCTTGTGCTGACCGACATCAAAATGCCGGAGATGAATGGCATCGAGATGGCCAGATTGATGAAAGAGAGTAAAAAAGGCATTCCCATACTTCTTCTCTCTGCCCATAATGCAAGCGACTCTTTTATCGAAGCGATCGAGATCGGTATTGACGGTTACCTGCTAAAGCCTTTGATGATTGAACAGTTTATCGATACTCTCAGCAAGGTCGTGCAGACGATACAGCTGCAAAATGATATTAAAAAGTACAGAGCGAATCTGGAAAACATGAATGAGATGCTGGAACAAAAAGTACAGATGCGTACTGAAGAACTAAAGCACCGACTTCTACATGACAACCTGACCGGACTGAAAAACCACTCTGCCATGGTTGAAGATCTATCGCAACACACAAACAGCATACTCTATCTCATTGACATCTACAGTTTCAATGAATATAACGAGCTCTACGGTCTTCCTGTGGGAAACGCTATCTTGATTGCTATGTCCGATATGCTTAAGAATCTGCCTACTACCTACAATTATGCTGCCTACCGGGTCTATGGTGACGGTTTTGTTCTCCTTGCCGATACAGATGAGTCCAACAGTGACAAGGTCGCTGCCGATACCAAGATCTTGATGAATCATCTGGAAAATTTTTCTGTCAGTATTAATGAAAACGACGATCTTCTTCCCATCGAGTCTACCGTCGGTATGGCCCTTGGCGAAGGCGACCTTTTCGTTAAAGCCGAAATGGCGCTTAAATCGGCAAAAAAAGAGAGAAAACATCTGGTCTGTTACAGTGATGACATCAATATCTCTAAGCAGATAGCTAACACCATCTACTGGAAAGCAGAGATAAAAAAAGCGATCGAAAACGACGCGATCGAACCCTATTTTCAGGCCTTGGTTGACAAAAACGGCACCATTGTGAAACATGAAGCACTGATTCGTCTTATACAAGATCAAGACGGTGAAAAAAAGGTCATCTCTCCTTTTTTCTTTCTCGACGTCGCTATGAAGACCAGGCAGTATGAGCCTCTGACGCGTATCATGATCACTAAAAGCTTCAACCTTATGCAAAACAAACAGACCGGCATTTCGATCAACCTCTCTTTTGAAGACATCACAAATGCCTCACTTATGGCTTTTTTATATCAGGAAATCGAACGCTTTAAGATCGGTTCCAGACTGACGGTAGAGATACTTGAAAGCGAAACCGTACAAGATTATGAACTGGTATCCAGTGTCCTCGACCATTTGCGCCCGCTTGGTATCTCCGTTGCGATCGATGATTTCGGTTCCGGATTCTCAAATTTCGACCATATTTTGATGTTGGCGCCTGACTACATCAAGATCGACGGATCACTCATTAAAAATGTCGTTGACGATAAACGTTCATTGACTCTTGTAAAAGCAATTACCGAATTTTCCAAAGAGCTTGGGATTAAGGTCGTTGCAGAGTTTGTCAGTTCCAAAGAGATCTTCGATACACTGAAAACGCTTCCTATCGATGAGTTTCAGGGCTACTATTTTTCTGTGCCATCCAGAGAGATAATCTCATAATAGAGTCTGCAATGGCACTATTATCAACGCAAACTGCCTCTCGGTCCGTTCAGCAGTTTAGTTCTAAATCATCAATCCTTATCTTAGTTGCAATATGCTAAGTTATACTCTTTATCCAACAAGAGAAAAGTCGTAAATCAATGAAAACCCCATATCTTTTCCTACTGTTTAACGCTGTACTCTTTCTAAACGGCTGTACGCAAAGCCCTGCACCTGAAACCTTGAACCGCTCGGATCTGCCTGGTAAAAAGATTGCTGTTATACCGTTTGATCACGATAGCGCCGATCTTACCGGTAAGCTCGCACAGCAGGTTGACGGGAAAGCAGATTTTGTAGTCATAAACAGCGCAGAAGTGACAAGCCTTATGAATGAACACTCTATCAAAACCAGCGCACGTATGGATGATGCTGACGCCGTCAAGCTTGGTCAACTCACCGGTGTAAAAGCCGTTGTATCGGGTGCTGTAGATGCTCCGACCTTATACGATGACCACTACTATGTCGAACGTACAAAATGTCAGAAGGAACAGTGTTGGAGGGTCAAGGTCGCCTGTATGAAACGCACTGTCGGACTCACCGTAGAGATCAACATGATCAATGTCTCGACAGCCAATATTGTCTATACTGAAAAGGTGCATCAAGAGAAGTCGTGGAGCCGCTGCGCTGACGACACAAAAACGGTTCCATCCAAATATACCGGCGTTCAACAGTTAGCCGATACCATTGCGGAGAGTTTCGCTGATAAACTGACGCAACCCCCGCTGGAGTCCCGTTTTTAGATTAGCGTTTTTAGGACGATCTTTAGAGCTTCTCTTTTAACTTCTGCACCCGTGTATAAGACTCATCTATACGTTTCTCTTCTATTGCTCCGGCTTCTATCTGTGCTTTAATCGTGCTGACAATCGTCTCCAAGGTCAGAGGTTGTGCGAGCTGGTTCGCAAAAAGCAGGATGTCGACACCCGAATTTAACGCTAACGTTACGGTCTCTTTAAGCGAGTAATGTTTATCTATTGCCGCCATCTGCAGGTCATCCGTGATGATCACACCTTCATAGTGCATCTGGCGTCGCAGCAGTTGTGTATTCACCTTGTAGGAGAGCGTCGCAGGATACTGCGGATCAAGATGCTTGTTGAAGATGTGCGCCGTCATGATCATGTCGACCTTTTGCGCTTCGATCATCTGCATAAACGGCTCCAACTCTTTGGAAGTCCAGGTATTCGTAACATCGGTAAAACCTTTATGCGAATCTGCTTTCGAAGAGCCGTGTCCCGGGAAATGCTTGACCACCGTCAGCACATGGTTGTTCCGATGCTCTTCGACAAAGATAGAAGCATATTTGCTGACTGTCTTCGGGTCACTTGAATAAGAGCGTTTTTTTCCGGCAATGATCGGGTTATAATCAAAAAGCAGGTCCACGCTCGGTGCGAAGTTCGTATTGATACCGTTTTGCGCCAGCATCTTAGCCATCGCATCGTAATATCCGATTGCATTTTGCACATTGCCTTTGCCGACCTCTTCTGCCGAGGGGAAGGTCTTGAAACCGTCTTTTGCCTTCAGACGGGCCACTTTTCCGCCCTCTTCGTCAACACAGATCAGCAGTTTCTCTTTTGAGACTGCCTGCAGATCGGCGTCAAGTCTTGTAAGCTGTGCCGCATCGATGATGTTCTTGCGTTGCATCTTGTTCATAGGGTCCTGATCGAACAGGATCACCCCGCCCAGCCCATCTCTGATCTCATTAACAATCGCACTCTCCGGTGTCACCTCGGTACCGTGAAAACCGATAACGACCAATGCAGCGATCTTCTCATCCAGGGTCGGTTGGGCGACAAGCGTAGTGAGTGCTAAAATGGTCAAAATAAAAAGATGTTTAACGTACATGATCAGCCTTAAAGCGTGTTATTTAAAATGGTGTTGTTCTCAAAGATTTTGGCATAGGCTTTTTGTGCCCGGACCTCTTTAAGTGCGTTCAGATGACGGACCTTATGGGCATCAGAACCGACAAAGTCGATCATCCCTGCCTCTGCGATCTTTTTTGCCACTTTTTGGATCGCCTTGGAATAGTACCCGCCGAATGAAGGGATATTGGCCTGGAACAGCAGCCCCCTCTCTTTAAGACGCTCATATTTGCTGAAGTCCTCATGCATATAGACATAACGCTCCGGGTGCGCCAGAACAGGTCTGTAACCGGCGATCTTGATCTCAAAAAGCATCTCTTCGAGGTGATGAAGCGGATGGACATAGGACATCTCAAAAAGCATAAAATTCTCTCCGAAAGTCATGATGTCACGCGCTTCGACCAATGCCATCACCGTTTCATCCAGGTAGTACTCTGACGCGGCCTCGATCTCGATCTCCATGTTCCGTACCTGCAGCTCTTTTCTGAGTGCACTCAGACCCTCTTCTATAACGGTTCTGGTATTTGGGTAGCGGTGACTCATGATGTGTGGTGTGGTGATCAGTTTGGTGTACCCTTGATCCATAAACATCTTGATCATCTCTATGGATTCCTCCATACTCTTCGAACCGTCATCGATACCGGGGATCAGATGCGAGTGGATATCTGTTGTGATGGCAGGGCTGTTGTGCTCTCTTGAAGCAAATAGCGATCTGATTTTCCCGATCATAGCCCTCTCTCTTTCGCACACCTTACGCAATATTGTGATTCCGGCATTAACAGCAGCCTCTCATATGCGATAGCTTCATCGCAATCAACACAGAGTCCGTAGTCAACATCATTGAGATGGCTTTTAGCATATTTCAGACGATTATAACGCTTTTTTGCCTCAACATAGGCACCGTTTAAAACTTCTTGATCATGCATCATCTCAGCGCGCAACAGATCGCCTAACGAGCAGTCCGGCGCAATCGGTTTGAGCTCTTCTTCAAAGGCCTTCAATTCCGCTTCAACCGACTCCATGTCATTTTCGAGTGCGGCTTCTAAACGTTCTCTCTGCTCTTTGGTCATACTAGTCTTGAGAGGGGTTGATCGTCTCTATCACCTCAAGTCCGAACCCGCTCAACCCGACAAATTCAGGCAGTTTGGAACAGGTTAACAGACGCATATGTGCAATGCCGTAAAGTTTCAGGATCTGTGCACCGACACCGAACTCTTTCATCGTACTGTGGGTTTGGTGAGGATTGTCAATAAATACCAGGACACCGCCGTTTTGTTTCAAATACTCGATAGAGTCGATAAGCTGTCTGTAGCGACCCGCATCAAGCAGCAGCTCTTTGTCGGAGATAATATTGTGGACCTTGACATTTGCGGTATCACCGATGTGATGAAAGGCGATAGCAGTATGTTCGAGACCTTCATGGTCGACAAAGGTACGCCTCTGGGCATTCATGCCAAAAAACTCGACTTCATCTTCACCGGTAGCCTTGACCAATATCTCATTAGCAAGTCTGTAGGCCACGATGTCCGATATGAAAACCGTTTTAAGATTGTGCTTTTTAGCAAATATATCCAGGTCATCCCGTCTGGCCATCTCGCCGTCATCTTTAATGATCTCACAGATAACGCCGCAAGCGTTCAGTCCCGCCAAACGACAGATGTCAACAGAGCCTTCCGTATGCCCTGTTCTGACCAATGTCCCGCCGTCTTTTGCGATCAACGGAAAGATATGTCCCGGACGTGCCAGTTCTGTCGGCTTGCTTAAAGGATTAGCGAGAATGTTGATCGTCATATCGCGCTCGGCCGCAGAGATACCGGTCAACGCATCTGCCGCATCGACGGAGACCGTAAAGGCTGTTTCATACATCGAGTTGTTCGAGCTGACCATAGGCTTCAGTTCCAGACGGTCAGCGATCTCATTGCTGACTGTTACGCAGATAAGTCCGCGGGCTTCCATCGCCATAAAATTGACATGTGCCGGTGTGGAGAAGACAGAGGCATAAACAAGGTCGCCCTCGTTCTCTCTGTCTTCATCATCACACATGATGATCATATTTCCTTTTTTAATCTCTTCTATCGCTTCTAATACACGTTGTATGGGTGTCATTCAATTCACTTTACGCTTATATTTGGCACCTGTGCCGACCCTAACCGGTCATTGGCTGATGCTCTTTTGTTAATATGGATTATAGTCAATTTCATCATAAATTCATCTCAAGCCGCTAAGTTAGTTCAAATTCTTGCGTATTTGTAATAACTACTTGACAAACGCGCCTCTTTTGCCTATAATTTCGGCCTTTGAAAGGGTCAACTCTTTTAAAACATGTCGCGGAATAGAGCAGTTCGGTAGCTCGTCGGGCTCATAACCCGAAGGTCACAGGTTCAAATCCTGTTTCCGCAACCAACATAAAAAACAACTTTCACAAATATTGGGGTATCGCCAAGCGGTAAGGCACTGGTTTTTGGTACCAGTATTCGGGGGTTCGAATCCCTCTACCCCATCCACTGAGTTACAATCAAAAAACAATTGATTTTAATTTTGTCACGAAAATGTTGACTTAGGCATACGTAAAGTATCCGAAGAAGATGTTGACGTTTATTAGATGTCGCGGAATAGAGCAGTTCGGTAGCTCGTCGGGCTCATAACCCGAAGGTCACAGGTTCAAATCCTGTTTCCGCAACCAATCCTTCAAAACAATTCTCATACAAATACTTCTTATACTCAAATACTTCTTATACTCAAAAACTCCACCTGCGACTAAAGTCACCCGCCATCATGATGCTTCGCATATCATTCTGTCGCGTCGGCTTAAAAAGGTGAAGCAGTTCACCTTTTCTTCACAGCCTTAGGCGGTTCAAATCCTGTTTCCACAACCAATTTTTTCACACTTTTTCTATAATCGTAAACTATTAATATTAATTTTATCCACTAAAAACGTGCATTCAGCACCTTTCATTAAACGTGGCATATCATTGTCAATCAGCTCATGTACGAGTGTACACTTCACTAATCTCCGCCTTGATATAATAAAAAATTGCTTCAAAATTATTTATTTCGCCAATTCAATTCCTGTTTCCGCAACCAATCCTTCAAAACAATTCTCATACAAATACTTCTTATACTCAAAAACTCCACCTGCGACTAAAGTCACCAGCCATCATGATGCTTCGCATATCATTCAGAGGCGTAATTTGTTGGCTGCCCGAACAAAACGGTACAATACGAAAAAGAGAAGGATTTTTATGCCGAATTTAGATGCAACATCCACAACGCTCAACATGGTTTTGATGATCGTTATTTTAGGGATTGCTTTTTTTGTATTACGAGGGAAAAAAGAGAAGAAGTAAGCACTTACTTCCGGACTTCGCGTCCTATTTCACGTTCGACCGATGCGATCTTTGTCTTAAGACGGTTTGATTTGCCTTTGCGGATGTCAAACTTCAATGACGAATAGACACGTTCGCAATCGCCCAAGGCTTCATACGCCTGCTCTATAATGTCCAGCGCTTCACGCATCGTCTCTGTCTCAACGATCGTTCCCATCGGGGTCAACTGATAAGCAGCGCCGCTTTGATCGATCATATCGATGATCCGGCTTACATACTTTGAAACCGACGCACTGTCACGGCAATCGCCGCTTGTCGGGAACATGGCAAACTCTAACAACACACTCATTTTGACTCACTTTCTGTAAAATAGTTTGGGACCTCTGAGAGGATCTTTTTGTAGATCTCTTCAAATTCTGTTGAATAGACCCTTGTCCCTCCGATAGAGGTAATAAAATTGGTGTCGCCGCTCCAACGCGGTACAAGGTGCATATGGATATGCTCTGCTATCCCTGCTCCGGCAGCACTTCCAAGATTCATACCGATATTAACACCCTGGGCGCTGAAACACTCTTTTAAGAGCCGCACGCCCTTTTGGGCCAAGTCGCTCATATGCAGCCAGACGTGACTCTCCAGATCTTCGAGTTTGTCCGTATGCAGATGCGGAATGATCATAAAATGTCCCGGCGTATACGGGTAACGGTTCATGACGACGAAACAGTGCTCATCACGATATAGTACATGTGATGCCTCATCATCGGTTTCATGTGTACTGATGTGGCAGAAAACGCAACCTTCAATACGTTCGCCCGTAATATAGTCGCTACGCCACGGCGCATATAAAACATCGTTCTTCTCTATCATCGCTCGCCTTCATTGGGGTTATTGTCCGAATAGTATAACAGAGACCTTTTTCATTGATACTTTAAAGGCACCCCTTTAGCTGTTGAAAAGGGCGAATAAAAGAGTCTGGCAACTGATCTGCAATATAGTATTGTAAAAAGATCAACCCAGCCTTGCGGCAGCCATCACTGTGAGATTTTTATATAAAGATTAAGTCTATAAAAAGGCAAAGACCAGATCGGGAAAGAGGATCACAACGCCCAAGGCCAAAAGCTGCAGGAGAATGAACGGGATGATCCCTCTGTATATCTGCATGGTGGTAATACTCTTCTGTGCGGCCCCTTTCAGAAAAAAGAGTGCCAGACCAAAAGGCGGGGTCAGAAATGACGCCTGAAGGTTGAGAGCGATCAGAATCGCAAACCAGACAGGATCTATTCCAAAAGCGTTCATCACCGGTACCAATATAGGGACGATGATAAATGAGATCTCGATAAAGTCGATAAAGAAGCCCAGTATAAAGATCGCTACCATCGAAACAGCGATAAAGATCCAGACATTGCCGATATCTTCGCTGAAGAACTCCAGTACCATGTCGGTACCGCCAAGTTCATTAAAAACAAGACTAAAGGCCGTTGCACCGATAAGGATCATAAAGATCATACCACTGAGTTTGACGGTCTCAAGCATAGCGTAACGTATCATTGCAAAGTCGAGGGTGCGATTCAGAGCACTTAACAGCACCGCACCCAGCACACCGAAAGCAGCCGATTCCGTCGGTGAGGCGATCCCGGCAAAGATAGAGCCGAGAACGGCTACCATCAACAGCAGCGGCGGCAAGATCGAACGCAGCAGTTCAATAAAGCCGATCGGTTCGATCTCTTCGCTCGAAGGGGCCATCGACGGGTTGAGCAGAGAGACGATGACAATATAGGCGATATAGAGCCCGACCAGAAGGACGCCCGGTAGTACAGCCCCCATAAAGAGTTCGCCGACACTCACACTCATCACATCACCGAGAATGATAAGAATGATCGACGGCGGAATGATCTGTCCAAGCGTACCGCTGGCCGCAACCGTACCTGAGGCCAGTCCTTTGTTGTAACCGGCATTGAGCATCAGCGGCAAGGCAATGACACTCAACATCACCACTGAAGCACTGACGATACCCGTGGATGCTGCCAACAGGGCACCGACGAGAACCACACTGATGGCAAGCCCACCGCGTACACTGCGAAAGGCGCGACTCATCGAGATCAGCAGTTTCTCCGCCATCTCCGACTTCTCCATGACCAGGCCCATCGCGATGAAAAGCGGCACAGCCATCAGCGTAGAATTGCCCATAATTCCGAAGATACGGAAAGGAAGCAGGTTAAAGACCTCCAGCCCCAGTTCAGGAATAAAGATTGCAAAAAGCAGCGCAACACCGCCAAAGACGAAAGCGACCGGTATCCCCAGAAGCAGAAGTGCCAAGGCAAAAACAAACATTCCTATCGCGATCATCTCTTGGCCTTTAATAACGCAAACTCTTTATAGACTTCACTAAGACCCTGTACTATCAACAGTACAAAGGAGAGCGGCATCAATGATTTGACCAAAAAACGGTACGGAAGCCCGCCGGGGTCAGATGAGGCTTCAAGCTGCTCAAAACTGATAAGGACAAAGTCAAACCCGACATAGATGATGAGCAGTGAAAAAGGAAGAATAAAGAGCAATATTCCGACGATGTTGACAATACGGCGGAATTTGACTGAATATTGGTCATAAAAGATGTCGACACGTACGTGCGAAGCGCGCTGAAGCGTATAGGCGATCCCCAGCATGATCACTATGTCAAAAAAATGCCACTCCAGCTCTTGCAGCGCGATAGAACCTGACTGAAAAAGATAACGCATCAAAGCATCATAGACGACAAGAAGTATCAACACTGCCAACGCACTGCCCGCTAAATAGCCGACCCATCTAACCAAAGATTCCAAAAAATGAAAAGATCGTTTTATCATTGTTTTACCCACTCCCAAACTAGTCCGTAATATTCATGAAATGCCTTTTCGCTTCCTTGCAGTGCATAACCGTCCGGCATCTGAATCCACTCGCTCTCACCAACCGCATAATAGTCCGTCGGGGCCGCTATGGGGTTAAGCCCGAGCGAGGTAAAGATCTTATAGGCCCGCGGCATATGGGTGGCACTGCTCACCAGAATAAAAGGCTGGTCACCGACGACCTTCTTCATCATCATAGCCTCTTCTACCGTATCTTTAGCCGCTTCAAGCATCACAATATCGTCTGCATCAACGCCCAGAGTGAGCGCTGTTTTTTTCTGCATAGCCGCATGTGTATTCGCATCATGCACTCCGTTGTAGCCGGAGACGATCAACTTTGAACCAGGGAGTCGGTAATAGTGACGTATCCCCTCATTCAATCGCTTAAGAGCTGTAGCGCTCATCTGGCTGGAGATAGGCAGAGAGGCATCACTTTTGTGCCCACTGCCCAGTACCAGAATATAGTCGATACCGACCGGTGTATCGATAAGCGCAGAGTAGCTCTGTTCTAGCGGTTTGACCAGCATATCACTGACCGGCGCATAACTGACAAGGACTATCCAGACAAAGGCCAGAGTGAAAAGCGGCTTGGCAGCGCGAAACCGTCCGAAGTAGAGGGAGACAAGACCTGCCAAGGCAATGAACAGGCCGATGGAGAGGGGGTTTATCAGCTCACCTACTACTTTTTTAAGAAGGAAGAGCGTATCACTCATTAGATAAAGTTGGGCGCGTCGTTGGCAAAGAGGATGATGTCCCCTGCTTTGGTGCGTTCGCCTAACACCTTGACAAGTTGGCTCTTGTCACCTAACATAATCTTTTCGGCAACCCTGAGATTCTTGCCAAAGAGTTCGGCATTCAACTGCCCCGTGACAATTGCAACGTCACAGACCCGGTTGATCGCTTCTATGAGCTCGAGGTTCAGCGCCTCGGTACTCTCGACCAACCCCGGTGTTACGATGACTTTACGGCCCGGATGAAGTGAAAGCAGACGGACACCTTCAAGCATACCGTCGATGTTGCCGTTGTAACCGTCATCCAAAATGATCTTGCCGCCGGCATCGATACGTTGCAGGCGATGTTCTACGCTCTCAAGTGCAGCAATGCCCTGCTCGATCTCATCGGCATTCAGGCCGAGTGCGTCCGCAACCAGGATCGAAGCTTCCAGGTTGATCGTATTGAAACCGCCCAGTATCTTGGTCTCTAGATGAAGCGTCGTCCCGTGAAGCTGCATATCAAAAGAGAGTCCCTCAAGATTAGCCTCAACACTGCTCACGGCATCACCGAAAAACTCAACTTTTTCATGAGGTTCAGCGGTGACCGAGTTGTGAACAAAGGCTTTTTCAAGACGATCAGATTGGATGATCTCAAGCTTGGTACGCTGAATGTTCTCGATGCTCTTAAAATACTCAAGGTGCTGCGGACCGACCTTTCCGACCACGGCGATATGCGGGTGCAGGAACTGGGCAATGGTATAGATGTCTCCGCGAAGACGGGCACCCGCTTCGCAGACATAGACCTCGCAATCGTCCGGAAGGTCCATGTTGACGTCACGGACCAGACCGGCTATGGTGTTGACACTGCGCGGCGTCGCATAGACCTTGTACTTTTTGGAGAGCAGCTGGGCAATAAAGTTTTTCATACTCGTCTTGCCGTAGCTGCCCGTGACACAGACGATCTTAAGATCTTTTCGAGCCATCAGCTTCTTCTGCGCCTCTTTTTTATAGACCGTAAAAAGAAAGTTCTCAATTCCCTTGCTGCCGACATAAGCTAAAAGCAGCGGCAAAAAGACAAACGAAAGCCCTTCGAACTCTTTGATCATTGTCAGCATATCGATAAAGAAGGTTAAGGCGAAGAGCAGGATCAAAAAGCGTTTGACCCGCCAGGTAAAAACCAGTTTTTTGTCAAGTCTGTAATACCAGAAGCCCAGCGCAAGAAGATAAACGGCCAATACCGGGGCAAAATACTGCGGTATGACAAAATGCAGAATAAAAGGAAGAATAAAGAGTGCAAAATGCCAAAGCGGTTTATGATGCTTCAACACCACACGCTCTATTTTATAGTCATACCACTGAAGATTGGTAATGAGGTAAAAACCCAGGGCCATTACAAAGACGATGTTAATCAAAAAGGCTAAAATATCCACAGATCACCTTAGTGTTGAAGGGTTTGAAGAACGGTCTTCTCGACCTCTTTGGCCACTGCCTCTGCTTGCTGCATAAAGAAATAGTGGTCACCCTCAAATTCGACCAGACGCGAATCACTGATCAGTGTATTGATCTTTTTTGCCGTCCAGAGTGGTGTTGCCGTGTCCTCTTTTCCCCAGCAAAGCAACGCTGTACCGCTGTACGCTTTAAACTGAGGTGTCAGATCTTCATTGACCACATTTTTAAACGTCTGATACATGATCTCTGAGAGTTTTTTGGCATCATCCGCAACAAATGCCGAGCGCAGCCGAGAAAGACCGATAAACTTGAGTAACTTGAAAAGTGCGATCTTTACCTTAACCTTCAACGGCTTGGGTACCGGAATACCGGCACTGCCGACAAGGATCAAGATCTGGGGATTGAGTAGCAGTCCGACCTTTCCGCCAAAAGAGTGCCCCAGAACGATATGGTCCTGATTTGCATTAATCTGGGCTAAAAAAAGCTCCAGGATATTTGCATAGTCTTCCGTGACCAGCGCAAGATTACAGGTACTGTTGCCGAAACCCGGCAGGTCAATATAGACGTGACGAAAAGCGTCCATACTCTTCTCAAACGACTGTTTCATAAGCTCTTTATTGGAACCCCAGCCGTGTAAAAAGATCAAGGTCTTACTTTTTTCCGGATTGACAATATCATATGAGATCTGAAATGTCTGCTGTTTATACTGAATCGATTTAATCGCCACGGTTTATTTCCCTTTTGCTTGGTTGATAGAGTGAATATACTGATAATTGACCTGAGGACGTCGCTTTTGCGGCAGATTGGCCAACAGGGTGTTGATGACATGTCTGAAATCGGCAAAAAGGTAGTTAGCCATCGAGCCCGGGATCGGGTTGATCTCGTTAAGCAGGACCTCTCCATCAACGACGAAGAAATCACAGCGGATCAATGCCCCTTCAAACATATTGGCATAGATCTTGGTAAATGTTTTCTCAAGTTCTGCGACCAAAGCACTGTCGATCTGGGCTTCACTGACCGCTGAAGAGCGTGAGAAGTCAAGGTATTTTTTGTCGAAATCCAGAAACTCGTTTTTCTGAGGCTCTTCGACGATAGAGAAGTGGATACCGCCATTACCGGCATAACCGGCAAGATTATACTCTTTGACACCCTCTATAAACGGCTCGATAATGATGTTGTCATCAAATTCGAAGGCAACGTCGAGCGCATACTCTATCTGCGACTCTTCTTTGATAACACTCACGCCGATAGAACTACCGAGTCGCGCCGGCTTGATGATAAAAGGCAGCGGCGTACTGATGACACGCGCATCATTTACATTCATACTCTCATATGCCACCGTCTTGACACCGATGGCTTCGGCAAACCATTTGGTATGCATCTTGTCATAACTGAAGACCGATGCTGCAGGACGGGGACCGATATAGTCGATCTCATAAAACTCCAGCAGTGAAGCGATAGCACCGTCTTCACCGTCAGCACCGTGGATAAGGTTCATGACCGGCATATTCAGACGTTCGGAACCGAACATCTTCTTATGGCTGAAAGCACCGATCTCCAAAGTGAGTTGGGGCATCTTTTTGTGAGCACCCGTCGCGAATGTCTTCGCGATCATATCTTTCTCTTCTATCTTGTAGAACCGGTGGTCCTGGTCACAAAAGATAAATTCAAGTTTAAAGTTATGTAGTTTCTCTTTTACCGTGATCGCACTGACGATACTGATCTCATGTTCGTAACTTGCACCGCCAAATAGTATTGCTAATTTCAATCGTAACCCCTAAAGTTTTTGTAATTTTTTCAGAGCTTCTTTGACCAAGCCGGCGGTGTCGGTAGCCAAACAGCTGCTCAACACTTTGGCGATCTGCTCTTTTTTGAACCCGAGCGTTTCAAGTGCCATACCGGCTTCGCTCGCCGCAGGATTCGCCATGGAACCCGACTCGCTCAGTACGGCATCGAAACCATTGAGCTCGACCAGTATACGCCCTGCACTTTTCGGACCGATACCCGGAACCTTTTTGAGCCGGTTTATATCGCCCAGAGCGATCACCTCGCCAAACTGTGAGGCCGTAAAGGTCGAACAGATGGCCATAGCCACTTTCGGACCGACTCCCGAAATCCTGATAAGCCTCTCAAACAGGAGTTTTTCGCTCTTTTCAATAAAGCCGTACAGAAGCTGGGCATCTTCGCGAATGACGTGTGATGTATGCAGCTTAACGCGTTCACCTGCGATCGCCCCGTAACTTTGCAGGGATATAAAGATCTCATAGATCAGACCGTTCGTGTTCACATGAACGAAGGTAGGGTCTTTATGCTCTATTGTTCCTTCTATTCCTACGATCATAGAAGATCCATTTTATCTACTTTACTCAGTCCAAAGTGGGATTTGCTCACTTTTTCGTTGAAAAATCCCTCTGCTGCTGCGATCATTCGTGCCCTTTTCGACCATTCAACACAAAGTACCCTGTACTATCTATAAAACAGTCCTGAAATATTGAAAATACATTTTAATCTAAGATGGGTTAAAATAACGTAAACTTGCGCAAGGGCAGACAATCAAACAGTTTAAATCATCATCTTTTCTACTATTTCCCATCGCCACTAGCCGCTTTGCAGGTACTTATGTTTAGAAACATATTCACCAACAGTTTCGGCATCCTCTTTTCACGAATCCTGGGATTTATCCGTGACCTGCTGACGGCCTCGATTTTGGGTGCCAACATCTACAGCGATATCTTTTTCATTGCCTTTAAACTTCCGAACCTTTTTCGCCGTATCTTTGCCGAGGGGGCCTTCACCCAGGCTTTCATTCCAGCCTTTACACGTTCAACGAACAAGGGTGTATTCTCTATCCAGATTTTCAGCACCTTTTTTCTTGTCATCGCCTTTATGACCATGCTTGTCAACCTCTTTCCCGAGGCGGCAGCATTTGCGATCGCTATCGGTTTTGACGCCGAGACCATTAAGCTGGCCGGCCCTTACGTCGCCATCAACTTCTTTTACCTGCCGCTGATCTTTGCAGTCACCTTCTTGAGTACTTTTTTACAGTACAGGCACCACTTTGCTACGACCGCTTTTGCTACCGGTCTGCTAAACATAGCACTCATCGCAGCACTCTGGCTTTCACGGGATGCAAGTGATGCGACCATTGTAACCTTTCTGAGCTATGGTGTCGTTGCCGGCGGTCTTTTGCAGCTTCTGGTGCACCTCATTGCCGTACAGTATCTCGGTCTCGGCCGGCTGCTCTTTGGCGGCGTAAAATACTTTCGGGCAAAGGCCTCCAGGATTAAAGAAGAGACAAAAAACTTCAATCGACAGTTTTTCCCGGCCATATGGGGTAACTCGACAGCACAGTTCTCCGCCTTTTTGGACACCTGGTTGGCCAGTTTTCTTGCCACCGGCGTTATCAGCTATATGTACTACGCCAACCGCATTTTCCAGCTGCCGCTTGCGCTCTTTGCCATTGCCACCTCTATAGCTCTCTTCCCGCGTATCGCCCGTCTGCTGAAGAACAACGATCCTGAAAAAGCGCTTACCTTTATGCACAGAGCCTTCTGGTTTTTAGCCTTTATCCTGATGTTCAGCACCCTCGGCGGTTTCGTTCTCAGCGAAGAGATCACCTGGCTGCTCTTTGAACGCGGTGCGTTCAGCCATAGCGACACCCTTGAGACCTCGGCGATCTTGCAGATGTATATGATAGGTCTGCTCCCCTTTGGACTCAACAAACTGCTTATATTATGGCTTTACGCACAGCAGCAGCAGATGAAAGCTGCCAAGATCGCCACCTTGACCCTGAGTGCCAACATCGTCCTCTCTCTGCTTCTTATCTCGCCGCTCGGCGGTGTGGGTCTGGCTCTTGCCAGTACATTGAGCGGGTTTATCGGCTTTTTTGCTACAGCAAAAACCTTTAGCAGAGAAGAGTTTTTAGCTATAATCTCGCGAAAAAAAGCGCTGCTCCTACTGTTGAGCGCTGCTGTTTTCACCCTGTTATTACTACTTATCAAGGAACTTGTCCATGTATATATTTGATTCGGTCGCAAAGACGAAGCGAGAGTTTATCCCTCTTAGTCCGGAACGTGTCACGCTCTACGTCTGCGGTCCGACGGTCTATGACGACGCTCACCTCGGCCACGCCAAAAGCGCGCTGGTCTTTGACCTGCTGCGCCGTGTCTTAGAGGCGAACGGCCACAATGTCGTCTATGCCAGAAACATCACCGACATCGACGACAAGATCATTAAAAAAGCAGCCGAACAGGGTGTCGGCATCAACACTATTACCGACAAATTCACCGAGGCCTATCACCATGATATGTCGGCTCTCGGTGTCGAACGCCCTACACTTGAGCCCAAAGCGACCGAATCGCTTGAGGCGATGTTTGAGCTGATCCAAAAGCTCATTGACAATGGACACGCCTACCGGACAACCGAAGGCGACGTCTACTTCGACACGGCAAGCGACAATGCCTACCTCAGTATCTCGCATCAGAAGCAGAACGAAGATGAGCGTCAGGAGCGCGTGGAGAGTTCCAGTGCCAAACGCAACCCGGCCGACTTTGCTCTCTGGAAATCTGTCAGTGACGACAGTCTCACCTACGATTCGCCCTTTGGCAAAGGGCGTCCTGGCTGGCACACCGAATGTTCGGCCATGATCGAAAAGCACCTTGCCGGCAACGACAAGTACGCCATCGACATTCACGGCGGTGGCGCCGACCTGCTCTTTCCCCACCATGAGAACGAAGCGGCGCAGACCCGCTGTTCCTCCAACCATGAATTGGCCAACTACTGGATGCACAACGGTTTTGTCAACATCGACGGCGAGAAGATGAGTAAAAGTCTCGGCAACAGCTTTTTTATCAAAGACGCACTCAAGGTCTATGACGGCGAAGTGCTGCGCTTCTACCTGCTGAGCACCCACTACCGCGCCAATTTCAACTTTAACGAACAGGACCTGCTCGCCTCCAAGAAGCGTCTTGACAAGCTCTATCGTCTTAAAAAACGTCTCTTCGGCATGAATATCAGCGACGAAAAGACACCGATGCAGAGCAAGCTGCTCGAAGCGCTTAATGACGACCTCAATGTCTCACAGGCCCTTGCCGTCATCGACGAGATGGTCGCCAATGCCAACGAGGTTCTCGATGCCAACCCGAAAGACAAACTCATCAAGCGCCAGACGACGGCCGACCTTGCCTTCATCGAAAAGGTCCTCGGTTTCGGTACCAAAAACCCGTTTGAGTATTTTCAGTTCGGTCTCGACGACGAAACCAAAGCGAAGATCGATGCCCTTGTCGCTGAACGCACAGAAGCCAAAAAGGAAAAAGACTTTGAACGTTCCGACGCGCTTCGCGACGAGATCATGGCCTACGGCGTCAGCATCATGGACACTGCGCAGGGAACTTTCTGGGAGCGTACAGAATGATCGGCTTTGAGATCGTCGCGATCATCAGCGTTATCAGCATCTTTGCCTGGTTTATCATGGCCGCTAAAAATACCAACAGCCAAAACCGGTTTATTGAAGAAGACGACGAAAATGATATAGAAAAGAAAAAGTAATATCGCATTGTAGTAGAGAAAACAGCTCAGATTAAACCACATCAGGAGGTGCATTATGAATATTCAAACAACAAACAGAACAGTACAAATAAACAAAGAGTCGGTGACCATTCGATAATTAAACATTGATGTCACCCGAACAGGAATAGATTTGGAGACAAAAAATGTATGAACAACTGCAAGAGATCAACAAACGGCCGAAACCGTTTGAATTTTATACGGCTGAAGCGCTGTGGGCTGACCCCTACAGGTCACAACAGATGCTTGCTTATCACCTTAACAAAGAGATTGATGTCGCATCGCGAAACAGCGCCTTTATCGACAGATCGGTAAAGTGGATTACGACGGAGCTCTCTCTAACGGATCAAAGTTCCATATGTGACTTCGGATGCGGTCCGGGACTTTACACCTCCGCTCTGGCAAAGAGCGGTGCAGACGTCACCGGGATCGACTTTTCGAAGCACTCTATTGACTACGCACGCGGCGTTGCACAAAAAGAGGCTTTGGACATTAAGTATGTTCATCAGAACTATCTGGAGTATGAGAGCGACAAGAGCTATGATCTTATAACAATGATCATGTGTGATTTCTCGGCCTTAAGCCCGGTACAGCGAAAACAGTTACTGAAGAAGTTCCATAAACTGCTCAACGACAAGGGCGCGGTTTTACTCGATGTCTACTCTTTGAGGGGGTATGACAGCCGCGAAGAGAACGCCATGTATGAACATCTGCAGCTCAACGGGTTCTGGTCGCCGAACGACTATTACGGCTTCGTCAATACCTTTAAATACGACGACGAAAAAGTCGTACTGGACAAGTACACGATCGTCGAAGAGCAAAGCTCCAAAGTCGTCTACAACTGGCTGCAATATTTCAGTGTCGAGGCGCTGAAAGAGGAGTTCGAGGCCGCCGGCTTGACGATCAAGACGTTATATGACGACGTCGCCGGTTCCAAATATTCCGGAAAACATATGGAGTTTGCGGTTGTCGCGGTAAAAAAAGCCTGACAACATCAAGTAGTCCTGCAACGCGGGGCTGCCCTCTTTAATATCGCATATAGCTGTCGGCTGTCACAAATACCCGCCTTACCATCTTTCACGCTTAATGACTAAACTTGGTTTCTTTCTGTTACAATAATGCAGAATAATTCAAGGATAGAGCCAAATGAAGAAGATCCTGCTTATCGCCGTCGTCGCTGTTGCCCTCCTCTTTGCCGCAGTGGTGATGAGCCATATCAATAACGTTCCCAAACTCGACGAAGCGGTCAATGCTTCGTGGGCGCAGGTGCAGAACCAATACAAACGCCGTGCCGACCTTGTACCCAACCTGGTTTCAACGGTCAAAGGGTATGCGTCACACGAAAAGACAGTTCTCATCGATGTAGTCGAAGCAAGGGCAAAAGTAGGCCAGGTAGAGATGTCGCCGGAGATGCTGAGTAATCCCGACGCCATGAAACAGTTCGAAGCGAGCCAGAATGCCCTCGGCTCCGCTCTTTCGCGCCTGCTGGTCGTCGTAGAACGCTATCCCGACCTCAAGGCGGACAAAAACTTCCAGGCCCTTCAGTCACAGCTTGAAGGGACTGAGAACCGCATCTCGGTAGCCCGGAGAGATTATATCGCCACCGTTCAAAAATATAACGTCGAACTGCGTACGGTACCGGGCCGGTGGGTTGCGGCGATCTTCTACCCCGATGCCAAAGTCAAGGAGAGTTTCAGTGCCTCACCTGCCGAGCAGGATGTCCCAAAAGTGGTCTTTTAAACCATGCGAAAACTGATCCGTCTCTTTGCACTGCTGATCATACTCGCTTTTGCATCCCAAGCGGTGGCAGCGCCCTCTTTTCCGCCACTCAGCGGCAGGGTCGTCGACAATGCCGCCCTCCTCGACGCCCCTACAAAAACCTCCCTTGTCTCCATGCTGGCACAACATGAGACCGATACAAGTAACCAACTTGTTGTTGTCACACTCACCACTCTTCAGGGCTACGACATCGCTGATTACGGTTACCAGCTTGGAAGGCATTGGGGGATAGGCCAGAAAGAGAGAGATAACGGGGTGCTTCTTATTGTTGCACCCAATGAGCGTAAAGTACGCATCGAGGTCGGCTATGGACTTGAAGAAACACTGACGGACAAACTCTCGCATGACATCATCCAGGAGCAGATCCTGCCCTATTTTAAAAAAGGGGACTATCCCACAGGAATACTACATGGAACAAAAGCTATCCTTTCAGTATTAAACGGAAATTACACACCGAAAAAGACGGTCGTAAAAAGAGAGACGATCTCATCGAACTTTGCAGGGTTCTTTATGTTCATTCTTTTCTTAGTTACGATACTCGGCCAGTATTTTGGTAAAAACACATCAAGAACAAGACATATTTTCAGTGCCGTAACGTCCGGTACTGCAGCGATCATCACTTTGCTTTTGACACATGAGATCATCGTTTCTCTGGTCGTTGCCGGATTTGTCTACATTATGACAACGGTTCAAGGTCTCCGCGGCGGCTACAGCAGCGGTTCAAGCAGTTCATGGGGAAGCAGCGGCGGCGGTGGCAGTTTTGGCGGCGGAGGCGGCAGCTTCGGCGGCGGCGGCGCATCAGGGAGTTGGTAATGGCATATACTATAAGTGAACAGGACAGACAGGCGATCAGCGAAGCGATCAAAACGGTGGAACGGCAGAGCAGTGCGGAGATCGTCACGGTTATCGCGCAGAGAAGCGACGACTACCTTTACATCCCCATCCTGTGGGCTGCACTCGGTGCGCTCTTTGTTCCGGCCTTGACTTTGGGGTTGGGGTTTACACCCCCGAATATGCAACTCTACGCTCTGCAGCTCCTTGTTTTTCTGCTGCTGATACTGCTCAGCCGTTTTGAACGTCTCACAATGGCCCTCATTCCGTCCTCTGTCAAACACAAACGGGCGTCAAGGGCCGCCGGGAACCATTTTATGACCCTGCAACTGCACACAACCAAAAAACGGGCATCGGTCATGCTTTTTGTCAGTGAAGCCGAACGCTATGTCAGAATCATAACCGATATTGAAGTTGCCAAAAAGATTCCGGACAGTGCTTGGGAAGAGGTCGTACAGGCTTTCATAACGCGTGTTAGGGCCGACGAGATAACAACAGGCTATCTCGAAGCGATAGAAAAGAGCGGCGAACTGTTACTACCGCACTTTCCCCGCGACTTGCATGATGAGGATGAACTTCCAAACCACCTGATCATACTCTAGCATCAACGATTCAGCTGCCTATTTTGAGTATAATGTATTAATAAGAATTCGACTTTTCCCCAAAGGAGTCACCATGTTCCGATATATTCTTCCACTTCTTTTACTCTTCATGGCCGGCTGTTCGACCAGGGTCGATACCGACTTCGACCCCGCCTACAAGACCGAAACGCTTCGAACCTATGCAATCGTCACGCAAAACGGCAACGCCCTCGAAACCCTCGACGACGAACGTATTGTTGCCGCCATTACCAGTGAGATGACGGGCAAAGGCTATCAATCAGAGACCAAAGAGCGCGCCGATTTTCATATCGCTTTTCAGACCCGGCTTGTCGAGGACGTTCCCTCCAATGTCAGTTTCGGGTTCGGTTTCGGGACCTATTCGAGTGGGGTCGGCACCTCTGTCGCCACAACACGTAACGTCACCAACGACCAGGAACACATCGACATCTATATGATCGATCCAAAGACTAAAAAGACCTTTTGGCGTGCCTCTGAGAGCAGGAAATATCGCGATTTCAAGACCCCTCAGCAGCGCAGCGACTATTTTGACAAGGTCATCGCTTCCATGCTTAAGACCTTTCCCGCTCGGGTGTTAAAAGGCAAGTGACAGATGTCTGACTCTTTCAATAACATCTCTCAAAAAGCGGGTATGCCGCCCGGAACGCTGGTCCATGTCGGTCCCGTCCTCGAAGCCGAATCGAGGATCTCTCTCATCGACTTCACCAAAGAGAATCTTGTCGAAAAGAGTATCGCCTCCATTGATGAACTGCTCGAATACAAAGAGAGCAAGAACGTTACCTGGGTCAATATCGAAGGCTTGCATAATGTCGCGAACATCGAAGAGATCGGCAAACTGTTCACTGTTCACCCCCTGGTCCTCGAAGATATCCTCAACGCTCATCAACGCCCAAAGTTCGAAGAAGCTGATGAGTATCTCTATATTGTTTTTAAAAGCCTCTCTCTCAAAGACAAAAGCTTCTGCATCAATTACGAGCAGGTCAGTATTTTGCTCTTTAAAAATTTTGTTATTACCTTTAAGGAACGAAAAGACGATCTTTTTGATCCTCTCTACAAACGTCTTCAAAACAGGCAGGGACGTTTAAGAGCAGGCAGTTCCGACTATCTTACCTATGCTATTTTAGACCTTGTTGTCGACATGAACTTTACCCTGCTCGACTCACTGGATCTCGTCACAGATGCTATCGAAGATGAATTGCTGACCAACCCGACTGCCGATACGCTGCTTAATATCCAGCAGATTAAACGCGAACTGATCTATGTCCGAAAATCCGTTTCACCGCTCAGAGAGCTGCTGACCGCTATTCTCAGAAGCGACACCACTCTGATCGCCAAAAAAAAACACCCCTATTTCAGAGATGTCTACGACCATAGCCTACACATAACCGAAGAGATTGAGACCTACAGAGATATATTGACAGGGCTGCTGGACATCTACATCTCCAGTGTCAGCAATAAGATGAACGAGATCATGAAAGTGCTGACGGTGTTCGCCTCTATCTTTATCCCGCTGACCTTCATTGCCGGGGTCTACGGCATGAATTTCGAGTATATGCCGGAACTTGCCTGGAAATGGTCTTATCCGGCACTGTGGTTCGGGTTCATCGTCTTTTCCGTTGTCCTCTTTCTCTTCTTCAAAAAAAAGAAGTGGGTCTGAGACCAAAGCAGCGTAATCAGACGCTGACACTCATGATGGAACGATCTACGCCAAAGAGATACCCACGGACGAAAAAGCGCACTTTGCATAAAATCTGAGTACCATACGCTATGCAAAACTTTGATGTGATCGTAATAGGCAGCGGTGCCGCCGGAATGATAGCGGCTATTACCGCCGCACGCCGCGGCAAGTCCGTTCTTCTGCTCGAAAAGCTCTCCAAGATCGGGGCCAAGCTCAAAGCGACCGGCGGCGGCCGCTGCAACCTGACCAACACCCTCTCCAATGAAGCCTTTATGGCCCGGTTTGGACGCGAGGGGCGCTTTATGACCCCCGCGCTCAAGGCTCTCGACCACAAAGCCCTCATTGCTTTTTTCAGCGAAATAGGTGTCGAAGCCCACTTTCCGGACGGTTTCAGGGTCTTTCCGAAAACCCACTCCTCGCAGACCATCATCACAGCCCTCGAGGAGGAGATGAACCGGCTCGGCGTCCGTGTAGAGTGTTCGCAAAAGGCCGAAGAGCTCCTCTTCAGCGGTGACCATGTCACCGGTGTCAAGACGAGCAACAGCACCTTTTCAGGCGACAATGTTGTCGTGGCGACCGGAGGTCTGGGCTACCCTGTTCTCGGTGCCGAAGGCGACGGTTTCGAGATGGCCAAACAGGTCGGCCACAAGATCACGCCCCTGCACCCTGCCATGATGCCGCTCAAAACCAAAGAGAGCTGGGTCGAGAACTGCCGTGCGGACACCCTCCCGAAAGTGGAGATGTTCGTCAACCTGCCCAAGTACAAAAAGCTCAAGGCCAAGGGCGACCTTATCTTTACCAAGACCGGAATCCGCGGCCCTGTCGTTCTCGACTTTTCGCGCGAGATCACCCCGCTGCTGAGCAAGTTCGACGAAGTACCGCTTTTGATGAACCTCACCAAAGGGATGAACGAAGAGCAGATCCGTGCCCATTTTAAAGAGGAGATCTACAAAAACCAGGAGCACACCACACTCAGCCTTGTCAAGACTCTGTTGCCCGAAGCACTTGCGCTGGAGCTCATAAAGCTCGCCGGTGCCGACCCGGAAGTCGGTTTCAACAAACAGAGCGGTCCGAGCCGTGACAAGCTTGTCAAACTGCTGGCATGGACACCTTTGACGGTCAACGGGCACGACGGGTTTAAGATGGCGATGATCACCCGCGGCGGGGTGACCCTGAAAGAGATCGTTCCCGAGACGATGGAGTCTAAAAAACTAAAGGGACTTTTCTTCTGCGGCGAGGTGATGAACCTTGACGGCCCTTGTGGCGGTTACAATCTTCAATGGTCGTTTGCGAGTGGGTTTGTTGCTGGGCATTTAGCGGGAGACCTAAGCTAACTTTTTTGTTTTGATATAGTTCTTCTTTTTGTTGAACCCCTAATTTCTTTTATTACTTCATATCACTAGTATGTCACTTTTTTTCTTTGCGTGCACAAAGAAAGAAGTATCCAAAAGAAGAAAGTGCAATACCCTTTGGCACTATGATCTGATCTTACTAAACTACTTACCGGCTTCCGGGCTAATTGGCGGTTAGACGCCAATATTTGTCTGAACCCCGATCAATAAGCTTTTTCGACACAACCAACTACTCGCATTCAAGGTATATAAACGGGGATAAAAGCGAAAGCTTTTACATTAATAGATGCGTTACCGCTTGGCTCTTTTTCGTGGCATCTGCAGAGCTGACTGTAAGGAGTGGACTTCCGTTAAAAAAATCACTTTGTTTGAGCGTAGCGAGTGCCAAAGGCGTTAAGAAAAAGGCAAATTTCTTTGCGTTTTTTAGCCGACGCGCCAAGCTGTTATGCGTTAGCATCAGCGCGGCAGTTTTTAGAGAGAGAACGACTGTAGCGAAAGTAGTCGGTAGCAGGCCTTCGGTGGTCGCATGGCGACATCACCTTTGGTTCCGAACCTATAAAAGCCAAGCAGTTGGCTTTTACTTTACGGTTCTCACCTCGAAGCCGTCACGAGAGCTCGTATACTACAAATAACCACTCAGGTGGTACTATTATCAAACGGTAGAATGCGTTACGATTTAGCATATTGGACGAGAGCTAGACCAGTTTTACTGAGTCTGTAAAAAAGTTTAATAGCTAAACCCAAATCCT
>JBFHIS010000026.1:0-43500 GCA_041596355.1 Sulfurimonadaceae bacterium | reverse complement strand
CTCCATCACGACGGTCAGGGCAGAACCGGGTTGCGACTTGTTCTGGTTAAAGAAACGCGATGAGATGTCTTTGGCCGAGACAAGCCCTTCGTTACGCATCTCAAAGACACCGATCTCATTGGTCGGGCCGAAACGGTTTTTAAAACCGCGAAGTATGCGCAGCTCCTGAGAACTGTCGCCTTCAAAATAGAGTACCGTATCAACCATGTGTTCCAAAACGCGCGGTCCGGCGATGGAGCCCTCTTTGGTGATATGCCCGATTATAAAGATAGCAATACCACGATCTTTGGCGATGCGCATCAGCTCGAAGGTTATCTGGCGGACCTGTGTAACGGAACCGGGCGCCGATGAGACGGCTTCGGAGTACATGGTCTGAATAGAGTCGATAATAAGAAATTCGTAGTTGCGTTCCTGCAGTTCGAACAAGACCTGCTCGAGTTTGATCTCACTGAGCAGATAGAGCTGGTCTTCGCTCGCATTAAGACGGTCTGCACGAAGCTTGACCTGACCTTCGGACTCTTCGCCGGTGACGTAGAGCGTGTTTCTGCCCGACTTGGCGATGTTGGCACCGATCTTAAGAAGCAGGGTAGACTTTCCGACGCCCGGGCTGCCTCCGATGAGTGTCAACGAGCCGGGGACCACGCCGCCGCCGAGGACCATGTCGAGTTCGATATCGTTGCTGCTATAGCGCACGACTTCAGTCTCGGTGATCTCTTTGATGGCGCGGGCTTTTGTCTTGCCTGTCGGTGATGAGGAAGTGAGCTTGATGACCTCTTGCTGTTGTTCATTAAGTTCAACCATGGAGTCCCACGCGCCACAGTTGGTACATTTACCCATCCATTTAGACGAGGTAAGCCCACAGTGCTGACACTCAAATAGTACTTTCTTTTTAGCCAAAATCTACCGCCTTGCAAAGAGCTATGAAATTATTTTACGATTGTAGCGAAGAGTGCGGAAATTTGAAGAATGTATGGCAGATTGATGACAAAAGTGGGTCAGGCACTTTTCATTGGAACTCCCCTAATCCGGAGATTGTCCATACCAGTTGTAAAAGAGGATGATCTCTCCTTGGTCATTCCACCTGATCTGAAGGGCGTTTTCCATGGAAGTCTCTCCAGCGCTGACCCGCACGACCATGGCGGCTGAGTTGGACTCCACGTCGATGACCCTGTCGGTGTATTCGACAGCCATCTCTGTTACGTTGGAGAAGAACGCCTCATAGATCTTCCTGATGCCCTCCCTGTCGCTCTCGCGTTTGGTGTTCCAGGGATTGGCGGGATCGGTTCCCGCACCATGCACGATATGATCAAAATGTTCGGCAAACAGTTTTGAAACGGCGTCCGCTCTTCGCTCTCTGACAGCCTCTGCATAGGCTTCGATCCGTTCATTTATCTGTTCACGTTTTGTCATGTTAGCTTTCCGTCACCTTTATTTGTTATTCTATTTGTCGAATCCTCGAGCAGCAACTATCGCATACTCTCCGGCTCGCGGATTGTCGAGTTTCCGATAATCATCGGCGACGATTCGGTATGCATTCGTTTTCAGTTTGAGGTCTGCGGCCTTGGGACTGTTCACGCTACCGGCTAGAACGGGTATCCGCAATGTGATCCCGATATCGATGAGGTCCGGGTTTAGATGAGAGAGCTCCGGTCTGTTTTCCGCATAGATAACCGGCCACCAAAAAGGATCGCCCCATGTGGTCGCAGCAATCGCCCACAGGGTGTCACCGGAGGAGACGGTAACCACTGTCGCTGTAGCTTTTGCCGTTGGGAGGGCGGGCTTTATGGGAACAGTGGCTACGATTGCGGGTGCAGGGATGTCCTGCACTTCGACTGGAACAGGGGTTACAGTAGCGGGTTCATGGGCAGCTGTAACGGAAGTTTCGTGAACAGGGGGCACCGTTTCGACCTTACCCGATGCCTTCTCTGGTGACACCACGGAAGCATCTTGCGTGATTATCTGACTCTTTATGCCGATGCCAAGCAGGAGCAATGCAAGTCCCGCCAGCAGGATCAAAGCGCCGGTTCTGATGCGCCATGCAGTTTTGTCCTCAGTGAGTTCCTTTATGCGCAACTGACGGAAGGGTGTATTGACAGCGAAACGCAGTGCGCGGTAGGGGCGAAAGTGGACACGCGTGTGCTCGGGGATCGTTAACGGCGCACCGGAGTTTGGGTTGTGTCCCATCTGTTCGCCGACATGAGTCGTATGGAAACGGCCAAAGTGATAGAGATGAACGTAACCATCTTTCTCCAACTCCTCACTCATGCTCAGTGCCAGTTGGTGAATATAGGCATCTGCCTCGACTCTGCTGACCCCGGCACGCTTGGCCACAAGCTCTGTAAAAGCGTGAAACGTTATTTTATTATCGTTGCTCATGTCTGTGTACCATCTTCGTCCGATTCGATATTGTAAACATCTTCACGGAGCAGTGTTCCTGTGCGAAATACGGGGACACGACGTTTTGGGAAAAGTGCAAAACTATTGCTAACAGGCAGATAACCTCTGTGTTCCTCGTATGTCGCCGTGTCGAAGGTACCCAGGTGAGGCAGGGTTACCGCGTGTCCGACTCTGAGCAGGTCACGGACCTCCCGCAGCGTCGCTTTCAGCAATCGCTGCGATTGAGTGTTTGAGATATCCAATTCCTTTGCAACATTTTCAATAAGTTCAGTTTGGTCCATGATCGTTCCTTTACGGGTGAAGTGACGATTTACCATGATTAGCATTGATTCGTCACAGGTGCATCTTCGACAAATAGATCTCCCTCAATGTTATAGAGATTGATCGCTCTTCTTTATAGGCTTCTCTAAGATCATATCTATTGTACACAAAATTTAATTTAAACTTAAACAGATTGTCAATAATTCGTAATAATGGGATTTGACGTCGTGATACTTCTGTTGTCTAATAATATATTTTTTGATTGAATGTGGTTTTATTCACTATGTATTTATATTTTATTTGAGGCAAAAAACCATTAAAACTTTACAGTGTATGTGTATACTTCTTTTACGAATACTCATAGGTTTCCATTGTTTGATTAGCAGATTTTTTAGTTTTACTATGGAAATCAATAGTAAGCACACTCCAAAGATAGCAAAAACTAGCGGTAACGATTCAGTTCGATTTAGTTAGGATAGGTGGTTCATACCCACCTTGGAGTAAGCATGATTAAAAGCATATCAAACAAACTGACTCGCATCACCCTGTTTACAATGGCGCTGTACGCGGCCGGCGCGAGTGCCGACGATTTGGAAGCGCCGATGTTTTCGTTCAGCGGCTTCGGCACGCTTGGCGTTGTCCACTCCAGCGAGGATCAGGCGGACTTTACCTCCTCCGTATTCAAGCCCAACGGCGCCGGCTACAGCCATGCCTGGAGCGCAAGCGTAGACAGCCTGATCGGAGGGCAGGTCACTGCCAATTTTACCCCAAAGCTCTCGGCCGTCCTGCAGGTCATATCGGAGCAGAATTACGACAACACCTACTGGCCCCATGTAGAGTGGGCGAATATCAAGTATCAGTTCACACCTGATTTCAGTGTACGCGTCGGGCGTACAGTGCTGCCCACCTTTCTGTTCTCAGGAACCCGTAAAGTGGCTTATACCTATCCCTGGGTGCGCCCGCCGCTGGAGGTCTATAGCCGGGTGCCGGTTACCTCCAGCGATGGGGTTGATGTCAACTACCGCATACACGTCGGTGGCTTCACGCACACCGGGCAGGCCAACTACGGCGGCAGCAAACAAACGCTGCCGAGCGGCGGTACGGTCAAGGCTGAGAAGGCGTGGGGCGTTACCTATTCTGTCGAATATCATGCCGCCACCGTACACCTGGCCTATCAAAGTGCCACTGTGACCACCGATTCCACTAAATCGCTCTTCGATGCCTTCCGGCAGTTCGGGCCGGAAGGCATCGCGCTCGCCGACAAGTACGATCTTGACAATAAGTCCTTGTCCATCATTGCAGCAGGCGTAACATATGATCCTGGCAAGTGGTTCGTGACTGCCGAATGGACCCGCACAGAAAACCGCTCCTTCCTCGGCAATGGAACCGGCTGGTATGTCAGCGGCGGTTATCGCTTTGGGAAGTTCACCCCCTACGTCACCTACGCTCAGGCAGGGGCAGACAATCTCTCCGATCCCGGCTTGGCTGCCCCCGCTGCTGTGGGTCTCAATGCCGCTCTCAATTCACTCTTGAGCCAAAAGGTCGTTCAGAACACCGTTTCCATCGGCGGGCGCTGGGATTTCATGAGTAACGCCGCCCTCAAACTGCAATACGATCACATCGATATCGGCACCGGCTCGTCCGGCGTATTGATCAATCTCCAGCCGGGTTTTCAGACGGGTGGCAAGGTCAACGTGTTCAGCGCCACGATTGATTTCGTATTATGAAGGGGCCCATTATGATTATTGTGAATCGTATCGGATCTATCATCATTGGACTCTCCCTGAGTCTGGGTGGCACTGAGGCTGTAGTTGATGTGGTCGCTGTGGTTTCAGCCAAAAGTCCTGAGAGCACGCTGAGTAAAAATCAGGTTGTGGATATATTCTTGGGCAGGGCGAGTCATTTCCCCGATGGCCGTCAGGCCGTGCCGATCGATCAGGTTGAAGGTTCTGCCGCACGCGACGAGTTTTATCTCAACTTCTCCGGGAAGTCTCCCGCTCAGATCAAGGCATACTGGTCGAAGATCATTTTCACCGGCCGGGGTCAGCCGCCACGTACAGTAGAAAACGGCATTGAAGTAAAAAAAATCATTGTCGAAAACCAAAATACTATCGGCTACATCGATCAGAAGCTGGTAGATGACAGTGTGAAGGTGATTCTTACGAAATAATCCGATTCATCTCTCCACCAAGGGCTCCGTTAATCATCAGGCAGACGGATCTGTATTGGTTTTCGTAATATTGAACTGTGTCCGTAACAACTCTAAAACCTGATCGGCTGGTAAGGGCTTGTTGAGATAAAACCCCTGGAACTCATTACAGGAATTCTGGCGCAAATAATCGGCTTGTTCCTTTGTTTCAACGCCCTGGGCTACGACGTTCAAGCTCAAGGTCCGGCCCATCGCGATAACGGCATTTGTCAGGGCATGATCTTTGGAAATAGCGGTGATGTCGCGGATGAACGAACCATCGATTTTGATGGTATCGAGCGGAAATTTCTTGAGCAATGAAAGTGAGGAATAGCCAATACCAAAGTTGTCGATGGCGACTCGGATTCCTATGCTCCTGAGCTCGGTCAATACATGCATGGTCTTTTCGACATCGTGCATCAGCAGATTTTCGGTGACTTCGAGCTCCAAAAGGCGCGCATCCATGCCTGTATCCGCGAGTATCACCTTGAGATCCGGCAGCAGTTGTTCATCGAAAAACTGTCGTACTGACAGGTTGACGGCTATGCTCAAATGGGGAAGGCCCTGCTTCTGCCAAGCCACATTTTGCAGGCAGGCGGTCTTTAGCACCCACTTGCCTATGGGTATGATCAACCCGGTTTCCTCCGCGAGCGGGAGGAATCGCAACGGTGCCACCGTGCCCAGGTCCGGATGCTGCCAGCGCAGCAGCGCTTCCATGCCGGTGATCAGGCCGCTGCCGGTATCCCGCTTGGCTTGGTAGTAAAGCTGAAATTGATTTTGCTCCAGCGCTTGCCGCAGACCCGCTTCCAATGCGAGTCGTTCTAGCGACTCAGCATTCAGTTTCTCGGAATAAAACTGGAAGTTGTTTCTGCCTTCTTCCTTCACCTTATACATCGCTATATCGGCATTTCTTTGCAGCGTCTGCTCGTCCAGACCATCTTGAGGGTAGATGCTGATGCCGATACTCGCTGTCACGTGGAATTCCTGGCCTTGCAGGATGAATGGCTGAGCGACGGCGGTAAGAATTTTCTGGGCCACAGTAACTATGTACTTTTCTTCATCTAGTTCCGGCAACAGGGCGACAAACTCGTCGCCGCCCATACGGGCGACGGTGTCACTGTCGCGCAGACAAGTCTTGACTCTTGTCGCGACTTCTTGCAACAGTTGGTCGCCAGCCTCGTGTCCGAGGGTATCGTTGACGTTTTTGAAATGATCCAAGTCGAAAAATAACACCGCCAATTTCCGGTTGTAGCGTTGTGCATAGTTAATGCTATGGCTCAGCAGCTTGCTGAATAGACTGCGATTCGGCAGTGTTGTGAGACCGTCATGAAAGGCCAGATATTCAACACGCTTGGCGTGGGTGACCTGCTCCTCAATGGCGCGCAAGCGGCTTAAAGCAAGCTGATGGCTCATGCGCCACATCACCGCGATAATCAGGATCATTATAAAGCTGCCGGCTGCCGCCCGCCACAGATAGACCTGTTTCTTCCGTTGAGCGGGCGCCAATTGATCGTCTATGGATAATCCTACTACCACGTTCATGGGGAAACCATAGATTTCGTGTACACTAGTGTAGCGCCGTACACCATCCCAGGCGTTGGTTTGTGGCTTGGCTTCGCTTGCTATCATATTCGTAACATGCTGTACCGGCAATATGTATTGAGATATGTCGTTAACATCGACTGTATTTCCGCTGCGCCTGACAAGGAATACGCCATCCTCACCGATGATGCCGATCACGCCATGCTCGCCAAGGTTTGTGTCTTCATAGCCACTGACGAAGTAGGCCGCATCGACCGAGAGCATCACAATGCCGGCAAACTTTCCGTCCGCCGTATTGAGTCGTCGGCTGAACGTGAGGCTCCATTCTCCTTTCTCTTGTCCACGTTGCTGACGACCGATCGAGAAGGCATCGCTCTGGCGCTGGTTCTGGAAGAAATCCCGCTCGGAAACATTGGTGCTTATGGAGGAACCTGTGCTGGCCACGACATCGCCTTTGCTGTCCGCAATACTGACCTCGAACACCAGCGCCGGCGGCAACAGCCCCCCGGCTTTCAACTTCGGCAGAATGTTCTTTGTGTCCCAGACATCATTCGCAGATTTGACGATCTTCAGGGTCTGGTCGATTTCGCGCAGCGCGCGCACGATCTGCGATTCATAAGTCAGAGCCAATTCGTGGCTCAATGCCGCAGCGGTTTGCTCAGCCGCGGTTCGTTCGACTTTGATCAGGCTCAGGGTCATCCCCCAGATCGCGGCCAGTACGAGAACGGCGATCACCGGAAACAGGACGGGCGATTCTATGACATGACTAAACCAATGAATCCGTGTCGAAGAAACTGGAATCGCTGTGTCATTCAATGGTGCTTGATCGGCGGACAAGTCAGGTTTTCCATTATTGATTCTCACTTCTTCAATCATTAGTATGCTCTTTTCGTGTATTTAGAAATTTAGGGTCAGATGACAACCCACATGATCGCTCCTTAGCAGGTGAAGTGACGATTTATTATGATTAGCATTGACTCTTCACCGGTGCATCTTCTATAAACAGATTTCTCTCAATGATATAGAGGTTGATTGCTCTTCTTTGCTTTATAGGCTTCTATAAGATCATACCTATTGTACACAAAAATTAAATTTAAACTTAAATCGATTGAAAATAATGCGTAATAATGAGATGTTCTTTCACTCGGATAAATCGTGAATCACGTTTTCATGAGGCTTTTTGAAGTCTAACGTTTAAAATGAGCAATCAAAAAGCCGCCTGCGGGTTTTTGATTGGTCTCCTTTGGTTGGTTGGGCAGCTTGATAATATGTTTTCAGATTAATATATTCCGGGAATCAATCTATATCGTACCCGTTGTACATATGCTTTGTATCCTTTCAACTCTTCTTGAAGGGTTCTGTCTTCTAATTCCGTTCTTATCACGGCAATTATGATGGCTATGACCACCGGAATCAATGTCCACACCGAGCCAAAGGCCAGAACCATGCCCGGGAGTGCCAACAGGTTTCCGGCGTAGCCCGGATGTCGTACGATCCGGTAAGGGCCGCTGTCGCAGACCGAATGTCCCCGATCCGTCTGGATATGCACCGTAGAGGAGAAAAAACGGTTCTCTACCAAAGCCCAGGCGGCGAATGCGTATCCGAGCGCGATGATAACGAGACCGAGCATGTTCAGCCCTGTCGAAAACAGCGGTGTCCACCCAAAGCGGTGGTCAAGTCCCGCGACAATGACAAGGGGGAATGTGAGGCTTATCGCCATCAGCGGGGAGAGCACTTTGTCCCACGGTTTCGCATTGAGCGTCTTTTCCGAGGTCGCTCGTTCTACCAGAATTCCCGGATGCCGCTTTTCTGCCAGGAAACGCCCGCCTATGCCGGATGTAAATATGAGCACGGCATAGACCCAGCCCTGCCACCAGCCAAGATCGCCTCCGCAGACCAGAAGAATCAGCGGGATAAATAGATATGTGAAGATCAAAACAAACCACAGGCGAGGGCTTGGGGCTTGATTGATGTTTGGGTCAACGGTTTTCGATGCCATTTTTTACTCCTAAAAAGCAAGAATTGCAATACGTGGCTTATAGTATTGATGCGCTGCCTAAAGCAACTTATTGTCTTCAAGGTGTTGTTATGTACCTTTTGTTTTGTGATGTAAAGCTAAATAGGCTATGCCGCATATTGCCCCGCCAAAAATCAGTATATTTGAAATCATTGAATTGAACGCATACTTTTCGTGGAACATAAATGCACCATGCAGTACACCATGAAGAACTAAAAACTCCTTATGATGACAACTAAGGTTTAAAATGAGCAATCAAAAAGCCGTCCGCGGGTTACTGATTGGCTCCACTGATTTGTTATATGCTTTGTTCTTTTATTGTATAGAAATATAAATTTCAATTTCATTTTGATTTTTATAGTATTCAAAATCAGTTTTATAAGCTCTTTTGTATTGAGAGCTTTCATTAGAAAAATATTCCCAAATTTTACCCCAAGTTTCTATTACTGCCTGTATTCTAATGTTGTCATTATTTTCTTCATATCTTTTATTGAACACAAGATATTGACCTTTTTCTATTTTTACACTCTCTAACGTATCATTTGAAATTTCATATCCTGCCAACACATCAAATTCACCGTTTGCATCTGATTCATAGTTGTAATAGACACCGTAAACTCTTTCTCCACCTTTATAATCTACATCTACAGCATTATCAAATTTTTGCCATATATTACCTATCTTTGCAGTTTGACGACTCATTTCATCAGCATTTTTTGTTCTTGTTGAAATACCGTAAATCATTTTTTCTTCGATTTCTTCTACTCTCATTATCATCCTTTGTATTTATTGGTTCCTCTGATTTATTAGCTTTAATTCTTGCCGAGCTTGTTCTATAAATGAGTTCCAAACTTCATCAGGTTGCCAAATTTGTTCGATAATGGCGTCCGCTTTCTCACGAGACCAATTAAGTTTCGCCTCGCCATACAATGCTATAAAGCTTGAAACTCGTTTATTTGCTGCGCAATGAATGAAAACTTTTTTATCTTTAACTGTATCCATAACGAAAAAGAAATTCTGGAGATTTTTCAGTTTAGGTGTTTGAAAATTTACTGGAATATGGTGATATTCAAGATCCAATGATTGTATCAGACCTGCTTCATCTGATAGGCAATACTTTGGATCAAGCAAACCAAGGTTTATAATTACCTCAAATCCTGCATCAGCAATCTCTCGCAACTGAGTTTCCGACGGCTGTCCTGCGGTTGCCAGTTTGGAAGTTACAGACATAAAATTTTTTATATGTTCCAGTTTCATCTGTTTTAACCTTGATATTCATCTTGTATAGCTAACGTTTAAAATGACCAATCAAAAAGACGCACGCGGGTTTTTGATTGCTCTCCTTTGAGTTGTTATGCTTCACTTATCTCTTTCAGTTTGGACTGTATTCTCTTGTCTTGATTCTCCACTAATCCTACTTGAGGGTGGTAGCGAAAACCTGATTGATTCTCTGACGCTGCTTCAAGAGCATAAAGAGCATGTTTCTTGGCATCATCAGAGTTTCCATTCTCCCACTCAATGATAGCTAAAGCTGTATGATACAGATAATAATCCAGGGGAAACATCAAACGACTTTTGTTGGCTAGAAGGATTCTTCTGACCTCTTGAAAGAGGTCCTTTAAATTGTGTGCCACAACATATGTGGGAAAGTCTAAATAGCCTTGAGTAAGAGATTTTGGGTAGGTTGACTCTTGTTTGAGAACTTTTCTGAACCAAGGAACGGCTTCGTCAAACCTGGAAACAGAAATCAAACAATGCGCCTTCTGCAAGAAAGCTTGAGCTAACTCTAATGGTTCGGGAAGTTCTTTGATCAATATATCTAGAAGTTTCAAGGATTCTTCTGGATATTTTTTTTCAATATAACTTGCCTGAATTCTCAAATACTGAGCTTTGTTGTACTGACCCCTTGCTCGTTTGAGCCGAGCAAAAAAAGATTCTTCTTCACTTTTGTCCCAAACAGTCCTTCGATACCAGTCGTCACCCATCAGTTTCTTCTCTTAGTATAACGCTTGTGTCAGCGGATTTTGAGCGCAGCGAAAATTCCGCTGAACACACATGTTATGCTTTATCAAACTTGGATGGTGCTATAAAGCTTTGCTCATGATAAAAAGTTTGGCACCAACAAATACCTGCCATACCGCCATAAGGACAAGCCCAATAAATGGGACAACGATTGGGATGCCAACCATAACTCCTAAGGGGGAAAACAGTGACAGACAACCTGCCAGTATTGCCACAATACCTATTTTGCTACCGAAATCCCCTTTAAACATGACTATACCTACAAGAATAGAAGCTAACGAGAGAAGTATTAATGCCATCATTGCATACATGTTTTGCGTTTCAATGGCATGCTCAGCAGACGCTAAGTAAGCAACTTTCATTGTTTGATCACTTGTATTCATGTATTTACCGCTCATTTGGGACAGTGACATAATCAGGCCCCGTGAAGCGAGAAACAAGGGAACGGCAGCAGACATAAAAACTGTTGCCATTAACATGGCAGTCTTATTGATATTCTTAAAGGCGAAATATAGCGCCACAAAACCTGGTAAGAGAAGAAATTCTCCAATGGCAGCCAAGACAAACAGGGCAGTTGGGCCTGTAGGATCCTCAAGGACTTCCTGTGCTGGAAGTGGAAGAGTTTGTTGTGAGATGAATACTGAAAGGATAAATAATACTAATAAGATCCCTGCGCCTAATAAAGACAGTCCGCCCCATTTTATAAATCCATTGTATGTTGTATCTACGCTAATCTTTTGACTATTAGTCATTTGTTCCTCCTTTTTTTTGCATAACGTTTAAAATGAGCAATCAAAAACCCGCCCGCGGGTTTTTGATTGGTCTCCTTTGATTTGTTAGGGATATGTCTATGCATGATAAATCACCACTACCCCAACGAGTAAAAACACAAGCAGAAAGGCTATGCGCTTCATTAATTTTTTTGCATTTGATGTGTTCTGTTTGAAATAGTATTTTAAATTCATCATGACAAATATTACTTGTAAAAGTATTGTTATTGACAGTCCGGCAGGATATGCATTTTGAGTTTTAAAAACACATACAAAAGCACTTCCACCTATCCAACCAACAGGTAAAAAAGGTATATACAAAAAAATTGCGATTGTGGCTATTGCACCGCCAAATGAGACAAATACAGGAAATAGTGCTGAATAAACCACAGCAAAAAGCCATTGCATTTTGTTTAGTTTCCAATCCATGTGAATTGTCTCCCTAACTATTTATCAGTGCTTATTCTATACAACTAAGCCTTAAATCTGTACGTATTTTAAGACATGAATATATGTTCCAAAACGTTAAATTATTGCATTCTGAGATATAAAGGATGAAAATCAATTTAGGCATACATTTACCTATATCAAAGATGTTGACTAAGTACCGAAAATGGACTTATCTGAACAAAAACTAGAGACTAAGTGGGGATTCAGACCTTAGTTGTCATTCTCTAAAGGAGTGGAGATCATGAAAAAGAAGCTATTGGATATAACCCGTGACATAATCAGACGCAAACATTACAGTAAGCACCTTGATTATAGTTATGAGAGTTGAGGCAAGAGCCTCAAAAAAGTTAGAGCAGCTGGTCGGCTTTGTAGGCTTTGATGACCTTGTCGTTTTTGTCGACGATCTCCATGGCGTAGCTGGTCTCGTTGGCGATCAGCTTGTACTCGTTCCAGCTGCTCTGCTCGCGGACAAAGTGCTTTGAGAGCATGTCGTAACCGTCTGCATTGAGCAGTGTTGTAAGTTTTTGTCGCTGTTCGTTGGTGAGGCGGGAGAGCTCGATAAGCGGCCCGTCGTTTTTAGGTTTGACTTCGGCCTCGTCGTCTATCGTAAAGAGCGGGTCGAGAAAGTTGTCGATAAAGGCATATTTGTCGAACTTGACCAGATCTTCCGGCTGTTCGCCGACACCGACGTACAAGATCGGAATACGCATCGCGTGGGCGATACTGAAGATCGAACCCCCTTTGGCGGTACCGTCGAGCTTGGTGATGATGATGCCGTCGATGTCGATCATCTCGTTAAAGGCTTTGGCCTGCGCGATGGCCGAGTTACCCTGCGTTCCGTCAAGAACCAGGATCTTGCGGTGCGGTGCACCGGCATGGGCCTTGTCGCTGATGCGGACGATCTTTTTAAGCTCATTTGCCAGATTGGTCTGCGTATGCAGACGACCGGCCGTGTCGATGATGACGCGCTCAAAACCTCTGGCCTTTGCCGACTCGATAGTGTCGTAACAGACTGCAGAAGGGTCGTGCCCCTGGCGTGAGGAGACGATAGGTACGTCAAGCTTCTCCGCCCAGCGGGTCAGCTGCTCGATGGCCGCTGCACGGAAGGTGTCGGCGGCACCGAGCATAACACGCTCACCGCTCTCTTTGTACTTTTTGGCCAGCTTGGCGATCGTTGTCGTTTTTCCGGCCCCGTTGACGCCGATGATAAGCTCAACAAAGGGTTTGGTGAACTCCGGCTCTTCGTAGTTGGCCCAGGCCATTGTCGCCAGAAGCTTGGACTCCAGCTGCTCTTTGGTGACCGTATCTTCGTAGAGCTCGCGCAGGATGATCTCGATGAGGTCGTACTCGACATCGGCTTCGAGGAGGATCTCTTCGAGATCCTCTTTAGGGATGCGTGCCCGTTTTTTAGGGGCGACACTTTTCATCGCCTCTGTGGTCTTGTTAAGACCTTTTTTAAAAAAACTGAACATTATTTTCCTAACGCCTTTTTTATGTCGCTTTCGATCATCTCTTCAGGTGTCTGACCGACGTAGTGTGTGATGTATTGACCGTCTTTGTACATTACCATCAGCGGAATAGGAAAACGTTGCCCAACTCTGGTAGCTGAGGCAATGGCACGGTAGAGACGCTCATTCTCTTTGGAGTTGACGATGGCATAGTCGGCGCCATACTTCTTTTTAAAGGCTTCAAGCTCACTGTTTGTGATCTCATCTTCGATCGTCACGCCCAAAATAAGAAACTCGTTGTGATATTTTTTCTGCAGGTGGGCAAGATTCGGTGCTTCGGCGCGGCACGGCGGACACCATGTCGCGAAGATGTCAAACATGATGACCTGGCCTTCATGCCCCTGCACATTGAAGTTCAATCCCGATTTGGTGACATTGTAATCAACGCCGTTGGTGTCAACAAGATGAAATGTATTGGAAGCGACCATGTTGTTTTCGTCTTCACCGGAATCACTGCTGCAACCTACAAAGAGGAGAGGAAGAACAATAGAGAGTGAAAGAAGCGTCTTTTTAAACATATTAATAGGCCTTTAGGTAAGATTATCGTGATTATAACAAACTAAGGTGCAAAATGTCTGTGACGAAAGTGACTTTACGAAAAAAATGTTTGAAGACGTTACGGACGTTAAGTGTACATGACCAAAAAAGTCGGAACCTGAAACTGAACAGGCGACTGCTAAACACGCGGAAGTTGAAAAAAGCAAAACACGTTTTGGCCTTTTGGCCTTTGGATATGGAACCGGACATCAGGCGTTCAATCTTAAATATGCGACGACATAAAAAGGTCTATTTACCGTTTATGGAAGACAACAGTTTCAAGATGGTACCATTTAGACTCCCCCTGAAGCCCAAAAGATTTGGGATTTATGAACCGGGGAACTCAAAAATGAATATAAAAAAAATTGATGTAGCTATAGTACCGGCAGTGGGTGTAGACGGTGAAGGACGCCGTATAGGATTTGGCAAAGGTATGTACGACCGATTTTTTGCAAGATTAAAATATAAACCCTATGTCATATTTGTTCAATCTAAACTCTGTAATACTTCTAAATATATATGTGACAAATATGATGTCAAGGCTGACTTACTGATCACCCCGCATGCGTGCTATGCTGCAGCGAAGGGTACTAAAAATGATAAACGAAATACTCTTAGGAGGTGGCATAGCCACACTTAGCGGACTACTGGGATTTTACATCTCGAAAAAGATGAGCAATGCCCATTTTGAGATCTATACAGAACAGGCGAAGGCACGTGCCAACGCTATTGAAAAAGAGGCGGAGCTGCTGCTTGAACGTTCCAATTCCAAAGCCAGAGAGATAGAGTTTCAGGCTGAAAAAAAGTACGAAGAAGCGAGTCTACGCGCCATAAAAGAGCTCTCCAAACGCGAAGAGGAGATCGGCTATAAAGAGCAGAAACTTCTCGCTCGTGCAGAAGAACAAGATGCGGAACTAGAACGTGAAAGAGGTATCGTCTCCAGTCTCAGAGTCAGTGTCGAACGACAGTCCGAAGGGCTTAAGAAGCTTAAAAGTGAGTATGACAAGCGTTTGGAGAAGGCGATCAACGCCGTTGAAAATGCGGCAGGTATGACGAAAGAAGAGGCCAAAGAGACACTTCTTCTTCAGGTTGAAGAGCGTTCACGCGCGGATATCGCACATATTGTCCGACGGTATGAAAGTGAAGCAAAAGCCGAGGGTGAACGCAAGGCAAACTACATTTTGGCTCAGGCGACGTCACGCTTTGCAAGTGAATTCGCGCATGAACGTCTGACCAGTACGGTAGAGCTGAGTGACGATGAACTGAAAGGGCGGATCATCGGCCGTGAAGGTCGGAACATCAAGACCCTTGAACAGTTGATGGGCGTCGATATTATTATCGATGATACACCCAATGCTATTGTCGTCAGCAGTTTTAACATGTACCGCCGTGCCATTGCAACACGGACCTTGGAGCTGTTGATCGAAGATGGACGTATACAGCCTGCCCGTATCGAAGAGATCTATGAGAAGGTCTGTGATCAGTTTGAAGAGAAGATCATTGAAGACGGTGAAAATGTCATCTTTGAGTTGGGCCTTACCGGACTGCATCCGGAACTGATCAGACTTATCGGTCGGCTTCGTTATCGTGCAAGTTACGGACAGAATGCGCTGGCACACACATTGGAAGTGGCCAATCTGGCCGGAATCATGGCTGCAGAGATGGGCGGTAATGCCTCTTTGGCAAAACGTGCGGGTCTTCTGCACGACATCGGTAAGGCATTGACGCATGACTTTGAAGGTTCTCATGTCGACCTGGGTGCCGAGGTGTGTCGCCGTTATAATGAGGACCCTGTCGTCATCAATGCCATCTATGCCCATCACGGACTGCAGGAGATCGAGAGTGTTGAGTGTGCGGCAGTCTGTGCCGGTGACGCTCTTTCTGCGGCACGACCGGGTGCAAGGCGAGAGGTGCTGGAGAGCTTTGTAAAAAGAGTAGGTGCCATTGAGGAGATCGCTTCCAGTAAAAAAGGGGTCAAACAGGCTTATGCTATCAATGCCGGTCGCGAAGTCCGTGTTATGGTCAGTGCCGAACTGGTAAGCGACGACGAAGCATCGCTGCTCGCAAAAGAGATCGCTGAGGAGATCGAATCAAACGTCAGCTATCCGGGTAATATTAAAGTCAATGTTATCAGGGAGAGCAGGGCTGTCGAATATGCCCAATAGGGACAAGATACTAATATGCCATACTTATATAGAGTATAATATTTTCTAATAGTAGTGACAAAAATGTGATTTCTATCCGTTATACTGATGTGTATTAAGAACTATTCTTTTTAAAGAAGGATGCTAAGGTATACGGATGGAAATAGCCAAGATTGTCGAAATCATCGCTTTGGCTAAACAAGATAATGCGCGTTGGCTGCAGTATGCCAACGACTTGATTCTTGGTCATGAGATCCATAAAGAGTCTATACCTACCTACTCCGACAAGTGCACAGCCTATCAGTGGCTGTATGAACACAGTCAAGAGATCAGTCAGACATATTATAGAATTCAACGTGCCGAGGTCGACTCGGTCGAGTTTGATATTATCGATCATGTCGAGATACTCCGTTATGAACTGCAGGACCTTTATCTTCAGATCTTTAAATGCTATCTTCCACAAGTCAATAACGCTTTTTTCTCCCACCTTTTTCATCTCAAGAAACAGGTGTCTGAAGATGAGCAGAGGGAAGCGGCACATGCTTTGAAAGAGATGCGAAATGTGGTTGGCGAGCTGGACGAAATGTTAGACCGGTTGGAACTATCGTATAGGCAGGTGTGTGGATTAGACACTGCATAAGTTATGTAAAGCTTTAAAAAATGTGTTTAGAGTTTTCAGTATTTTAAATCAAGTTTGATTTATGTAAACTGCAGAGACACAATATAAAATAATATGCGCAGGCTCTGTACGGCCAACCCATATAATTTATAATTATTTGTGATAACAATGTAATTAATTGTGTATAAAATACTCTTATACCAAATTAAATATTTCCGGAGTTCAAAATGAATAAAGCTGAGACAGTAGAGCATCTGCATAGTGCTAAAAAAGCACATGTCAAATGGGTACAACGGGCTAAAGCTCTGATCGAAGGTTTACCGATAGAGAAAGATGCTATCCCGGTTGATTGTACTGAATGTAAATTCGGTCAATGGTTCTATGGTGAAGGCCAAAACCTTAATGCTATTCCCGGTATGGATTGTCTGCACGAGATAGAGACACTGCACTTCAATTTGCACGACATGTATATGAAGATATTTAAAGTCTATTTCGGCGACATGAACCGTTCATTTTTCTCGAAACTCTTCAACATGAAGAAGACTGTTTCAGAAACGGACAAACAGGTTGCCAGAGATTATTATGATCAGCTTCTTGAGATATCTCACGAACTTCTTGACGTGATCGGTCGTCTTGAACGCCGTCTGCACGCTATGTCTGCAGATGCGTTCGAGCAGGAAATCAAGATATAACAGAGGAGACTCTGCTTGAACAGGAGCTACTGTCCTGCTAAAGCTAAGTCTATTTTTTAATCGTGACGACAACCGCGCCGCGAAGGTCACCCATGCTGTATCCGGTAGCTTTGTCATGAGGATAGGTCTTCGCCAGAAATTGTGAGAGTGGTTTGTTATTGACAATGTCACCATGACATTTCAGACAGACCTGCTTGTTGATAGTAAGCGGTTTGTAAAATTTGTAACTCTCTTTGCCGACACGTTCGACAACATAAGGCGGAAGAACAACGCCGCTTTTCTGCAGTTTGTCAAGTGACTCCAACACGGTTCTTTCGTCATTTTCCGCCTGATTGGCCGGATTACGTTCTTGCAGCGAGATACGTTTGACGTGGACATCTCCGCCATACTGCTCATCAACCGATTCGGTTAATGCATAAGCTTTTGTCGTGCAGAATTCTGCAGCAGCCATCGGACCGCCGGACTTCATCTTCTCTTGTAGGTTCTTACCTAATGTCTTGAGCAGTGTGGCAGAGACCTCCTGACCTGTTTTGACCACCGATTCCAGCTCTTCCGTGTTACTTTCGTAGGGATTGGCCATCATTGTGGTAGTGCTGAGTGCAACGGTCGCCAGCATGATGCCTAATCCGTGTAGTGGCTTGGCTGACTTCTTTTTAGAGATACTCATGTTATTTCCTTAGCTGATAATTTTTATCATTTTACTTGGAAAAAGTTAATACGGCGAGCCTCTTTAGGTGTCGCGATCAGGCCGTTTCGAAATCGTTGACATCAGAGTCATCGTAGGGGTCCATATGAATAATAGAGTGAACACGTTCATCTTCGAAAAGTCCTTGAAGCCCCTCTTCGATCTTGTCGGAGATACGGTGTGCCTCATAGAGTGAAATTGAGACGTTGAAGACCACATGGACAGAGAGAAATATGTCTGAACCGGCACGGCGTGTCGTAAGATGATGCGTGCCGTTTATGTTCTCAACGCGTGCCAGGTACTGCTCGATCTTTTTGATCTCATCGTCATCCAAGGCAATGTCCATCAACATCAAAAAGCCTTCTCTGATGATAGGAAAAGCAGAATAGACCATATAAAAGGCGATACCGATACCTAAAAGCGGATCGATGATCTCAAAGTCAGTGAAATGAATGACCCCGAGTGCGATCAAGATCGCGGCATTGGTATAAAGGTCCGTCTGGTAGTGAAGTGCATCGGCCCGGATAACAAGGTTCCCTGTCTTTTTTGCAATACTCACCAGAAAGATGACCAGCATGGTCGTTACAACAATGGAGATGCCCATGACGATAAGCGACATATCCATATAAGCGATCGGTTTAGGGTGCAGAAGCTTGTCGATCGCATTATACAAGATGAAGAGCCCTGAGATGGATATGATGGTCCCTTCCATAACAGCGGCAATAGCTTCGAGTTTTCCCCGTCCGAAATTAAACTGGGCATCGGCTTTTTTTTCAGACTGATGAAGCGCAAAATAGTTGAATATAGAGACGGAAAGGTCTAGAAAAGAGTCAATGGCAGAAGCAAGGATCGCGATGGATCCGCTTAAGATACCAACGACCATTTTGATCGTTACCAATAGGGCTGCCGTTGATGATGAAATAAGAGTTGCTTTTTTTTCTATGCGCATGAAAAGGATTTTAACAAGCTTTAGCTAAAATACAACCATCTATACAGAAAGATGATCATGGATTTAAATGCCTTACGTACAGAGCGAGAAAAATGGATGAGTTGGAAAAACATCAAGCCCTTGCGTGAGGCCTTAGCCTCGCTGCCAGACGTTGATGCAACACTCTCTTTGGAAGATACAGTCTCACTAAAGAGTGAAACGACGATAGATCATGAACAGATCGAAACTGTTGCCAGGATGATGATGCCGTGGCGCAAAGGTCCGTTTAATCTGTTCGGTCTCTTTATCGATACCGAGTGGCAGAGCTTCATGAAGTATAATCTGCTCCGTCCCCATTTTAATCTTGCAGGCAAACGTGTTGCGGACATTGGGTGTAACAACGGCTACTATCTTTTTCGTATGCAAGAAGACAACCCTGCCGCTTTGGTCGGTTTTGACCCGTCGGCTCTCTACAAGACGCAATTCGATTTTATAAACCACTTCGCTAAAACAGATATCAGGTACGAGCTTTTGGGTGTAGAACATCTGCCCTATTATGAAGAGAAATTTGACACGATCTTTTGTCTGGGTGTCCTTTATCACCGCAGTGACCCTGTTGCAATGTTGAAACAGCTCTATAAAGGTCTTGACGATACAGGTGAGGTGATCCTCGACACCTTTATGATCGACGGTGATGAGGAGATGGCTCTTTGTCCGCAGGGAAGTTATTCAAAGATCCCCAACATCTATTTCGTCCCGACCATACCGGCACTTAAAAACTGGTGCCTTCGTTCCGGTTTCAGTGACTTTGAACTGCTTGAGACCTCTGTGACCTCTGCAGAAGAACAGCGCAAAACAGAGTGGATCGAGGGGCAGAGCCTTGAGGACTTTTTAGACCCGAATGATGCAACCAAGACGGTTGAGGGGTATCCTGCACCGAAACGGGTCTATGTACGTCTGACTAAACGACCAAAGGATAAGTAATGGCTCAAAACACCCATCTCAAGATCAATACCAAACTTTGCGGCGAAGTGCTGAAGCTTGCCAAAGGCTATGCGAAAGTGCAGCTTAAAACAGATGCCAAGATGGTCGCAGACGAAGCGGGGCTGATCCATGGTGGGTTTATATTCGGCGCTGCCGACTTTGCGGCGATGTGTGCCGTCAATGAACCGAATGTCGTGCTCACCGGCAGTTCCTGCCGGTTTATCGCGCCGAGTATCAAGGACGATATCATCGATTTTGAAGCGAATATTGTAGAACAGGATGGTCCAAAAGCGGTTGTGGAGGTTATCGGTCACTGTCGCGGACGAGATGTTTTTACCGGAAGTTTCAAGACCTATGTCACACAAGAACATGTTCTAAAAGGATGACACGATGATTAAAGTTCTACTGAGCGCATTTTTTGCAGCTACTTTCTTCGCAGGTTGTTCGTATGATCCGCCTGCACCGATCCAGGTCAAGCGTATGGATAGAACGGTCGATTACCTGACGGACGTCAAACCGATATTGGACAAACGATGTGTGACCTGTCACTCCTGTTACAACTCACCTTGCCAGCTTAAACTCAGTTCGTTTGAAGGGGCTGACCGCGGTGCGACAAAAGAGATTATCTATCTGGATCGTCTAAGAGCTCAGGACCCGACACGGCTGTTTATTGATGCGAATTCAACACAGCAATGGCGTGATAAAGGGTTTTTCAGTGTAACGGAAAACACGGCTGAGGGGAATTTCAACAACGCAACGATGGCGCACATGCTCCGTGCAAAGATGGAAAACCCTATCAGCAAAGGCGACTACCACTCTGAAGATGTTACCGATCAGACCTGTGCTCAAAATGGTGAGGAGCTGGCAGAGTTTATCGACAAACATCCGAATCGCGGCATGCCGTTTGGCTTCCCGGCATTGACCCAAAAAGAGTATATCACCATTCTGCACTGGCTTCAGCAAGGTGTTGACGGACCGAATGCGTTGCAGCAGAAAGCACTTACTACGCCAAGCGGCGCAGCGAGGGCAGCCATAGCGAAGTGGGAGACTTTTCTAAACGCCCCTGATGCTAAACACCGCATGACGGCTCGATACCTCTATGAACATCTTTTCCTGGCACATCTCCATTTTCCGACGGCACCCAATGAGTTCTATGAGATCGTCCGATCGAAAACGGCTTCGCCGGATAAGATAGAAGTGATCGCTTCAATTCGTCCTTTCGACGACCCGGGTGTTGAAACGTTCTATTACCGGATCAGGAAGATTCACTCAACGATCGTACACAAAACGCATATCGTTTTTGAGTTTGGAGATGTAAAATACCGTACGATACAAGAGCTCTTTATCGATACCCCGTGGCTTGAGAAACCGCATGTTATGGATTATGACATGGTCCGTAGTGCGAACCCTTTTTTGACCTTTGCCCAGATACCGCCCAAATCGCGTTACAAGTTTCTACTGGACAACAGCGAGTACATCACTCGTACATTTATACGGGGACCTGTCTGTAAAGGACAGATCGCACTCAATGTTATCCATGACCATTTCTGGATCATGTTTTTAAATCCTGAATTTGATCTTACTCTGCAACATCCGGAGTTTTTGATAGAAGAGGCAAAAAACCTGAGTATGCCGATAGAGAAGGGAAGTTCTATCGGTCTCTTCAGTACGTTTAGCGACAGGTACCGCGAACGCTATTTACAATATATGCAGGACAAAGGTAAATTTTACACCTTTAACGGTGAGCCGACATCACTGGACTGGATATGGAAGGGCGAGTCACAGGCAGACAGTCCGATTCTGACAGTCTATCGTCACTTTGACAGCGCGTCGGTTCACAAAGGGGTGCTGGGGCAGTTGCCGAGAACGATGTGGGTCATCGATTATCCGCAGTTTGAACGTATCTATTATGCCCTCGTCGCCGGTTTCGATATTTTTGGAAATATCGCCCACCAGGCCAATATAAGGCGCTACATGGATTTTCTGCGTATAGAGGGTGAGATGAACTTTGCAGCATTCATGCCGCACAACAGCCGCCTGAAGCTTTTAAAGTCATGGTATATCGGTGATGATGCATTTGATGATCTGAAAGGATTGCAGCAGATGGGGGAGACGGCGGTCTCATACAGCGGTAAAAATTATAAACAGGAATTTGTTGAGAAAGTGGTCAATGGGCATATCCGTAAAGATATCGGTATCGATTTTGACAACAACTACCTGCATGAAGGTGAAGTCGTGCCGACAACCTTGCCTGAGAGTTATACGAGGACTCAGGATTACTTGAGGGCAATGCGCGTTGTCTCACGCCCCGGAACAGCCTTTATGGAACTGATTAACGGCTATAACTCCAATGTAGCGTTTGTCCGTGTAAAGCGTAAAGAAAAAACAGATGTGGTATTTTCGATAGTTATCAACCGTTGGCACGACAACGTTAATGCCATGTTCGGTGAAGCAAAAAGACTTGACCCGGCGAAAGACAGGGCAGACTTCATCGAAGGGAGTGTCGGTTCCTATCCAAACTTCTTTCTGGTGGTTAATGAAGAGGATATACCGGATTTTTTCGATATGTTGGAGAACTACAAAGACACACCGGAATATATCTCTAAACTTCTAAGTTATGGTGTTGCGCGTAATGACCTTGACTTCTGGGAACATTTTGATTGGTTTCAGGAGCGGTTTTACAAGGCGGAGCCGGTGCGGTCCGGAATGTATGATCTCAACCGCTACTACTACCGCGCCTGGTAAAAAAGTTCCAGCTTCGGCGCATCTTGCGTCCAACTCCGACTCTCAACGTACCGATGTACGTTTTCGGTCGGAGTTAAACACAAGCTACACCAAATCTGAAACTTTTTACTGTTCAAGAGTTTTTTAAGATGAGCTTCGCCATCTTGCTTACCGCTTACCGCTTACCGCTTACCGCTTACCGCTTACCGCTTACCGCTTACCGCTTACCGCTTACCGCTTTTACGTCAGGCTTTGGATCCAGTACGGGGCGTTGCGCTGTTCGGCTTTGATTGTGGTGGTTCCGCCGTGACCGGGATAGACGGTCTTGTCGAAGTCGAGGGTCATAAAGCGTTTGAGCGAGTCGACCATCTGTTGGGGTGATGACATCGGAAAGTCCGTTCGGCCGATGCTGCGGTCAAAGATGAAGTCGCCGCTGAACATAGCGTCTTCTATCTCTATGGTCGAGCAGCCCGGACAGTGCCCCGGAAAATGTCTAAAGGTGACGGGTACACCCTCGATCTCTATGGTCGTCACTTCACCTTCGACTGCTACGTCGGGAAACGAGGGTGGAAGTTCAGGTACCCATGAGTTGTCGGTCAGCATCGGGATGTCATCTTTTGGGGTGTAGAGAGGGATGTTGAAGAGCTCTTTGACCTCCTGGTTGCACCAGACATGATCAAAGTGGGCATGCGTGTTAAGTACGGCGACAGGGTTGGTGACGTTGGCTTTGACCCAAGCGGTTGCATTGACGCCCGGATCGATAATAAAGTCTTTTCCGTCCACGGTCACAATATAACAGTTGGTTTGGTACATGCCCATAGGTTGAACTTTGATCTGCATAGAGACTCTTTCTGATAATGTTGGTAAAATTATACCTATGAATTTTTATAAAACCTTAGAGACGATCATTACTAGTGCCAATCCTTCAGAAAAATTTGAGGCCTTCCGAACCTTTTATGCCCAATACAAAGCGGGGGAGGTCTCTTTTGAAGAGCATTTCAGACCTCTGATTTTCACAGCACCCAGCTATGCGTCATTCTGTAATGTGGTACCGCCGCTCAAAGTACCTAAACGCCGTAAACTGACCACAGACAACGGCAAGATCATTTTACTGCATGCCATCGCCCATATCGAGTACAGTGCCATCGATCTTGCGTTGGATCATGCTTACCGCTTTCACGGTCTGCCGAAAGCCTACTATGACGACTGGCTGGAGGTGGCAGATGATGAGATACGCCACTTTGAGATGCTAAACACGCTGCTTGAAGAGCTGGGTGCCAAGTATGGAGACCTGGATGTTCATAACTCTCTGTTCGAAGCCTCATTCAAAACGCAAAATCTGGTTGACCGAATGGCAGTTGTACCGCGCTACCTCGAAGCGAACGGTCTCGACGCGACGCCCGCAGTATTGGAACGTCTGGAAAACCTGCCGAGCGATCCGATGCTGGAAAAGATCAAGGCGGCTCTCAAAGTCATTCTGCACGAAGAGGTCGACCATGTCCTTAAAGGGGACCGCTGGTTCAGCTACGCCTGCGAGAAAGAAGGGGTCTCACCGGACACCTTCTTTACTATCATCGAAAAGTACTCTCCGGGCGCTTTTCCGAAAAAGAACGGGGTCAATGTTGAGGCCAGAAAAGAGGCCGGTTTCAGCTGTTCGGAGATGAAACAGATACTGGAAGGGCACAGCTGTCAGGAAGTCTGAACAGATCGTCAAAAAAGACTATGACAGTATCGACGATGCCAGGAAAAGAAAAATAAAGAAGCCGAAAACATCGGAGGTTGTGGTCAACAGAACCGAAGAGGCAATGGCCGGGTCAATGCCGAGGCGTTTAAGCAGCAATGGTATCAATGCGCCGATACTGCCTGCTACAAAGAGGTTGATGAACATCGCAAGGCCGATAACAAGTGCCAGCATGGTGTCGTCGAACCAGAGGTAGGTGATGAATGCTACGCTAAATGCAATTGCCAGACCGTTTATAAAGACGATCATTGATTCGCGTTTTAAGACCGGTCTTGCCTGAGAAAAATCGATCTCTCCCAGCGAGATGCGGCGAATAGTGACGGTCATCGCCTGCATACCGGCATTACCGCCAAGTGCCGCGACGAGCGGGAGCAGAACGGCCAGGGCAATATAGGAGGCGATCGTCTCTTTGAAACTTTCGATCACAAAAGAAGCGGCGAGAATCGTCGCCAGATTGACAAAGAGCCAAAGCAGACGCATCTTCTGGGCTGAAAAAAAACTCTCCTCTTCGGCTTCATCATCAACACCGGCCAGTTTATAGACCTGGTCTGTGTTGGTGTTTTGAATGAGTTCGTAGACATCATCAAAAAGAATACGCCCTTTGAGCAGACCTTCGCTGTCTACAACGGCCAGAACACTGAGGTCATATTCGTTAAAAAGGCGGATGACCTCGTCAACCGGAGCGGTGTTCAGGATGCTGAGCGGGCGGTGCGGCTGGAGCTTCTCCATAACATGACGGATAGTGTCCGAGGGTTCAAACAGGATCAGATCGGAGAAATGGAGCGTTGCAAGAAGGTGGCGCTGTCGGTCGGTGACAAAAAGCTTGATAATAGAACTCAGCGGTTCCTTTTCTCGGAAAAGACGAATGGCATTTTTAACATCATCAATGGTATCGTCGAGCGTTGCAGTGAGCATCTCGACCTCCATATAGGCGCCGGCCTGCTGCTCATTGAACTGTGAGAGTTCGAAAAACTCATTACGTTCATCCGGATTCATGTGTGTACGAAGTTTGTTGGCGTACGCTTTGTCGAGGTTCTCAAGATGGCGCATAAAGTCAGTAGCATTATCACTGGGAATCAGCGACATAGCATCATACACTTTGTGCATTGAAAGACGTTGCAATACCAACGTGAGTGTCTCGTTTGAAAGCAGTAACAGGACGTCGATAAGGTGAATGACCGGCACTTTTGAAAGTTCGGCAAAAAAAAGACCGGTTCTGCGATCGACCAGTGTTTCTAGCGATTTGGCGACCAGTGTCGGGTTGAACCGTTCGTTCTGTTGAGCATGAAAATGCGTGTTGGTCATGACAGGTCAGACCGGTACACATGTTGTTGTACAGGCATTGTAAATCTCATTAAAAGCATGACTAATAGCGATAGTCGGTTAAAAGACGCATGTAGTTCGCCCGTTGGTAAGCTGCCGGGTTGGTGGTGTGTTCAAGAGAGATACTGCCTTTCATCTGCTCGATCGACACATACTCCTTCTCCTCCATCCAGGCCGTCAGGTCGGCTAGGACCTTGGCAATATGCTCTTCTCCGTTTTGCAGCAGTGCACTGACCATCTGTACGGCATCCGCACCGCTCATCATCGCTTTGAGAATATCGGTGTGGTTCTGCACGCCGGTTGAGGCGCAGAGGGAGGCATTGACCTTCTTATAGAGTATCGCAGACCAGCGCAGCGTCTCGCTCAGCTCATAGGAACTGCTTCTGCGGACGATCTGCAGTGCGTTGAGGTTATCGAGATCGATATCGACATGGACGGGACGGTCAAAGAGCACCAGTCCCTCTGCTCCGGCATCGACCAGTCTCTTGGCCATCTGTGCGGGCGCCGAGAAGACCGCATTCATCTTGACACTGACGGGTATGGAAACATTGGCTTTGACGGCGCTCAGTGCATAGATGTAAAGCTGTTCCACATCGCGGGCATCGATGTCGATGTCGGTGGGAATGTAGGTGATATTGAGCTCCAGCGCATCGGCACCGGCCTCTTCGAGCTTTTTGGCATAGTTGATCCAGCCCCCTTTTGAGACACCGTTGAGTGAGGCGATGACCGGTATGGAGATGTTCGCTTTGAGATGACGGATCTCATCAAGATAATGATCCGACTCGATGTTACTCAATGCCACCTCGGGAAAATATCCGAGGGCTTCTGCGTAACTCTCACTCCCCTTAAAGAGAAAATAGTCCAGCTCATGGGCTTCGTGATTGATCTGCTCCTCGAAAATAGAGTGTAGGACAACGGCCGCAGCACCGCTCTCCTCAAGTTTTTTGATCGAGTCGAATGAGGCCGTAAGCGGTGAAGCGCCGACAATGATCGGATTTTTCAGTGCAAGTCCCATGTATGTCGTTGTTAAATCCATTATAGTTCTCCTTCTTCTTTGAATGACATCTGTGCCAGGTTCTGATAGCGTTTGTACATATCTTTGGCGTGTTGACGTGCCGTGTCCAAATACTCTTTGGCATTGTCCATATTCATCTTTTCGACCATCTTGAAGCGGCTCTCCTGATACATGAAGTTCTTGACATCGATCTTAGGCCCTTTGTAATCGAGCTGCATCGGGTTTTTTCCCTCTTTTTCAAGATCGGGGTTATAGCGGAACGTCGCCCAGAGCCCCGACTCTACGGCAAGTTTTTGGTGATCCATGCCGTAGCGAAGGTCGTATCCGTGGGCCACACAATGCGAATAGGCGATAATGATGGACGGTCCGTCATAACGTTCCGCTTCGACAAAGGCCTTGACGGTTTGTGCATCGCTCGCGCCCATGGCAACGCGGGCAACGTAAACATTGCCGTAGGCGATTGCCATCATGGCCAGGTCTTTAGGGACCTGGGGTTTACCGCCGGCGGCAAATTTGGCAACGGCTCCGGTCATGGTCGCTTTGGATTGCTGCCCGCCGGTGTTGGAATAGACCTGGGTGTCGAGGACCAGAATGTTGACATTCTTGCCGCTTGCCATGACATGGTCCAGCCCGCCGTAGCCGATGTCATACGCCCAGCCGTCGCCGCCGATCATCCAGACCGATTTTTTAACAAGATAATCGCTGAGGTTGGCCAGGCGTTCAGATTCCGTGCCTTTGAGCGATTTAAGCACTTTTTTGAGCTCCTCGACACGGTTGCGCTGTTCAAAGATCTCCTGCTCGCTCTCCTGTTCGGAGTCAAGAATATCTTTACTAAGATCGGCTCCGATCTCACCTTTCAGCTCTTCCAGGAGTTCGCGGGCATTGTGGGTGTGTTTATCGATCGCCAGTCTAAAGCCCAAGCCGAACTCCGCATTGTCTTCAAAGAGAGAGTTCGACCAGGCCGGACCGCGTCCGTCTGCATTTTTTCGCCAGGGTGTTGTCGGCAGATTTCCGCCGTAGATGGAGGAACATCCCGTCGCATTGGCTATCACCATCCTGTCGCCGAAAAGCTGTGAAGCCAGTTTGATGTACGGTGTTTCACCGCAGCCCGGACAGGCCCCCGAAAATTCAAACAGCGGTTCGAGCAACTGGCTCTCTTTGACCTTCTCATGGTCAAGTCTGCTTCTGTCATAAGCCGGCAGTTTGGTGAAGTAATCCCAGGTTAAGGCGCCATCTTCGCGAAGCGGTTCCTGCGGCCGCATGTTGATGGCTTTAAGATTGCTCTGGGATTTGTTTTTGGCCGGACAGACCTCTACACAGAGGCTGCAGCCGGTACAGTCCTCAACCGCGACCTGGATCGTAAACTGCTCCTGCGGTTCAAAGCTCTTGCCTTTGGCTTTGACGAAACTAAAAATATCGGGTGCATCTGAAAGTATCTCTTCATCGACGACTTTTGAGCGTATGGCGGCATGAGGACAGACAATGACACACTTGTTGCATTGAATACAGACATCAGGGTCCCAAACGGGCACCTCCAAGGCAGTGTTGCGTTTTTGGTACTGGGTGGTGCCGCTTGGCCAGGTACCGTCATCAGGCATTGCGGAGACAGGGACCTGATCGCCGTCTCCGGCAATGATCTTCGCGGTGATCTCTTCGACAAAGGCATCAAAATCGCCTTTGACCATCGGTGCCAAAGCGATATTGCCCTGCGCCGAGGAAGGGACGTCGACTTCAAAAAGATTGGCCAGGGTATTGTCGACAGCGGCATTGTTCATCTCTACGATCTGCTGCCCTTTTTTGCCGTAGCTTTTCTGGATACTGGCTTTGATCTTGGCGATGGCTTCGTCACGTTCCAAAATGCCTGAAATCGCGAAGAAACAGGTCTGCATGACGGTGTTGATACGGCGTCCCATCCCACTTTTTGCCGCCACTCTTGCCGCATCAATGACATAAAATCTGAGTTGTTTTTCGATGATTATTTCCTGGACGACACGCGGCAGTTTGGAGAAGACGATCTCTTTTGAAAACGGGGTGTTGAGCAGGAACACCGCCCCGTGGTCAGCATGTTTCAGAATATCGAACTTCTCGAGAAAAACACTCTGGTGGCAGGCTACGAAATTGGCGTGTTCAATGAGGTAGGTGGACTGAATGGGTTTGGGGCCAAACCGCAGGTGAGACGTTGTCATGGAGCCTGACTTGTTGGAGTCGTACACAAAATAGCCTTGGGCAAAAGAGGGGGTCTCTTCGCCGATGATCTTAATGGAGTTTTTATTTCCGCCTACCGTTCCGTCAGAGCCCAAGCCGTAAAAGAGCGCGCTGAAGGTCTCATTGGAGGCTATCGAAAAGGAGCTGTCCCACTTCAGCGATGTGTGGGTCAGGTCATCATTGATGCCTATGGTAAAGTGGTTTTTTGGCTTGGGTTTTGAAAGTTCGTCAAAGATCGCCTTGACCATAGCAGGGGTGAACTCTTTGGAGGAGAGCCCATAGCGCCCTCCGATAATATGCGGCATCTCAAAACCAAGTTCGCCTCGTTCACGCAGTTCGTTCAAGGTGCTGACGATATCGAGGTAGAGCGGTTCGCCAAGAGAACCGGGCTCCTTGGTTCGGTCAAGCACGGCAATCGATTTTGTTGTCTTTGGAAGTGCCTCTATAAAGTGTTTTGGTGAAAAAGGACGGTAGAGACGAACCTTGATAACACCCACTTTCTCGCCTTGCGATGCAAGGTAATCGACGCTCTCATGTGCCGTCTCTGCACCTGAGCCCATCAATATAATAATACGCTCAGCATCTTCTGCTCCGACATAATCGAAAAGATGGTAGCTTCGACCTGTCAGTGTTGCGAATTCATCCATACTCTCTTGCAAAATAGCAGGCAAGGCTTCGTAATAGCGGTTGACACTTTCACGTCCCTGAAAATAGACGTCTGGATTTTGCGATGTTCCCCGGATAAAAGGATGGTCGGGAGTGAGTGCCCGCGAACGGTGCTCAAAGACAAGACGCTCATCGATCATCTGTCGCATAACATCTTCGTCCAACAGTTGGATCTTGCTCACTTCGTGCGAGGTACGAAAGCCGTCAAAAAAATGGATAAAGGGAATGCGCGACTTGAGTGTCGCCGCCTGTGCGATGAGGGCAAAGTCATGTGCCTCCTGAACAGAGTTTGACGAAAGCAGGGCAAAACCGGTCTGTCGTACTGCCATCACATCACTGTGGTCGCCAAAAATAGAGAGTGCCTGTGCCGCGATGGAACGCGCTGCGACATGAAAAACGGTCGGGGTGAGTTCTCCGGCGATCTTGTACATATTGGGGATCATCAGCAGGAGACCCTGCGACGAGGTAAAGGTAGTGGTCAGTGCCCCGGTCTGAAGTGAGCCGTGAACCGCACCGCTGGCGCCGCCTTCGCTCTGCATCTCCATGATCTCCGGCAGGGTACCGAAGATGTTTTTTTCGCCGCGGGTGGAGTAGATGTCACTCAACTCCGCCATTGGAGAAGAGGGGGTAATAGGGTAGATGGCAATGACTTCATTGATCTTATGGGCGACACGTGCAACGGCTTCATTTCCGTCAATGGTTATGTAGTTGTTAGGCATAGGACTCTCTTTTGATCGAAATTGCTAAGACTATAGATCTTATATTATAGTACGACAATCACTTGTTTTGGTTACAAATTGTGTAACTATTATACATCGGTCAAATCAAACCCCTATTTTAAGGGGTGCTAAATGAGGTCAAAAAAATTATTTTATTTTTTATTTTGTAAACAAATTAATAATCGAAGTTAGATATAATATAAATAATTAAGTTTTGTTTTAAGGTTTCCATTGGCTATGAGTAAGTACGCACTGATCACAGATTATCTTGTCCGATTTATTAATGATGAGGTACGTAAGACCGGTCTTAAAAAAGTGGTGTTGGGTCTCAGCGGCGGGATAGATTCGGCTGTTGTAGCTGTTTTGGCACATAAGGCGTTCGGTGACGATCTGCTCTGTGTAAAAATGCCTTCTCACTATTCGTCACAAAGCTCTTTGGACGATGCGGACGAACTTGTCTCAAGTTTTGGTATGCGTGCTGTGACTTGTGACATCTCACCGCTTTTGCAGGCGTATGAAAATGAGAGTATGAGCAATCTTCGTAAAGGGAACTTTTCAGCGCGTATGCGGATGGCGACACTCTTTGATGTCTCTGCGCAAGAGGGGGCCTTAGTCCTCGGTACCAGTAACAAAAGTGAACTGATGCTGGGTTACGGTACGCTTTTCGGTGACCTCGCTTCAGCGATCAACCCCATCGGAGATCTCTATAAAAGCGAAGTCTTTGAACTGGCCCGATATCTGGGTGTTCCGGCCTCTATCATCGACAAACCGCCTTCAGCCGATCTTTGGGAAGGCCAAAGCGATGAAGAAGAACTGGGCTACTCTTACGCGGTTCTTGATGCTGCGTTGCGCGCATATGTTGAAGAGCGCAAGAGCAGAGATGAGTTGCTGGCATCGGGTGTTGATGCCAAGCTTGCAGATCTTATAATCACCCGTATTTATAGAAACCAGTTTAAACGTAAGATGCCGGTTATTGCCAAGTTGACCTCACGCACGATCAACTATGATTTTAACTATCCAAGAGATATCACATTATAAAGGAAAAACAGATGCAAGTCCCATTTTACAGAACAGAGATCGGAACAAAAGAGCAGCAGAAGATTATAGATGTTTTAAACGGAGATGCTTTTTATGCCGTTGAAGATCTAGAAGAGAATTTTCAGGCTTATATTGGAGCATCTCACGCTGTTTCAACATCAAGCGGAACGGGTGCACTTCACCTGGCCATGTTGGCGATCGATCTGAAACGCGGAGACAAAGTCCTGTGTTCCGTCAACGCACATCCTGCGGTGCCGGAAGTGGTACGTCACTTTGACGCTGAGCCGACCTTTATTGACATCGACCTCGACACGTTTAATATCGATCTCGACAAGCTAGAAAACTATCTGGACGACAATCAGTCTAAAAAATTGAAAGCGGTGATCGTCTCGCATTCGGCTGGCCAGCCGATGGACCTTGAACGTCTTTACAATATTGCAAAGATCTATAATATCAAGATCATTGAAGATGCCGGGGATGCGCTTGGTGCGACCTATAGAGGCGAGAAAATCGGCTCTACAGGTGCAACGATCACCTGCTTTAGTTTCTCGCAGCACCTTAAAAAGAGTGTCTGTCAGGGTGGTATGCTGGTTACGGAAGATGAAGACATTATGGAACGGGCGAAACTGCTTCGCAACCACGCCCTTGTTGTTGATGATGACAGTTTAGAATATATCTATGATGTCACTGACATTGGAAACAAATACACTATGAGTGATCTCGATGCCGCCTTTATTGACGTACAGCTTTCGCGTCAGGATCAGACGATCGCCCGACAACAAGAGATCGCGGCACAGTACAATGCAAAGCTAAAAGGGGTTGAACACGTCTCTCTTCCGATTGTAAAAGAGGACCACGCCTACAGCAATTACATCATCAAGATCGACAAAAACAGAGACTCTTTCGCACGCGAGTTGGAGAAAAAAGGGATCGCTACCGGCCTGCACTACATACCGCTGCACCTGATGAGTTACTATAAGAACAAATATATGTTGCGTATCAATGATTTTCCGATAGCACTGCGAAACTATCAATCGATCTTGTCGATTCCTATTTATGCTGCGATGACAGATAAAGAGATCGATTATATTTGTGACTCTATTAAAGAGGTCGCGAAAACACGCGTTTGAAACCGTTTCTGACGCTCTGGGGCGAGCGCTATTTTTATGCGCCGGGCCTCTCTCAAAAACTTCTTTCACTGCTGCTTTGGCCACTTAGCCTGCTTTACTGTACGGTAATGAAACTCAGATATATAAGTAAAAAACCGCAGGATTTCAAAATACCCATTATCAGTGTCGGTAATCTTACCGTCGGCGGAAGCGGTAAGACGCCTATTGTCTCATCGTTAGCCTCACGATATGACAATGTTGCCATCGTCCTACGGGGTTACGGTCGTAAGAGTGAAGGGCTTATTGTTGTCTCTGACGGAAAAAAAGTGCTGGTGAATGTCGATGAAAGCGGCGATGAAGCGATGTTGTACGCCAATGCGATCTCGCACGCCGTTGTGATCGTCAGTGAAAACCGTGAGCGTGCTATAGAAAAAGCGAAAGAGATAGGATGCAAGGTTGTTTTTTTGGATGACGGCTATAATAAACACCAGATCCGTAAGCTGGATATTCTTATCGAGGTGGAGACTAAAAACAGCTTCTGCCTGCCCGCAGGCCCGTACCGTGAACGGCTCTGGCACGGTAAAAAAGCGCTGTTGATCAAAGAAGGTCGGGAGTTCAACCGCAAGGTAACTCTCATCGATGCGAGCGATAAAATGGTACTTGTTACCGCGATCGCCCGGGCAGAGAGGTTGGATCCGTATCTACCGGAGGTGGTCGGGAAGGTCTACTTTGAAGATCATCACTATTTTTCAAAAAATGAACTCGAAAAGATCCTGGAGCGGACAGCTGCTGAAAGTTTATTGGTGACATTAAAAGATTACGTTAAAATTCGACAATTCAATCTACCTTTGAGCCTGTTGGAACTTAGTCTGGAACTCGACGAGGGCTTTACGACAGCAGTAGATACATATATCAATGAATACCATTTTAAAAGAGAGATTAGTAATGAAGAGTAAGCCGAAAAAGGTCCAGACCCTCTTAGAAGCCCTGCCGTTTATCAAACAGTTTAACGAGCAGATCGTGGTGATCAAATATGGCGGGTCAGCGCAGACCTCACCGGAACTGAAAGAGAAGTTTGCAGAAGATATCCTGTTGATGTACCTTGTCGGTATTCGACCGGTTGTTGTCCATGGCGGCGGTCCTCGGATCACGGAGATGTTGGGTAAACTTGAGATCCCGACAGAGTTTGTTGACGGTCAGCGTATTACAACTCCGGATGTGATGCGTATCGTTGAGATGGTGCTGTGCGGCGAGGTCAATAATGAGATCGTCTCACTGCTCAACTCCCATGGTGCAAAAGCTATCGGTCTTAGCGGAAAAGATGCCCATTTCATTAAAGCAAAACCGAAAGAGCATGCAAAATGGGGGTTGACCGGAACCATTACCGAGGTGAACGCCGATGTTATCCACAAGATGATCCGTGAAAAGTTTATTCCGGTCATCGCACCGATCGCCTCGGGAGATACGATGGGCCATCCAGGTTATAACATCAACGCCGATTTCGCCGCATCACAGATCGCCAAAGCCATTGGCGCCAACAAGGTGATCTTTATGACGGATACTGCCGGTGTACTCAACAGAGAGATGGAGCTGATCTCCTCTTTGACTGAAGAGGAGGTCGAGGCATTGAAAGCGGACGGTACGATCTCGGGCGGTATGGTACCGAAAGTCGATGCCTGCCTCGAAGCGATCGACGGCGGTGTTAAAAAAGCGCATATCATCGATGGACGTATCGAACACTCAATGCTTTTGGAACTCTTCACAGAAGAGGGTGTCGGTACGGAGATCACTCTTTAGAGTCAACATGAAAACAACGCTTATTCAGATACAGTGTACCGTTCCGACTAAAAAAGTGGCGAAGAAGATCGCCAGGAGATTGGTAGAAGAGCAGCTGTGCGCCTGTGTGAACATCTTGCCAAAGATAAACTCTTTTTACATCTATGAAGGGGAGTTTTGTGAGGATGAAGAGCTGTTGCTTTTGATCAAAACAGATAAAGAACATTATAAAGCGGTTGAGAAGAGGATCTTCACACTGCATCCGTACGAGGTTCCTGAGATCATTGTTTTGCCGGTTATAAACGGCGCTAAGAATTATGTCAGATGGGCGACTAAAGCCTTAAAATAGCTCTTGCTGATTTGCTTTGATCAGCTCTCTTCAAAGGCACTTAATCTTTTTAGCGCCTGTTTGGTCAGGTAGGGACGCATAGCGCCGCGTATATGAGTCATCGCCTCTTCAAAACCATTTTCATCGATCTCTTTTCCCAAAGTCTCAAGCATAGGGTTCCAAAAAGAGAGTACCAACAAAATTGTGTCGGTCAATTGCTCAAAAATATTGTCATACGGGACATCTAAGTCGCCATTTTGCGCAAGATTTTCAAAACCAATACGAATACGTTGCCGATGGGCAATGTTGTCTTTGATATAGCGCGTTTTCAACTCAGGGTCACGTGAAAGAAGAAAGAGCAGCTCCCTGTAGAAAAAACGGTATTTCCATAAGATTTTACTGATCAGTTTTTGGTGCTCAAAGAGCTCAACGATGTTTTTAGGGAGGTCCTGTACAAGCAGGGTGCTCTCTGTCAGCATCTGCTCATACAGTCTGAAGATGATCTCTTCACGGTTCTTATAGTGGTAGTGCAGATTTCCGACACTGATCCCCATTGCTGTGGCAATGTGGTTCGTCGTCGCAGCCTGGGTGTTGGTTGTGTTAAAAAGCTCTAAGGCGGTATCTAATATGCGTTGTTTAGTTGACATACGTTATTTTACTTGAATACCTTCTATTTCCAGTTGAAGTTTGACGTCATCGCCGACCATAACGCCGCCAGTCTCCATCATCTTGGAAAATTTGATATTAAAGTCCTGGCGGTTGATGGTGCCTTCGAGTGAAAAACCTGAACGTGTGTTGCCCCACGGATCTTTGACGGCACCGGATGCGTCATCCATCTCCAAAACGACATTTTTGGTCACACCTTTCATCGTCAGTGCCACAGTGACCTTGTCACCTTTTTGCTCGACAAAGGTCATATGCATTGTCGGATATTTTGCCACATCGAAAAAGTCGGCACTTCTCAGGTGATCGTCGCGTTTGGCGTCATCCGTATTGACTGATGCGACATTGACGTTACCCTCAAGCGCCGAGAGCTGTTTTGTTTTCGGGTCATATGAGAAGGTACCGTTAAAATCCTCCATAGCGCCTTTGGTATTGCTGACCATCATGTGACGGACTTTAAAAGCAAGACTTGTATGTGACTTGTCAACGGTGTAATCGGCTCCAAGCAGCGAAGAGAAAGCGATGAGTGAACTCAGTGTAAGTACGGGGATCATTTTCATGATGTATCCTTTTTTATGTTGATTTGAAACAGTATAGTGTAATTACTCTAAATATGTCAAGAGCAATTACTCTAATCTTTGTAATTATCTGAGTGTTCCCGACACCTGGTCTGATCTTGGATGTCATAGTGCGTAAATGAGAGGACGTTTTACGCACGTAAAGAGAATGGCTGAGAACACAAATGTTTTATAACCGCTATTTTGTTATAATCGCGGCATTATTAAAAGGGCCTCTTTTTATGAGAGTAAGATCACCCTATTGAAGGTTATTTATGAACTTTATCGAAACACGCGGCAATGATGGACAACATCCGAAGTCCGTTACATTTTCGCAAGCTATTTTAAGCCCAATCGCCTCTTTCGGCGGTCTTTATGTACCTGAGAGTCTCCCGGCACTGGGCCAAGCATTTTTAGAGAAACATCTTAAGAGTGACTATAAAACGCTTGCAAAAGATATGTTGATGCGTTTTGAGATCGACATCGAAGAGAGTGTTATCGATGAAGCGTTGGCTCTGTATGACAAGTTTGATGATCCTGAAAACCCGGTTCCGGTTGTAAAAGTCAAAGAAGATCTCTATGTCAGTGAACTTTATCACGGTCCTACCCGCGCCTTTAAAGATATGGCACTTCAACCTTTCGGAAAGGTCCTCTCGGCGATTGCGCAGAAGCGTGATGAGAACTATCTGATCCTTGCGGCAACCAGCGGTGATACCGGACCTGCTGCTCTTGAGACCTTTAAAAACCGCGACAAAGTACAGGTTGCCTGTCTTTACCCTGACGGCGGTACATCTGATGTCCAGCGTCTTCAGATGGTGACGGAAGATGCTGCCAACCTGAAAGTGATCGGTATCAAAGGCAACTTTGATGATGCACAATCAGCTTTGAAACATCTGCTTGCCTCAAAGACCTTTAAAGATGAGTTGAAAAAGAAGAATATCTCTCTCTCAGCGGCGAACTCGGTCAACTTCGGCCGTATCATTTTCCAGATCATCTACCACATCCACTCCTACCTGGAGCTGGTCCGTCAGGAAGCGATCACGATGGGCGAAAATGTCTATCTGAATGTACCAAGCGGAAATTTCGGTAATGTCCTTGGCGCTTTTTATGCCAAGAAGATGGGGCTTCCTGTTGAGAAGATGGTGATCTCTTCTAACGAGAACAATGTCTTGACAGAGCTGATCCAGACCGGTACATACGACATGCGCAACAAAGCACTGATCGCGACGACTTCTCCGGCTATGGATATCCTGAAGTCATCAAACGTCGAACGTGTCATCTACGACCTCTATGGTGCGGTACGTACGAAAGAGCTGATGTCAGAGCTTGATGCCAACAAGGTCTATCAACTGACAGCGGATGAACTGGCAAAACTGCAGGAACTGTTTGTTGCGGATTACTGTAACGGTGACGAAGGCAAGGCCTACATCAAAAAGGCGTTTACAGAAGAGGGTTACTTGATGGACCCGCACACGGCAACATGTTTTAAAGCGTATGAGACCTGCAGTGAAAAACCTCTTAAAAGCATTATCTACTCGACGGCAGAGTGGACAAAATTCTCACCGACGATTGCCAATGCGCTGACAGGTGAACTCGATACACATGACATCGATGCGCTCAAGTCGATTGCTAAAGAAGCTAATATCACTATTCCGGCAATGATCAACGAGCTGTTTAACAAGAAGATCGCACAAGATACAATTATTGAAAAAGAGGATATCGAATCAGAGATCCTCGCATTTCTTTAAAGGCGGACAATGGCAAAACTAGAACTCGATTCCAATGAACTTTTTTTAGGCCTGGCAATGGTCCTGCATTCGACAGGCAGTAATATTAAAGAGGGAAAAATGAGTCTTGATGATTCACGTGCTCTTTATGTCGATATCCTGCCGGCAATTTCTCGTATGGTCTTAGAAGAGAGCAGCGATGAAGCGATGATCGAAGCCGCGAAGAAGATGGGCGATCTTTTGACGGAAGTTGCCAAAGATCAGAATATTTCGATTACAGATAAACAGTAATTTCTTTATTGGCACCGCTCAGTGCCGGTTGCCAGTCTCATCTTCATGACTACTCCTCAGCTGCATCATTACTTTTCAATGACATGTGAATTTCCATATTTTTAATCTCCTGCTTGCCGTTTATCAAAATATTCGGGTCAGTTCTCAGCTTAGACTTTTTAATTTTTTTAGGATAGTCGATCTGTGAAAGTATATGTTTGATGCAGTTGATACGTGCCGATTTTTTATTGTCGGAATGAATAATAGCCCATGGTGCAAAATCGGTATTGGAAGCAAGAAGCATAGAGTATTTTGCAAAGGTATATTTGTCCCATAGTTTTTGAGACTTTAGATCAACAGGCGACAGTTTATACTGTTTCAGGGGATCGGTTTTACGTTTTTTAAAACGGCGTTTCTGTTCATCTTTTGATACTACGAAATAAAACTTCAAAAGGATTGTACCGGAGTTGACAAGCATGCGTTCATACTCCGGAACTTCACGTAAAAACTCTTTATGCTCTTCTTGTGTACAGAATCCCATAACCAGTTCGACACCGCCGCGGTTATACCAGGAACGGTCAAACAGGACAATTTCAGCTGCACTCGGGAGATGCTGTGTATAGCGCTGGAAGTACCACTGGGTCTTTTCAGTGTCAGAGGGCTTTTCCAGTGCCACAACACGAGCACCACGTGGGTTGAGATGCTCCGTTATGCGTTTGATCGTACCGCCTTTTCCGGCAGCGTCACGCCCTTCAAAGATCAACAGTAGTTTAAGACCTTTACTTTTAATGTGATTTTGCAGTTTCAGCAGCTCGATCTGCAGAGTGCGGAGTTCTTCTTCATACTCCAAAACCTCTTTTTTAACCCATACCGGAACTTTCTTTCCACTCTTGTTACGTTTCTCTTCATCTATCTTTTTTTTTATATTGTCTTTTCGACGATCTGCATGTATGTTCTCTTCCAAGATTTCGCCATCATCCAAATCAGTATCAACGATATCGCGTTTTGTACCCATTCCTGCCCTTCTGTTTAGTGCGTCTGATTCATTATATTCCTGAGGATATTAAAAAACTTTAAAAGAGGGGTGAAAGAGCAGATATGCTCTAGAAAGAGGTGTTTATAAGCGCATTGATCTCAGCGGCATCTTCTGTTTGTGCAAAGCAGCTTTGCACTCCGCAGATCATAAATCCATCAGCCTCACTGCTGGCGTAACGCATAGTGTAGGGGTATTGAATGTGCGACAATGTTCTTATATTGTTTGCAAGTCGTTCCTTTTTCCCTTTGATTATACGATCCTCATTAAGATAGCGGAAGGTTTGATCGAGCAGGTAAGGGAAGTAGATCGGTGTTTTAGTGAGTTTTTTTGAGTAGTATTCGAGTGACTTAAACGCAAAGTGTCTGTACTTGCTGTCGACAACGGTACCCAGGCTCAAAAGCAGATCGACCATGAGGCCGACAGAACCGGGGTATGAATTGTCGCTGATATCGGCTTCGGTGACAAACTCGCCTTTAGAGAAGTACCAGCGCCCCTCTTCATAATAGTTGGTCAGTGCGGTATTGGCAAGTTGCTGGGCAACGATAAGGTACTGCTCATCAAAAGTAGACATATAGGCTTTGACCAAGGCCCGACCGAGATAGGCATAATCTTCCAAAAAGGCTTCGATCTTAGGAGTTTTGTGGATGAGTGCGGAGTGGTAGAGTTTCCCATCGACATACATAGTCTCAAGGAGTCTTTCCAGATGAAGGGTTGCTTTCTCCAGATAATGTTCATCGATCTCTGCCAGTGTAAACAGTGCAGAGATCATCATCGCGTTCCAGGAGACTTGTACCTTTTTGTCTATAAAGGGATAGACTCTTTTTTGACGCAGATGCTGCAGTAGTGAGATGACGGCATTAAACCACTCCGGACGTTCATCTATTGTGAGTCGAAGTACATTTTGTCCTTCAAAATTGCCCTCTAGTGTGATGGACAGTGCTTTCATGATGGACTCTATTTGCTCTTGTTTGTAACCGTTTTCGCTTAGGAGTGCTATAACTTCAGTAAAGTCGTATACAAAATACTTTCCCTCTTCTCCTTCGGTATCGGCATCGCTGGCTGAATAGAAGAGATGACCTTCTGCCATTGTTTCGAGCATAAAGTCCGCACTCTCTTTGGCCGTGACAAGAAAACGTTGCTCATCAAGCTGCAAAGAGGCTTTTGCGTAAAGTTCGATCAGCAGCCCATTGTCATAAGTCATCTTCTCAAAATGGGGTACTAACCACTTGTCATCGGTTGAATAACGGCAAAATCCGCCTTCGACAAGATCATACATGCCGCCAAGCTGCATCTGTTCAAGTGTGAAACGGACCATCTCTTTGCTCTCCTCATCGTTGTTGACAAGAGCAATATTGAGAAGGGCGGTCAAAGTTGAGACATGCGGAAATTTTGGGGTAACAGAAAAACCGCCGTAGGCTTTTTCATAATTTTGACCGGCCTGTTTGACAAAGGTATCCGCTATATGCAGTTGAAGACGCGTTGCTTCTGTCGGGTTGTCAGCGGGACGAAGAAAACTCTCGATCTCGTCAGCATTCTGGAAAAGTTTGGGGTCTCTTTCAGCTACCTTTGTCCCGATGATCTCGGTCAGTTCCTGAAAGCCCATCATCTTGTTCATTGTTTTAGGCGGAATGTAGGTACCGGCATAAAAAGGTTTATTTTCCGGTGTACAGAAGATAGAGGTGGGCCATCCGCCGGCACGCCGGTTGAGAAGCATATGCACCTCCTGGTAGTGTTTGTCGATGTCGGGACGCTCCTCTTTGTCGACTTTGATACAGACAAAGTGGGCATTCAGGTAAGCGGCGATCTCTTCGTTCTCAAAGACCTCATGTTCCATGACATGACACCAGTGGCATGAGCTGTAGCCGATAGAGATAAAGATCGCTCTGTTCTCGTTTTTTGCCTTTTCGAAGGCTTCATCACACCAAGGATACCAGTCGACAGGGTTCTCTTTATGCTGTTGAAGGTAAGGGGAATCCTCTTTTTCTAGACGATTTGACATTTGAATATCCTAGCGATGAAAGTAAGTGAATTGATTTTTTTAGAGTAGGGCATTATTGCTAGTTTTGTGCTTAAAGCATTGCTTGTATTTTTATCTTTAATGTGCGGTGTTTAAATATACGGTGAGGAGTTGGTCTCACCTCTGGTCAGATCTTGATCCAGGTGTATGTACTTATTAAATCAACGATACCATCACCGTTAGAGTCATAATGATATGTTGACCGATTTCCATTTTCATCATAGGTGTAGGTTGTAAAGGTGTGACTGCTGCCAAAACCTTCCGCATCATACTGATAAGTCAAGATGTTCCCGTTTTCATCATAAGTATAAATAGCGACTGTTTCTGCTATACCGTCTGCATCAACGTCAAATTCATTTGTTAATAACCTTCCATTCGTATCATAAGTGTAGGTACTGTAAGAGTTTGCAATACCATCGTTATCCGAATCAGTGCTGGTTGTCAACCACTTTCCATCTGCATTATACGTGTACGTTGTGACAAAATTGACAATTCCATCACCCTCAGAATCCTTGCCGGATGTCCATAGGTCTCCATTGTCATAATAAGTGTATGTCCGAATTTCATCAAAGGTCCCATCAGCATCCTTGTCGTAACGGTGTACTGACTTATGCCCGTTCATATCATAAGTGCAAGTCTCCAGATAGCTTATGTTGCCGTCGCCATCGCCGTCAGCGTCTTTACTGAATGTCAACATATTCCCATTTATATCATAGGTAGTTGTCTCAATATAGTCAATAAATTCATCAGCATAGAGATCTCTAAAAAGGGTCAGCCTGTTTCCCCTCGCATCATAGGTGTAAGTTGTGACAGAAGTTGTTCCTCCGGCATCTCTGGTATAGGTCAACATATGTCCATCATTGTCGTAGGTGTGGGTACGAAAAACATCAACTATCCCATCACCGTCAGAGTCAATATTATCGGTCAACATATTTCCATCTTTATCATAAATATACGTTTCCAGATAGTTTATACTTCCATTACCGTCAGAATCCAAGGCATACGTCAATTGGTTCCCCTTTGTGTCATACGTCATCGTCCTGTTTTCATCAACAGTTCCATCATTGTCTTTGTCGGTACTCATTGAGGTCATTTTATATATAGGGGCAGAAACTGTTTGGTCATCACTTTTATCACTGCATCCGCTTATCAGTAATAGTCCAAAAAATGCTAAAACAGATACTAAAGATATTTGACGTCGTTGCATGGTGTTTTTTCCTTTTACTTATAGATATAAATATCTATAATGAAATAGTAAATATAATGGAGAGATTATCAAACTTTAACTTATAATAACCATAGGTATTTGTAATTATGAACTTGATTTTTGCAATACAACTAAAACTGGATGAAGCATGAAGATGGATTGGGTAAAACAGCAGATCAATTTTTTGAAACAGGAAGCTGATGATTGTCAAATAATATATAGAACGAGGTTTATTTATCACGTAAATGGGTAACGCAGATCTTAAAACCTTAATATAGTAAAAACAAGTTGTTAAAATTACAGTCTGATTATGTTGTAATTATGCGCCGTATTATTGATCATTATGATTATGTCGACATGCAATACAAAAATAGGCATTCTTAGACCTAGTTATCGGTTTTTCATCAATTATTATTAAAATTGAAGCAAAATACCATTCACAAGAATAGATATGAACAAACTTATTACTTTACTTCCGATAATGACGATTTCTCTTTTTGCAGAGTGCAAGTTCTTAATGCGGATGGGCTTTTCGTCCGCAAAAGTAGTCATTGGCAATAGCATTGAAGCAACAATGAAGTTAGTTGATAAGATCCATGGTTATCAAGATAAGTTCGGGTTTTCTCTCTTTTTGCTTTTTCAAATGCCTCATCACACCAAGGATACCAGTCGACAGGGTTTTATTGATGTTGTTGAAGGTAAGGGGAATCCTTTTTTTCTAGACGATTTGACATTTGAATATCCTAGCGATGAAAGTAAGTGAATTGATTTTTTGAGAGTAGGGCATTATTGCTAGTTTTGTGCTTAACGAACTGTGCCTTTTTCAATATTTTACATTGAGTAATAATGGGGAGGGAACCGCCCCACTGTTAATTAGATCGCAGTCCAAATATATGTCGTGACACGATTTGGAAAACCATTACCATCGGAGTCGAAGCTATTTGTCAAGAGGTTTCCATATCTATCATAAGTGTTAATTGTGATTTCATCTGCTGTGCCATCGGCATTCTTGTCATAACTATCTGTCAAAAGATTACCATCTGTATCATAAGTACATGTACGGAGACTGCTTGGTATATAATTATGATTCCATTCATCAAAACTATCTGTTAACATATGCCCATCTCTGTCATAAGTATATACATGCCTACTCTCAAGAGCTGTCTCATTTGAAAAGAAATTGTAAGTGATAGTGACCCAGCTTAAACGATTTCCATTTGCATCATAAGTGTACTGATGTGTGAGGTCATTTTCATCATTGGACTCATCCAAAAACCATTTTAGTAAGTTTCCCTTTGAATCGTACGTGTATGTTTGCACACTTTCTCTCATACCATCACCGTCATCATCATATGATTCTGTCAATATTTTTCCATATATATCGTACGTGTAAGTCGTGATTTCGGTGTTATGCGTTGCTTTTAAATATTGTTTTTTTGTCAATACATTGTTAAACCCATCGTAGGTATAGGTTAGCTTCTTATCGATGACTTTATCAGCATTAGTATCGTAATTGATTGTCAACACATTGTTATAGATATCATAAGTGTAATTGGTAATACTATCAGCAATCAGATCATAGTTTGTGTCATCAACTTTTGACAGCATATTTCCATATGCATCATAGGTATAAGT
>JBFHIS010000025.1:0-43972 GCA_041596355.1 Sulfurimonadaceae bacterium | reverse complement strand
GAATTATGAATTATGAATTATGAATTATGAATTATGAATTATGAATTATGAATTATGAATTATGAATTATGAAAAGATGGCGAAGCTCATCTGAACCCCAACTGAACTGTAAAAGTTACAGATTTGGTGTAGATTGTGCCGGATGTGAACCCGAAAGCGCACTGCTGTGCGTTGAGAGGTGAACTCCGGTGCAAGATGCGCCGAAGCTGGAACTTTTACTTTTTCTTCTCTTCTTTTTTTGGAATAACCAGCATGTTGTAGTAACGCCCCTCAAAACGAGGTGACTTGTCCATAACCCCGATATCTTCAACCATCGGCCAAACGCGAAGAAGAACATCACGTCCCGCTTCAGGGTGCGCCATTTCACGACCGCGAAGAAACACACGGAACTTAACTAGTTTTCCGGCTTCAAGGAATTCACGGGCATGTTTTACTTTGTAGCTAATGTCATTTTCAGCGATCTTGACCGAAAGCTTGATCTCTTTGATCTCAACTTTGACCTGGTTTTTACGCTGCTCTTTTTTCTTTTTCTCTTCTTGGTATTTGAACTTGCCATAATCCATGATCTTGGCTACCGGCGGTTTGGCATCCGGTGCGATAAGTACAAGGTCAAGCCCCATCTCATCAGCTTTAGCCATTGCTTCTTTTGTTGGAATAATGCCTAATGGCTCGCCGCCATCTACATTACAACGAACTTCGCTGACGCGAATGTCTTCGTTCATTATGGTGTTGTCTTTTTTTCGGTTCAAAAATTTACCTCATTGATTTTTTGTTGAATCATAGTCAAGAACTCTGCTTCACTTAGATTATATTGTTCGCGACTTCGTCTGTCGCGTACGGCAATTGTTCTGTTCTCTACCTCATCGTCACCTAAGACAATGATCATCGGAACGCGCCCTTTTTCAGCAGTTCTGATACGTTTATTCAAGCTCTCATTCTTCGAGAAGATCTCGCTGTCTGCACCTAAATCGATCAGTTTATCTGCCAACTCCTTGGCATATGCGTTGTGCGGTTCGGCAATTGGAACGATGGCAACTTGCGTTGGCGCAACGAACATTGGGAATTCACCAGCATAATGTTCTGTTAATATACCAATAAATCGTTCAAACGAACCTAAAATTGCTCTATGTATCATAACCGGCTGAATTTTATTGTTCTCATCACCGCTGTATTCGAGCTCAAAACGCTCCGGCAGATTGAAGTCTAACTGGATTGTTCCACACTGCCATTCACGACCGATCGCATCAGTAATTTTGATATCGATCTTCGGTCCGTAGAAGGCGCCGCCGCCCTCATCGATCTCATAAACAAGATTATTTTTGTCCATTGCCGTTTTCAGTGCATTGGTAGAGATCTCCCAGACTGCATCATCACCGACCGCTTTTTCCGGCTTGGTCGAGATCATCATCTTGTAATCGAAATTAAATGTAGTCATGATCTTGTCGACGAAGTCGACGACCTCGATGATCTGCTCTTCGATCTGCTCGGCCGTACAGAAGATGTGCGCATCATCCTGCGTAAACTCACGGACACGGAAAAGCCCGTGAAGTGCCCCTGTCATCTCATGACGGTGCACCACACCGTACTCGAAATACTTCAACGGAAGATCACGGTATGAGTGAGGCTCATCTTCATACGCCTTGATGTGACCGACACAGTTCATCGGTTTGACACCGAACTCCACATCATCGATCTGAGTGAAATACATATTCTCACCGTAATTCTGGTAGTGTCCTGAGGTCATCCAGAGATCAGAACGCAACATCTCCGGTCCGCGTACCGGCTCATAGCCGCGCTTGCGGTGTGCTTTGAAAAGCAGTGCTTCCAAACGGGCACGAAGTCGCCCGCCGGCAGGAAGCCAGATAGGAAAACCGGCACCGACCTCTTCACGGAAGGTAAAGAGTTTCATCTGTGCACCGATCTTGCGGTGGTCACGTTTTTCTGCTTCTGCCAACATCGTCATGTGATCTTTAAGCGACTCTTTGTCTGCAAATGCGATCCCATAGATACGTGTCAACATCTCATTCTTGGAGTCACCGCCGAGATAAGCACCCGAGATCTTCGTCAATTTAAAGAAACGGATTTGACCGATATTCGGCAGGTGAGGACCGCGGCAGAGGTCTTCGAATTCACCCTGCTTGTAAATAGAGATAGAGTTGCCCGGAATACGCTTCATGACCTCAAGTTTGAGGTGATCATCGGCAAATTTCTCTTTTGCTTCATCCATCGTGATCTCATAACGCTCTATAGGGTACTTCTTCTTGGCAAAGCCCAGCATCGCTTTTTCGATCTTTTTCAGATCACCTTCTCCGACCTCTTCTTTGGTCTTAAAGTCATAATAGAAGCCCTCTTTGACGACAGGCCCTACATAAAACTCTGCATCAGGGTAGAGTGACTTGATAGCCTGTGCCATCAGGTGGGCTGTTGAGTGGCGGAGTACTTCAAGTGACTCAGGCGAGTTGTCAAGCTCGATCTCTTCTCCGGAAATACCTCGTGCTTCAGCAGTCAGGAGGTCTATCACCTCGTCGTTGTGTTTAATCGCAATTGCGCTCATATTTTCATCCTCTTTCAAAGAGCCCACCAATACAATAGGCAGAACATATTTGAAGATATTTTATTTGCGTGATTCTAGCTAAAAGTCACCTTGTTTAGAGTAAAAGAAGATTACAGAGACTCAGAATACCGATTTCAACTAAGCTTCTGTCGTCATGAAGTATCACCTTTATATTACAAATGAATAATTATTCATTAAAGCTCTTGTCATTTTCAACTGTTGTACGATAAAATAGAGCATTCTAACATTAAGGTTGCGTATTATGAATCAGAAAGATCTAACCAGATTGCTTAAAAAGAGCAATAATCCTGAAATGTTGTCGCGTCGAGACGCCCTTAAATTAATGGGAATTTCTCCTATTGCGGCTGGTGTACTAGCATCAACATCATCCGGTACTATCTCTTCTGCTGAAGCAGCCGATGCCAAAGGAAAGATCGTAATCGTCGGCGGCGGTGCCGGTGGTATTATGGCGCTTGCCCGTCTCCATAGCAGTCTTAAAAACCCGGACATCACTATTATTGCACCTAATGAGGTTCACCTTTATCAGCCGGGACAGGTCTTTCAAGCAGCCGGTCTCTATACGCACGATGACCTCATTAAACCAAACAGCGATTTTATTCCGGATGATGTCAACTGGATCAAAGACGAAGTTGCCAGCTTCGATCCTGACAACAACACGCTTGAAACACGCAGCGGAGAGAAAGTCGACTATGACTACCTTGTCGTAGCTGCCGGTATCGACTACCATTACGACTGGATCAGAGGGCTGAAACAGGAAGATATCGGGACAAACGGCATCTCAAGTGTCTATCTTAATAATTTTGAAAAAGGAACGACAGATGGCGGTTCGATCACTTGGGATTGGTTTAACGCCGTCAAGCTAGCCTCTGCCACCGGTGCGAAGCCCCGTGTACTCTACACGCAGCCAAACACCCCTATTAAATGTGGCGGTGCACCGCAAAAGATCCTCTACCTCTCTGCCGATCATCTTAAAAAAGCGGGACTCACGGCCGATTATACCTTTGCAACTGCCTCGGGATCACTTTTTGGTCTTAAACCGATCGCTGACTCATTAGCAAAGGTTCAAAAACGTTACGACACGATCACCAATAAGTTCAAACACAACCTCATCTCCATCAATGTTCAAGAGAAGGTCGCTACATTTGAACATTTCTACGATATTCAAGGCGAATATGACGAGGAGCTCGAAGAGTATGACACCATCACAAAAAGAGAGCTCGTTGAGATAGAATATGACTTTATTCATATCGTTCCTCCGATGAGTGCGGCACAATCCGTTGTCGATTCTCCTCTCGGCTGGCAGAAGGGGAGTGCAAAAGGGTGGCTTGAAGTCGACAAAGAGACCCTTCAGCACCGCCGTTATAAAAATGTCTTCGGTATCGGCGATATCTGTGGTATCCCTATGGGTAAAACAGGCGGAAGCGCCCGTCACCACGGCCCTGTTTTAGAGAAAAACCTGATCGCTGTGATGCAGGGTAAAGCGCCCGAAGAGAAGTTTGACGGCTACACTGTCTGTCCGCTGAAAGCAGGTTACGGCGAGATCATCATGGCAGAGTTCAACTATGATGGACTTGCCCCGTCGTTCGCCTTCCTCGCACCGGAGAAACCACGCTGGATCTGGTGGGCATTTGACCTTTACATGCTTAAACCGATGTATTGGTATCTGATGCTGAGAGGGTTGATGTAATCTTCATTACGGGTAGACTCTTCTACCCGTACTTTCTGCTTTTCTTTTAAACTCATATTCTTTTAACTTTGTAACTTTTTTTATTACTTCATATCACTAGTATGTTACTTTTTTACGATGTGGCATTTAGTGCCACCCTGTATTACACTTTAGTGTTTTATTCTCTGCTCGTACAGAGAAAAAACCTAACGAAAAAAAGAGAGTACGATGACGGTCACAGTCACTGCTTGAACGATAATATACTCGGAGTTACGAAATGCCTCCGTAGGTTCTAGCTGTACCAAGACGTATGATCTCAATCGATTTAAGATAAACAGTAATGAAAGATAGTATTTTTGATTATGAAAATGGCGCAGTCCATCAAAGGTAAAACAAAAAAGTTTCAAGCTGCATGATGGCGAAGCTCATCAAGAACAGTTCGTGAGTTAGGAAAAGGTCACCCGTTGCAAGTACTTCGTATATCTGCTTTGGTTCCGATCCTAAAAAAGCAAAGAAATTTGCTTTTTCTTAACGGCTCTCAGGTGTAGATTGTGCCGGAGGGAATCCGAAGGCGCACTGGTGTGCGTCGAGCGGTGAACTCCGGTGCAAGGTGCGCCGAAGCTGGAACTTTTTTAACTGAGGCCGGCTGCTTCCATACTCTTGACTTGATAGTCTGTGATCAACGGATCAATGATCTCTTCAAGCAGACCGCCTGACATGATCTCATTCAGACGATAAAGCGTCAAGTTAATACGGTGATCGGAGATACGGTTCTGCGGGTAGTTGTAGGTACGGATACGTCCGCTACGGTCACCTGTTCCAACCTGCTCGTTTCGTGCCGCACTATCAAGCTTCTGTGCTTCTTGCATCTCAAGATCATAAAGACGTGCTTTGAGAACTTTCATCGCTTTATCTTTATTTTTATGCTGTGACTTCTGATCCTGGTTGGTCACGACCAGACCCGTCGGAAGGTGTGTTATACGTACAGCAGAGTCTGTCGTGTTGACAGATTGTCCACCATTACCCGAAGCACGCATAACATCGATCTTGAGATCTGTAGGATCGATCTCAACCTCTACATCATCAACTTCCGGCATTACTGCCACCGTGATCGCAGAAGTGTGTACACGCCCTTGGGACTCTGTTGCCGGAACACGTTGAACACGGTGGGTACCACCCTCGTATTTCAATCGGCTGTAGACCTGATCGCCTTTTATTAAAGCGATAAGCTCTTTATAGCCGCCGGCATCAGATGGACTTGTACTCATCAATTCGATCTTCCAACCTTTAAGATCAGCATAACGTGTGTAGGCGTTAAAAAGATCGCCTACAAAGAGTGCTGCCTCATCACCGCCGGTACCTGCACGAAGTTCGACAATAATATTGCGGTCATCATTGGGGTCTTTGGGAATAAGGAGTTTTTTGATCTCATCTTCAATAACAGAGACTTGAGGCTCAAGTTCACGTAGCTCTTCTTTGGCCAATTCGCCAAGTTCAGGGTCGAACGCCATTGCTTTGTTATCTTCGATATCAGAAAGAAGGGCTTTGTACTCTTTTGTCTTCTCTACAATAGCAAGCATACCGGACTGCTCTTTTGAAAGTTCAGTCATACGCTTAATATCAGACGCTACGTCTGGCGAGCTGAGAAGCTCTGTCAGTTCATCATAGCGTTCGAGAAAAGGGGTTAGTTTGTCTGCTAACTTCAAGGGTGTTACTTACCCTTAGATTGCGTTAACAGCTTGGTGAAGGCGGCTTACTTTACGAGCAGCAGTCTCTTTTTTCAAGATACCTTTGCTTACAAATTTATGAATTTGCTGATTTGCGATTTTAAATGCTGCTGCAGCCTCTTCTTTGTTACCTGCGTCGATTGCAGCGCGAACTGCTTTAACAATGTTTTTTAAACGTGTGCGATAGAATCTGTTACGCTCAGTACGTGTTTCAGTCTGGCGGATTCTTTTCAATGCTGACTTATGATTTGCCATGTGCATTATCCTTTTCATAATAAAATTTGAGATAGAATGCTACCTTAAATATAATTAAAATCAAGTTAAACAATATAGAGACCTCGAAACGGAGTGTAAAAATGAAATTATTTGGAACAGATGGCGTCCGTGGAGAAGCGGGAACTTTCCTCACCGCTTCTCTGGCAATGAAAGTTGCCATGGCTGCCGGTATCTACTTTAAAGACAGCGCAAAGACCAATAAGATCTTAATCGGTAAAGACACACGACGTAGTGGTTATATGATTGAAAATGCCATTGTCAGCGGATTGACCGCTGTGGGTTACGACGTGATCGAGATCGGCCCCATGCCGACACCGGCTATCGCTTTTTTAACAGAAAACATGCGCTGTGATGCGGGGATCATGATCTCTGCGAGCCATAACTCTTTTGAAGATAACGGTATTAAGTTCTTTGATGCACACGGAGACAAGTTCTCTGAAGATATCGAAGCCAAAATCGAAGCGATAGCTCATGACGAAGCCAAACTGAATGAAGCGGCCGTTACCGGTAAAAATGTCGGTAAAGCAAAACGTATCGATGATGTCATCGGGCGCTACATCGTCCAACTCAAAAACTCTTTTAACAAAGAGTTGTCGCTTCAGGGTATGCGAATTGTCTTAGACACGGCAAATGGGGCCGGGTACAAGGTCGGACCTACCGTTCTCGAAGAGCTTGGGGCCGAAGTGATCGTCCTTCATGATAAACCGGACGGCTTTAACATCAACGAAGGGTGTGGTGCCCTCCATCCTAAAGATGTTCAAAAAGCAGTCATCGAGTACCGTGCTGATATCGGTTTTGCTTTGGACGGTGATGCTGACAGACTTGTCGTTATCGATGAAAAAGGCGAAGTGGTGGACGGCGACCAACTGCTTGGTGCCTTGGCCCTTTATCTTAAAGAGAGCGGTCAGCTCAAAGGTGACGGTATTGTTGCCACCGTTATGAGCAACCAGGGGCTCGAAGACTTCATAGAAGAGAACGGCATGACGCTTCACCGCTCCAATGTCGGCGATAAGCATGTTCTTGAGATCATGAATGCCGAGGGGATCAATTTCGGCGGCGAGCAGAGCGGGCATGTCATTATGCATGATTACGCCAAAACCGGAGACGGTCTGGTCTCTGCTCTGCAGACACTAGCCCTTGTTTTAAGCAGTCACAAGCGTGCATCAGAGGTCTTACGACCCTTTAGCCTCTACCCGCAAAAACTGGTCAACATCCGTGTTGACGAGAAGAGAGACCTTGATACTATTGCAGGTTTAGATGAGAAGTATGCCGCATTGGACAATGCACACATCCGTCACCTTGTCCGCTATTCAGGCACGGAGAACAAATTGCGGATCCTGCTTGAAGGCAAGGATGCCAAAGCAATGGAAAAAGCGATGGATGACTTAAGCGGTTTTTTCAAAAAGGCGCTCAATGGGTAAATCACTTCTCGTTCTGGCTCTGGCGTTGATAGGTGTCTTTGTAGCGGATCAGGAGATCAAAGACTACATGATACTTCAGGCCATGGACATCTACTATTTGCCGCAAAGTGCGCTTTACAACCGGGCTTTAGACATCTATGAGACACAATGTGTCAACTTTCGTCTTGTTTTCAATTACGGTGTTGCTTTTTCAATGCTCAGTTTTTTGGAAGAGTATCTGAAATGGCTGCAGCTTGTTTTGATCGCAGGCGTTATCGTCTATATTCTCTATCTCAAAAAGCTCTGCTATATGTTTCCGACCGGTATTTTGCTCGGTGCCGGTCTCTCAAATATCTACGACCGCTTTGTCTACGGGGGCGTGGTCGACTATGTCTATTGGCACTGCGGTTTTAACTTTGCCATCTTCAACTTTGCCGATGTTATGATCGATGTTGCCGTTGCCTGGCTGCTGCTCTTAAACTTAAGACCGAAGTATTGTACGCCAAATGAAGAGTATTGACATTTTTTAGGATGAATTCCAAGGTTTCTAAAATCATTTTAAGTTTGCCTTGGGTAATATTCCCTTCTCCAATAAAGATGCTTCGTTAACTCAGTTGGTAGAGTGTTACCTCGACAAGGTAAAAGTCACTGGTTCGAGTCCAGTACGAAGCACCATCAAAAACTCCTGTTTATAAACTTCCAAACAATTTTAACTTTATATTTTACGCATTAATAACCACGTTCCGCCACAATTTATTTCTTACTCTTAAACAGGCCTCGACTAGGGAAATAATAGAGCGTCTTACTATTTTTGGATCAGAAGCTCTTTCATAACACCTCATACTCGATGTCGATACTGTACTCAGGGAAGAGCCTGACCAGCGCATTTTCGATCTGCTCTCTGTAGCGTGCCGCTTCGAGAGAGGTCGGCGAAAGAAAGACAAAGGCGATATCACCTTCTCTGGCATACTCACTGCTGACATCCATCACAGAGACATTGAAACTTTTGAGCTTCTCTTTAAACTTGTTGAGCACGCTTCGCCGCCCCTTCAGCGAGACGACATCCATGAGGTCGAGATGAAGTATGCAGTTGGAGATGACCATATCAGAACCTTTCGACCACGCTGTAGCGGGCCCCGTCGGAATGCAGCTCGCTCTGCATCAATACCGTCTCTTCCCCAAGCATACCGAGCTTTACTGTCGCATAGCGTTCAAGACGCGCGTGGAAAGCCTCTTCGTCAATGATCTGTTTGACCCGCATCAACGTCACGTGCGGTATAAAGGTCTCTTTGGTCGGCAGCCCCAGCAGCGTGCTGACCAAGCGGTAGATATCGGCCAACCCCTGCTCTTCGACACGGGCGTAGAGGATCCTGTTTTTTGCAAAATAACCCACGCCTTTGATCGGTAACGGCGGCAAGGAGAAAGAGAGCGTCGAAAGTTGCGCTGACAACGCCTCCTGCTCAAAAAGGTCACCGAAAAAGTTCAGTGTCAGATGGAGGTTCTCCGGCGCAACCCAGCGGCCGGCGATTACCCCGTCATAAGCTTTTTGCAGCGATGTATAGTCATCGAGAACGGCAGGCAATGCCAGGAAAAGACGGTTTTTCATATCCAAGTATAACAGCTAACCCGCTTCAAAGCAAAACAGTGTAAAACGTGTAGAATATTTTCTTCTATAACACTATGTAAACCCTGCGCAATAGATCCTAAACGGTGATATACAAAAATGCGTTAGCTTCCTTTAGTGTACTTTCGCGATATCTTCATTCTAATCTAAACAGGTAGAGGGAGGGCGGATATCGCCACAGATAGAGCGGGTAGATTATCATCTTATCTATTGAGAGAACATCGTTGAGATTCTTTTTAACACTGATTCAGGAATAACTGTATCAATCTAAAATAGTAACAACCTGCCCATCTTTTTTTGTTTCTATCTTGTATTTATGCTTTTTGTCCAAACGCAGTACCACCCTGTAGTGGTCGTGATGTGCACCCATTTCGAGTTTGATAAACGGCTTTACTGACAGCTCTTTTCGTTTGGAGAAGAACTCTGCAGGGGCTTCAAAATCAATGACGATACTTGGCGGGGTAGAGATAGAGAAAGATCTTATGCGCTTGTCTTTCGTCTCAATAGAGACACTGTTCTCTCTTATGACAAAACGGGCCTGATCGTAGTTGATGATCTCTTTGTCGTATATATCGCTTTGCGGGTCGATCTCTGGCGCAGCCGGTTCAGCCGTAAGACTCACAGACTCTATATTAGAACCCAACTCACTGCTCTCAGCTTTGCTCTGCTCAGGCATATCTTGTGTTGTCTCTACTTGCGGTCGTTGAGGATGAATTTTTGGGGTGCTCTTCGGTTGAGAAACTTTTATCTCAGTTATTGTTACCGGTATAAATGGGTTTTCACGCGCCGAAAGCAGAAAGGGAACGGCAATTAACACCATAGACAAACGTCGCATTACTATCCTTTTATAAGAAGAAATCTCATGTATTATACCTATTTCTTGGGTTCCAACTCTTTGAGTTCAAAGTACTCTTTTTGCAAGGCGGCATTTTCAGATCGATAATTATCGATCTCATGCTGCAGGTAATTATCATACTCATCGAGTTGCAAAAGCACTTCAAGAGAATTGTCACCAAAGAGCAAAATACTCAAATAGACGGCCAGTATAATTATCGTAACAAGGGCGATGGAAAATTTGGTAAGTGAGAGACCGAGGTAACGCTCGGTAAAACTCTCGGAGGGGGAAGAGTAGAGCTCTTCTCTGTCTTCTGATTCTTGCGCTGGACTGATATTGTCAGACATAAACAGAGGCTCTGTTACTTATTTAAAGAGCACTTTGCCCAGATACTCACCATAAACCACTTCTGTTTCAATCTCTAAAAGACGGTTGTATTTTGCCGTACGTTCACCGCGGGCCGTAGAACCTGTTTTGATCTGACCACAGTTAAGAGCAACCGCGAAGTCGGCAATAAAAGCGTCTTCGCTTTCGCCTGAACGGTGACTCATAACACAGTTATAACCGTTGCGCTGTGCAAGACGAACTGTCAACATTGTCTCAGAGACCGAACCGATCTGATTCGGCTTGATCAAAATAGAGTTGGCGATCTCTTTTTGGATACCTTCATTCAGAATGTTCACGTTTGTAACGAAAAGATCATCACCAACCAGTTGTACTTTGTCGGAAAGTTTTTCAGTCAGTACTTTCCATCCCGCCCAGTCATCTTCGCTTAGGCCGTCTTCAATAGAGACGATCGGGTATTTTGAACATAGCTCTTCATAGTAGGCTACAAGTTCTTCAGAACTTACCGTACGGTTCTCAGACTCTAAGCGGTAACCGCCATCGACAACAAGTTCAGATGCCGCTACGTCAAGTGCGATAGCGATCTGCTCGCCCGGAACATAACCGGCTTTTTCGATCGCCTGCATGATCACCTGGATCGGCTCTTCGTTAGAGCTAAGGTCCGGTGCAAAACCACCCTCGTCACCGAGTGCTGTGTTATGTTTAGCTGCTTTCAGAATACTTTTGAGGTTGTGATAGACCTCTGCAGATGCCTGAAGAGCGGTAGCAAAATCTTCAAAACCTACCGGCATGATCATATATTCCTGGAAATCAACCGAGTTGTCTGCATGTGAACCGCCGTTGATGATGTTTAACATCGGTGTCGGTACAACCATCGCGTTGGCACCGCCAAGGTAGCGGTAAAGTGGCATTTTAAGAGAAGCTGCCGCCGCACGGGCGACTGCCATAGAGACACCGAGTACAGCATTGGCGCCTAAATTTCCGTAGTTCTCCGTACCGTCGATCTCTTTCATTGTGGCATCTATGATCGCCTGGTTAAAAGGACTTAGACCTATCAGTGCATCAGCAAGCTCGCCGTTGACATTGTCAACAGCTTTCAACACACCTTTACCCATATAACGGTCACCGCCGTCACGGAGTTCGAGTGCTTCACGTTTTCCGGTACTTGCACCTGAAGGTACAACAGCACTTTCCACTGTTCCGTCGCTTAATACGACTGTTGCTTTTACTGTTGGATTCCCGCGGGAATCCATAACTTCCATTGCACTAACATTGTCTATATATATCATAAATCCACCTCTTGTAATTCTGTTTCATCCATGTCCATAACACTCGTCATGCCCATGGCTTCTTTAATTTTATCTTCGATCTCTTTTGCCAGCTGCGTATTTTCTTTGAATACATCTTTGACCTTTTCACGCCCTTGACCCAACTTCTGGTCGCCGTACGAGAACCAGGCCCCGCTTTTATCAATTATATCAAGTTTTACGCCATAATCAACCAGCTCGCCCTCTTTCGAGATACCTTCGCCAAACATAATATCAAACTCAGCCTGCTTGAATGGCGGCGCTACTTTGTTTTTGACGATTTTCGCTTTTGTACGGTTACCGATCGGTGCTTCTGCCTGCTTCAGTGTCGCAATACGACGGATATCGATCCGCACTGATGCATAGAATTTCAACGCATTACCGCCGGTAGTCGTCTCGGGTGAACCGTATCCCATCATTCCGATCTTCATACGGATCTGGTTAATAAAGATGACCGTACAGTTCATCTTGTGCAAAATACCCGTCAGTTTACGAAGGGCCTTTGACATAAGACGGGCCTGAACACCTACCTGCTGGTCTACCATCTCGCCTTCGAGCTCTACCTTCGGCGTCAACGCGGCAACCGAATCGATGATGATAAGATCGACAGCACCTGAGCGGGCAATGGTCTCAACAATGTCGAGCGCCTGTTCACCGTAGTCAGGTTGAGAGACAAGAAGGTTGTCAACATCAACCCCAAGATTCTTCGCATACTTTACATCAAGGGCATGTTCCGCATCGATAAAGGCACAGACTCCGCCTTTTTTCTGACACTCCGCCGTGATCTGAAGTGCCAATGTCGTCTTTCCTGAACTCTCTGGACCATAGACCTCAATCACACGACCCTGCGGTACACCACCGATGCCTAAAGCAAGATCCAACCCCAATGACCCGGTACTGATCGACTCGATCGGCTCAAAATCTTTATCGCCAAGACGCATCAATGCGCCTTTGCCGAAAGCTTTGTCGATCTGTTTCATTGCCAAGTCTAGTGATTTTTGTTTATTTGCGTCCATTTTGTAATCCTCATTACCGACAGCTTCTGCCATCTCAATTATTTACTCATATTCTATGTCATATTGCAATAAAGGAACTACATTCATTGCAATATGACATATTTTTAGAACCAAAGTACTAAAATCACATTAGAGTGTAATTTTAGCGTTCTTTGGTTAAAATCAACATTACTAAATGACCTATATTCATACAGATCAGGACCCTTTTTTGAAAAAAATGTTAATTGCCCATTCACCCGATGCCGACGATATATTTATGTACTACGCCATCAAGTTTGGCTGGGTAACACAAGATGATGTCGAGTTCGACAATATTCCTCTTGATATCGAGACACTCAACGTAGAAGCTCTCAAGGGAACCTACGACATCTCTGCGATCAGCTTTGCGCTTTATCCGCATATCCGAGAAGATTATGCCCTTCTCAGAACTGCTGTAAGCTTTGGTGAAGGCTACGGTCCGAAACTGATCAGGCGTAAAGATAAAACGCTCAAGCGCAACTTTAAAGTGGCCCTTAGCGGCAAGTACACGACCAATGCCATGCTCTTTCGTATCGCCTACCCTCTTGCCCGCCCTGTCTACATGGACTTTTTAGAGATAGAAGAGGCGGTACGCAGCGGTCAGGTCGATGCCGGTGTGTTGATCCACGAAAGCATCCTGACATTCGGCGACGAACTGACGGTAGAACGTGAGATGTGGGACATATGGCAGGAACTTGCCGGCGACAAACTGCCGCTGCCGCTGGGCGGAATGGCTATTCGCCGCTCACTACCGCTCACAAAAGCAATCGCGTATGAAGAGACCCTGACAAAAGCCGTCAAAGTTGCCCGTGCGAGAAAAGAAGAACTTTGTGAACGTCTTGTTAAAGAGAAACTGGTCCGCATTGAAGGGAGCACTCTCGACAAATACCTCGAACTTTATGCCAATGACGACTCCGTCGAGCTCAGTCCACTTCAACTCAAAGCGATCGACAAGCTTTATGAGCTTGGTTTTAAACACGGTTTTTACGATGTGCTGATCAAAGCCGAAGAGTATCTCATCCCTCGTGAGTACACTGCCTTGAGGGAAAGCTAAAGCTGCTACAGATGCCTACAGATAGATGTGATTGACAGGATGTAGATCTTAACGCTTCCATCTCTTACGCATTTGTTGGAAAAAAGGGGAAACTATCAGTTCTCATAAAACGATCGACTTTTCTAAATTCAGTTCTATTCGCGTCGGCCCTGTTGCTGATGTCTATATGATAGACAGTTTTGACTTTCCCGATAACGCTTACCTCATAGGTTCTGCCAACAACCTTTTAGTCGGTCCGCAACACCCGCCGCTGATGAAACTCTCAAAAACCTTCGACTATATAAAGATCATAGATCACAGACTCCATATCGGTGCCGCTACACCCGGGGGCAAGATCGTCTCGTTTTGCAAAAAACACAACATCGCAAACTTTGAGTTTGTTGCCCATCTTCCCGGGACGCTTGGCGGTATGCTGCAGATGAATGCAGGGTTGAAAGAGTATGAGATCTTTAACTATCTCCACAGTATCCGTTTCAGAGAGGGCTACCGTCTTCGCGAAGAGATAGAGTACGGTTACCGCAAGACCAACATCAACACCATCGCCTTTGAGGGTGTGTTTGAGGTCGAGGAGGGCTTTGATGCTTCAGAAATAGAGATGTTCAAGCAGATGCGTGCAAACCAGCCCCATGATCCCAGTGCCGGCAGTTTTTTCAAAAACCCGCCCGGCGACCATGCCGGGCGCCTTCTCGAAGAGGCCGGACTAAAAGGGCATCGCATCGGCGGTATGGCCTTTAGCAATATACACGCCAACTTTATGGTCAATTTAGGAGAAGGAAGCTTCGAAGATGCGATCGCACTGATGGAGCTGGCGAAAGAAAAGGTTTACGCCAAGTTCAAGATCAGACTTGAAAACGAGGTAGCGATCATCGACACCCGCTATTTGCCTGATATTAAAACTTTACCGTAATACCGCCATAGAGCCCGTCAAAAGTAAGATTTGTATTCGTCTGCAGGGAAAAAACATCCCCAAGGAAACTGCTCTCTTCGCCATCGATCTTAAACTTTTGGACACGATACCCCACTTCAATGCCGGGTTGGAACAGACCTTTCATCTTTAAAGTATAATCAAATTTGGCACGGATGTCATAGAGTGTTGACGTACCATTCGTACTGTACTTGATATCCGTTTCAAAACCCAGCGGGCTAAACACTCTTTCAACCCGGCCACGAAGATAAAGCATAGGTACAATAGAGTCGGACTTCTCATTCACGTAGAGGTCATCGATCACATATTGCGATACCACATACTTAAAGTCAACACCCATATCAACCGTCATATTATGAATATTTTCAAATAGATTGTAAAAGAGGATGGTGTCATATTGTGTTAAAAAGATCTCACTGTGTGTCGTCGAGTCATAAAAAGGAATGTCGGGGACGGGTGAGTCTATGATGGTCCCGGCTCCTTTAACCCCGACATATTCAAAACGGATGTCAGGGAGTCTGGAGAAAGGATGTTTGATACTCACATAGAGATAGCCTGCCGCACTCTGCGTATGTTTCCCCATATCATCTGTCACTAAGGTGTCATAATAGGCATTATTGACATAATGTGTGATCGTACCGTCAGCCAAACTGCCCCAGATACCTGCAGCTGCATCTATCTTCAATGCAATCGGTTCTACCTGCAACACGACCGCTTTCAAAGAGACAGACAGCACGATCAATACAGTGACTTGTTTGAAAAAATGTTCTACCATCCAGCACCCTTTCCTTAGATTATACAGACTTAATTACGAAAATATCATTTTGAGCATCTCCAGTCTGTCACTTCAAAAGGGTCTGTTTATGGGAAAGGAGGGGGGAGAGGCCGGGAGGAACCCGGTCTGTGGTCGTGCAGAAGCTCTGCTTAGAAACGTACCATTATACCGCCGTACACACCGGAAAATGTTGCGTCGATGTTGGCATCAAGCCCGATACTGCCGCCATCGAGTTTAACCTCTTGGTAACGGTAACCCAGTTCCAGACCAGGCTGAACGACCGGTATAAAGTCCATCGTATAATCGATTTTGATCTGTGCATCCACCACAGTATTATTACTGTATGACATGCCTCTTGCGATCGCTTCGATACCGATATTGGTCACCGGCAGCTGCACTCTCGCTCGTCCATAGGCCAATGGCACGGCAAGTGAAAAGCTTTCATTGATAGCCGGTGACGTGCCTGAACTCTCTTTAAGTTTATAGCTACCGTCTATGTATTTGATATCCAGACCCAGATCGATAGTGCTCCAGAAAGTGTTATCTAGAATATTGTAGTAAAGCACCGTGTCATACTGAGTCAAAGCAAGGGTGTTATTGACGCTTGCATAGGTATTTCCATCCCATTCAATACTCCCGACTTTACCGTCAAACGTCGGGTTTACATACTCCAAACGAATGTTTGGCAAAATAGGGATCGGGTGTTTCAGATAGACCCACAGATAGGTGTTTGTAGATGTGTCGAGACCAGCGTCGTCAACAAGGTCAAACTCCGTGTTCCCGTCATACTTCATCGTTCCTGTCGGATCTGTCTGCCACACACCGACGGCACCTTCGATACGCATAACATCGGCATTGGCTGCTGTTGCTAATAAAGCTGTTGTCGCTGCAATTGTAAATAATCTTTTCATCTGTTTTCCTTGAGTAATCACATCTATAAATTGTGATATTAATATAATTAGGAGGAGTTTATCAGAGTAAAGTTAAATGAAAATAAGTTATTTTTGGAGTTTTATAAGAGGTGTACCCTCCGAAGAGGATAGAGGGTTAAGAAGAGAGAGTCTCTTCTTAATGAGTAGAATTACTTAACAGCAGCTAGTGCAGCGTCGTATTCCGGCTCAGCAGTGATCTCAGGAACGATCTCTTTGTATGTTACAACGCCTTCTTCGTTTACTGCGAAGATCGCACGACAAGTCACACCTGCAAGTGGACCGTCAGCGATAAGAACACCGTATGCGTTAGCGAAATCTTTGTTACGGAAGTCAGAAGCAACAGTTAGGCTTTCGATACCTTCAGCTGAACAAAAACGGCCTGATGCAAATGGAAGGTCCATAGAAACAACAGTAGTTTTAACACCTTCGATCTCAGATGCACGTTTGTTGAAGTTACGAGTCTCAGTAGCACATACTTCTGTGTCTAGAGATGGAACAACGATAATAAGTTGTTTAGTACCTTGAGCACCACCAACTGTTACGTCTGCAAGACCTGCAGAGTTTACAACTGTTACTTCTGGTGCTTTATCACCAACATTTACTTCATTTCCTGCTAGGTTAACTGTGTTGCCTTTTAACATTGTAGTTGCCATATTTGGGCTCCTGTATTTTGATTTATGACGAGATTGTACAAGAATTTTATCTGCGTTGCATTAACGATTCCAGACTTTCATTTGGTTAAGATTGATTTAAGTTAATGCTACCAAATGAGAGTGATTATAGAAAACGAACTTCACTATAGCCCCTGTTATAGGGGTGCGCGCGGTGTTGCCTGAAGCGTTTCGAGCGGTGTAAACTCATTATTGGCATACATTTCAACCGCGACACGACCTATCATGGCGGCGTTGTCAGAGCAGTACTTCAATTCAGCCAGATGGAGCTTAGCGCCATACGGTGCCAGCATCGTTTCGACCTTCTCACGAAGATAAAGATTAGCACTCGCCCCGCCGACGATGGCAAAATTGACAGGGGGATTCTCAACAAGATACTTTTTGATCTTGCGTATGAGATGCTCGCTTGCCACCTCCTGGAATGAGGCGGCTATATTGGCATAGTCGGATTCACTTCCCTCTTCGACCGCCAGGCGTACCGCGTTTTTGATACCGGAGTAGGAGAAGGCGAAGAGCTTTTTTTGTTGGAGGGGAATCGTAAACGGGTAGGCTTTCGGGTTGCCCTCTTTCGCCAGTTTCTCGATTACCGGACCGCCCGGATAAGGAAGGCTCATCATCTTGGCCACTTTGTCAAAACTCTCCCCGAAACTGTCATCCATCGTCGTCGCGACCGTTTTCATCGAGTTGAGGGATTTGACTTCCACGACCTGAGTATGCCCGCCCGAGACCAGAAGCACTGTCTGCGGAAAGATGGCCTCTTTGTCGATAAAGAGTGAGTAGATATGCCCCTTGAGATGGTTCACGGCGATCAGAGGGATATCGAGCGTCACACTCAGAGCTTTTGCCATGGTGATCCCCTCCATCAGTGTCACAGCCAGGCCGGGAGCATTGGTCACCGCAACGGCCTTTAATTGCGTAAAGTAGGGTTGGCACTCTTCGAGGATCTTCGGCAGCGCTTCGGCATGCAGACGTGATGCCAACTCAGGGACAACCCCGCCATAGACAGCGTGCTCCAATTCTTGCGAGATCTTTTTATGAAATACCAGCTTCTTACTCTTGATGTCCGTTATCGCAATGGAACTGTCATCGCAGGAGGATTCGATAGATAAGATCAGTTCCATGATGAGAGTTCCTTAGCAGCAGTAGCTGCGTGGGCATTGCGCCGAGTAGACCGAAGGGAATGCCCTTGGGTGAAACCCAGTGTTAACGTAGTCAAAGCGGCTTTGCTGCTTTGGCGTGACCAATAGTGATAACTGTCATCGCAGGAGGATTCGATTGATAGGATCAGCTCCATGATGATAGCTCCTGAGCTGCTTCAGCTGTGTGGGCACTGCGCCGAGCAGAACCCAGTGTTAACGCAGTCAAAGTGGCTCTGCTGCTTTGACGTAACAACAGATGACAACTGTCATCGCAGGAGGATTCGATAGATAAGATCAGTTCCATTATGACGCATCTCCCTTGACCCATTGAAGCACCCACGGCCATTCGCCGAAACCGCTGTCGGCATTGATATGTCCTGCAGCTTGCAAAACTTTCATCTCAATACCCAGATCATCTCGTAACCGTTGCGCTTCTTCAGGATTCATATAGGGGTCATTGTCAGACGTCACCATCATCACCTCTTTAGCAAAGAGCCTTTTGGGCGGTATTACGGGAAAAAATGTTTTAATCGTGTCGAGATCGAGCTCCAATCGCGGCGGTGCGACAAGGAGCAGCCGTTTCACCTCGTCGATCTCACCTTCGTTGCAGAGATGAAACCAGAGGGTGTTTGCAAGGGAGTGACAGATGACGACATCGGGCCGGAACTCTTTGAGCAGGGTTTTGACCTGCTGCATCCAGCGGTTTTTGGTCGGAAAGTGCGGGTTATCCAAAAGAGGGAAGGCTACCTCTCCGTAATCTTTCGCGATCTCACCGGCCAGCCAGGATTGCCAGTGCGGATAGTCACTTCCTCCCCAACCATGGAGTAAAAGTACTTTTTCTCTCACTTCATCGCCTTTACATAGTTACGGACCTCAACATCAAGCGCAAAGACCTCTTCGATATTTTCCGGTTCCTCTCTAAAGGTGTTGAAGGCCGTAATAACACGTTCCGTAATCTCGGAAAAACCGATCTTACCTTCGACAAAGAGCTCGATCGCCGCTTCATTCGCGGCATTGACGACGACACCGCGTTTAGGACTCCTGAGCAGCTCTTCTCTGATCTGCCAGATCGGGTAACGCTCTGTCGTGATCTCACGGAACTCCAGCGAACCTACCTCAAGCAGGTTTACCGGTTTCAAGATCGCCGAATCAGCTCTGCCCATGACGGCATAGGCGATAGGAAGCTGCATGTTGGCCTTGGCAAAATGGGCCGTCGTCGAGCCGTCTTTATAGTCTATAAGTGCATGAATAAGCGACTTTGTCTCGATAATAGCATCATACTCGCCTTCGCCGAAGAGCCAACGCGCTTCGAGCAGTTCGAACATCTTGTTCATCATCGAAGCGCTGTCGATGGTGATCTTCTGCCCCATCGCCCAGTTGGGATGTTTTTGCGTGTCGGCCAAGGTGGCACTTTTGATCTTTTCAAGCGGCCAGTCCCGGAAAGCACCTCCGCTCGCCGTGATCAGCATCCGCTCAATAGGACGTTCTGTGTGATTAAGATACCAAAGCCCGAAATGCTCGCTGTCGATAGGCTGTATTTTAGAGATGTCGATAAAAGCACCACCCGCGACCAGGGACTCTTTGTTGGCAAGAGCAACGCGTTTGCCGCATTCAATAGCCTTTAGTGTCGGTCGAAGCCCCAAAAAACCGACAAGAGCATTGACCACAAGCATCCCCGGAGCCTGTTCGATAGCCGTCAGGATCGCCGCTTCGCCCTGAGTCACATTGGGATGATTGACAAGAGCGGGGTTTGCTTCTTCAGAGATCACAACATGCGTAGGGTGATGGGCGGCGATCTGTTCATTTAAGAGCTCAAGATTGTTTCCGGCGACTAAAACATCCACCTGAAGATCAAACTTTTTAGCGATCGCAAGCGTATTGACCCCAATAGAGCCTGTAGAACCTAATACGATCACTTACGCAAGGCCTCTCAACAGCACGACCATCATGATCGAACCGAACAGGTAGCCGTCAATACGGTCCAATGCACCGCCGTGACCCGGAAGGAAGTTCCCGCTGTCTTTAACATCTGCTCTGCGTTTCAAAAAGCTCTCAAACAGATCGCCGAAGACCGAGATCACCGCAACAGCGAGTGAGACGAAAAAGGCCGTAACAGCATCCGTCATGCCCATGCCCACAATGACGCCCAGAGCAGTCGCAACAGCGATACCGCCGACAACACCTTCGAGCGTTTTATTCGGCGACGTCGGCGAGAACTTGGTCTTACCGACACTTTTTCCTACGACATAAGCCCCTATATCAGCACCCGCAACTGTCATTAACATCCAGAAGATCGCATAGATGCCGTACTCCGCGTAGAGCGTGAGCATAAAGAGCATTCCTGCGGTCGGATAGACAAAACCGAAAAGATTTTTGATCTCCATCTTCGGGTTATAGGCGTAATACGACGCGGCGACCAGCGCCGTCAGTAAAAAGAGGTCATCCGCTTTTGGGTAGAAAGCGGCCGCAACCCAGAGCGCTCCGGCAGCAAGATAGAGATCTTTGTTCTCAACGCCAAAGAGTGCATTGGCCTCTTTGAACGCGACGATGTAGATCACACCCAGCGTCAGCCATATGACGAAAAAGCTGTTGAATATCCCGATCAGAATGATCGCTGCCAGCAGAAGAATAGCGGTGTCAATGCGCTCTTTATGATCACTGTAAATGTTTGAGAGTGCCATGATTACCCCGTATTTGATTAAGTAGTTTTATTAGATGTGATTATAGCGAAGTGTGCCTTGGGGTTTTGTGAGGAGAGCAAGTGCCCTCTCCTCTCTTAAGAGCGGTTGTACGGTTACACGCTCTTTTGTATCTGTGCGAGCATCGTTTTCAGCTCGGCTATCTCACGGTGGAGTTGTGCCATTGTCACCTCGTTTGAGGCAGCATCGCTCTCTTTCTCACCCTCTTTAAGCGTGAAGATCGCATCGACGATGATACCGATCAGCAGGTTGACCATGACAAAGGTCACCAGCAGTACAAAGATGACAAAAAAGATCCAGGCATACGGGAATATCTCCATCACCGGCCGTGCGATCCCCATCGACCAGCTCTCGAGGGTCATCACCTGGAAGAGGGTGTACATCGATTCGCCCAGCGTTCCGAACCATTCAGGAAAGTGTTCACCGAAGAGAGCCGTCGCCATAATGGAGAAGACGTAAAAAAAGAGCATAAGCACCATGGAGATCGAAACGATACCCGGGACCACGCTGACCAAAGCCCCTATGATAGTACGCATCTGAGGGATGATGGTCAGAAGCCTGAAGAGCCTCAAAACCCGCAGCACTCGCAGTATGGAGAACTCTTCACTCACCGGCGCCAACGAGATCGCCACGACAAAGAAGTCGAAAAGGCTCCATGGATCCCGGAAAAATGCTGTACGGTAGGCAAAGATACGCAGCGTGATCTCTGCTGTAAAGATCGCGATGACCATCATATCGAAAGCGTCGAGCAGATGGCCGTATTCCGCCTGTATAGGCTTTGACGTCGCCAATCCAAGCGTAATCCCGTTCAGGATGATCAAGCCGGTAATAAAGTAGCGAAACGCTTTGGTTTCGACCAGTGTAGTGACTGTTGCGCGCATATTTTCCTCACAAAGGCAGTATTCTGCTGCCTGATATAGCTGCGCGATTGTAATAGTAAAGGTTATATGTATGGTAAACAGAAAGAACGCTCTGCGTCAGCTGAGCGGTATGCGTCTCGTACGAAGACGAAACAGCGGTTGTTGCCGGATTATCAGCCGGCCTCTCCTAGTCGGCTGAAAGTGTCAAGGTCACTTCAATACACTCTTCGCCGGCCTCCCGGCTGAAACCGAGTTTGCGGTAGTCTGCGATCTCTTTGAGGTTCAATGCTTCCTGTTCGCGCTCGACGATCACCTTAAGCGTCTTGCCCTTGTAGCCGTTAAGTGTCGACTTGACCTGGTGCATGACGTCGGGGATAGGCAGACCGCGGCGCGGGTCTAGCGGCATACCGCGTGTATCGAGCACTCCGTCATTAATATTCTTTGGTACCTGATATTCGTCCATCAGACGCTGCGACGAGGCTTTCCAGCCCGCTTTGTCCAGGTCGGCGGGGCCGAACAGCGCACAGTGGCAGGTACCGTACTCTTTGATCTCATCTTCGACATATTCGCAGGGGCACATCATCTTTTTGTCCAGCACGGCATCACCGGAAGGCTCAAAACAGGGGCAGTAGCGCTTGCCGAAGGTCGCCTCCATCTCGCAGAGGTTACTTTTGAGGTTCGTCGCCATCATCCAGCTCGGATTCATCACATAGTTGTTCTTTTCACAATACTTCTCGATCCAGCGCTGCTGCTTTTTAGCCGCTTCTCTGTACTTGAAATAGTCCTTGAAAAAACCGATCATCATGTTTATCATTGGTGTTGCCTTCTTAATATTTAATTATATCGACCGTATTATAGTCTGTATAGTGGACATTCGCCCCATCCTGGATCTTGACGTTGCGGCGCTGTGTGTAGTCGACGAGGTAGGTGCCGTTCTCGAACATCGTAAAGTCTACGCAGAGCCCGGCTGCCTCATGGATGACACTTTCGGGAATGTTCTTTTTGTCGGTGACGACGATGACATGGGCCGAGGGTCGGCCCTGCATGTGGAACCAGATATCTTTTGCCCTGGAGTTTTCAAGCAGATCGATATTGCCTTTTTCGCTTTTTCCGAGCAGTACTTTGTACCCTTCGACCCAAAAGATCTCATACGACTCGTTTGACTTCTCTTTTTTCATCTGCTGTCTCGGGGGGAACAGGAGGTTGATAGCAGCCACATCTTTGGCATTTTCAACAACCGCCAGAAAGTGTTTGAGGTGGTTGATCTTTCCCGCAAGACTTTCCCGCTCTATATGGAGGTTTTTGACCTTCTGTTTGGCTTTTTTTGCCCGTCTGAAAAGATAGTCCGAATAACGCGACGGCACGCTGATCTTGTCGTCTACTTCGACCTCTATCTTCGTACCGTCATAGTCTCTCAACTCCAGTACACTTTGATAGGGCTTGATGTTATGAAGATTGCTCAGGACCAGGTTCCCGTAGTGCTGAAGTCTCTCAACCTCTTCTTTCAGAAGAGTTTCATCATCCAGTTTGGCGTAAAGGCGTTCGAGCTTTTTCAGCTTTTTGGCGATAAAAGCCGACTTCTGTTTTTTCAGACTGTTGAGTCGCTGCGCCTGCTCTCTCTCGCAGGTCTCCAGCAGAAAGGCTTCAACATCCTCAAGCGGGTACTCTTTTGGCGTAAACGGCAGAACAGGCGGTGCTACAAGCTCCTGTCCGACCTTAATAATACGATATGAGCTGTAGGCATCCACATGTCTGAGTGCTTCCAGAATGATCTCATCTTCATCGAGGATAATAACATTGGTCGTCTTACCCGTAAACTCCAGCTGCAACAGCGTGCTTTGCGCTTTATAGGCACCGCTGATAGAGGCTTTTATACGAATGATCTTGTCGCCGTTATAGAGTTCGACACTGTCGACCTGGGCGCGGTTGAAACGTTTGGACAAAATAACGTCAAAAGGAGCGTTATAGACTTTGGAACGTCCTATCTCTTTGGAACACTTGGAGATGTAGGCGTTACCTTTTTGCATGTTGAAGTAGAAGATGTTGTCGCGGTCAAAGACGATCTTGATGATACTGTCGCCAATGCGATGAATGGCATTGATATGCTTAAGACCCTGCATATAATCAACGATCTGTCGTAAATGCGAGAGTTTCATGCCTATCCTTGAGTGTCTGTTAGCGCAATTATAGCGTAGCCGTTTCTAATCGTTTAGTCCTCTTTGCTATACTCCCACCTTACTAACACCGATTACAAAGGATCTATACCGATGAAAAACTTTTTTCTTCTAAGTCTATCGCTGAGTATGCTACTGTTTATGGGTTGTACCAAACAGGAGACAAAGCAGAACCTGCACAACGTCAACGAAGGGCTCAAAAACAGCTGGAGCAAGACCAAAGAGGCGGTCAGTGACACTACCGAAGAGTTCAAAGAGGGGACAAAATAACGCGTCCTCCGCTTTAATTCTCCGCTGATTTCGCTATAATTCGCTAAATTAAAGGGCACCCCCTGAAGGAGAGACGATGCGCGCGCCAAAAGGTTTCGGTAAGAACTACTTTACACTTGCAGCCATCCAGGCAACCGTAGTACAGCACCACCTTGGCGCCACTTCTGTCGCTGTCCGTTCAGATCACCTCATCCACACCGACTGGGAACAAGAAGAGTCTGAGAACGAAGAGCTCGAAGAGCTCTTCTGCTCTTCAAGCCTTTCACTGCCGACCCATGCAGGCCATTGTAACTGCTACTATAACCGCATAACCCGCAACCGCATTCTCCAAAATCCCAAAGCAAACCAACCTGTCAAACTCTATCTCTACACCAACTCCGTCACCTCTCCACCGGCTTTTACCCAACTTCACTCTAAAACAACTTAACTATTCAGGAAATACAGATGAACAAAACATTACTTTCAGCCGTCGCCGTTATCGCGCTGGCTACGTCGCTCTCAGCCGCCAACCAATACACCGTTGACAAGATCAGCGTGACCGCTGCACAAGGCACTGAACTCAATAAAGAGGATGTGCCTGACAGTGTCACGATCATCACCAGAGAGGCGATCCAGGAAGCGCGCGTCACCACCCTCGAACAGGCACTTACCCGTTTAGGATCGCTCGCGGCGTCAAGCAATGGCGGTCCGGGTCAACCCACATCCGTCTACATCCGCGGTATGGACTCCAAACGTACCCTTGTTTTGATCGACGGGGTCCGTTATAACGATGTCACCGGGCTTAACGGTGCCCAATACCCGCAGATCGCACTCTACGACGTTGAGCAGATCGAGATCATTAAAGGTCCCCAGTCCGGTGTCTGGGGTGCCGATGCCAGTGCCGGTGTCATCAACATCGTCACCTCGCGTGCCAAAAAAGGACTGCATGGCTCGGCCAATGTCGAGTATGGTTCGTTCGACACGAAAACAGCCTCCCTGCAGGCTTCCTACGCAACGGAAAACTTTGACATCTTGATGGGCGGTTCATACATCCAAACTGATGGATTCTCTGCTGTTGAACCGACTCAGGAGAGTCCGGACTATGGTCAACGTTATGACGATCTCGGTTTAGAAAAAGATGCTTACTCCAATAAATCATTTAATGCGAAACTTGGCTGGAACATCACAGATTTTGACCGCATCGAAGCATCTATTCAGAGTATCAACAGCTATATAGAATATGATTCCATCGACTTTGGTACCGGTGAACCGGCTGATGCGCCAAACGGACCATACACAGTTACAACAAATAAAGACCGGTTCTACTCGGTAGCCTATACACATAACGGTGCGCTTAACGACATCGAGCTGCGATACAATCTATCAACCTTTAACCGCTCACAATATGGCGGCTACACCGGTTCTCTCAACGAGGTCAAACTCGAAGACAAGATCAGCTATATGGAAGAGGGCTTTTTAAGAGTCGGCGGTGCCTACCAGAACTTTGCGCAGCAAAAGAGTGCCGGTGTCGACCTGGACGAAAACTATAATACCCTCTCTGCTTTTGCAACCAATTACAACAAGGTTGAGCTTTTTGCCGGCAAAGAGAGCATTCTGACAGAATCTGTCCGATACGACCGCTACAGTGATTTTAACGAGAAGGTCACCGGAAAACTAGGCCTGAAACAGTTTATCTACAGTGATATCTTTATCAGTGCCAACGTCGGCACCGGTTACAATGTGCCTACCTTATACCAACTTTACGACGGTTATGCAGGCAACAGTGCGGTGAATCCAGAATCGACGCTCGCTTATGAAGCGACACTGGGTAATGACAATCTCTGGATCACCGGCTTTTATAACAAAGTCACGGATCTTATCGATTATGTCCCGACCGGACTCTACACAGGAGAATTCCAAAACATCGAAGGCGAATCCCTGCTGCGCGGTGTTGAGATCGGCTATAAAGATTACTTCTTAGACAGACTCGGGCTCTCTTTGAACTACACCTATCTCGATGCTACCAATGCCGACGGCGAAGTGTTGGCACGCCGTCCCAAACAGCAGGCCGACGCCTCTGTTGTCTACTATGCGACAGAGACGTTTGACCTGGGCCTCAACGCTCAGTATATCGGTGAACGCTACGACCGTGCAGACGAACAGGGGGCACAAACCGGAAAGTACACGCTCTTGCACTTTGTCTCCAATGTCAAAGTCAACGACTTCATCACCGTTTATGGAAAAGTCGATAATATAACAGACAGATACTACCAGAGTGTTGACGGATACGCCAGTGCCGGCCGCAGCCTCTATTTGGGTCTGACAGCCAGCTACTAACAGAATGGACAGAGAGATGCAGCGAGGAAACGGTATTGACACCAGAGCGTTTATCGACTACAAGTTTTTCAACTCGCTCTTCACCGGCCTCTCGGTCGGCACCATCTTCACCATCTATACGCCGCTGCAGCCCTCTCTCTTCTCTATGGGCGGCATCGCCCTGGCGCTTGCAATGCTGGTCATCGCCAAGTTTTATACCAAGATCATGAACCGCCGTTATTTTTACCGTATCTCCTTAACCGTCGAGATCGTCATGCTGGCACTCGTACTCTACTTTTTGCTTTTCGCCTACAGTTATACCACCGCACTGATGATCTATCTCGGCTACCAGTTCACCTTCGCTTTCGGCTCCTACCTTGTCCGGGCAGAGACCATCCTCTTCAGACGCAGCCAGATCCTCACCTTTTTGGACGTGACCAAACAGAAAGGCTATCTGGCAGGGATGGTGATCGCCTACCTCTTTTATAAAGGGCTGGAATATTTTTTTGCCGTTACCGAAAACAGCATCCAGGTCTATGACCTGCACTTTCTGCTTGTCGTCGTAGAGGGGATCACCATCGCCTACCTTCTGCGTGCTTTCAGAACAGCACCCAAAGGCACCCAATGACCTATCTGTCATGGTATGAAGCGCAGGCGCACCGACATAAAGCTGTGATGAGAAAGCTGCTGTCAGAAGGTCTTGGAAAAGATGAGATCATCGCCTATTTCGATTTTGAGAACATGCGGGTCAAGGAGCCTGACTTCTGCCCTCTCTACAGAGAAAAAAATGAGGACGGTACACGCGGTAAAAAGTGCCACGACATGGAGAAGCTTAACTGCTATCTCTGTGCCTGCCCCAACTTTCGGTTCAATGATGACGGTGTGGAGATAAAAGGGGAGAAGACGGTTTACAGTTTCTGCGCTATCGACTCACAAGATGGTGCAGCAGGAGTCTACGGCGATGCCATCCATCAAGACTGCTCCAACTGCACGGTTCCCCACCATTTCAACTACGTCAAAAAACACTATGACGAAGATTGGAAAAAGATTATGCAAGATTGCAGGCTTCTCTAAGCCCACTGTAACGAACTCTTAACTATACTTCCTTTCTCCAAAAGACGGACAGCTGGCCGAGTGGTCGAAGGCGCACGCCTGGAACGCGTGTGTAGGGCAACCTACCTAGGGTTCGAATCCCTAGCTGTCCACCATTTTACATCCCATTATCTCCATAACACCAATACCTCTTTAAAATTTAATATTCCCACTTATTCTATAAATCAAAACAGTCTATCCGGACAGACAGAGAGAGGCAGTAACTCCGATAAGCCAGGCCATGACCAGATTTAAAGAGATTGAAGCTTTGACAGCGGCATCAGAGCGCGAACCGTCGGGCAGCTGTCTGTTTTAATTATTTTAATTTCTGTTAGTTTAACTTTGTTAAATATCTTTAATGTTAATTGCGATATTGTTAAGAGGCCTTTGAATAAGGAGGCCTTATAATGAAAGAGGCAAATGAACTAATCTATTTTGAGATCTTTCCCTGGAGCAAAAACTTTGAAACGGGGATCGCACTGATCGATGAACAGCATCGGGAACTTGTACACATCCTAAACCGTTTGGCCGCGCATCTGGCCAACCGTTCCGATGAGATCGTCTTAAATGAGATCTTTGATGAACTGGCTGATTATGCTGATTACCATTTCAAAACGGAAGAGGCCATCTGGTCTGCCCACTTTGGTGATGATGAGTGGTATCTCGATCATGAGGCGACACACGTCTCTTTTATCGATAAGGCTATTTTACTTAAAGAGAATAGAGACCAAAAGCCTCTCGATGATGTCATCCATGATATCGTCTCCTTCTTGTCAAAATGGCTGGCCTATCACATCCTTGACACCGATAAACGGATGGCAAAGGCCGCTCTGGCACTCGAATCCGGTGCCAGCATGGATCAGGCCAAGATACAGGCAAACGACGAGATGAGCGGCTCGATGAAGATCCTCATCCACACCGTTCTCTCTATGTATGACAGCCTCTCGGACAGAACCCTGGAGCTGATGCGGGAAAAAGCCCTGCGACAACAGGCCGAAGATGCCCTGGACCGCAGTGAAGAGCGATGGAGGTTCATACTCGACGGCGGTGTAGAGAATGTATGGGACTGGGACATTGAGCACAATCAGATCTCACATTCCGAGAACGATGCGCCTCTTTTCAAGATCGTCGACAACCGTTTCACAGCCGATGATGAGACAGCAGCAGTCCATCCGGCCGATATTCAAGAGATGAAAGCCGATTTTCAGGCACACCTGGACGGTCAAACAGACTTCTATACCAACAAGCATCGCATCTTGCGCAGTAACGGCAGCTGGTCATGGGTCTTAAGCCGCGGCAAGGTGGTCAGCCGTGACGAGCAGGGAAATGCCTTGCGTATGGTCGGGACACATTCCGACATCACCGAACGTGAACTCGCTGCGCAGATCTATCAGAACAGCAGCCAGGCCATCCTGATCAGCGACATCAATAACAACATCATTAGCGTCAACCCGGCATTCACAAAGATCACCGGTTATCAAGCCGAGTATGCTATGGGGCGAAACCCAAAGTTCCTCAGTTCAGGAAAACACGCAAGAGCCTTCTTTGACGCGATGTGGGAAGATATCAGGATGACCGGGCACTGGAGCGGTGAGATCTTCAACAGACGCTCCAACGGTGAGGTCTACCCCGAGTTTTTGATGATCAACACCGTAAAAGATGCGCATGGAGAGATTGACCACTATTTCGCGCTCTTTGATGATATCACCGAAAAGAAAAAGGCGGATGAGCGTATCCTGGAACAGGCCAATTTCGACCCTTTGACCAAACTGCCAAACCGCCGAATGTTTCAAGACCGTCTCCAACAGGAGATAAAACGATCGCAGCGTTCAAAACTGCCGTTTGCCCTCTTATATATTGACCTGGACCATTTTAAAGATGTCAACGACAGTCTCGGTCACGAGACGGGAGACGCCCTGCTGATCGAAGCGACCCGGCGTATTCTGGGCCATGTTCGTGAATCAGACACCGTCTCACGCATCGGCGGTGATGAATTTACGATTATTTTCACCGACCTGCGGGATACGCTCAGTATCGATCGTGTTATGCAGGAGATTATTGTCAGTCTGAGCAGACCCTTTGAAGTCAGGAGAAACAGTCTCTATATTTCGGCAAGTATCGGTATCACGATTTTCCCGGATGATGCCGAGACAGCCTCTGAATTGCTCAAAAATGCAGATCAGGCGATGTATCTTGCCAAAAAATCCGGACGGAGCTGCTTTAGTTATTTTACGCCGTCCATGCAGAAAGAGGCCCAAAAGCGGCAACTGCTTATCAACGATCTGCATAAAGCATTAGACCTCCGGCAGTTCCAGCTCTATTATCAGCCTATTGTTGAGTTGCAAACGGGGAAGATACTGAAAGCTGAAGCACTGATACGCTGGAACCATCCCGAACGAGGAGTGGTTCCGCCCGATGATTTCATCCCGTTGGCAGAAGAGTCCGGTCTCATTCTTGAGATCGGCGACTGGGTCTACAAAGAGGCGACACGTCAAACAAAAGTGTGGCAGGAACAGTTCAACCTTGAATTCCAGGTCAGTGTCAACAAGTCCCCTGTGCAGTTTCGTTCATCAGCCAAGATCGAGGATTGGCTTGAGCATCTGGCTGAAATCGATCTCTCCGGAAAGTACAGCGTCATTGAGATCACAGAGAGTCTGTTGATGGAGAATGAAAGCCGGATCGCAGACAAACTGCTGCAACTGCGCGATGCCGGTATCGAGGTCTCTCTCGATGACTTCGGTACCGGTTATTCATCGCTCTCATATATTAAAAAATTTGACATCGACTACATTAAAATAGATAAAAGTTTTGTCAGTAACCTCACACTCGACTCTCCCGACATTGCCCTCTGTGAAGCGATGATCGTCATGGCACACAAGTTGGCTATTAAAGTGATCGCAGAGGGGATCGAGACAGAAGAGCAGCGACGTTTATTAACAGACATAAATTGTGATTACGGCCAAGGCTACCTCTATTCCAGACCGATACCGGCCGATGATTTTGAAAAACTGTTATAAGCTTAGGCCGGTTAGCGGGACCTTCTCTCATAACAGCAGACTTTGCCTCTTTTTCCGATCATATAACAGCCCCATTGACAAGGCCTACAAAAAATAGCACTCGCTTCCGATAACAAGGTGTCATATTTTTGGCCTATCCACCTATATTTTCCTATTATTTTGCCATGAACAACTTTCAAACTATTATTGCAAAACTCAAGACCCTGCTCTCACAGACAAAGCGGGCCAAGGTCCACGACAAAGATGTCGCGGTCGCCCTGGGTATCGCCCCTTCTACCTTTGCCTCGATGAAGCGGCGCAACACCATACCCTACAGAGCCATACTGGACTTCTGCGTAGACCACCGCGTCAATGCCAATGCCATCCTCTTTCACCGTCCTGCCAACAACCTTATCAAAACGCCGGTCACGATCCGATATTATGAGCAGATCGGCGCCGGTGCGGGCGGCGGCGGCAACGTACTTGACGAAGGGTTCAAAGAGTTGAGCTTCCACGACCTGCTCTTACTTTTTCTCAGGCGTTTGGATGAGAGGGCCTCTTGCTAAATATTTAATCATCCGGTGTCATCTTGTTCAGCAGTTTCGGTATATAATCGGTTATAAATTTATCTTACCAGGAACACTATAATGACCCTCTTTTCAAAAAAACTCATCGCACTTACGGCCCTCTCCCTCTTTAGCACCCTCTTTGCCAACGAAGCCCTTATCGACGCTGCTAAAAAAGGCGATACCGCTGCACTCAACACCATACTCGACACCAAGGTTGCGGTCGACAGCAGATATAACAATGCTACCGCATTGATGTGGGCAGCCAAAGAGGGACATACGGATGTCGTGACGGTTCTGATCAACAAAGGTGCCGACACCAACGCCAAGGACACCGCCGGTTTCTGCCCTCTCGTCTACGCTTCGATAGAGGGGCATACCGACATCGCTGCTTTGCTGGTCAAACACGGCGCCAATGTCAATACCAAGACCAAAAACGGCAAATATGCCCTGATATGGGCTGTTGAAAACGGCCACACCGAAACAGCCAGAAAACTTATGGATCTTGGCGCTGACATCACTATCCAATCGCCTTGCGGCGGTTCACTGATCCTGACAGCGATCATCGGCGAGCACACCGAGACAGCTGAGATGCTCATGGAGACCAAGATCGATATCAATGCGGCTGACGAAGATGGCATCACCCCGCTGATGCTTGCTGCGGAAGCCGGTAATGAAGAGCTGGTCAGATTCATGCTCGACAAAGGCGCCGATGCCGCTCTTAAAGACGGTGAAGGTAAAAGTGTCCATGAGTATGCGATAGAGAGTGAAAACGCTGCTGTCATTGCACTCTTACCATAATCTTCTTCCCTCAGACTGCCTCCTGTCAGTGAGCAGTTTGTCACATTTAGGCTACAAAATCACAAAAACTAATTATTCATTTGTATTATCGTCAAAAGAAAGCTATAATACTGTCGATGTAAGATGAGGCTCGAGTTCATCTTTAGTGTGTAAACAGTATTTTCTGCTAGACCTGAAGACTCCTCCCGATTTTGATTCCGCTTCGTGAGAAGTGTATATTTTCCTATAAAGGTACTGTAATGGCAGAATTACAAAACGGAACTGTAAAATGGTTCAACGATGAAAAAGGCTACGGATTTATCCAACAAGACAATGGCGGAGCAGATGTATTTGTTCACTTTCGTCAAGTAAACAGCACAGGACACGGTCGTGTTTCTCTAGCTGAAGGACAAAAAGTAACTTTTGAAGTTGGTGAAGGTCAAAAAGGCCCTCAAGCAGAAAACGTTACACCACTGTAACCCTTTCTCTCCGTACAGGCTTCGGCCTGTACCTTCTATACACTTTTTTAAAACTCCCCTAAAAAAAATTTACAATATAACCTTTCAACAGCTGACGCAGCTATATTTTTTACGCTACATTTTTTGATTATAATAGAGATACCAACCCTTCAACCGATGGAGACAGTATGTATTCTCATCATGAACTCACTTTGTATTTACAGGAACAGGGCGTACTCGCTTCCCCCTTGCTGATAGCGAGCTTCAATGCCATTGACCGCAAAGACTTTGTCCCCGCCGCTCTGCATGAAGATGCCTATGAGGATTATCCTCTCTCCATCGGCGAAGGACAGACCATCTCTCAGCCCTACACCGTTGCCTTTATGCTGGAGCTTCTCGAGCTTCAAAAGGGAGACAACGTCCTCGACATAGGCTGCGGTTCAGGCTGGACCACCGCGCTGATCGCCCACGCTGTCAGCGCCGGTTCCGTCACGGGCATCGAGCGCATCCCGCAGCTTCTGGAACTGGCCCAAAGCAACCTTGCTCCCTACCGATTTACCAATGTTCGTCTGAAACGTGCCAAGAGAGCCCTCGGTCTTCCGGGAGAGACTTTTGACAAGATACTTGTATCAGCCGCCGCAGAAGTGCTACCACTTGAACTGCTCGAACAGCTCAATCCCGGCGGTATTATGGTCATTCCCATTCAGAACATGATCTCAGTGATCTATAAAAAAGAGGATAACCGCTTCGAAAAAAAAGATTTTTACGGTTTTCGTTTTGTACCCTTGATCTACTGATACGGTTTAAAACCGTTTCACCTGACATTACTGCCATCTGTAAGAAAGAATCGTGTGGGGTGAAAAGAGAGTGTGAACTCTTATTTGTCACCAAAATAACTGTTAGGCATAACGTCGATACTGTGCTCCAGGCTTTTAAGCATATTCAAAAGCGTATAGGTCAACTTTTGAAGATCGTTGAAATAGCCCCTGGCACTCTCTTTCTGTTGTGAATCGACCTTTAATCTACCGCTCGAAAACCTTGAGAAGAGACCCTTTTTGGCTTCGCCGTAATAGATCTGATAGATTTTTTGGTATTCGGTGTGCCAAAGTATATGCAGTTGTTCGATCTCTTTGAAGCTTTTTTCCCCCACAAGTTTACACAGCATCTCTTCATCGCCATACATCCAGCTGCCGAAACCGCACTCTCTGTAACTGACGGGAGTCGGCTCCTCTTTCAGCGGGACCCCTTCTACCAGGAATTTGATCTTTTGTATCTGATATGTATGCGACTGGCGTGCACTTTTGATTTTCTTCTGCACATCCTCTTTTGTCATGGAAGCGCTCCTTGTTTTGTGTAACCTATAATATGGCAGCTTCGTTTGGAGTATGCACACGTTGTTTATAGATAGTCATTACCGCCATAATACAATAATATATATCATTAAGCGCCATAATGCCGACACCTGTGAAGAAAGCATCAATCTTCATTAAAATATTGTCAGAAAACAGTCCCGACACCGCTTCCATCCGAACCGCTTCACTTTAGGATTCAATAAGCAAGAGTGCTCTATCATAAAGAAGTAGGCATCTGCCTATATATTCAAATAAGAGGTGTACCATGATCGATAAGAAGAAAGTTAACAAGTACGTTAAAAAGCAAACCAAAAAGATTCTCAAAAAAGAGCTGAAACAAGAGATAAAAAAGAACGTCAAAGACTACGCAAAAAAAGAGAAAGCGGGAAAGAAGAGCTCTTAACCGAACTCCAGCTTATCCGCGAACTCTATAATCTGCATTCAGGGCTTTAGACCCTGCCGGATCTGCACACATTTATATAATATAAAATTATGTATATTCAACTCCTGTCTTTTCATAACAACCCTTTGAACCACGCTGATACAATCTCCTTACATTCAGGGCATCTTTAGATATCAATGGTGTATAATAGTCCGACAACACCTCAGAACAACCATAAAGGAGCTAAGATGGCTGCATTGGATTATGAAGAGTTTAGAGTACGACTGCAGACGATGAAAGATGAGTTAACGGCCAACATTGCACGTCTCAGCGAAGAGATGGACGCTATTGTCAGAGACGACGACATCGACGACATGGGGTACATGGCCTCGCAGCAGAGCGACGAGGAGCACCACAGCGCCCTGCTTAAGCATCAGCGCCATGAGCTTGCAGAGGTCGAGCATGCCCTCACCAAACTCGACAACAACACCTACGGCATCTGCGAAGAGAGCGGCGACACCATCCCTGTCGAGCGCCTCCGCGCAGAACCGCACACACGCTACTGCGTCGATGATGCCAAAAAAGTGGGGCAATAACCTCTACGCTTCCAGCTGCGCCAGAAACAACCGCATCATCCCAGGCAGTGCCTGAGGGTCGCGGGCGGTAACCAGCTTGCCGTCGACCTCGGCACTACTCCCCGTATAGTCCGCACCCGCCTCCACCAGCGCCGCTTTCACCGACGGGTATGCCGTTACTCTTTTGCCTTTTAAGAGCCCCGCCGAAGCGAGCAGAAGCGGGCCGTGGCAGACAGCACAGATGAGCTTCTCCTCAAGCGCGAACGCACGCACGAAGGGTGCCGTCTCGGCGAGGAGCTGCAGCTTTTCGGGCGCGTGGCCGCCGGGCAGGTAAAGCGCGTCGTAAGCGTGGCTCTGCGCTGCTTCCAGACGCTCTGTCACCTGCGCCTTTGTACCGTGTTTGCCTATGCAGCTTCCGGTTTTCGGGGCGATGACTGTCACCGCCATGCCCGCTTCGAGCAGACGGTAGTAGGGGTAGATGAACTCCGAATCCTCAAACCCTTCGTCGATCAGTATGGCAACGCGCTTCACTGTTCGAGCTCCGCAAGTGTCGGGATGGAGTCTGCCGCCCCTTGGCGGGTCACGCAGACGGCTGCGGCCCTGACGCCCATCTCCAGACATTTTTTGACATCGCTGCCGCGCGCCAGTTCCGCCAGAAAATAGCCGATGAAGGTATCGCCCGCACCGGTCGTGTCCACCGCTTCCACCTCCTGCGCTGCAACACGGATGCGCTCTTTCGCATCGGCGTAGATGACCCCTGCTCTACCGAGCGTCAGAACGGTACGGCTGTCTGGGTAGAGACGCTGCAGGGCATCGAGGATGGCCTCCGGTTCGCTTTCGCCGCTCAGCGCTTCGCCTTCGACCTGGTTGACGATAAAGATACCCACCTTGTCGAGCCGGTAGCGCTTGACCTCTTCGTCCATCGGCGCTGGGTTAAAGACGACGGTGAGCTCCTTGGCCCGCTCAAGTATCTCGGCGGCGGCGTTGGTCTCGTTCTGCAGGAGCAGAAAGTCGCCCGCTTCGGCCCGTTCAAGAACCCTGTCGATGTCACTTTTTTTAAAAGTGCGGTTGGCCCCGCCGTGAATGATGATGGCGTTTTCGCCTTCGGGGTTGACCTGGATAACGGCGTGGCCCGTCGGCGCATCGACAACCCGCACCAGTTCCGCGTCAACGCCGTTGTCTGCGAGCAGCTCCTTGAGCCAGGCCCCTTCGGGCCCGACCCTGCCGGCATGCATGACCGCCGCTCCGGCCCGCGCGAGCGCGATGGACTGGTTGGCCCCTTTGCCGCCCGAGAAGACGCTGTAGCTTTCGCTCTCGAGGGTCTCGCCGGGACGTACGAAGTGCTCAACACGGTAAACATGGTCGATGTTGATCGAACCCAGGTTAATGATCTTCAAAACAGACCTCCTCGCCATCTTTATTGCTGCTCTATTATACAAACTTGACGCCATTAAACCAACCCTCTTCAGCAAGCGGCGTAACCTTCGTGTGATATGATAGTTATCTTATGGGCACATTGATGTGCCAAGATAGCAATTTCAGTGATATAATAATCACTATATCACGCAAAGGGGCATTGATGGCATCGGTATGGGTACTTGTTCTATTGCCGATCTTTGCCGCTTTGTTAATGCTCATCACCGCCAACATACGCCTGCAGTACCTGCTTGTCACGTTCACCGTGTCGTTTCTGTCGTTTATCTCTCTCAAGCTCTTTTTGACCCCTGCGACATCGATAGTCTTTACCTTCACCTCTGCGATGGAGAGCGTTCTGATCGCCGCCGACACTGTGCTGCTGCTCTACTTTCTCTGGCAGGGGTACCGCTTCAAGGCCCGCAAGGTGACCGCACTGGCTCTCCTGCAGCTGCTGCTTTACGCGCTGGTCGAGATGAGCCTGCAGGGCCATAGCGGCACCACCCTGATCGTCGACCGGCTCTCGGTGTTGATGTTTCTCATCATCAATATCGTCGGAGGCATGATCATCTTTTATGCCCTGCGCTATATGGCCGATGAGGCGATGAGCGACTTTAGAAAACGGCTTTTCAGCACCTATCTGCTCCTCTTTCTCTCGGTAATGAACACCCTTGTGATGGCCAACTCCCTGCTGCTCTTCTTCTTTCTCTTCGAGATGACGACACTGGCTTCGTACCTGCTTATCGGGTTCAGAAAAGACGAAGTGAGTCAGATCAACGCCCTCAGAGCGCTCTGGATGAACCAGGTCGGGGGTGTGACCATACTGCTCGGCACCCTCATCGCCGTAACACAGTTCGGCACCTTCTACTTTGACACGCTGCTGGAGACAACGGGCACCTATCTGCTCTTTGCCGTAGCCCTGCTTGCGGTCGCCGCACTGATCAAAGGGGCGGCACTTCCTTTTGACAGCTGGCTGCTGGGTGCCATGGTCGCACCGACACCGGTCAGTGCCATACTGCACTCGGCAACGATGGTCAAGATCGCCCCTTATCTCATCATAAAGCTCTCGCCCGTTCTTGGCGGCACGCTGCTCGGCGGCGTGCTTTCGCTCACCGGGGCGCTGGTCTTTGTCGCCGCCTCCTATCTGGCGCTTTCGCGCTCGGTTTTAAAAGAGATACTCGGGTACTCGACCATCGCACTGCTGGGGTTGATGGTGAGTCTCGCCGCTATCGCGGCGCCGGAGAGCATCATGCTCGCGATGGCGCTCATCTTTTTTCACGCCTTTGCCAAAGCGCTCCTCTTTTTGAGCGCCGGCGTACTGGAGAAGAGCTTCCATCTTAAAGATATCGAAGATATGAAGGGCTTAAGCGCCTATGCCCCTCAGAGTGTCCGCTACATCATGTTCGGTTTTGTCTCGCTCACTCTCCCGCCGTTCGGGCTCTTTATGGGCAAGCTCTTCGCCATCGAATCCATCGCCTCGCTCCTGCGCGAAGAGCCCTGGCTGACGGCGGTACTGCTGGCCATTCTCGTCGGCAGCGTCCTTCTGGTGCTGCTCTACTTCAAGGTCGCTTCGGCACTGCTCTCAAGCCCCTCGGACATTACTATCTCCAAAAGCGAAGAGATGCCGCTCGGCTTTCTGGTGCCGCTGCTGCTGCTGAGCATCCTCTCCATCGGCGGGGCGCTCATCTTTATGATGCAGCAGCGCGAGCTCAACCTCGCCCTCTTTGCTCTGCCGCTGCTGCTGCTCGCGCTTGTGCCGTGGCTTCGCAGCAGGCTGGAGCGTTTTGACCGCACCCCGACCTACCACTGCGGGGAGAAAGAGGAGTTTGATGCGGCCCTTTTCTACTTTGAGCCGACGCAGAGAGTGAAGCAGCTCATCTATGGCGGTTCAGCCCTGCTCTTCTCCGCCGTACTGCTTGCGGGAGCCGTCTCATGAGCTGGCTCTTCATTCTTCTGGCACCCCTGCTCGGCGGGCTGGTATATGGCGGCGAAAGGGTACTGCGCGCACGGATGCAGCGCCGTCAGGGACCGCCGCTGCTGCAGCCCTTCTACGACATGTTCAAGCTGATGGACAAGCGGACCCTTATCGTCCACTCGACCCACGCCCTGCTGGCAGTGGCCCACTTCTTCCTGCTCTGGATCACGGTGGCCGCCATCTTTCTGGGCTGGAACCTGCTCTATGTCATCTTTTTGCACCTCTTTGCCCTGCTGACGCTGGTCGCCGCGGGCTACAGCGTGCGTTCCGCCTACTCGCACATCGGCGCCAACCGCGAACTGCTGGCGCTGGTCGCCTACGAGCCGGTGCTCGTTCTTGTCGCCGTCGGCTTCTATCTGACGGCCGGCAGTTTCGAGGTCGGAACGGTCCTTGCCGCGAAAAGTCAGCTGCTGCAGATGCCGCTGCTCTTTTTGGCCCTGCTGATCATCGTACCGATCAAGGTCAAAAAGTCCCCGTTCGATGTGGTCGAAGCGCATCAGGAGATCGTCGGCGGTGTCGAGGTAGAGTACAGCGGGCTCTTTTATGAGTTTCTCTACATGGCCCGTTTCCTGGAGTACCTCTTTGTCTACAGCTTCGTCTTTCTCTTCGGCGGCAGCTCCCTCTGGCTCGGCGCCCTGCTGGTCGCTTCCGCCTTTCTGCTGGTCAACCTGGTGGACAACGCCACGGCGAGGGTCCGTCCGGACCACATGGTAAAGATCACCTATGCGACGGCCTTTACGCTGGCCGCCGCCAATATTGTCTGGATAGTGCTATGAAGTTCTTTGCCCCCTTTCGCAAAAAGTCTCCCTGGGTCCTCCACTACAACGCCGGAAGCTGCAACGGCTGCGACATCGAGATCCTCGCCGCGCTGAGTCCCAAGTTCGACCTGGAGCGTTTCGGGGTGATCAACACGGGCAACCCGAAGCAGTCCGATATCTTTCTGGTGACGGGTCCGGTCACCTTCCGCTCCCGCGAGCGTCTTGTCGAGCTCTACAGCCAGATACCCGAACCCAAGGTGGTGGTCGCCGTCGGCTCCTGTACGACGACGGGCGGGGTCTTCAGAGGGATGTACAATGTCGAAGACGGCATCGACCAGTATATTCCGGTCGACGTCTATGTTCCCGGCTGCGCCGCCTCGCCGCAGCTCATTATCGACGGCATCGTCAAGTCGCTTGAGATTCTTGAGGCCAAGGGGAAGGCTATTGAGAAGCCCTACCGTCTTTTCGGGGCCATCGAGACCGTCGCCAACAAAATCAGCCGCTACAAGATGGCGAAAAAGGTAGAAGATGACGAAGATTGAAACAAGCTACTACACCCTTTTGGATGACCTGAGGGCTTTTTATGAGCCGCACACCTGGCACTTTCTCACCCTCAACGGCATCGACCTCTGCGACGGTACCATCGAGCTGCAGTGGATCTTTTCGAAATACGGCAGCAAAGAGGAGGTGGTGGTCTACTACGCCATCAGCGATTTCGAGACGCCGGCACCCTCCATCGTCTCGCTCATCCCCTCCTCCATCATGGGCGAGCGCGAGGTGGTCGACATGTTCGGTCTCAGTATCAAAGGGGCCGAGAAGGGGCTCTACCTCGACAAAGATTCGCGTACTATTCCCTTAAGGTGTTCCCTGTGAGCGGCAAGAGAAAAGTGGTCAACATTCCTCTCGGCTCCCAGCACATCTCGCTCCTGGAGCCCGTCCGTTTTCAGTTCACGACGGAGAACGAGAAGATCGTCGAAGTGGGCGCCGATGTCGGTTTTGTCCACCGCGGCATCGAAAAGGCCTGTACCGAGACCTTTGAGTGGAAGAAGGTGCCCTATGTGGTCGCCCGTGTCTGCGGTCTCTGCGCCATTACCCACTCGCTCACCTACACGCTCGCCGTCGAGAAGCTGCTGGGGTACGAGGCGAATGACCGCATCAAATACCTGCGTATTCTGATGGTCGAGCTCGACCGTATCCATTCGCACATGCTCTGTCTTGCCCACGTCAGCGAGAATGCGGGTTTCGAGGCGATGTTCATGCAGATCATGACGGACCGCGAGCTGGTGATGGATCTGCAGGAGGCGATCAGCGGCAACCGTATTCAGTTCGACTATGTGGCCATCGGCGGGGTCAACCGCGACATCACGACGGAGCTGGCGGTGTTAATCCGTAAAAACCTCGACGAGCTCAAACCGAAGATCGACGTGCTGATGGAGCGTTTCAGTAGCAACTGGTCGCTTTCGCTCAAGTACAAGAACATCGGCGTACTCAGCTATGAAGAGGCCTGCACCTACAATGCCATCGGTCCTTTGGCGCGCGCTGCGGGTCTGAAGACGGATGTCCGGGCAGAGAGTACGGAGCTGCCTTACGGGGAGGTGGGGTTCAAGATGATGCTCGAGAGCAGCGGCGACATCTACGCCCGTAACATGGTCCGTCTGAGAGAGATCTACAACAGTATGGAGATGTGCAGGAACATCGTCGACAATCTGCCGAGTGGCGAGATCATCACGAAGGTGAAAGGCAAGCCCGAGGGCGAAACGGCGGTGAGGCTGGAGGCGCCGCGCGGGGAGATCTTCTACCTGGTCAGGGCGAGCAAAAAGAACTTTCTCGACCGCATGCGCATCAAGACCCCGACCTTCTCGGCCATTCCGGCGATGATGGAGGTCTTTAAGGGGAGCGAGTATGCCGATGCTCCGGCCATTCTCGCCTCGTTCGACCCGTGCCTCTCCTGTACGGCGAAGTAGGGGGAATGTATGTTTAAAGCTCTATGGCAAGCGCTGATGAACCTTTTCAGACCGGTGCACACGCTCAACTACCCGCTCGAAGAGGAGATTGTGCTGCCCAAAGATTATCGGGGGCTCATCGAGTACAGCGAGGAGCACTGCATCTTCTGCGACAACTGCGAAAAGGCCTGTCCGCCGAAGGCGATCGTCTTCCATCAGAACGAGGACGGTACCAAGGAGTACAACTACAACCCTTACTTGTGCATCTACTGCGGCGAGTGTGTCCGGGCCTGTCCCAAGGCCGAGGAGGCGCTCTGGCAGAGTGAGAAGAAGCAGCAGAGTGCGACCAAGGAGGACGATGTCAACAACCGGTGGTCTCTCTGGCAAAAGGAGGCGGCGGAGAGCCGCGAGAAATATGCCGCTGTAAAACAGGCGAAAAAAGAGGCGAAGGCCAGAGAGGCGGCAGCAGCCAAAGCAAAAACGGAAGATTCGGACGAGCCGTCCGGAGAGCAGCCGGATCACTCTGATTGAAGCGACGGCCCTCTAGCGTTTCCTGACCACGATCACCTGTTTCTGCATGCGGTAGAGTTCATAGGCTTCGTTCTCGAACTCCTCGTAATGGAGCACTTCCCACCCCTCGCCGAAGAGGGTTTTCAGCTCCCCTTCTTTCAGCACGTTCTCCGCGCTTGAGCTCTCTTTTTCGTTGGCGTCGTCGTCCATGTAGGTCTCGACGATAAAGAGTCCCCCGCTTTTCAAGCCGAACTTTGCCCGCTCCAAGAGGGCGCGGTCGAGGAAGTTCATCATGATGATGAGATCGTAGCTCTCTTGTGCGGGGGTAAAGGTGTCAAGGTCGACCAGCTCGGCATTGACCAGTGAGTAGACCTCTTTGCGGCGGGCCTCCTCCACGAGGGCATCGAGGGCAGCCGCGGCGATATCGAACGCATCGACCTCGTACCCCATCCTCGCCAGGTAGATGGCGTTGCGTCCCGCCCCGCAGGCAAGGTCAAGCGCCCTGGCGCCAACGGTAGGTTTGACATACTTCCTGATGTTCTCACTCGCCTCGCGCGGTTTCAGCAGCTGGCTTTTTACCCGGTACTTCTCGTCCCACTTCTGACGGTCTTTATCTGACATGCTCTCTCCCGCTAATTGACTTACTGTTTATCTAGAATACAAGTATATATAAATTGTCAGATGCAGAGCAAGAGCAAACCTCAGCAGAGGGTCTGTTTCAAAAAAACCATTCGTTAAATTGGCTTAATTCGATGATCAAAATGAAGAAAGAACAGAAGTCCACGAATTTCACAAATTGGCACGAATTATCAGGACCAACAGTCCACTTTCGACAACTTGTCATCCCAAACTTGATTTGGGATCCACTGCATCTTAGATGCACAAGGCAGAGAAGTTGTGTAAAACGTAACAGACACAAAGCCTTTTGTGTCAAGTATATTTTATTTTACTTTACACAAATAAAGCTGTTGGGAAAAAGAACAGAAGTCCACGAATTTCACAAATTGGCACGAATTATCAGGACCAACAGTCCAATGCAGGGGATTAACGAAATTACATTTTAAATTTATACTAACAAATCCCGCTAATCCCATTAATCTGTGGGCAAAAAAGAAAAGGTCAAAACTGTCCACGAATTCCACAAAAAAAACACGAAATTTTTTAGCTTACAATAGACTGCTCTTTAATTCGTGTAATTCGTGGATAAGAACTAAGAGTGCAATGCATGGAAAGTACAAAATAAGGTTCGAATTCGAATGGTGCCGACACGAGGATTCAGATCAAAATCTGTCGTTCTGACACATCTCAACTCGCGGTTGTAACAGTGTGCTATCCTTGACATTCAACTCCATAAGGAAGAGTCATGACAGCTAACGTGTTTGACAAACTATACCCAGGTAGGGTACAATTATGATATTTATTGAATCAAAACTGTTTGAAAAGTTTCGCGAACAGTACCTGGACGATGAGAGTTACCGTGCTTTGCAGAACTTTTTGCTTACTCAGCCCTCTTCCGGTGACACGATCTCCGGAACGGGCGGACTGAAAAAGCTGCGTTGGTCGGCCAACGGCAAAGGCAAGAGGGGTGGTGTACGAACCATCTATCTTTTTCTGTCCGAAAGAGAGCACATCCATTTTTTGACGATCTATGCCAAGAATGAGATGGAAGATTTGACGACCGATCAGAAAAAAATGTTAAAAAAAATTGTAGAGGAGATCAAAGATGCCTAAACGAGACCTATTCGAAGAGCTGGAACACTCCCTTGAAGATGCCAAAGCGTACGAGCAGTCCAAACTGACGCTTAAAACGACCAAAGTCACCGCCAAAGAGCGTAAAACCCTCTCTGCCGATGAGATCCGTGCCATAAGAGAAAAATACCGCATGAGCCGCGCTGTCTTTGCAAATTTTCTGCATATCTCGACCCGGACACTGGAAAAATGGGAACTCGGTACCAGCCGTCCCAACGAGCAGGCAACAACACTGTTGGTATTAACAGATAAATACCCCGATATGTTTGAGCGCTTGGAGGCGATGTAAACATTAGCCTTCTTCCGTGCCGGTGCAGACACAAAATTTATATGATCAACTTCTAACAACAAATTCAACCTGTTCACAAGACAACACCGACTTAACATATCAACGTTTATCTCGAATAGGCATGAGGCATTTTCAAAAAAAACCATTCGTTCAATTGGCGTAATTCGATGATCAAAGAGAAAAAAGAACAGAAGTCCACGAATTTCACAAATTGGCACGAATTATCACGACAAGCAGTCCAATGCAGGGGCAGACCATGTCGCGCATCATAAAGAGTAAACATCATTTAAAAAAAGCATTCGTTAAATTCGCGTAATTCGATGACAAAAAAATAAGCAAGAGTAGTTTTGAAAACGGACTTTAAAAGGTTTGATGTAGATTTGGATTGATGATTGTAAGAGGTAAAACAGTACGGTTTCTCAATGGAGCGGGTGAAGGGACTCGAACCCTCGACCCTCAGCTTGGAAGGCTGACGCTCTAGCCAACTGAGCTACGCCCGCGTCATCATTGATGGTGGTGAGAAGAGGAGTCGAACCTCTGAACCCATAGGG
>JBFHIS010000024.1:0-46952 GCA_041596355.1 Sulfurimonadaceae bacterium | reverse complement strand
TCGCTAAAAAACGCACGGGTCACTTCGTTCAATGCGTTTTTTTGCCGCTCTTTCTCTCCTTGCAGTCTGCCTTGCAGATGCCACGAATAACTCAAGCGGTGACGCATTAATTAACGTAAAAGCTTCGCTTTTATCCCTGTTTGGATTGTTTGAAGATAAATAATTTATTGTGTCGAAGAAGTTTATTTGATCGGGGTGCAAACAGATATTGGCGTCTAACCGCCAATTAGCCCGGAAGTCGAAGTGCTTGTTAGTTGGATGAGTTAATAGTGCCGGCGGGTATCGCTTTTTTCTTTTTTGGTTACTTCTTCTTTTGAGCGAGCAAAAGAAAAAAGTGACATACTAACGATGTGAAGTAATTAAAAAAAATTAAACAGCCGATCAGCATCAATGCCACAATACAGAGAGGGATAAAGGTGGCGTATCCAAAGGATATTTCTTTGAAAGGAATTATGGTAAAAAAGTCTTTACTTTCCTCAAAAAATTACTTACACCCCAAAAACAAGTGCTTTACTATCATCTTTCTCATATTCACTCTGAAGCGTCACATGCGTAATCTTGAAATTCGTTTTGATCGTTTTTTCAAGGCCGTTACAGATCTGCGTTACCTTTTCAAGCGAAAGATCCTCTTTAAAATCGATATGTGCCTCAAAAAAGATCTCGTTGTCGTTGAGCTGCCAGAGGTGGATGTGGTGGATGTTATGCAGGGCAGGGTGTTTGCAGACAGCCTCTTCGATCTTCGCAATATCGATATGTGAGGGTGTGAACTGCATCAGGATCATAGTGGCATCTTTCAAGATCCCGTAGGCGGCGTAGATAAGGTAAAGGGCGATCAATATAGAGATCATCGGATCGATCCAAAAGAGCTCAAAATAGTACATGGCGATACCGCCGATCAAGACGGCGACAGAGGTCATGACATCGGTCATCAGGTGCAGGTAGGCAGAACGGATATTGATGTTGTGGTGGGCATCGTCTTTGATCAACAGAACGCTGGCAGCATTGAGGACAATACTCAAGACGGCAAGCGCGATGACGATAGTGGAACCGACAGGCTCAGGATGTAGAAACCTCTGAATTGCTTCGATGATGAGAAAGAGTCCGATACCGATAAGCACCGAGGCATTAAAAAGTGCCGCAAGGATTTCGGCGCGTTTGAAACCGAAGGTCTGTGTATGGGTGGGGGCGCGTCCGGCCATGCGGTTGGTAATATAACTGATGAGCAGCGCCATGACGTCACTGAAGTTATGGAGAGCATCGCTTAAGAGAGCAAGTGAACCCGAATAGATACCGCCGATGATCTGCGAAAGGGTGATGATGATGTTTAAAATAATAGTGATGAAAAGCCGGGTCCCGCTTACTTCGTGATGGTGGTGACCGTGATGATGGTCATGGTGATGATGTGTATGGTCATGATGATGGTGCTCGCTCACGCTATTTCCTCGGTAGTATTTCTGTTATCATATCGACAAAAACGTTAAAAATCCGGAAACAGGTAAAAGCGGTTCAGGAAGAGAGTTGCACCCTTTGAACGTGGGTGCGAACAAAGGCTTTAGTCAATAAACTCGACAACTTCGTCAAACGGTAAACGCAACTGCTCGGACTGCTCGTTGAGTCTGTAGCCGAACGGCAGAACCATGGCAACCTGAAACTTGCTGGTATCGAGGTCCAGGATCTCTTCGACTTTCTCTTTTTCAAAACCCTCTATCGGACAGGAGTCGATGCCGACAAATGCGGCTGCCGTCATCATGTTTCCTGCGGCAATATAGGTCTGTCTGGCGGTCCACGCGTAGATATTTTCGTCGCTGCTCAACGTCGCCTGAAGGTGCCCGGCATACAATCCCAGGTAAAAATCGAGATTCTCTTGCGGCATGTCCCGACGTGCGAATCTTTTTTTAGGGATACCGCTCTCAACTTTGACATTTTCAATCCCCGCAAGTACGACGACCAGGTGGGAACAAGAGGTGATCTGTTCCTGGTCCCAGCATGCCGGTCTCAGTTTTGCCTTCAGTGCTTCATTGGTGATGACCAGGAACTTCCACGCTTCCATACCGAAAGAGGAGGGAGACTTGCGTCCGGCCTCGAGGATGAAATGCATCTTTTCGTCAGAGATCTTTTTCGTTGTATCAAAGGCCTTACAGGCGTGTCTAAAGTCCATTGCTTTGGTAAAATCATTTGTCATTGTCATTTCCTTTTAGTTGTTTATGAAATTTTTCTTCAGTAGTGTCTGGAACTTTTCCACTTCTGTTGAGACGTCAAGGTCACCCTTGAAGATATCGTGTATAGAGTAGGTCTCAAGAGGCTCTACACCGCAGAACTGGAAGGTCTTGTGCGTGGCGATGTTGGCTTCGTCCACAGAGAGGCCGTCGAAAAAACCTTCGGCATTGTCAAACTCTGTCGCCGGGCAGTTGTATGTCAGGCTCAGCATATACTTCTTGCCCTGCATGAGACCGCCGCTGCCGTATTTCTTGGAAGGGTCTTGAGAGCTTCTTCCGTCGCTTTGGTAGGTCACTGTCTGGACACCGCCAGAGAAGATCTCGTCAATATATTTTTTGGTGATCCAGGGTACGCCCATCCAGTAGACAGGGTACTGGAACAAGATATAGTCTGCCCATGCAAACTTGTCTAGCTCTTCCTGGACCTCATAACCGCTGTCGATAGCCGTGTTTTTGACAGTGAAACCGTTGTCAGTAAAAAAGGTATTGGCAGCATCGACAAAGATAGCCGTCAGTTTTCCTTCGGCAATATTTTCATAATATTGGTGACCGTTAATAATCAGTACATTTTTCATGGGATTCTCCTTTATGCCTTTTCCAGGATCTCAGCGATGGTCTCTTTAGGGTACTGCTCACTCATTCCCCATACCTTTGCCGTTTCGCCGGCATTTTCAGCCAAGGCGTCGATACCGTCTCTTGGGATACCTGCGTCTTGTAAGCGTACCGGTGAACCGATCTTTGCAAACCACGATTCAAGTGCTTCGATACCGTCGTCGGCGCTTTGAAGAGAAAAGACCTCTTTTGCAAAGCGTTCGAACTGTGCGATGTTCTGCTCTTTGTACCATTTCATCCAGGCCGGAATAACGATGGAGAGACCGGCACCGTGAGCGACATTGTAAAGTGCGGAGAGGGAGTGCTCTATCATGTGGTTTGGAAAGTTTCCGCCAGCGGTTCCCGCAGGGGTCAGACCGTTGAGCGCCTGTGTCGCCACCCAGGCAAATTCGCCTCTGGCTTCGTAGTTGTCAGGATCTGCCAGCAGTATCTCGGTCGTCTCAATGACACTTTTGACAATCGACTCTACAAGTCTCGAGTTAAAGTGCGGATGCGTTGAGGCGGTGAAATAGACCTCAATACTGTGGGCAATAATATCTACGGCGGAGTAGGTCAGATAATCAGGCGTTACGGTCGCCATCAGTTCAGGATTGATAACTGAGAGAACAGGGTTGACCAGGACGGTTCCGATAGAGTATTTCTGTTTTGTCTCATCGTTCATCACGACGGAGTTGCCGTTCATCTCGCTTGCTGTTGCTGCAAGTGTCATGACCGTAAAGACGGGCAGGGCTTCGGTGATCTCAGCTTTATGGATGAAAAAGTCCCAGACATCGCCGTCGTATTTGGCACCGGCTGCAATCGCCTTGGCAGAGTCGGCAACGGAGCCGCCGCCGACACCGAGGACAGCCTGCAGCTTATGCTCTTTGGCAATATTGATGCCGTCATTGACCCTGCTGAGCAGCGGATTGCTGACAATACCGTCCAGCTCTTTGTAGCCGACACCGTTCTCATTCAGAGAGTGGATGATCCGCTCATAGAGACCGCTCTTTTTGATGCTGCCGGTACCATAGACCAACAGGACATTCTCAATGCCGGCTTCTTTGATGTAGCGACCTATGTTGTTCTCTTTATCTTTGCCAAATTCTATCTTGGTCGGGTTGTAGTATGTAAAGTCGTGCATATTCGTCCTCTGTCGGTAGATTTTGAAAATTATAGGTCCCATGGACTTAAATATCGCTTACAGTAATTTAGGTAAGTAATAGGAATATATTGACTTTATGTTACAATTACATATGGACACCTCTAAAGACCCTAGCAGGATTCAGAGGGAAGAAAGAGAGATGAGATTGTGCAGAACTTTTCTTGTGTCATAGCCGTAGCTATGAGAAAAGAAAATTGTGTGCAAGATCGCTCTCTTTATCCCTCCCTTCGGGCAATAGAGAGAAATCAAGTTGCAGGCTATTAATATAACTTTACGCTTATAAAAGTACATTTAGTACTTTTATAGGCGATATCGTTACCCCTTTTCGCCTTAGCTATGGATAGGGTTTCAGCGGGTCGCCTTGATTGTGAACTTCTCTCTATCGCTGAAGTCAACTAGGGTCTTTTGAGGTGCCCATAACTAAGGATTGTGATGCATTTTATAAACGGCAAAGAGTATAAGTGTTCTGTTTCGGTAACACTCGACATCTTCAACGATCGATGGAAGCTGGCAATTATCTGGTATCTGCTTGAAGAAAATAAACGTTTTAAAGACCTGCACAAAGATATCAGTGAAATTACGCAGAAGACATTAACGGTCAAACTTAAAGAGCTGGAAGAGAAAAACATCATCCACAGGGAGGTGTTTCCGGAAGTACCGCCGAAGGTGGTCTACTCCCTGACGCCGATCGGCAAAAAACTGAAACCGGTGCTCGAAGAGATGTACAAGTGGGGCATGGATTACATCGAAGAGTTCGGCCAGTTAAGCAGTGACAACCTCTGCGGTGTCGATATCTGCACCAAATAACTGACCCAAGCTCTTATGCGTCCGAAGCGAGTAAAAGCCTACGCAGCGTTCCTCTTTTTTTAACGCTATTAAGATAGAGTACATAGAGAACATGTACTGCGACCATCACGGCAAATACCGGTTGTGTCGCATCTCTAAGCGCTCTCACCCACACAACGGATTCTTCTTTTATTACGACCAACAGATAGATATCACTCATTAAGGTAATAAGCAATGCTGTACACATGGCAATGTAGCCAATCGCAACGACAGCTTCCAACACAGTTCTGGCACGAAGAAGGTGCATCAACGGTACCGCATTTATTTTGTTGAGCGCCATATAAATACGTACCGTTACCGCTGCCGACAGCATACCGACAAAGAGGGTGTGTATGTTGTAGAAGGGTCTTTCCCAAACGTTATCAACAGGACTATAGCCCATAAAGAAAGTCGTGAAAATTCCCAGAACACTGATCGTGGTCAAGAGATACCAGAGACGATAGATTTTTGTAAAATTGATCTGCATTTTTTTCCTTATTTGAATGTCATGAGGCCGTAGCCGCGGTTCTGATATCCGATAGTATCGATGAAACTGTTCTCCGAGATACGGACAAAAGGCAACACCTCCTCTTGTTCGAGCGCATTCGCATCCAGAGACATGGCACATGCCACGATCTCAACACCCTTTGTTTTTGCAAGACGGGTAATGACGTTCTGGGCATTTTGGATATAGGGCATATCCTCATCATAGATGATCTCGTCAAAAACACGGGATGCCATCGGCACGCAGCCGCCGTGAAGGGTAATAACAACAGTGGCCTTATCACCGCGTTTTTCGATCATGTCGATTGTCTTCTCAACCAGCATCATCCGACCGCTGATATAACGGGCATTGTCAGAACTGCAGTCAAAGACGGCTTTGTACTCTTGTGCATGCATGGTGCCAATGAGTACCATGAGAAAGAGGAGTGTATGTTTCATAGTAGGTTCCTTTAATGGTTTAGGTCTAAAAAACGTCAAGTACGACTTAACGTTTTGAATTATAGGTTATAATTCTTAATCTTTAGGTCGTAAAAAGGCGATGGCGTGGAATATAAAATATCCGAACTGGTAACGAAGACCAATGTACCAAAATCAACTATTCTCTATTACATCAAAGAGGGACTGCTCCCTGAAGCGAAAAAACTGAAGTCTAATGTACACCGTTACAGTGATGAGCATATAGAACTTATCAAATATATTAAATATATGCAGCAGGAGATGGGCAGTTCCATTGAGCAGATCAAGAGTATGCTGCAGTACAAAAACCAGTCCTTTTCCAGCTCTTTTACGATGCTGGCCCCGTTGATGCAGACTTTGAGCGGTATTCCGGTTGGGGAAAAACATTACACCAAACAGGCATTCATTGAACATTACGGTTTTGATGCGGATATGTTGGAAGAGCTGATGAAAGATGGTCTCCTCGTGCCGATCGGAGATGATGACTATACGGAGAGAGAAGCGTCTATAGTGAGGTTGGTGGAAGATTTTGCAGAGATTGGTATGGACTATGCGGTACTGAAAACATATGTCTATCATGCAAAAGCACTTTCGGAATTGGAAAGTCAGATACAGGTGCAGCTGTGTGACAGACGTAATGACGAAAATTTTTCCAGGTTATGGAAGGTGATGTTTGAGACACTTTTTAATGCCAAACAGTATCTATTCAGCCGATACACATATAAGGCCATGTTCAGTGCACTGCAAGAGGAAGTGTCACGCCATAAACCGGGCTGAAAAGGTATAGGAGGGCCAGGGTTTTTTAGAGATGCCCGTAAGATAGTCAATTTTATTTGAGTTTTGCTAGAATGGTCGGCAATATATTAATACAAGGACATTCATGAAAAAATCCTACCTGACTTCGACACCAGATGAAAACGGATATTTTGGAAAATATGGCGGTGCCTTTATTCCGCCGCAACTGGAAAAACCGTTTCAAGAGATTACGGAAGCCTATAACACCCTCTCAAAATCCCATGAATTCCGTCATGAACTCAAAAAGATCCGGAAACATTATCAGGGACGTCCTACACCGGTCTATTATGCCAAGAACCTCAGTGAATTCTGCGGCGGCGGGCAGATCTATCTTAAACGCGAAGACCTGAACCATACCGGTGCCCATAAGCTTAACCACTGTATGGCTGAAGCTTTGATCGCAAAACATCTCGGTAAAAAGAAACTGATAGCAGAGACGGGTGCAGGACAGCATGGTGTTGCTCTGGCAACAGCAGCCGCTTACTTCGGTCTGGAATGCGACATCTATATGGGCGAAGTGGACATTGCCAAAGAGCATCCTAACGTGGTGCGCATGAAGATCCTGGGTGCCAGAGTCATTCCGGCCACTCATGGACTTAAAACGCTCAAAGAGGCAGTAGACTCGGCTTTCGAAGCCTATGTCGGCGATGCAGAAAACTCGCTTTATGCCATCGGTTCCGTTGTCGGACCGCATCCATTCCCTCAGATGGTGCGTGATTTCCAGAGTGTGGTCGGGATTGAAGCGCGCGAGCAGTTTTTTGAGATGACGGGACAGCTTCCGGATCATGCTGTCGCCTGTGTCGGCGGTGGGTCAAACGCTATGGGCCTTTTTGCCGGATTCATTGATGATCCTGTCAAACTGCATGGCGTTGAGCCGCTTGGCGTGGGTACCAAACTGGGACAGCATGCCGCTTCATTGACCTATGGGGAGGAGGGGATCATGCACGGGTTCAACTCTATTATGCTTAAAGATGAAAACGGCGAACCGGCTCCGGTCTACTCCATCGGTTCCGGTATTGACTACCCGTCCGTCGGGCCGGAACATGCGCACCTTCGTGATATCGGACGCACTATTGTGGGGACATGTAATGATGAAGAGGCCGTTGACGCTTTTTATAAACTCTCTCAGTTTGAAGGGATCATTCCGGCACTCGAGTCAGCGCATGCAGTCGCCTATGCGATGAAACTGGCCCGAGCCAACCCTAAAGATTCGATTCTTATTAACCTGAGCGGACGCGGTGACAAAGATATCGACTTTGTTATCGAGAACCATCCTATCCCGCCAAAGCCGTAAGGCATCCTGCCGGCTAAAGTGTATCTCACTTTAGCGCTTTGCTTCACTCCATTTGAAAAGCGGTTTAATTCCTACATAATCATTTCATCCATACCACCATTAAGATATCTCTCTTCAGTAAAACCTCTGTAAACAAGCGCATATATGTGCGGTAGAGAAATTATTATCCTGACTAAACAAGTAAGGTTAGTTGACTTTGAGGTTGAGACGCTATACTATTCTTTTATAACTATTAGATATTATTATCTGATAAAGGAGAAATTATGGCCCAATCCTGCCCCCTTGCATTTAGACTGATCGATGGTACGATCACACGGCTCAATGCACTTTCAATAGTTTTACTGTTGGCGCTATTCGTCTATGTTTCAGATCCGTTGATCTTGTTTTTTTTGGGGCTTGATTACATGGTCCGACTCTATGGGAATAAAAGTTTCAGCCCTATATATCAGCTTTCATCTGCTTTACAGAAACTCTTGGGGATAAAAGCCGACATGGTAGACGCCGGTGCAAAACGGTTGGCTGCGCATTTCGGTCTCTTCTTTGTCTTTTTGGCACTAGCGGCTGATCTGGCCGGATTGACGGTTATGATGTATGTCGCAGTCGCCGTTTTCCTCTTTTGTCTTTCACTTGAGTTGTTGTTTGCGTACTGCATAGGCTGCAAGATCTATTTTATCTACCGAAAATTTGTACCGGAGCAACAGTAATGGTCGGTATATCCACACGCGGCATCTATGGTCTGGCCGCAATGCACGTACTTTCGCATGCAGCGCACAACCGGGCCATGCAGATCAAAGAGATCGCTGCGATGACACAGGTCTCTCACTCGTATCTTGAACAGCTTCTCTCAGCGCTTCGAAAAGGGGGTCTTGTTACGAGTATTCGTGGGGCCAACGGTGGGTATAAACTTGCCCATCCGGCACATGAAATCACCGTGCTCGAGATCTTAGAAGTTCTTGAAGGCGCCCTCTGTAAGATAGAAGGAAATGTTGGTGCCAGTGTTATTTTGGAGTATTTTTGGGCTGACATACATGAAAAAGTGAAGGGGCTCTTTATGTTAAAGCTATCGGAACTCGACCAGGCCTTTCAGCCGTATCATTACAATATTTAACCAACTGTGCAATTTACAACTAAAAGGTTTCGATTTCAATTTCTATTTAGTTTTCTTATAGTAACTTAAGGTGACTGCTAAAAGATCCTGAAATCCTTAAGCAAGAAAGTTGAACTATGAACAGTACTGAAGTCACTCTTTTAATTATTGCTTTTGGCATTTTATTGGGTCTTATGATCTATTCTGTCATCATCTCACTCCGTGGTCTAAAGAGAAAATCCGCTGCCTCACAGGCACAGTCGCTTAAAAAGATGCTTGATGAGTATGCAAAAAACGCCGCCGATGTCAAACTCTCTCTTGATCGTAAATTTGAGCTTTTGGATGTCGATATTCCTACCAAACAGTACCCGCTATATAACAATGCAAGAGCTGTGGAGGAGATGGGTCTAAGCCAGGAAGATGCGGATGCTTTTGTCCATGACCTCATAAAAGCGATCAGCGGAGAGATCTCACCGATCGAAGAGGCGATCCTGGGCTGTGACTATAAAAGTCTAGAGGAGATCATCCATACGATTTCAGGCTCCTCTTCGACGCTTGGAACGGGTGGTGTCTCATCGGCACTTATCAGCTTCTATACAGCGGTACAGCATCGTGACAGCTGGCAAAAGCTGTATGTTCATCTTCAAAATGTAAAGTACTATCTGCAAGAACTTAAAGATCAGGTTGCTGCCAAGGAGTGATCCGGAGTCTTTGTCTATCCAGGACAGTGCACCCGTCAAAATATAAACATTTAAATAAACCTATAATATTAAAGAGTGTAGAATGTATTTCTATTGAAAAATATTATATATTTAGAGAATGAAGTTGTTTTCTACTCTATTTACAAGGTGAAATGTGGCTAAGAAGAGACGAATTGAGCAGGATGATACACTTTTTGAGCAGTATGATTTTGATGATTTAAAAGAAGAGTTGAACATTGTTGCTTTAGCTAAGCTGCAAGCCAGAGAAAACAGACCTCAGACCGACAGCACACAACTTGATATCAATGAACAGAAGATTACGACATTTTTTGCCGACAAGCTCTCTACCGTTAAACAAGAGATCTACAAAAAAATAGCATCATATGACCATATGGCGATGCGGGTCAGCGATATTACGACCATTCTGGCCGAGGCCAAATATGCGAGTGAAGAGTTTATTCAGAATATTACGACCTTCCAGGAAGCCGCCAAACAGCGCATTAAAGAGGTTAAACACGAATTTAATGTTCGAAAAAGCGATCTTGAGAAGTTCAAACAAAAGAACAACATTACGCGTGAAGCCTCATACCCCCATTCCAGAGTGCTCTATATCGGCATTATTATGGTGATCATACTGAGTGAGACATCATTAAATTCGTACTTTTTTGCCAAAGGTAATGAGCTTGGACTTGTCGGTGGGGCAGCTCAGGCCCTTATTATTTCGCTGATCAATATTGTTTTTGCGTTTTTTATGGGGGGTTATCTGGTTAAAAAACTCAACCTTGTTAAAAAGACGCCCGTCTTGAAATATGGAGTACTGTCGGCTCTGATCACGGGCTTTATCGCTATTGTCTTTTTCAACCTGCTCGTCGGGCACCTGCGTGTCCAACTTGGGATAGATCCGGATTCTGCTTATGTAGAAGCGATCAAAACGTTTATTCAAAGCCCTTTCGGACTGAATGAATTTGATTCTATCATATTGGTGATCGTCGGACTTCTCTCATTTCTGATCGCCTTTACCGATTTTTACAAGATGGATGACGAATACCCTCACTACGGCGACCTCGATAGAAAGTATCAAGAGGCCCTGATGGACTTCTCTGAACTTAAAGAGGAGCTTCTAGCCGATATAGAACGCAGCTCTTCATCGATTTTAAACAAACTTGAAACACGCCAGATGACGGCTAAGGTGATCATGCAGGAGCTGATGGAAGTACCGATATTCAGACAGAAACTGCAGGACCACTATAAAGAGTATTACCACTATCTCAATAACACCTATAATGCGATGCTGGGTCTCTATCGTGAAGTGAACAACGAGAATAGAACAGATGCTGCGCCTGACTATTTCAGAGAACGTGTCGAACTCGACGAGGACCCGATGATCACTATTGTTGATGAAACGTTTAAAGAGGGGCTGGTCAAGTACCAGGAAGCCGTTTTAGAACTGCCGCATATTTTAGGCGAGCAGAAACTTAAGATCAACGCAACGTTGAAAACAGTTATCGCTGCGCTTGACAGTGAGTCTGAGATGGAAATGCACAATGGCTAAAAAAAGACGAGTTAACAAAGCTAAAAACGATAAAGTCGGCTATATTTTAATCACTGTTGTTGTCACGGTTCTGTTGGCTATCGCTGTTTTTATTGTGATGAATCGCGGGGTTGACGTCGATAAAAAGAGCATGTGCCGCACTGACGGTGCGTATGACAGACATGTCGTTATTTTGGACATGACAGACAACTATAACGCCATTCAGGTACAGCAGATCAAGCATATTATTAAAAATATTGTCGACAATCTGGCGGTGACAGAACAGTTGCAGCTCTATTTTATCAACAACACCATGCCGGGCGAGATAGCTGCCGAATTCTCAATGTGTAATCCCGGCGACGGTGCCGGAAAAAGTGAGATCTACTCTAATCCGAAACTTTTCAAAAAACGGTGGGAGACACGCTTCTACTCACCGCTTATGGCAAAAATGAAAGATCTTTCAGGGGATTATACCAGTACCCGTTCACCGATTCTGGAGACGATACAGGCTGTTAACAACATTGCATTTCCCTATGTCAGAGAGGGTGAACGTCGTTATAAAATCACTTTGATCTCCGACATGATCCAGAATTCCGATGAGTTGTCGTTTTTCAACACGAGAGCGGTCTCCTTAGCGCATTTTGTCGATTCTCCTGCGTATGCCAAGATACGGACTGACCTTGAAGGGATAGACGTCGATATTGTCATTGTACGGCGTGATCAGCTAGAGTCGTTGCAGTCAAGAGACTATATCGATTTTTGGGTGGAAGTCCTTTCAAGTATGAGCGCAAACGTTGAAAACATTAAGATGACAGACGGATGATTATGAAAAACAGAAAATTAAATAGCGGGTTTTTGGCAAAAGTACAGATAAAATACCTCTTTTTGGTAGCGCTGGTCAGTGGTGTTTTCTTTATTCTGTTGGGCGGATTTACGGACAAGACCTATCTATCGATCCTATTGACGATCTCTGTCATGATCGTCTATTTTCTTATCGGCCACAAGATCGTTGAAAGAGAGCTGCTGACAAACGAACAGTTTGCGGACAGTAACTATTACCTGGGATTTCTTTTCACCCTGATCTCCCTGGCAAGTTCGCTCTATATCCTCTCAAACGGGAACATGGAAGGCGGCCTGCTGACACGTCTTATCGGGCAGTTCGGTATCTCGATTTCGACAACGATCGTCGGTCTATCACTGCGTATCTACCTCTTGAGCTTTAGTCCCAACATCGGTTCAAACATAGAGAGCTTTAACCTGATGATCATGGAAAAACTTCAGATATTGAACGATCATATCGGGCACAGTATCGATCAGACAAAGACATTTTCAAATGTTATCGATGACAAAGTAAACCTTTTTATCGAACAGACATTGAAATCGGTCGAGCGGTATAATGAGCGTCTGGTAGAGAGTCTTGATCAGCACTCCATCAAAAACATTTTTGCCAAGATCTATGAAGACATGGACACGATTCACAACCAACAGGAGGAGCGTGTCGACCGTATCTATAAAAACATCACAAGTTATCATGAACGTTATGAATCGCAGACGCAAGCCTCGGTCAAAGCCTTTCAGGAGTCGATCAACGAGAGTGAGAAGTGGATCGCCGAGTTTAACGACACCATGGGGAAATCGGCGGGAAGCATCGCCAACTCAAACAGCGAGATGCGAAAAGTCATTCACAATTTTGACGATTTTGTACGCGGCCTTCCGAAACTCTTTGCCGAAGTCAACACACTCTTTGAACAGAGTTCCAAAACACTTACCAACGACCTCGAAGAGAAGAACCGCCTGCTGATCGAGAACTTTATCGAGCAGAAAGATCTGCAGAACAAGATCTTGATGGAACGTGTGTTAGGTGAAAACCAGAAGATCATCGCCAGTTTCGTCAGTAATGGCGAAACTCAGAACAGCTCGGTCATCAATAAGCTCAACGAGATGAACGAAGAGATCATGACGAACTTTATCCAGTCTCGGGAAGCCGGAAATGAAAAGATTATCAACGACATCACTGTCTTGAATAATAAAGTGGTCCAATCTATCGCCACTAAAACAGAGAAATTGAACAATCAGGTGGTTGACGGCATTATGACCTCAAGTACGAAAGTACTGGGCAACTTTATAAGCTCACAGGCTCAGAAAAATGAGAAGCTTATGGAGGCAATGGTGGAGGAGAACAGACGTGTGGTTAACGAGTTGAGTTCCAAATTGTCGCAACAGCTCTCTCTTCAAGGCAGCGGGGGCTCTTCGGAGGGGAATGAAAAACTGATAGAGTCGATGACCTTGGAGAACAGAAGAATGCTCGAATCGCTGAGCGATAAACTTCTGGCCCAGCAAAAAGCGAACAATGAGCAGCTGAATCTCTTACGCAAAAATGAACAGAGCCCTGACGCTAATGCGAAGCTGGTCGCCACAATGCTGCAGGAGAACAGACGGATGATAGAGTCTCTGAGCGAAAAGCTTTTGGCACAGCAAGAGAGCGGTAGTAGAAGTAGTCATGTACAACCTGCTGCCAACGATGTGCTGATCAAAACGATCGTTGAAGAGAACAGAAGGATGCTGGAGACCTTGAGTGACAAGCTCCTGGCGCAAAAAGAGCAGCCGAAGCGTTCTCTTGCAGAGCGTATACAGGACGAAAAGCTTGCGGCAGAGAGAAAAAGAGCAGCCGATGCAAAAGCTGCAGCGAACGAGAAGATGCGTTCTCACGGCAATGTCAAGCTTCCTAAACAGTAGTATGAGCAGATGAAGTATACCGACAACAACAGTGGGGATTTTCTATTTGGTATTACCTTAACGGAACTCATCTTGATGCTCTTTTTTCTACTGCTGCTGATATCGGCATTTATGAGTGCTGAAAAGTCCAGTATCATTACAAAAGTCGAACAGGAGAATGAACGCATCATCAGTGAAAATATGGACTTGAAGTTAAAAAACAAGGTGAGCAGGACACTTTCGGAAGAGATGATAGGGGCCCTGCTTCGTTTCAGACTCGGCGAAGATGAAGGGCAGGAAAAAGCCAAACAGATCTTTAAAGAGTTAAGCAACCAGACAAAGCTTATTGCTGAAAATGAAGCCCTCAAGACAAAGGTCGAGGCCTTTGAAGTCAATGAGAGACTTCTAAAGATGGATGAAGATTTCAAGCTGCAACTTGCACGAAAAGCGTCACTGATAGAGAAGTTCAAAGATATCAACACTACCGAACAGATGGAGGCTGTGTTTTTAGAGATAGAAGCCCTTCAGCGTGAGCGTTCGAAGCTCGAAGTCAACGATAAAAAGCTGCGCAAAGAGAATGAAGAACTGGAAAAGATGTTGAAGTCACTTTCGTCGCTTTCAAAAGAGGAGCTGCTCTATGCCCAGGAGATATTGAAAGGGCAGGTGAGCTACCTGACCCGCAGGCTTAACATGGGCGGCGGCAATGAACTGCCCCCTTGTTGGGCAAACCGGAAAACAGGCAAAGCGGAGTATATATTTAGTGTTATTTTGGGTGAAGATGCCATCCGTGTCGCACCGAGATGGCCTAAATACAGGGCAAAAGAACTTAAAAAGTACGGTTCGTTGAAGAACTTGTTTAACCGTGACCTGAACGTCTCCGAGTTTTTGGCGATCACCAAGCCGATTTATCAGGATGCGGATCAAAAAGAGTGTAAACACTACCTCTACATGTATGATGATGCTTTGACAAAAGACGGTTATAAGACTAAGCGTCTTGAGTTGGAGAACTACTTTTATAAATATGAGAATGCATCAAAGGTCTATCAACGGTTTTAACGTCTGTTAATGAGCTCCCGCTTGCTCAGAGATCTTCTGAATATAGGCCAGGCAGGATTCAGCGCTCTCTGCGACAACAATATCAAGCATCATCAGGTTGTGTGAAAGACCAAAGTCTTCAATGATCTTTCCATCCTGGCATAACACGGCACTGTCGGAGAGTTTCTGGTTTTGACGGACACGTTCGATCATAGGACGGCGGTCTTCTGCATACCCATAGACTCTCTTGCCCAGTGCGGCAGCGTAGCCTACCTCATAAACAGTACCGGAATCGGGCTCCAGACCGCGGAAAGGGTTCAGGTTGGCCATGACGATGTCACACGACTCCAAGAGCTTTATATTGGCGTCTCTGATCGCTTTTGCGACCGCATACGGCGTGCCGTCGAAAGTGATCTCGTTGTCCAGGGGAAAGAGTCCTTCAAAACCGTATTCTCTACACAGCTTTTTCAGCGTAGCCCCTTGCTCCAAGGCATCTGTTTCAAAAACATCAGGCCCGGCAAGATAGATCTTAATCATTGTTCTCTATCTTGACCAGATAATAGAGTCTGCTTTCATAGAGCTTCTCTACCGGCTTGGAAACGATCGCTTCGAATTTGTCCATTCTGTTCTGCGGCACGGCGAGATAGTAGCTTGGTACTCTTTTCTCTTTTTGTATGTTTTGTAATTGTTCAAAACTTATTTGTTCAATCTGTCCCTGTGTATAAAATCGGGCAGAGAAGGGGCGGTTACGCAGATAGTAGAGTGGTTCGTCCGGTTTAGCCAGTGTCTCGTACTCAGTAATAAGATACTTTTCTGTGCGTATCAACTCCCGGTGTTTGTCCGTGTATACAAGCAGGATAATGACGATCAGCGGTTCGACCAAGAGCGTCAATACCGCTGCTCTGCGGTAGCTCTCTTTTGAAAAAGTGGGATTACTTGCAAAGTAAAGTGCCAACAATATGGCAAGTGCAGGCAGTCCCGGTAAGACATAGGTCGCAAGAATGTTGCCCGAGAAGGTGAAAAAGAGCATTGGGAAAATCGCCCAGATGATATAAAAGCTGTACTCTTCACCGAGCAGTCTGTTTGCAGCGTTCACGGAGCCTTGTGTCCATACTTTTTTGATCAGCAGCAAGATCGCGATGACTCCCCAAGGCAGTGAGACGGAGAGCCAATGCAGCCATATAAGGCCGTGAGGTTTGTGGTGTGCGACCCCATAAAGGTCACCTTCCCATCCCGAATCGATAAAGCGTTGAAAGTGTTCGCCCACAATAAAGTAGTCGATGAAGCCGGGGGTCTTCATCTCCGCCATGATATACCAGGGCAGTGTGATGATAAGCATTAGGGCTATACCGCTAAACCATGGATACAGTTTAAAAACCCGCCATCGCTTGATAGAGAAGAGCAGCCACAGTCCGATAGAACCGCCTACAAGCACTAAGATGAGTGGGCCTTTTGAAAGCAGGCCGAGAGCTATGCCTACGAAGAAGAGGTAGCCCCAATAGGACGCTTTCTCTTTAAGGACCATGGCAAAAGCGACATAAGCGAGTGTTGTCGCAAACGTGAATATGGGGTCAAGGATCACGACTCCGGAGAGTATAAAGACAAGGCCGGTACTCAGGTAGATGGTAACACCCCACATCGCCGTCTCTCTGTTTTTGATGGCTTGTAGATAGATGTAGATAAGGCCGGCGGTCGCTACAGTGAAGAGCCATGACGGAAGACGCGGTGCAAAATCATTAAAACCGAGTATCTTAAACGAGAGAGCTTCGAGCCAAAAGACCAAAGGCGGTTTTCCCCAAAAAGGGACGTCGTAGTCAAAATAGGGTGTGATCCAGTCACCTGTTTCCGCCATGATTCTTGCGATCTCGCCATATCTGGCTTCCGTGGTGTCCTGCAGAGGAAAGTAGATCATTGCCACTAAACGTGTCAACAAGAAGATCGTGCTGATAATAAGAAGATGATAGGATGTTTTTGTCAAAATAGTAGGTTCCTGATGTTTATTTCGAGAGGTAAATCAAGGTGACTGTTATGCCCTTGTGAATGTAGTGGACAGTATATCTTTTATATCTAATTGAAGTCAATATATCGCGCTGTTTTCCATGGACTTAAATGTTTGTTTTGCTATACTAAATGCTAATATTATCCTCTCCCCAAAGTAAGAAAATGCAACCAACACAAAAAGATCTCATCTCACTTATTGTCCCTTGTTATAATGAAGAGGATGTTGTGGAAGTCTTTATAGACGAAGTCAAGAAAACGTTTGAGACTATTGCCAACCCCTATGAAATTGTCTTTGTCAATGACGGAAGTCGGGACGGTACCCTGGAAAAACTGTTACAGTTAAAGCAGGGCCATGACTATATCCGGGTGATAAACCTTTCACGCAACTTTGGCAAAGAAGCGGCATTGACTGCAGGAATAGATGTTTCGCGCGGCGCTGCTGTCATTCCTATCGATGTCGATCTTCAAGATCCTCCGGCGCTGATCAAAGAGTTTGTCGAAAAATGGGAAGAGGGGTATGACGTTGTCGTTGCCAAACGGGTTGACAGAACCAGCGACACCCATGCAAAGCGTTTGAGTGCCGAGCTTTTCTATCAATTTCACAACAAGATCTCGCACACCAAGATACCCAGCAACGTCGGCGATTACCGTCTAATGACCCGCAAAGTGGTCGACGCTCTTCAGAAGCTTCCTGAGAACCAGAGGTTTATGAAAGGGCTTTTTGCCTGGGTCGGTTTCAATACCGCAGTGGTTGAGTACGCCAGAGAAGAACGTCACGCGGGTGAAACAAGTTTTAATGGGTGGAAACTTTGGAACTTTGCGCTTGAAGGTATTACGGGCTTTAGTACAGTGCCGCTTCGTATGTGGCTCTATATTGGCGTTGCCATCGCTTTTGTCGCCTTGATCTTTGGCGTTTGGATCATCGTTAAAACACTTATATTCGGTGTTGACTCCCCGGGTTATGCATCGATGCTGACCGTCATCCTCTTTCTCGGGGGAATACAGCTGATCGGCATAGGGATCCTGGGCGAGTATATCGGCCGAATGTTCCTTGAGTCAAAACGACGCCCGACCTATATTATCGATGAAGAGTATTAGGCGTTGAATCTGAATATCAGAAGTCTCTTTCAGCTGAAGATCGTACGTTATGGAGTGATCGGTGCTGTTTCAACGGCAGTGCATGTCAGTGTGGCCTTCTTATACATCTACTTTCTGCACGACTCGCTTTTTATCGCTAACACGGTCGGATTCTTTACCGCGTACTGGTTCTCATACACGGTGCAGTCCAAATATGTCTTTGAACATGCACTCTCGTTTGCCAAAGCCTTTAAGTACCTCGTTGTTCAATTCTCTTCACTTTTGATCGCGATGGGTATCTCCTATTATGTTCCGCTTGAAAACAGTTACCTTCAAACGATCATCGTGGTAGTGATATTGCCGGTGATCACCTTTGTGGTGCATAAGCTGTGGACCTTTAAACACTAGATAGATGCAGGATACTCTTTCTTGTAGCAAGCATTAAATGGTAGCGAGTCGAAAGGCTTTGTAGTCTACTTCTATCGTGATGTCAAGTGTTATAGGGATGATTCGTTTGAAGTTGCAGTGTGAAGCAGGAGCACGTAACGTGTGCTCTTATGATCCGGTATGAACCGTAGAGAAGGTCTCTACTCCCAGTCTCTGACCATATTGTGACATCTGAAACATTGTACTTGAATGTTGACAAATGCTTTTTGCGATTTGTTCTGACGATCGATCATCGGCATCTTTTTGTCATTTAAGATAGACTTGATTTCGGCAATATATTTGTCGATCATTGTTGCCGTGTTTGTCGCCATACTTGCTTTATGTTTGAGATCGTCTGGCAGAAGTTTTGTGATGTTGTCCTTATCACCCAGAAGCTCATCGATCTCTTTTTGAAACTTGACTAATGATGCGAGTGTTACCTCCTCGTTATTCGTTAGAAAACCTTGCTGTACATCTGAAAACGTTGAGGCCAACAAGTCCATATTCGTTTTAAGATCATAACTGTTTGCACTTGCACTCGACACTATCGCAAAACTGAGTAACCCGCCGATCAATACCTTCTTTAACATCTTTACTCCTGATTGTAATTTGAAATCAGAACCATTTTATAGATGGAAAGATTAATCGCATATTAATCTAAAATATAAATATAAATTATATGTATACCTTTTTCTACTCGCGAAAAATGGATTAAAGTCCTATAACAAGGGGTTTATTGCTATTTAATACTATGCATTTATAGATAATATCAGTATAAATTAGTGATATGTCGGAAGTGAATACAGCGTTTGATGTGATAATTTAGTGATAGGTGTGCGGTGGCGGTTCTATATGCCTTCAAGTAGTACGAGCCACAATCTTTCCACCTCTTTATCGCTGAGAAAGAGGCTGGAGTGGTTTTCGAACAGCTCAATCAGACCAGGCTGCGCGATACTGAGCGTATGGGCACAATTGGGATGTGCCGGAAGATAGGAACGAATAAGGGAGACCTCTTTAGTTATCGGTTTATCACAAAAAAAACAGTGCAGCTCTTTGTGAAGACGTCCTTCATGGTCAAGAAGCCTGACGTACGATTCAACGGCGACACGTTTCGGATTCTGTTTGGACCATGATTCTGCCGCCTTGTCCAAGAGCTCAAAGTAAAAACGGCCGGTATCTTCAGACTCTTTGAGATGGGAGTGGAAGAGGGCGACAAACTGCTGCCATGTACGAAGTTTGTGATGATCGGTAAGCCATGGATAACCGATATGAAGAACATCTCGCAGCTGACCGATCATGGACTTGACACTGGTAATGACCTCAAAGTCTATCTTAAAGCCGAGGTTGATGACACCGTGCCTCGCACCATAGAAACGATAAAGTGTCTCTAAGCCGTCGTTTGATAAAATTGTAACTACAAGATCTTCATCCCTGGCACGATTAAGATTGATTATGAAGCCCTGCATATTTGTTTCTTACCTACACGTTTTTTTGAATTCCTACAGTGCAATTATAGCTCTTAAATAAAAGTTTAACCTGACGGCCAGTATAATATTAGGAATTTTAGAATTTCTAAATATATTTAAGTTGCTTAATATTTGCTTAAATATGCGAAATTTGTAAATATTTCTTATTAAGGAATCTTATATGATGGAACATCACGATCTATTACGATCATTTAAAGATAATTGTGGTTTTGGACTTGTTGCAAACATTAAAAACCGCGCATCTCACAAAACACTAGAGGATGCTATTACGGCGTTAGAGCGTATGATGCACCGCGGGGCTGTTGCAGCTGACGGTAAAACCGGAGACGGTAGCGGTCTTTTGCTCTCTATGCCTACCGAGTTTATGCGTCACGCTTCAAAAGAGGCCGGTGTTGAGCTTCCTGAACAATTTGCCGTTGCAACTGTTTTTACAAAAGATACAACAGAGCTGGATATTTTAGAAGAGGTCTGTGTGTCAAATGACCTTAAAGTTGTCTATCGCCGTGATGTTCCGATAGACACCAATGCTCTGGGTGATCAGGCAATGGCTTCTTTGCCGAACATTGTACAGGTCTTTATTACGGCGAACTCTATTATGGCAAATCAGCGTTTTGATGCACTGCTGTACCTTTCTCGTAAAGAGACTGAACATAAGCTTGTTCACGTAAGAGATTTCTACATCGCTTCGATGTCATCAAAGGTCCTCTCTTATAAAGGTCTTGTGATGCCGACGCACATTAAAGAGTTTTATAAAGATTTCCAGGACGAACGTTTTAAGATCTCTTTTTCACTTTTTCATCAGCGCTTTTCGACAAACACACTACCTGAGTGGCGTTTGGCACAGCCGTTTCGTGCTGTTGCGCACAATGGTGAGATCAACTCTGTTGAAGCAAACCGTTTTAATGTACAGGTAAAATCCGAATCGATCAAAAGCGAGGTCTTTTCCGATGAAGAGATCGCGCGTATCTTGCCTATCCTTCAGTTAGGCTCTTCTGACAGTGCCTCGGCTGATAACTTTTTTGAGTTCCTTATTGCAAACGGTATGGACTTCTTTAAAGCGGCCCGTGCCGTTATTCCTGCACCATGGCAGAATGCACCGCACATAGATCCTGAACTTCGCGCTTTTTATGAGTATCAGTCAACGGTTTTCGAAGCGTGGGACGGCCCGGCGGCTTTCTCTCTGACAGACGGCCGTTATATCGGTTGTGTGCTTGACAGAAACGGTCTTCGTCCGTCAAAATATATCATCACACATGACGACAATTTCCTGATCGCATCAGAGTATGGTGTTGTCGATATCCCTGATGAACAGATCAAAGAACGCGGACGCCTTCAGTCCGGTCAGATGATCGGTCTTGACCTCAAGTTCGGAAAAGTACTTAAAGACGACGAGATCAACAACTATCTTAAATCTGCAAATCCATATATGAAGTGGTTGAATGAGCGTATGGTCTACCTGCAGGAGCATGTCGATAACCAGTATACGACGAACTGTGACATAGATGAAGATATTACCCATCGCCAACGTTTTTACAATATAACCCATGAGGTCATCGAGCAGGTTATTGAACCTATGATCAGTGACGGAAAAGAGGCTGTCGCTTCTATGGGTGATGATACGCCGCTTGCCGCGTTTAGTACAAAACAGCGACACTTCTCTGACTTCTTCAAACAGAAATTCGCACAGGTCACCAACCCGCCGATCGATCCTATCCGCGAAAAGGTTGTGATGAGTCTCAATACCGGTTTCGGTGAGATCCACAACATGCTCAATGAGATTCCTTCACATGCACACCGTCTAAAAGCGATCTCTCCAATCATTACGTATGAGAAGCTGGATGTCCTGAAATCATACGGTGATGTCAATTCACCGCGTTATGAAGAGTTTTATAAAAACGAGACCTTCTCAGTCGCTTATACGACAGACTTGAAAAAATCGTTGGACGCCCTGGTTGACAAAATCGTCAGAGCAGTTAAAGAAGACGGTATCCGTATCGTTATCTTGAGCGACAGCGAGTTCTCAAAAGAGTTGCGCACTATCCCGATGTTACTCGTTGTCGGTCGATTGAGCCGTGAACTGCTCAGCCAGAAGATACGTCACCTGGTCTCGATTATTGCAGACACGAGTGAAGTGGTCGACTCTCATGGGGCAGCGACACTGCTCGGTTATGGTGCGAGTGCGGTTTTCCCGAGCCTTCTTTTTGCGTCGACGGTTAACCGTGTCAACCAGTCCAAGCACCTTGACATCAGCTGCTCGGAAGCCCTTAAAAATGTTCACTCCTCTCTTAATGCCGGTCTTCTTAAGATCATGTCCAAGATGGGTATTGCGACGATCGCTTCGTATCGTAACTCCGGTCTGTTCGATGTCATGGGACTAAGCCGTGACGTCGTTGCCGACTGTTTTACAGATTCACATGCATTGATCCCGGGTCTTACCTATGATGATATTGATGCGCGTATCCAGGAAGCACATCAGAAAGCTTTTGATGACCGTGGTTTCAGTACGATCTTTCCACTGAATATCGGTGGCTTCTACAAGTTCTATAATGGTCAGGAATACCACGATTTCGGTCCGGATACGATTCATGCGATTCATGCTATCAGCAAGTCGGGTGACCAAAAAGATTATGTAAAGCTTCGTGAGATCATCAACAAACGCGGTCTGCGTTTTATACGTGATTTCCTGGAGTTCAAATCTGACCGTAAAGCGATCGACATCTCAGAAGTCGAGCCGAAAGAGACGATCTTCAAGCGTTTCGCGTCGGCAGCGATGAGTCTTGGCTCCATCTCTCCTGAAGCGCATGAAGCGATCGCAGTTGCGATGAACACTATAGGCGGTATGTCGAACTCAGGTGAGGGTGGTGAAGATGTTGTCCGTTTCAATACCGATAAAGTCTCCAAGATCAAACAGGTCGCTTCGGGACGTTTTGGTGTGACACCGGCATACCTCCGTTCAGCAGAAGAGATCCAGATCAAAGTTGCTCAGGGTGCAAAACCGGGTGAGGGTGGTCAGCTTCCGGGTCACAAGGTGACAGGTCTGATTGCACGCCTTCGTCATACGGTTCCTGGTGTCACACTGATTTCGCCTCCGCCGCACCATGATATCTACTCCATCGAAGATCTGGCCCAGCTTATTTTTGACCTTAAACAGGTCAATCCGACTGCCAAGATCGCCGTTAAACTTGTTTCAACTGCGGGTGTCGGTACGATTGCTGCCGGTGTTGCGAAAGCATACGCAGACAAGATCATTATCTCCGGCGGTGACGGCGGTACGGGTGCTGCACCTTTGACCTCGATCAAATTTGCAGGTAACCCTTGGGAACTTGGTCTGACAGAGGCACACAACGCACTTAAAGCAAATAACCTTCGCGGTCTTGTTGAAGTACAGACGGACGGCGGACTCAAGTCCGGTCTTGATGTGGTCAAAGCAGCGCTCCTCGGTGCAGAGTCATATGCATTCGGTACGGGTGTGCTTAGCATTGTCGGTTGTAAGATGCTGCGTATCTGTCACCTTAACAAATGTTCGGTCGGTATCGCAACACAGAACGAAAGACTTCGTAAAGAGTACTTTACAGGAAATGTCGATCAGATCATAAACTACTTTACATTCCTGGCGGAAGATGTGCGCTCGATTATGGCACAACTCGGGTTCAAGACGATGGAAGAGATGATCGGGCGTTCCGATATATTGAAAGTCGTTGACGATGCATTTGCACAGAAATTCGACTTCTCTGCCGTACTTCACCAGGAAGAGGGTGTCAACACCTGCCAGACAGCATCTAACAAACCGTTTGATGACAATGCATTTGAGATTGACGTCCTTGAAGAGGTCCGTTCATCGATCAAACATCCGGACCAGATGATCAGAGTTGAGAGAGAGATCACAAACCTTCACCGTAGTTTCGGCGCGCGTATTTCAGGTGAGATCGCTCAATATTACGGTGACAACGGGCTTAAGTCCGATACGATCAAGATCAACCTGACCGGTATCGCCGGACAGGCACTGGGCGCTTTCCTGATCGAAGGTGTCTCTATTAATCTAAGCGGTGTAGCAAATGACTATATCGGTAAAGGTATGAGCGGCGGTAAGATCATTATCAACTCTCATCACAAAGGGGATGCGTTCTCAGCGGGTGGTAATACATGTCTTTACGGTGCTACAGGCGGTAAACTCTTTATCTCTGGCTCGGTCGGTGAGCGTTTCGCTGTTCGTAATTCAGGTGCCCTGGCTATCGTAGAAGGTACCGGTGACAATGCGTGTGAGTACATGACAGGCGGAATTGTTGTGATCCTGGGTAAAACAGGCGGAAACTTCGGAGCCGGTATGACAGGCGGTATTGCCTTTGTCTATGACGCAACACACGATTTTGTTGAAAACGTCAACCGTGAACTGGTTGAAGCTATCCGTATCGACACCGATGACGGCGATGAGGCAAGACATTACCTCAAACGTCTGCTGAAAGAGTATGTCACTGAGACGCACAGCCCTAAAGCACAGGAGATCTTGGACGCATTCAGAGTAGAGATCAGAAACTTCTGGTTGGTACGACCGAAGAACCTAACTAAATTACCGTTAAATCAAGAGAAAGGGGATTAAGATGAGAAATTTCCTAACCGTAAGCCGTCTCGACCCATCAAAACGATTGGTCGTTGAACGAACAAAAGATTTTGGCGAGATCTACGAGGTCTTCCCAAAAGAGGTCGCTTCATCACAAAGTGATCGTTGTATTCAGTGTGGAGACCCATTTTGTCTAAACAAATGCCCGCTTCACAACTACATTCCGCAGTGGTTGAAGTCTGTTGCCGAGAAAGACCTTGAATTCGCATTTAACCTTTCAAACGAGCCTTCACCTTTTCCTGAAGTCATGGGACGCGTCTGTCCGCATGATCGTCTTTGTGAGGGTGACTGTACCCTTAATGACGGACATGGTGCCATCACGATCGGTTCGATTGAGACCTTTATCAATGAAGAGGGATTCAAAGCGGGTCTTACCCCTAAGTTCCCGGGTATTACTACAGACAAAAAAGTTGCCATCATCGGTTCGGGACCTGCCGGACTTTCTGCCGCAACGTATCTATTGCGTGCCGGTATTGCAGTAACTGTTTATGAGCGTTCGGACCGCGCCGGAGGACTTTTGACCTATGGTATCCCGAACTTTAAACTGGACAAGAAAGTTATCGAGCGTCGTGTCTCAATCTTAAAAGATGCCGGGATGGAGCTTGTGCTCAATACGGAAGTCGGCAAAGATATCACCTTTGAGGAGATGGCGGACAAACATGACGCGATCTTTATCGGTGTCGGTGCGACTAAAGCAAAAGGTGCACGTCTTGCAGGTGAAAAAGCGGGCAACGTTTACATGTCTATGCAGTACCTGACGGCGATACAGCAGAAGAACTTTGGTCTTAAGTACGACAAGCAGTTTGACTTTAAAGAGAAAAATGTTGTCGTCATCGGGGGCGGTGATACGGCGATGGACTGTGTTCGTACTTCTAAACGTGAAGGTGCAAAGTCAGTGACCTGCCTATATCGTCGTGATGCGCACAATATGCCGGGTTCTCAAAAAGAGTACAAAAATGCGATGGAAGAGGGCGTTGACTTTACGTTCTACGCTGCACCAAAAGAGATCATTCTAGATGAAAACGGCAAGGCCGTCAGTGTTGAGATGATCAAGACTGTACTTGGTGCCAAGGACGAAAGCGGTCGTCAACGCATGGAAGAGGTCAGTGGCAGTGAGTTCAGGGTTAAAGCAGATGTCATCGTTATGGCACTTGGTTTTGATCCGGAAGTCCCTTCTTTCCTTGCGGAAAACGGTATCGCGACCAATGAATGGGGCGGTATTGTCATTAATGACAATTATGAGACAACAACACCTGGTATCTATGCCGGCGGTGACTGCTACCGTGGTGCAGACCTTGTTGTTACAGCAGCACTTGACGGACGCGAAGCCGCACGAAGCATCATCAGCTCCTTGCTAAAATAGGGATGCATAAATTTATAGAGGCCTGTTTTGAGGCGGCTGTAGAGATAGAATCTCTCATACGCTCAACACTGCACAGTTACGGCTGTGAACCTCTTAACAAAGGTGCCGGCGGCGACATCAGTATCGGTTATGACCTTTTGGCCGAAGAGTGTTTTGTCAAGCACCTTGCTTCTTTTGGCCTGATACTCTCTGAAGAGAGCGGATACATTGGCGAAGGCGACGACCTTATCATTATCGATCCTATCGACGGCAGTGACAACTTAAAATCAAACTTTCCTTATTACGGTGCATCAGTCGCACTCAAACGAGATGACAAAACGATCGTAGGCTTTGTCTGTAATTTTGCCAATGGCGACTGTTTTATACGTACGGAGGGTCAACACTACTGCCGCTCTCTTTTTCGAGAAGATGAACGTGAGACTGTAGGTATTAACCTCCACTCAAAAGTGGGTCTCTTTGAAAAAGCGGGTCTTCATCCGGGTGCTGCCCGTGCGCTCATGGATATTGGCCTTAAGTTTCGTGCACCAGGGGCTGTAGCACTTTCACTGTCGTATGCGCACAGTGTTAAATATGTGGTGTTTTTAGGTCCTATGCGCCCTTATGATGTAGAAGCCGGGCTCTATTTATGTGAGGACCTTTACACCTATGTCGGTGAAGATGTTCTAATCGTATCGCATAATAAGGATGTCTTCGCTAAAATACTAACTATTTTTAATCTAACGGACAAGGCCATTTAATCTGGCATTTGTACTATTTTTGAAGGCTCGTATATGAATCTTTTTGACCTTTTTAGCAGTTCCAACGCATCGAAACAACAAGCAACTAAAAGCGAAGCTCCGGCACACTGGGTAAAATGTCCATCATGTCAATCTTTGATGTATTACAAAGAGGTTGAAAACCAGAACCATGTCTGCCCTAAATGCGGCTATCACCTTCGATTAGGCGTTGATGCGCGTATTAAACTGTTGGCCGACGCCGATACGTTCGTCGAGTACGATGCGAACCTGAAACCGGTAGATCCGCTTAAATTTGTGGATAAAAAATCTTATGCAAAACGTGTAGAAGAGGGTGTTAAAAAGACAGGCCGTCACTCTTCTGTAGTGAGCGGTGAGTGTGAGATCAACGGTGTAGGTACCCAGATCGCTGTTTTTGACTTTGGTTTTATGGGCGGTTCTCTCGGCTCAGTCGAAGGAGAGAAGATCGTCCGTGCTATCAATCGTGCTATAGAGAAGCGTCAAGGGCTTCTTATTGTTTCGGCATCAGGCGGTGCGCGTATGCAGGAGTCAACGTTCTCTCTACTGCAGATGTCTAAAACATCGGCCGCTTTGGCGAAATTGGCCGAAGCTAAACTCCCGTATATCTCGCTGCTTACCGACCCGACTATGGGTGGAGTAAGTGCTTCATTTGCAACACTGGGTGACATCATCATCGCCGAGCCCGGCGCGTTGGTCGGTTTTGCCGGTCAGCGGGTTATTAAACAGACGATCGGCTCAGATCTGCCTGACGGTTTCCAGAGAGCGGAATTCTTGTTAGAAAAAGGCTCTATCGATATGGTCGTGAACCGTAACGAGATGAAAGAGACCCTAAGCAACCTCTTTAAGATGATGTTAGGCAAATAGCCTTTCATCTTTTGTTACTATGCAACTTTATGCCCTCTGCGACCAGACGACACTTGACACCAAAAATATCTCTTTAGCGCGCTTTGTCGATCTCTGTATCCGACATGATGCTCAGATCATTCAATACCGTAATAAAGGTAACGACTACGACTTTATGAGAGAACAACTTATAAAGTTGCGTCAACTCTGGTCAAAAACCCTGATTATCAATGATGCCTTTTTACTTCACAACTTTTGCGACGGCGTTCACATGGGGCAGGATGATCTTGTAAAGGTCGACAGTGATGCCCGTAAAGCAGTTGAAAAGATCCGCCATATTATCGGCAAAGAGAAGATGATCGGTCTCTCGACACATAACAGAGAAGAGATAGAAGAGGCGAATCTGCTCGACCTCGATTATATCGGTCTGGGTGCCTACAGAGCCACAAACACCAAAGAGGATGCTGCACCCCTTAAAGATCAGCTGGATGCGCTTGCAGCCCTCTCTACGCATCCTGTAGCAGCTATAGGCGGGGTTCGTTTCGATGATGTGTTTGACAATGTCGCTTATCGTGTTGTCAGCAGTGCACTCTACTCCACTGAAAAAAGCGTTGACGTATGAAGGTCGATATCGTTTCTATCGCCAAAAAAGAGCGCTCCCTGTATGACCCTCTGAATAAAGAGCTGATGAAGATGTCATCACGCTTCGCAAAAATTAACGATATAGAACTTTTTACCAAAGATGTTACAAAAGCACACACTATAGGTCCGGAGGCCGCACAGAGCGCTTATACAAAAGTTTTTGACCCCTATTTGGACGGGGCATATACGATTGCTTTGCATCCTGATGGAAAAATAATCGATTCTGACGAATTTAGTAAGCTATTAGCTGATAAAATGGCGGTTAAATTTTTTATCGGCGGTGCCTACGGATTTGAGGATCCGTTTTTGAAACGCTGCGACAAAGTGATCTCTCTCGGAAAGATCACTATGAGCCATAAAATCGCGAAGGTGGTTTTGTTGGAGCAGATCTATCGCGGTTTTTCAATATTGAGTAACCACCCTTATCATAAATAGGACGTTAAATGCGTAATAGTGAATTAAAATACTTTGTAGACATGTTGATCTCTCGTAAAGAGCAGATCGTTAAGAATATCGCCGGTGTTGAACAAGAGTTAAACGAGCTCAACTCACTTGAGTTGAATGATGAGGGCGATCATGCTTCTGTCAGTAACGAAAACATGCGTGAAGCGGCTATCGGTAGACAACAAGAGCTGGAACTACTGGAGATTGAAGTTGCTTTAGGTAAAATAAAAGATAAACAATTCGGCATCTGTGAGATGTGTGAAGAAGATATCTCTATTCAACGTCTAAAAGTGAAGCCGCATGCGAAATATTGCATCGATTGCCGGGAGATTGTTGAAAAACAACACCAATAAGGATACGTAATGTACTTAAAACGCTATACCGTAGCAGCCTTTATCTTAATGGCCCTGGTCGGGTCATACTTCTATATTTCGTTTCCAAACGAGAAGCTTGCTGTAACACTACTGGGCATCAATCTGCCATCGTTGTCAATAGCGGTATGGATTGTTGTTGCTATGTTTGTGCTCTATTTAAGTACGATTGGACATATGTTCTATTATTCGATCGTCGGTTCTTTGAAACTGCGTAAGTTCCGTAAGGACTCAGAGACTTTTACCGACTCGGTAAGAGATGCTCTTTTAGGACGGATCGAACGCAACCACACCTATAAAACAGAACGTTACAGTGTCTTTGGTCGGGTGTTGGATGCTTCCCGTCTTGAGGTATTGGAGGACATTTCAGAGACCGGCGACGACAAGCTTGATCAGACTATAGAACTGCTTAACAAAATCAAAAACGGTGAACATGTCGATCTTAAAAAATATCGTCTATCCCTAAAGAATCCGCTGGTCAAGAAAAATGATCTTAACGCTTACAATGCGGGTGATATTGCCGAAGAACAGATCTTGAACAATGCTGACAAATACTCTGAAGAGCTTGTCTCACTTGCCTTTATGAACTACGCTAAAACGGCGCCGCTTCAGCAGATAGAAAAGTATAAAGCATTTTTGACAAAGCCGGTTCTGTTCAATATCGTAGCCCGTGTCAATGCTGATGAGAATATTCTGGACATTTCAACCGATCACCTGATATCACTTTTCAGTGAAGTGGAGATTACGGAAGAAGGCTACATCAACCTCTCGGCCACACTCTCGAACAATATGCTTCCTGATGAGCGCATCAAGCTCTTCAAGCAGCTTTCAGATGACAAAGAGAGCGCGATACCTGCTTACCTCTATACGCTGTTTGATCTTGAGATGATCGCACCTGCCGAAGAGATCTTAGAGAACTCCCAACCGGACGAGTTCACCTATTTCAAAGCGTATAAGGCGCTTAAAGATTGTCACCAGAATTTCAGCATTGAGCTGTTTATTCCCCACAAAATCTACTCTTAAAAAAAAAGTTCCAGCTTCGGCGCATCTTGCGTCCAACTCAGACTCTCCACGCACAGCAGTGCGCTATCGGTCTGAGTTAAACACAATCTACACCAAATCTGAAACTTTTTGCGGTACATCTTCTTTCAGATGCGCTTCGCTATCTTTTTGATTTGGTCTTTTTCTTACTTTAATTCGTGTTCATTCGTACCCAAGGGGGCAGACCCTGAAATTCGTGGACTATTTTTCTCTTTATATGTTTTTGCATTACATCTTTTAGATATGACAACATCTCTAAGCAGTTATGTTATGTCTACCTTAGCCCAATGGGCTGGTTTCCCCTGTGTGTAGATATTTTGGTATAATTCCGCAATTAATTTATTAGGCTGACTATGACGGACAAGATCTCTTTTGACAAACCTCTTTATGTACTGGCACCGCTTGCGGGCTTTACCGACCTGCCGTTTCGCAGTGTCGTAAAGAAGTTCGGAGCGGACCTTACTGTCAGTGAGATGGTCAGCTCTAACGCTTTGGCACATGGGTCTGAAAAGACCTTCAAGATGTTGGAAAAGTCGATTCTCGAAGATCCCTATTCGGTTCAGATCTCGGCATCAGACCCTGAGGTCGCCAGACGTGCGGTAGAGGTGTTGAATGAACAAGAGGGGATAGATGTCATCGATCTGAACTGCGGTTGTCCTGTGCCTAAGGTCTTTGGTCACGGTTCGGGTTCTGCGCTGCTTGATGATCTGCCGCGACTCACCGAGATACTGCGTGCGATCAAGTCTACCTCCAACAAATCGACGACGACGGCGAAGATCCGTCTCGGTGTCAACGAGAAGAACCACGTGCAGATCGCTCAGGAGATCGAAGCGACAGGCGTTGATTTTATTGCGGTTCACGGACGTACACGTGCCGGAAAGTTCAAGGCACCTGTCGACTATGACGCGATTGCGGAGATCAAAGCGGCCGTCAAGATCCCGGTTATCGCCAACGGCGATATCGACACCTTCGAAAAAGCGCAATGGGTACTTGAACACACCAAAGCTGACGGCGTTATGATCGGTCGGGGTGCTGTCGGTGCCCCCTGGATCTTCCACCAGCTCAAAACCGGCTCGGCCGATATCACTGTGGAACTCAAACATGAGATCATCATGGAACACTATGACAAGATGATCGAATTCTACGGTCCGCACGGCGTAGCAATGTTTAGAAAGCACACTCATACCTATTCAAAAGGGTATGAAGGTGCTTCGGTGATGCGCGACAAGGTCAACCATGTTAGTGATATTGCAGAATATCGTAAAATTCTCGATGACTTTTTTAGAGGGGCTACGGTAGCCAACCGATAGTCTTTAGCTTCATGTCTCAATGATATAGGTCAAGATATGACAGTATACGCTGAGCTATAATTTCCAGAAAATGGAATGCTCATGTTTACGCCGCAAAAACCTAAAAACTACTTTTTATCTCAAGTCCACCAACCTTTTTTTCTCTCCGGTATTCTCTTCGCCGTTGTTGTGATGCTCATGTTCATGCTGGCCTATAAAGGTATCTTGCCGCTTACAGTTGAAAGTGCCGGGTTCCACAGTTATTCGCTTATCTATATCGTCTTCACACAGTTCTTTACCGGCTTTATCTTCACAACTTTCCCCCGTTTTTGTCAGGCGGATACAGTTGCAAAGCAGTACTATTTGCGTATATGGTTCTTGCATCAGGCCGGTGCCGTTATCTTTCTTTTCGGTGCTGTTTTCTCTATTGCACTGTTGTATGCGGGCATCCTGATTTTGCTGTCGGTCAATATGGCGATCGTCTATAAACTGGCAAAGATCTACCTGCAGGCACCTGAAGCGATGCGGCACGACCCATTTTGGATATTGGTCGGTTTTTTTATGGGTCTGTTTGCACACGCTCTTTATCTACTCCTTTTTGCGGAGATCGACTATAGCGCGGTTGCTATTGCTGTAAATCTCTATCTTGTTTTTGTAACATTTGCAGTCGGACAGCGGATGGTGCCGTTTTTCAGCCACCGTTTTGTGGTTAAAAATGAACTGTTTTTACCTGCTGTTTTTACCGGATTGGTGATCAAGGTCGTTGCGGTTAACTTCGACGCAGTCATGGTAGAAATCATCGCTGACATAGGGTTGGGACTTTATATTGGCAAAGAGGTTATCCGCTGGTCACTGCCGTTCAAAGGCTCTGCAGCCATTTTACAGATCCTGCACATCTCGTTTTTTTGGCTCATAGGCTCACTGCTGGTCGGGGGCGTGGTACGGCTTGTCGAAACGGTAGGTGATATGCACTTTATGCAGATGGATGTTCATATGCTGGTCCTGGGATTTGTGACGACAATGCTGGTAGGTTTTGGAACCCGTGTCACTCTGGGGCACTCGGGACAACCGCCTCACGCTGATGCCGTGACACTGAAGATCTTCTATCTACTGCAGATCGTTGTTGTCGGACGTATACTTTTTTCATTGGTGACCGGTATTGAAGCAGGGATGTTCTGGACGTTTGATCTCTCTGTCACCCTGTGGTTACTGCTCTTTGTTTTTTGGGGTCTGCGGTTCGGACCGGTCCTGACAAGCGGCAGGCATTTATAGTGTCCGTTCTCACCTTGAATGATAGTTACTCGGAGGCGAGGACGTTCCCGCTGTCTTTGGCGTATTCTACAAAGAAATCGTGCAGATGTCTGGACTCTTTTTTATATTTAGCACTGTTGAAATAGGCCCATGAGAGTTCGGCTTCGGCAGACGCGAGGTGTAGATCGGACAACATTTTGCCATGCTCATTCATCAATGCATCCCAGGTGCCTTTTGTTCTGGACGCTGATATTACCTGTTCGCTCGGGTGACAGGAACGGCAATCACGAACATAGACTTTCTGCCCTTTATAGATAGCTGCACCGGCATTTGTCGCAGATAACATCGTAATGGATGTTAGAATAAATAGATTAAAATGGCGCATCATTTTCCTTAAGCTGAATTATCGTTCGTATATTACATTAATAATTTGAGATGGCAGAATAATCGTGAAAATATAGTAATAGGTGTGATATATATGTGATGTTACAGCGTATTTGGCGGAGTGTTGAAGGCGAGGCCGTTTAGGCCTGATGCGAGTTGATAAGCCGGGCGATCTCATCTCTTTTGACAAAATCCGCACCCATACTGATAATAAACGATGAAGCCTCTTCCAGACTCAATGTCGTCGGTACGACCAGGCCCTCTTTGACGATAACGGTATAACCGCTGGTCGGATTCGGAGACGTCGGTACGAAGAGAACGCAGACCCCGTTGTGACGGTTAAGCAGATAGGCCGGGACCCAGACGTCGTCTTTGGGGTACTCCACCAGCACGACCTCTTTTTTACCCCCTTCATCGTTGCCCGAAAGCATGTTCGCCACTTTTTTCGAGACAGCGTAGATGGTCCTGATAGCCGGAACATAGTCAAAGACACGGTCGATCGATGAGATGATGATGGATTTACCGTACTTCTCTATCGTGTAGCCGAGCATGGCGAAGAGCAGGACCACGGTCAGCATCAGCCCCACGGTAATACCGAAGGAGTCTGTAAAGCGGTGGAGGCTGAAATAGGCGCTGATACCGAGATCTTTAAGCAGGTTTACGACGACAAGGACCAGCACAAGAGGAAAGAGCGAGAGTGCCCCGACAAAGATGTAGCGAATAAGTTGTTTGAACCAGCGGCTGAACATGAATCTCCGATAATGGTAATTTAGAGATTATAACTTAAGTTCAGGTGAACTGTGAACCAGGACATTAATGTCGCGATGTCAGGCACACTATATGCATTGGTGTAAGTATTCATTTAAGCGCAACAGCATGCTCTCTCTCCTTACGGTGCTCGAACACAACTTGAACGGAAATTCTGTTAGACTAAGGAAGACCCAATGGGCACACCAATCGATTATATTTATGAAAACGAGTTGCAATGGCAGCCTTCGTTCAAAGGCGAGTTAGGCGTAGACGGACGTTTCGGTTACCGCGGCGAGCTAGTCGTTACTGCAGGAAAACAGGTCTCACCAGAGAAACAGATGCCACCCAAGGCGACATTTAAACATGCCATCTGCGTTTCAGACAAAGATGCGATGCTTCTTTTCGCCGGTGGGCTTGCAGACTTTAACGATTTTGAAGCGACTTTTGAACACTTTAAAAGTGTATTGACACCGAAGACGATTACGACATTTTTTGTCGACAATCTCATCAAAGATGCGGTGTTTGAGTACGAAGGCGTTACGGTTTACGCCTTTGCACTCGACGAGAGCTCAGTCTGGAACGAACTTATCTCCCACGCCGAGTTGGACAAGAAAGAACTTAAACGTATGAGTGCCGAAGATAAGCTCGACGCACTCTATGACGGTCTGAAAGTGAGCACGCTCTATGCTTCCAAAATGAGCTATGCAGAGACCTGCGCTCTTAGAATGGGGTAAAGAGAGAACCTCTCTTTTTATCTGACCTCATAACGCGCAAGGTTCCTTGCGCCTTCTCCTACAACCTCTCAATAAAACCTCACCGTTATCAAGCACCAGTCAGGCGTTATGCTGTTCGATATAACACCGGTTCTTACCCATCTCTTTGGCCTTATAAAGATTTGCATCCGCACTTTTATAGAGGTACTCTACAGTGTATTCAAGACCCGGATGGACGGTCGTGACACCGATACTGATCGTAAGGTAGTCGGAGGTTGATGAAAAGGCATGTTCTATCTTCAACTCTTCGACCCGTTTGCAGATAGAGTCAATATGCTCATGCATCCTCTTCGGGTTGTAAGAGAGGGCAATCCCGGCGAACTCATCACCGCCGAGCCTGAAGACAAAGTCATCGTCACGCTGGATCTGATGCTTGATGATCTTGGCAACTTCCGCCAGTGCCTTATCGCCCGCCTGATGGCCGTAGTGGTCGTTGTAGGATTTGAAATGGTCAACGTCTGTGACCATAAAGGTGAGATAGAGGTGCTTTCGTTTTGCAAGAGAGATCAGTTTCGGTGCCAGTTCGTTGAAGTGCCGTCGGTTGTAGAGCGTCGTCAATTCGTCCGTAACGGCAAGATCCTGCAGCTGTTGGATGTATGTTTTCTCCCTCTTCCTGATCTTGTTGAGTTTATGATCAGACTTTTCGAGGGCATATTCGTTGATGTACATTACAAAGGTCAAGATAACCGAGGCAAAGAGAAGACGCAAAAAGTCCGTCAACGTCCACTCTCCGGCAGACCATACGCCTATGCCGTTATAGGCCATATAAAAGATCAAAAGGTAAAAGAGCACCGAAAAGTAGAGACCGCGATGCCTGCCGTTGACGGTAATCGCAAAGACCGGTAAAAAGATGGACCAGATCAATCCGAAATGATCGCTGCCGTTGGTATAGATAAAGAGTATAAAAAAGATGGAGAGGTTAAGCGTTGCGATCTGTGCAGCCCTGTTGACATTTTTAGACTTTTGAAGATCGTAAAGCGCATAGAGTGAAACAACGGCAGCGGTGAGATCAAGCAGGGCAATGATAAAGTGTCGGGTGGTTAAGATGTTGTAAACCGTAAAAAACAGAAACGTAAAAATGGTCAAAACAAGAATGGTGTTTACGGAGATGACACGTCGATAGGATCTGTTGTCGCTGAACTCTATATCAGATGTGATTGTTTTAAGCCATTTATTGTGAAACATGGTTGATTCTATCATAATGAAGATAAAGCATTTAATAATAATTATTCTTAATCATGTCATGTGCCTGATAAACTATACCGCCTCCAAAGCCACTATCCGTTATAATCGCGCGAAACAGTTACTGAAGGCTTGTCTGGATGATGATAGAAATTATTGAATTGCTCTTTTTGGGTGCCGCCGTCGGAGTGCTTTCGGGCGTTTTTGGAATAGGCGGGGGGACGATCCTGGTCCCGGCCCTACTTTTTATGGGCTACGACATCAAGATCGCCATCGGTATTTCGGTGGTGCAGATGGTCTTCAGCTCAATCTACGGCTCCTACCTGAACCTTCGCAAGGGCACGCTTGACATCAAGATGGTGCTGATGATCGGGTTCGGTGGTTTTGCCGGAGCTCTGTTAAGTCCCTACATCATTCTGACGCTCTCATCTAAAACACTCGAAGCGATCTTCCTCGGCTTCGTTCTTTTTGCACTGGCCCGTATGTTCTTCAAAACAACGGAACACCAGGATGAACGCAGTGCCCATCCGGTTGTTCTTTTTGCTATCGGTCTGGTGCTGGGTGCTTTCGCGATCTCTATCGGTGTCGGCGGTTCTATACTGCTGGTACCGATACTGGTAGGTTTCTTGCACGTACCGCTTAAGAAAGCGGTTTCTGCCGGACTTTTTTTTGTTGTCTTCTCATCCTTGTCAGGTCTTATCGGTCTGACGGCTGTCGGGCATATTGACTATTACAGCGGTGTCATCATCGGAATCGCTTCGCTGGCAGGTGTTGCCGGCGGGATCTGGCTTAAACATCAGGTTAAAGACAAACAACACAAACTTGCACTGATGCTTTTCTATATCGGTGTTTCAACATATTTATTTTACAGATTGGTAGGTTAGAATGGATAAAATCAAGATCACAGGCGCACGTGAAAACAACCTCAAGAACATCTCTTTGGAGGTGCCTAAAAACAAGCTCGTAGTCTGTACCGGTCTCAGTGGTAGCGGAAAGTCAACACTGGCATTCGGCACCTTGTATGCTGAAGGACAGCGCCGCTACCTTGAGAGTCTCTCAAGCTATGCGCGTCAATTCCTTGACCGTATCGGTCAGCCGGACGTCGACAAGATCGAAGGCCTGACGCCGGCGATTGCCATCGACCAGAAGACCACCTCAAAAAACCCGCGTTCAACCGTGGGCACCATTACGGAGATCTACGACTATCTCCGTCTTCTTTATGCGCGTATCGGTACGCAGCACTGTCACCTCTGCGGCAAAGAGATCTCACAGATGTCGGCGTCTGACATCATCGATCAGGTCAAGAAACTTCCTATAGGCGCAAAAGTGGTCATACTGGCACCCCTTATCCGTGAGAAAAAAGGGACATTTCACGACCTTTTTGAATCACTTCGTCACAAAGGGTATGTCCGTGCGATGATCAACGGCGTGATGACGCGTCTTGACGATGAGATCGAACTTTCCAAGAGTAAAAAACATACCATCAAAGTGGTCATCGACCGTATCGTTATCAAAGAGGACAACCAGGACCGGATTGCCCAGGATGTTGAAAAAGCGCTCAAAGAGAGCTACGGTGAAGTGGAGCTGGAGTTTCTGAACAACGAGGAGATGGGTTATGCCGACCGCATCATCCACTACTCGGAGCACAACGCCTGTTTTGACTGTAAGGTGAGTTTTGAGCCGCTTGAACCGCTAACATTTTCGTTCAACTCGCCTAAGGGTGCCTGTCCGGAATGTGACGGACTTGGTCTGCGTTATGCGCTTGACCAGGAGAAGATCATCGACGTCGACCTGCCTATCGAAAAGGGTGCCGTCAAGATCATTTACGGTTTCAACAAGGGTTACTACTTTACCTTCCTGAAAGGGATGTGTGCACACAACAAGATCGACATCACCGTTCCGTTCTGCGAACTCGAAGAGCATGAGAAAAAAATGGTCACGCACGGCGGGATCGAAGAGGTTGAGTTTGAGTGGAAAGGGCACCCTATCAAACGTGTCTGGCCGGGGATCACCCGTATCGCTTACGACATGTTCAAAGACGACAAAGAGCTGCAGGACTACATGAGCGAGAAGACCTGTAGCGTCTGTAACGGTAACCGTTTGCGCCGCGAGTCCCTTGCGGTCGATGTTGCCGGCAAAAAGATCTTCGAAGTGATGGAACTGCCTATCGAGAAGAGTTACAAGTGGTTCGCCGATGATAAGAATTTTGAGTTTTTAAATAACCAGGATCAGAAGATCTCGGTCCCGATCCTCAATGAGATCCGCGAACGCCTCTTCTTTTTGTTTGATGTCGGTTTGGGGTACATCACGCTTGACCGTGACGCCCGTTCCATCAGCGGCGGCGAAGCACAGCGTATCAGGATCGCTTCGCAGATCGGCTCCGGTCTGACGGGGGTGATGTACGTGCTTGACGAACCGAGTATCGGTCTGCATGAACGTGACACGCTGAAACTTATCCGTACTCTTCGCTCTCTTCAGGAGAAAGGTAACTCCGTTATCGTCGTCGAACACGATAAAGAGACGATCGACAACGCCGACTACATTATCGACATCGGTCCCGGTGCCGGTAAGTTCGGCGGCGAGGTTGTCTTTGCCGGTACCCGTAAACAGCTTGAGAAGGCGAAGACGCTAACGGCTGACTACCTCTCAGGCCGCAAGATGATCGAGTACTTTCACCGTCGTCCGCAGGAGAACTGGCTTGAGATCAACAATGTCAGCATCAACAACATCGAAAACCTCTCTACACGTCTCCCTCTTGAGAACTTTGTCTGTGTGACCGGCGTCAGCGGCAGCGGTAAGAGTTCGCTTATTTTGCAGACACTGCTGCCGACGGCGCGCGAGCTGCTCAACCACGCCCGAAAGGTCAACAAGGTAGCCGGTGTCGAGATCAACGGACTGGAGCAGCTCGACAAGGTGATCTATCTCGACCAGAGCCCTATCGGCCGTACGCCGCGTTCAAACCCGGCGACCTATACGGGTGTAATGGATGAGATCCGTAACCTCTTTTCCAAGACAAAAGAGTCGAACATCCGTGGCTATACCAGTTCCCGATACAGCTTTAACGTCAAAGGCGGGCGTTGTGAGAAGTGTCAGGGTGAGGGCGAGATCAAGATCGAGATGCACTTCCTGCCGGACGTTCAGGTGAAGTGTGACGCCTGTCACGGTACACGTTACAACGCACAGACGCTGGAGATCCTCTACAAAGGCAAAAGCATCGCGGATGTCCTCGCCATGAGTGTTGAAGAGGCGTTTACCTTCTTCGAGCCGATCCCCAAGATCCATATTAAGCTCAAGACCCTTGTCGATGTCGGGCTCGGCTATATCAACCTCGGTCAAAATGCCGTGACACTCTCCGGTGGTGAAGCGCAGCGTATTAAACTGGCAAAAGAGTTGAGCCGTAAAGATACGGGGCGCACGCTCTACATTCTGGATGAGCCGACTACAGGGCTTCATTTTGCCGATGTCGACCGTCTTACGGGTGTACTGCACCACTTCGTCGAACTGGGCAACTCGGTCCTGGTCATCGAGCATAACCTCGACATGATCAAAAATGCCGACTATGTCATCGACATGGGTCCCGAAGGCGGCTCCGGCGGCGGTGACATCATCGACGAAGGTTCACCTGAGTCTATGGCCATAACCTATAAAAAGAGCGGTTCTTACACGGGTGAGTATCTTGCAAAAGAGTTGGCGCTACACAAAAAATAAGCAAAGGGCTCTCTATTGATCTCATTTAGTATCTCTGATGTCGTTCGTATTGCCGTAGCGAGTGACTTCAATGAGGGGATGGACTACTACCGACAATCCCGAAGCACCGTAAAATCTTTCGAGATGGTCGCCGAAGGCCACATGGTCATTACCGCCTTTACCAAAGGCAGTGCCAACTACATCCAATCCATCAGTGTCAAAGTCGATGGCAGCAGTGTCGCTCTCAGCGGCCGCTGCTCGTGCGAAAGTACCCAAAACTGCAAACACGTCATCTCCGCCGCACTCACCTTTATGAACCAGAACATCACTGCACCCGGCAGAACGCGTGTGCAAAAGAGCGAAGCTGCGTTATGGCTCGAGCGTCTGGAAAAAGCACTTACGCCGGAACCGCTCAAAAAATCCATTCTCATCTACCGCATCAGCCCCTCCGACACCAAAGGGAAGCTGCAGCTGGTCTTCTACCGTGCACGTCTGCTCAAAGAGGGCGGCTACGGCAAGCAGAAGCGCATCGAGTTCCATCAACTGCGATCGAGCTTTATGCAGCGCGACTTTCTGACGGACAACGACCGGGAGATACTGGAGCTCTTCGGGGCGCTGGAGTCCAAGGTGGAGCGCAACGCCCACATCGAAGGCGAACTCGGCGGCCTGCTCTTGGAGCGGATGGTCAAGAGCGGCAACTGCTACTGGCACGGCAACCGCAACCGCGCTTTGGTATGGGGCGAGACGCTTTCGACAGCGCTGCTCTACAAAGAGGAGAGAAGAGGGAAATTCCGCCTCTCCTTTGACCTCGGCAAACAGTACGAGCTGCTGGTGACGACGCCGTTTTCGTATGTGGACACCATGAACCATGTCGTGGGCCGTCTTCGCATCGAAGATGTCGAAGAGAAACAGTTGGGGCTGCTGCTGCAGGCACCGCTTTTGAGCGAAGAGGAGTTGGAAGCGTTCTCCATAAAGGCCATTCAGACTCTGCCGTCACTTCCTCTGCCGGAATCGCTCGATCTTAAAACATTGGCAACGTCACCAACAGCAAAGATAACACTCTTCGCCCGGGAAGGTCAGCACTGTCTTAGACTCGCTTTCTGGTATGGCGGGCATCTGCTAAACGGTTGCACTCTTCAGCAGAACAAGATACTCAAAGAGGGCGAAGAGTACCTCAAAATTGTGCGTGACCTTACACTTGAGAATAGTGTAAAAACAGAGCTGGAAAAAGCAGGTTTTTCGGCCGGCGAATCCTGCGTTTTTCAGCCCGATGAAAAGAGCAGAAACAGCATCGATGTCTGGCGAGAATTTATACAAAATCTGCTTCCGGTTTTGGAAGAAAATGGCTATGAGATCGAGGTCGATAAAAGCTTTCTTTTTCGCTTTGAAAAGGGCGGTGATATTACGCTCAACGTCGAGGAGAAAAAGGGGTGGTTCGATGTGGGGATGGAGGTCGATTTCAGAGAGGGAAAACTGAACATTCTCGCACTGGTCAGTTCGCTCCTGGAGCAGAACATCGACCTCGAAAACCTGCCCGAAACGATTGCGCTTGAGGTCGAGGAGAACCACTTCGTCACCCTCGATGCCGAGCAGTTCAGGCCCATACTCAAAACACTGGTCGCTCTCTACAAAGGCGAGCGGGTGGAACAGCTGCATATTAATCAATATGAAGTCCACTTACTCCCTAAAACAGGGAGTGCTGTAAAAATGGGCGGAAGCGGTCAAAAGGCGGTAAAAAGGCTGAAAAAAGAGCTTGAGAGCTTTGAAGGCATCGAAAAACTGGAGCACGCCGTCGGTCTGAAAGCGACGCTGAGAGGGTATCAGCAGGAGGGGCTAAACTGGCTCGGCTTTTTGGAGCGTTTCGGTTTCGGCGGCATTCTGGCGGACGACATGGGGCTTGGAAAAACGCTACAGACGCTGGCCTTTTTACAGCGATTGAAAGAGCAGGAAAAACTGACGAATCCTGTGCTCATCGTCGCCCCGACCTCACTGCTTGGAAACTGGAAAAACGAGGCGAAAAAGTTTACCCCTGACCTGAGTCTTGAGGTCCATCACGGGCTTAAACGAAACAAGAAAATCCACCTCGATTTTCAGAGCGATATCGTCATTACGACCTACGCACTTTTGAGCCGCGATCTTGCCCTTTTTGAGCAGATGGATTTCAGCTATTTTATCCTCGACGAAGCGCAGAACATCAAGAACCAGAAAGCTAAAGTTCACAGTGCCGCCAAAAAGATAAATGCCAAAAATTCCGTTGCCCTGACAGGTACCCCGATGGAGAACCATCTGGGTGAACTCTGGGCCATTTTCGACGTGGTCATGCCGAACTTTCTTGGCGACTACAACACCTTTAAGCAGTTCTACCAGACACCGATAGAACAGGAGCACTCCAGTGAGCGTCAGGAGAGTCTGCGCAACAAGGTCGCCCCGTTTATGCTGCGGCGCACCAAAGAGAAGGTGGCGACCGAGCTGCCGCCCAAGACCATAATGACGCGCTCCGTCGTTTTCGAAGGCGATCAGGCGAAGCTCTACGAGGGTATTCGCATCTCCATGGAGAAGAAGGTCCGGGAGGTCATTGCCGAAAAAGGGCTGGGTAGAAGCCACATTACCATTCTCGATGCGCTCTTGAAACTGCGTCAGGTCTGCTGCGACCCGCGTCTCGTACCGCTGGCAGAGGCGCAGAAGGTCAAACACTCAGCCAAGCTGGAGATACTGCTCGAACTGGTCGAAGAGCTGCTCGAAGAGGGCAGACGCATCCTTATCTTCTCGCAGTTTACCTCGATGCTCGCCATCATCGAAGAGGCGCTGATTCAGCGCAACATTCCACTGAGCAAACTGACCGGCAGTACCCAAAACCGCGAGAAGGTCATCGACCGTTTCACCAGCGGTGAAGCCCACGTCTTCCTCATCTCTCTCAAAGCCGGAGGCGTCGGTCTCAACCTCACCCAGGCCGACACGGTGATCCACTACGACCCGTGGTGGAACCCCGCCGCGGAAGACCAGGCCACCGACCGCGCCTACCGCATCGGGCAGGAGAAGCCGGTCTTTGTCTACAAGCTCATCATCGAAGACTCGGTCGAAGAGAAGATACTTATGTTGCAGGAGCAGAAAAAGAAGCTCTCCAACTCGCTGTTCAGTGAGGTGGAAGAGGGCGTTGCTGCTCTAGATGCCAAAAGCTTACTGGAGCTGTTCAGTTAAGTCATAATACTCTTCAATATAGCCCTTCACTTGGTATTGAATTAATTCTCTACCGACACAACCATAAATCTGCATATAAGTAAAAAGGGTAAGGGTACCAATATCGATTTTTGTCCCTCATCTTCTGAAATAGATGACTTAACTCCCTACAGCTCATGGTCAATTGTTATAAAATATTTTAAACTGTAATCAGAAGGTTACTATCACATAACTCTTACGTAATCCCCACTTACTATGATAGCCTAAATTCTTTAGGAGAAAACAATGAAAAAACGTATAGTAAATGCAATATTACTGTCTGTAAGTACGGCAGTAATATTAGGTGTAACTGGCTGTGGAAGCGCAAGTGATTCAACTGCCACAGGTCAAATAGACCCTGACAATAATCAGACTATTTCTAAAGCTCTTGTTGTCGATTTCACGTCTGTTGATGTTCCGACAACAGCAGATGCAAAAAAGGTGCTTTCATCTGTAGCATCGATCAAGGTAGAAGGGAAAGAGACTGCTTTTTCGTATAATGAAGTCGTAAGAACGGGCTATGAAGATAATGGTGAAGTATTTGGCGCCGTTAAAGATGTGGATGGCAAACAGATAAGATTTGACGATGGTTCATTGTATATCTGTAACGGCACAAACAACGGTTCCGGATCAGGATTGGACTTCAGCTCTATTTTGCAAAAAGACGGAAAGCTTTTCATGGTCAACCAATTTGAGTGTTCAATCGGTGCTATGTACATGATGGAAGTCGAACAATCAGACAGTGGCGTCATAACACCTAAAGCTGATACTTTACAGTATATTCCTCAAGGTGAACATGGTGGTTGGACGCATTGTGCCGGAAGTATTACACCATGGGAGAGTCACTTAGGTTCGGAAGAGTATGAAACAAATGCACGTAACATCGAATTAAAAGGAAATACATCAGATAAGTATTTTAAAGAATTACAATATTTCTGGGGTGATAAGTTTTCCACAATTTCACCGTACTATTATGGCTGGATCACTGAAACAAAAATAGAGAGTGAAGCGCCGTCATATACCAAACATTACAGCATGGGTAGGCTCTCACACGAAATGGCCTATGTCATGCCGGATGAAAGAACTGTCTATATGAGCGATGATGGTGGAAACACTGGCTTTTTTATGTTCATCGCTGACAATAAAGGGGACTTGAGTTCAGGAACATTGTATGCGGCTAAATTCAATCAAACAGAAAACTTCAGAGGCGGTGCTTTCGATTTAACATGGATTGATCTAGGTCATAGCTCGGATGCTGATATGGAATCCATCGTAGACTCTGCCCCAAAATTCTCAGATATTTTTGATGTTAGTGCACCATTATGCGCATCAACCTGTGAAGAGGGTTTTACATCGGTTAATACCTCTGCAGGTCAAGAGTGTTTGAAAGTCAGAGAAGGAAAAGATGAGATCGCTTCAAGACTTGAAACAAGACGTTATGCCGCTATAAAAGGTGCAACAACTGAGCTTAACAAGGAAGAAGGAATCGACTATGACCCGGTTCATAATAGACTTTATGTCGCCATTACCAGTATCTCTGATGCAATGGAAGATAACAGTGCAAAAGACTTTGGCGGATACAACGACATAAGACTGCCAAAAAACACGGCAGGTGCAGTTTATGCGGTCGATTTAGGTAATGACAACGCCCTCAATAGTAACTATATAGCTAAAAACTTTTACGCAATTGTCTTTGGTGAAAACAAAGATTATGCGGGAACAGAGTTTGAAGGCAACAGAGACGACATCAATAAAATATCAAATCCTGATAATTTAACATATCTATCAAATACAAATACATTGATTATTGCGGAAGACAGCGGCTCTCATACTAATAATATGATGTGGGCATACGATGTTACAACGGCTAAACTAACCAGAATAGCAACTCTGCCGGTAGGGGCTGAAGCAACGTCAACAGCATTTTACAGAAACATCAACGGATACTCATATCTAAGCTTGGTTACGCAACACCCAACGGATGACAAAGAATCAGCATACGGTCTTTTCTCAACATCTTCAGACTTACAGTATCCATTGATGATCCCATCCTCTCAAGCAGAGTGTGATGCATCCGGTATGACTTGGGATGGTGCGCTTTGTTCTGTAGCTGTAAAGACTCCCGATTACTCTATAGCTGCACCAAACGATGTTGTCAATGTTGCAAGCAGCAGTTGTTACACAGAAGGAAACGGCGTCGTTTTTGGTAGTGATTTCCAATGTGGTTTAATGCAACCGTGGTCAGTTTACAGCGAGGCAAGCAGTGCTGATTGGGTTATCTCTTCTTATGGCAGTGCAACCTACGCATACATCAGCGGTTACGGGGCGGATGAGCCGAGTAAAGATTGGCTCATCTCTCCAAAACTTACGCTTACAGGAGATGAAGTACTGACGTTCAGAAGTGCGAAGGGCTACAATGGATCAGACATTGTCGTGAAGATCTCGACGGACTATATTGGGTCAGGCGATCCAAAACTTGCATCCTGGAATGACTTAAGTGCAGTGATAGCCACGACTGATAACGGAAATTACAAATGGACAGATTCCGGTGACGTCAATCTTTCAGCTTACACAGGAGATGCCTACATAGCATTTTATCATGAAGCACCGGGTACAGCGAGTAATGAAGTAGCAAACTGGGAAGTGGATGATGTTGTCATCAGCGGGTCAGGAACGGCTTATATTCCTTTTCAATCGGCCTTTACCGTAAGTAAAAAATCTGTTTTAACAGATGAATATATAGAATTCAAAGGTAGTGTAAGTGGTGGAGAAGCTCCTTATGCGCTAGCCTGGAACATGGGTAATGGCGATACTAAGACGGAGAGTAACTTTTGTTACAAATACTCCACTGATGGAAATTATACGGTTGTGCTTAATGTGACTGATGGACAGAACCTGGCAACTTCTGCATCAGACAATATCATAGTACAGGCACCTCTCGATGAGCAAGTTCCGACAAAAGTCGGCGACCTTAGAATTGCTACATACAACGCTTATCTCAATAGAACAGTACTTGGAGAGTTATATAAAGATCTAAATACAGGGAATGACAAACAGATTGAAAATGTCGCCAATATCATTCAACAGGTCAATCCTGATGTTATCCTGATCAATGAGTTTGATTACAACGGAAGTTCAAATGTTGAATTACTAAAAAGTAAATATCTAAATGTTTCCCAGGGTTTAGGTGATGCTGTAGATTATCCGTACTATTTTGTAGCAGAGTCAAACACGGGTATTCAAAGCGGTAAAGATTACAATGGCGATGGCAAGTTTAACGGAGATGATGCCTTTGGATATGGAGATTTTGCCGGTCAATACGGCATGGTCGTTTTATCAAAATATCCAATTGACACGACAAACGTGCGAACATTCCAAACATTTTTATGGAAAGACATGCCAGGTCATCTGGTGCCTACAAAAGCTGACGGATCAGCTTATTTCAGTGATGACGTTATGAGTACCTATAGATTATCATCGAAAAGTCACTGGGATATTCCTGTCACCGTAAACGGCAAAGTATTTCACGTACTGGCTGACCATCCTACCCCTCCGACATTTGACGACGGCGATAAAGACGGGTTAAACAATGGTGCCGACAATGTCAATATAATCGACTGGAATGGATTGAGAAATCATGACGAGATCAGACTTTGGGCTGATTATGTCAAAGGCGACTCTTATATGTACGATGATAAACAAATAAGCGGCGGTTTAGCTGCCGATAAACGTTTTGTTATTTTGGGAGATCATAATGCAGACAAAGATGAAGGCGACAGTTATAGAAATGCCATTATGCAACTGTTGGATAATCCATTTATAAATTCAACGGTTACGCCTCTTAGCAAAGGTGCCACAAGCGAGGGTGTAAGCGGTCGTGATGATGATGACACCGCAAACTGGAGTATGCATGCCGATTATGTGCTTCCATCTACATTCGGATTCGACATCAACCAGTGCGGTGTTTACTGGCCGCAACTCACTGACAAAAAACATTACTTGGTAGAAAAAAATCCAGCCGGAGGCGAAAACTCGTCAGATCACCGTTTAGTATGGTGTGACTTGAACATTATCGACACCAACTCTACACAGGTCGTTACCGGCGGCACAGAGACAAACAGTACAGACACGAATACAACAAGCAGTGCCACTACCGGTTTTATTTTCTCAGAATACATAGAGGGCAGTTCAAACAACAAAGCGGTAGAACTCTACAACGCAAGCGAAGCGGCTATCTCGCTTAGCGAGTATAAGATCGTACGATACAGCAACGGAGGGACAACCGGAACGGACATTCTTCTTGACGCCTATACGCTAAACGCGGGAAGCACTTTTGTACTTGCAAACAGCAGTTCGGCCGCTGAGCTGTTGGCACTGGCAAATCAGACCTCGTCTGCACTGAATCATAATGGCGATGACGCCCTTGCTCTTGTACAAATT
>JBFHIS010000023.1:0-47050 GCA_041596355.1 Sulfurimonadaceae bacterium | reverse complement strand
GTCATGCGTAGTGAGGTCAAGGCATGGGAATTAAAAAGGAACGGGATGCAGGCTAGGGTTAACTGGCAGTTCACTGCAGAAGATGCCCGAATAAAACTGAAACGTCTTTATCCAACACTTATTGCGTGACATGACACTAGAAATGAAGATAACTATTATATATGTTCAGCCTGGATGGCCAAAATCTGCACGTTAGTTTCGTGGTATCAATCATATAGCCTAACATGATTTTACACTGCATTTAGTGGTCAGCTACAATTCTTAATAAATCGTCTCAGTTGAATCTCAGGAAGGCAACCGATTTCATAACCATACCAGTCCATTGTCCAGCAGATTTGTTTGGTATCACCACAAGAAATTTTACTAGAAAATTCAGGATATGTCAGATTGTCAGGACCAATTGACCTAATTACCAAATACAACATTATCGATCATCAGCAGTCACGTTCCATTCTTAATCTGATACACCCCAAGGTTGCCGCTCGCAGAACCACAGGACACTGATCTTGCAAAAAAATGACCCATCAGATGAATCACAGCATATGAAAGTGATACATAGTCGTCTGAGAATTATACCCCTCAATTCGCGTTTCCTTAGAGCTATCAGCATCAATGTGATTTTATATAAGTTCGGATTTCATGGCAGTTTCATTTCAAATTTAGGATGACACTCTAAACAGTATATTTTCGATTCAGCATGTCCCGCATGACAAACTGTGCAGTTTATCTCACCAAGATGAGAGTTGTGTGGATTCCTGTCAGAAAATTCTAGCGGTGTGGTTTTGGCGACCAGCTCTGCCAACGGCCCATGACAGTCAAGACATCTTCTGTTTTCCACCGTATTCTCACCAAGAATATCCTTATCATGGCATGAGGTGCAGGTGATGTTCCCGGAATAATGACGGGCATCGAGGAAATTGGATTCGACAACTGAAGTAAAGATCTCTCTGAGTAAAGCCATATCGTCTTCAGATGGTGATCCAAATGACTCCGTTGTTTCTGTGAGGCTGAATTGCTTTCCAGGATCGAAGGTGTGACAATCCAAGCAATCGGCCTCTATCGGGCTTTTAAGATGTGAGAGATGAATGGTGGCATCAAACTTGTTCGTTTTTGCCATGCCCCCTTCTTCGGGGGCATGGCAATCAGTGCAGCTGCTGAGAAGATTCCCTTTTACGGAGGGATGTTCTTTGGAAAGAACATGCGTAAAATCATCATGACAGGAAGAGCAGGATTTTTGCTTTGTCACTATCGTTTTCGTCTCTGTTATAGCATTTGTCGCTTCTGCAGGTACGACCAAAGGCACCCCAAAGATCTTGATCACAATGGTGGTCAACAGCAGCATAATCCATTTACTCTTCATTGGTTATTCCTTTCCGTAAACTCTGATTAAAGTGAGCAGGTCATGCGGCCTTGCCGGCATTTTGACCGGCGATCCGACCAAAAACTATACAATCAGGAATAGCGTTCCCACCCAAACGGTTTGAGCCATGGATACCGCCTGTGATTTCACCTGCAGCATACAGGCGGGGGATAGGCTTGCCCCAGATGTCAATTACCTGTGCTTCCTTATTGATGCGGAGCCCTCCCATCGTATGATGCACGGCAGGCCATTGAGCAATCGCATAAAAAGGACCTTCTGTTAATGGAATCATGGTTGTGGTGAACTGGCGTCCGAAATCTGGATCTTTGCCGTCGGCCATATATCTGTTGTGGTTTTCGATGGTTTCCTGGACTGCGTCTGCTGGAATTCCCAGCTTTGTGGCCAGTTCTGCAAGTGTCTCGGCTTTGATAAACCGACCTTTGGCCATTCCTTTTTCCACTTCTTCTTTCGTACCCATTTTAGGAATCATTGCTTCGTTGAAAATGGAAAATGTCGGTTTCATGCCAGTCTTTATCTGAGCCATAGATACAACATCACGACGTTCCATTTCATTGACAAAGCGTTTTCCAAGTTTGTTTACGTAGACGATGCCGTAACCAGGTCCCCGGAAAGGGTAGACAGCGGGTGAATCAAGAATACCCGTTTCGGGTTCAGCATAGGGGTAAAGCTGGATAAAGGCCATTTGCAGTGTGTCGGCACCTACGGCCTGGGCATAGCGAATCATCTCACCAGTTGCACCCGGTTGGTTGGTACAATTGAATTCAGGTACGATGCTCGGATTGAATGATTGGCGCATCTTGATATCCCGACTGAATCCACCAGATGCAAGAATCAGTGCTTTGTTAATTTGAAAGTTTCTTGTTTTTCTGCCAATTTTCACCTCTACGCCTTCAATGGGATTTTGCGGGTCGCTATCTTTTCTCCAAAGCCAAGTAACTTCTGTATTTAGTTGAATTTTCGCTCCCTTTGCCTCTGCCATTTTTTTCAGAGCTTCGGTATAGCCCCGACCTACACCTTCCTCACAGGTATGGGTACGGTAGGCTGTATGTCCTCCCGTCCTGTTCAGGATCTGTCGTAATGTCAGTCCGCCGTTCTCGAGCATCCAATTGAGAGATGCCGTCGCACCGTTAACGAAAACATCCACTAATTCTGGTGAGCCATAAAAATCACCGCCTTTCAAACTATCCATTTTGTGGAGATCCGCGCTGTCATCGCCCAGCTTTAAGTTTTGGCGCAAATGGAATTTATCATCCCACGAATTGTATTCTCCGCCATTGATAATAGAATTACCGCCATATGTTGGTCTCTTCTCGAGAATGATGACGTTATTACCGAGGGCGGCAGCCTCTGCGGCGGCAGCGAGTCCGGCAAAGCCTGAACCGACTATGACCACATCCCAGGTTTCGTCCCATTTGGCAGGTATTGTCTTCATCTCTGCCTCTGCGGCTGTCGGTGCGGTCAGGTTGAGAGCAAATCCTCCAGTCATGGCCACAGCACCTAAAGCTATAGCTCCTTTTAAGACTGTTCGACGACTGCTTGATGTTTCGCTTTCTACATGCTCATTTGTCATAACATTACCTCACTGCCAAGTTTCAAGGTGAATAATTTTGGGATACGCTCCCCAATGACTAAAACATATATGTAAGATACTGATCCCAAATGATCGCTTCTGATTATTTGTATAATTTTTCCGGTCCTGGGATCATTCGCTCTCATCACAGATTTCAACCGTTCTGCTTAACTTTTGCATAGAGAGTGCCAGTTCATCACAAACCGAAAATAATCTTCTGCTCGACACTGGCGAGATACGGGTTAATATCAAGATTTGACACAGATCGTGTCTTATCAGTTTGCCTAAATGCTTAATAGATCATAATCCGGTCGGGTGAAATTAATGGTGCAGGGCGGGTGGCTGGCTAGGAGTCACTGCTGAAGATACCAGGTCAACCGAGGCTAGCATTAAAACAGACCTTCGAACTCTCTTTTTAGGGGACGAGTTATTCTCTTACAAATAAGGATCTGCTGGCTGTTAAGCATGTGAAGTGCGTAAAGTATCTTTCCATGTTGTAAATAAATTTTACAGCATGGAAATGTTTTTTTTGTCAGTCACCAGAGTTGTATAACCGATGACTAGTCCTTGTAAGCAAGCACAGGAATGAGACAGGCATCATGGCGTGGGCACCGGAAAAGAAAGAATCTGTCTCATTGTTGAAAAGGCCGCAAACGGTGTGCCAGTAAAAAGGCAACTGGAGCTCGGAATTTGCTCTACCTCCCAGCAGAGGAAGCTGCAAGTAATAATCTTCCGCCAGTAACACGATGAAAATACCAAAAGCCGTACCTTTCATTTCGGCAGGTACTGTATCAGTAACGACAACAATACCCAGTTAACACAATAGAATACTCTGCGCTGAGAAACTGTCAGCCGCTACGGGTTCGCCTACGTCATCTATCATCAGAAAGAGTGCAATGATCGCCAGGAGTGGATCGATAAAATGGATTTGTTGTAGTGGCTCACTCCAAAAGAAGAGGGGCAAAGTGGATATGCGGCTATGAGATGTTATCTCTTATCTTTTGTATCGCTCATCCAATTATTTAGATCAATATTGTGTGAATTTACTTGAAAATTCATATCGTGAAGCTGAATACCTTGCAGGTTATCTGTGCACGAAATTCACATAAAGGTTCCTCTTTTCATTCTTTGTGATCTTCATCGCCTGGTACGCCAGACGATCAGGATATATGGGGGTACAGCGAGGACAGATCAACTGTTGGCCAGATGTGTATAGTGTCTTGTGCAGATATGTACAAAAAGGAGGGTGATTCGTAGACTGTTATGTCTTCTGTGTATCAAACATACAACAATATACAAAAATATTCATAATGCTTTCCGGATAATCAGGACTGTGCCGAGGTATGTGCTGTCATCTACAATGACCCGAGTCTGGAAGGTGTAGGCATCTCCCTCCTTTGTTGTGACCTTAATCTCGATTTCTTCCTTGTTATCATATGCTTTTTTCATAAGAGGTTGCAATTCGCACCAGTTTTCAAATTTGTCACCCACGTTTAAGAGCAGTTGGTCTACAGTTGGTTTACTGGTCGGGAAATCATAGTCGTCGAGAAGACCAAATTTGTTTGTCGCAAGCTCCAGCTGCCTGTTGGCATTGAAAAAACCAAAACCTGTGTCCAGTTTATTGAAGATCTGGCTATAAATCTTCAGCTGTTTCTCCATCACCCGGTGACGTTCTTCCTGTTCCTGAATGTTTATGACATTTTCAATTATCCCGTCGACCCTGTTCCCTTTATAGAGTGTGGTGAGTTTAACAAGATAGCGATTGCCATTATGCTGCACCTGGACGTTATCATACTCGCCCATGGCCAATCTTCTGAACATCTCCTTTTTCTCGAGAGCATCCGCCCAGAAAAAGGTATAGCGTGTTCCAGTTCTGTCTCCAAACACCCTTTTATGGTCGATATTCTGGTACTCAACAGTGAGGTTGCTGTCGATGATCGAGATTCCGGTTTTGATACTGTTTAACACCTCCAGTAGCCGATCGTTATTTTTTTCAAGCTCCTGGCTATAGCTGTAGCTTTCCCGGATTTCGCCAGCGATGGCAGTGAGCTGGTCAATCAGATTGATGGGGCTGTTTGAGCTGTGCAGTGGTGTGGCCAGGGCTGTGGGCGTTACCTGCTGGGGATCGGGACGTCTGTCTTGTGCTTCTTGCTGTTGGTGGAAGAGTCGCTGTGCTTCCTCAATCATTTCCTCGTAGGTAAGACCGAAGAATTTGGCGATGGAGGTCTGCACCTCAAGTGAGCAGTGTTTAGGCGGCCGGTGATAGAGTTTATTCACATAGGCAGAACTAAATGTGGTGTGCTCCGAGCGGACAATATCTATCTGCTTGACGCCAGAGTCTATTTTGTAACGTAAGAAGAATAAAAAGAAATCTTGGTTTGTCATGGCCGCTGGTGGCGTGGGAATATATGCAGCGCATAGGCAATTCCTACATTGTATAAATGCGCAAGTTATTGTCATACAAATATTCTAAAATCTTCATTAAATCAAATGAATTGTTGTTTGCTCTCTCGGTGCTTGTGTCATGAAATGCGAAGTAATAGTCAGGTATAACAGTTGCTTACGTGTAGTATTGTCGGTTCGCAGACGCCTGAAGAGTGTTTGTGAATATTTCTGTTGACAAGTGTAAGAAGCTGTGTATTAAATATGAAAATATCAGCTTTGTGTGAATGTTTTTGGAAACTGTTCATTAGTAATTAACCTGAATCCGAGTGGTCGGTATGGTTCTTGAGAGTGAACAAACATGGCATTTGGCAACGCTTTGGGTGAAATCCAACCGGATGCTCATCAACTGCATTTCTGCCCATTATTATCCGTATATGGGATGCAGTTCAAAAGATCTGGAAGGGGAAGCCCTCCTGGTCGCCTATCAGGTTCTTTCCGGGTTAGTACACCAGGAAAGAGATCTGTCGCTTATGGCACGGTATTTCACTGTTGTCTTTCGGTCCCGGTGCATACATATGACGATGGGTATCGTTCCTGTCCAGTATGATGTTGAGCGACTCCGTGTTGTCCAGGAAGAGCAGCCAGTGCAGCAGGAACTTGATCAGCAGATGATTGAGGAAGCTCTACAACTTCTGACAAACCGACAGCGTCAGGTTGCTCAGTGGATACTGCAACAGCCAACTCCGGCTACGGTTACTGTGGTTGCCCGGCATTTTGACATTACCGGCAGGGCTGTGAGGCGACTTCTTAGCAACGCTATTTATCGGATTGAAAATGGACCTCGAAGAGTATGTTCTCACATCCCGTCTCTCCCGTAAAATTTTGAACTGGATGGTCGGGAAAAAAATGATCGGTGATCCGCTCAGTGGGGATGATCTGAAAGGGTTACAGCTGCTGGAGAAGACCTGGGGCCGACAGGAGATACTCCGGAGTCAGTTGAGCAGATACCCACGAAAGCGGCGGTTGCGGTTACTGGAGAGTGCTGATTTTGCGACCAAGTGGGAGCGCTATGCCTTCAGTCGTTTTTGTAATCTTCCCCCAGGGGAGAAGCTGGCGATGAAACGGCTCTGCAGCGAGATCGAAATAACCTTCGGTTTCCAGCTGCAATATCCTCATATCAGGCGACTCTATAAGGTTCGGGAAAAGGCGTACAACCGAAGAAAAAGGTTAGTAAAAAACAACGTATAAAGAAAAAGAAACTACGTTTCTTTTGCTTGGTCACATCAGGGAGTCTCAATGTTTGGCAGATTTCAACGGGTGATAGTTGTGGCAACTGCGGCTGTGAGCGTGATTCCGGCAGGATCAGTAGAGGCGGCAACGCTTGTGATCAGCCAGAAAGCATATCTCTTCCAGATAGCACATTGCCGTGAGGTTGCAGCCGAGACCTATGTACTTTCCTCCGTTCAGAAACCTCCACCACTGCAGTCAGACGCCTCAAGTGTATCAGGACGCCCTGCGCATTGTACTCATCAAATCGTGATCCCTTTTCAGGTCAGCAGTGCAGATATTCTACCGGAGACGATAACCAGCTTACTGGCAACTCTGCAGACCTGTAATATCTCCATGACCACGCCTCTGGACGTGACCGGTTATAGCTGTAGCGAAGGGCCGGCTGCCTTTAACCGGCATCTGGCCGAGCAGCGAGCTCAAGCCGTTGCCAGGTTGCTTGAGCATGAGGGATATTCTCCTGGCACGGTAGAGGGGCGGGAGGCTGCTGCACGTGACAATCATATATCACCTGCCGAAAACCGGCGAGTGGAGATAACCGCAGCGAGGGAATAAGGAGTTTCGCGGCGGGAAACGTCTATTCAACCCAACTGATGGAGGAAATGCCATGCTATCTGGATCCCATGCACACAAACGTACTCTGATTGCCGCTCTTACTCCGGTCTGCCTGGCCCTGGCAGTCAACGCAATGGCTATGGCCGTGCCTGCTGCAGGTTCTTTTGCCTATGATCTTTATGATATTGGTGTGAACCAGATTCTGCTTGGTCCCATCGGCTTTGTAGGGGGATGTGCCTGTATGGTGCTGGCAGGTATCACTGCTATCAGGCAGATGCTGCTGCCGGCCGCCGGCGTTGCTCTGGGCGGAGCATTTCTGCTCAAGGCGGATTCCGTTGTGCAGTCTATTGGTGCAGTTATTGGCTAAGGCAGAGGCGCAGGCCAGCGTGAGGTTTGCCTGGCTTAGCGACAGGAGTCAGAAACGCGGGAGAAGAAACGATGGGTAATCGCGGATTCGACAAGGATTTTCCCCAGTACCTCAGTAAGCCGATACAGGTGCTCTGGTTTGAGATTGATGAACTGGTGATCTTTCTTTTGAGCCTAACCATTGCTTTGACCTATGGCGGTTTTGCCTGGCTGATGTTTGTGGGGATGCAATGGGGATACAGCAGAACAAAACGGAAGAATGCCAGAGGATTTCTGAAACATGTGCTCTATGTACTCGGGCTGGTGGAAATGAAAAACTACCCTGAATATTTCGAGAAGGATTTCCATGAATGAAAATCAACGATTATTTGCAGCGATCCAGTGCTCTGTTTGATGAGAATCGACTGCTCAAGTTTGTCTTTATCGTCATGGCTGCGGCGTTCTGCTTCAATTCCCTCATGGTGTACCGGGCGGTCAGCTATCAGCGAACCATCGTCATTCCCGCAAAGATGTCCGGTGAGATGGAGTTTGTCCGGGGACAGCCCTCAGAGCGATATCTGCGGGATATGAGCCGTACCATTGCCACCCTCATCGGGACCTATTCGCCTTCGACGGTGCGGGAGAATTTTGAAGCACTGCTCTATTACTATGCTCCCGAAGCCTATCCCCAGGCCTCTGTCAGCTGGTATTCACTGGCCAGCAGGGCGGAGGAGTCACTGGTCAGCACTGTATTCTACTTAGAAAAGGTCCACGTCAGCGATACGACGATTGAACTGTTCGGCCACGCTGTGCAGCACACTGGCAGCACGTTGCTGGAAAACGGTTCACGAACCTATCTGGTCAGTTACAGGGTTGTCGATGGCCGGTTTTACATCATGTCGATCAGTCAAAAAGAGATGAAGGCGGAACATGACACACAGGGGGGAGAACTGTGAAGACGAGGATCTGTATTGCTTGGGTACTGTTCATAACAGTGGTAAGCGCGGCCTATGCCGATCAAAGCGTTGCGCCGGATATGCCTACAGCGGTCAGGGTGTCTAATCGGGATGTCAACCGTTTCGTTTGCCCGGGTGCTATGGAGGATATGATTTTTTCGAAGGAAAAGGGGTTGACCGGCCATTTTTCCAAGAACAGTGCCTTTATCAAATTTAAGATCAAGCAGGTAGGTGACAGTAACCAGTATGTCACGGTGGAAAATGAACTGTTTCTGGTCTGTGACGGTAACGTCTATACAGTACTCACCCAGCCAACAGATATGTCCTCGGCGACCATCCGTTTGACTCCGCCTGCGGGTGATTCATTAAAAAAGAACATTAGCACCTATACCACTATGCCGCTGGAGAAACAGGCGTTGCATCTCATCCGGGAGGCGTATAGCGACTCCTATCCTGCCAGTTACACTGTTTCCAGTGCGGGACAGGTGGCTGCCATCTCCATCCGGCCTGATCTTGAAGTACGTTTGCTGCAGCGGGTAGAGGTAGACGGTGTCGGTCTGGGACTGAAGACCTTTGCCATCACCTCGCTTGCTGCAACCGAGATGGAGATCACCGAAAGCGATTTTCTACGCGCAGATATCAGCAACCACCTGTTAGCAGTTGCCATCGAGGACCACCGCCTGGGCCCTGGCGAACAGAGCAGGGTGTTTGTGGTTGAAAAAAAGGAGCTGAGGCAATGAAGCGTTTTGATTCCCTGGAACCCAAACGGAAAAAACAGGTTATCTGGGCCGCTATCGGCATCCTGCTCTCCTGCGTGATTCTGGTTGGTTACAACCTGAGATCCACACCAGGAATACTGCTGGCCCGGGAGCAGACAGCAACGGCTATTGACCTGGAACCTGACCTGATTCAGAAGACCATGCTCCGTGAGCAGAGACGGGAGCTTGACACTTTACGCACAGCGCTTGAAGAGCTGAAACAGGAGGTGAGGGTGAGCGAACCACGGCAGGACGATGCAGCCGTGGTGCCGTCTGCTGAAGAGATCGCGGCGAGTGCAACCCCTGCAGCCGAGGAGCTGGTCCGGTGGCCCATGCCCCTGGCAGAGGAGGAGGTGGTTGGTGGCAGTACTGTTCCGCAGGTCACGCTTCCGGAGCCTGAACCGGTGATGATCGGCGAGATTGGGGTGTTGAGTAATCCGGTCCTGCCCGAGATTGATGACGAGCATAAAAAAAAAGGTCGTACCGTCTATCTCCCACCTTCGTTTATGGAGGCCAGGCTACTGACAGGTTTCGATGCTTCTACCTCCGGGAAGGGAACAGGCAACCCCGAGCCACTGCTGTTGCGGATCCAGACGCCTGCAGTGTTGCCCAATGAGATCAAGGCGGATCTGGAAGGGTGCTTTGTGGTGGCTGAAGCCGTGGGGCGGCTGGATAAGGAGCGTGCAGATGTCCGGTTGGTTTCGCTCTCCTGTCTGACGAAAGAAGGGGCGGCGGTGATTGATACTCAGGTGAAAGGGTTTGTTACCGATGCCGATTCGAAGGTGGGCTTGTCGGGCAGGGTGGTGTCCCGGATGGGTGCCGCCACGGCCAGAGCTGTTGTTGCGGGTGTCTTCGGAGGAGCGGGAGACTGGTTGAAGGCGGCCTCCACGACCACCTCGGTGTCAGCCCTTGGTTCGACCCAAACGGTTGATGGCAGTGATATCGTACCGTATGCGGTCGGGGGCGGTATGGCAGAAGGGGCGGAAACCCTGCGTGATTTTTATGTGGAGCTGGTGCAGCAGACGACGCCGGTCATTGAGGTTGGAGCGACCAAGAAGGTCACGGTTATTGTGTCAGAAGGCAAGGATCTTGAGATCAGGGAGATCGACAGTGAAACGATGTAGAAGAGTTTTTCCGATGCTTTTGCTGGCTGGATTTGCGGCCTGTGCTCCTCTGGAACAGGCGGTCAACCCATATCACGAGGATTTTAAGTGCAGGGCCAGTGATGAGACCGGAGCCTGTCTTGACACTCCGAGTGCCTACAGCCATGCCAGATATGGCCCGGTTCCAGTCGAATCGGCCCAGGGTGGAGATGAAGGTAAGCGGCATGACCAGCGGTACCAGCTGATCGCCGGTTTGCTTGAGGAGCCGGAGAAACCGCTGCTGCAGCCGCCGAAAATTCTCCGGGTACTGCTGTTGCCCTATGAAGGTCAGGAACAGGAGTTGTTTATGACCCGTTACGTCTACCTGAAGATTGAGGATTCCGACTGGATTCTCAGCGAGATAAATGAGCGCAGGGAATAACTGTGATGGTACGGACATTGTTAGCACAGGCAGGCCTTGGATCCCGGGATCATCTCAGGCAGTCAGATCTGGAGAAGATGAGCAGAAGAACGCCGTTTTCCTCGTTTCTGAATTATGTGGCCTATGATCCTCATACTGAAGTGTACCTCAACCAGGACGGCAGCATGGGCATGTTGTGGGAGTGTTATCCCGTGGTGTATGCCGGGCCCAGGACGATTACCGCTCTGGAAGGGCTGTTTCGGGCCGGGATCCCAAAGGACAGTGTGATCCAGCTGATCTTCCATGCCGACTCGTATATTGAGCCGATTCTGGAGCAGTACCGGGCCGGCAGAACACGGCAGGATGAGATTATCGCCTCCAACACCGACAAGGTTGTGCGGTTCATGCTCGGGGGCAAGGCAGGCCTCAAGGAGTCAAGCAATATTCCGGTACGCACCTTCCGGCTGTTGGTGGCCCTCACCATCCCGTGCAACAGCCAGGGGATGCCACGCCCCACAGAGCTGGGTGATACTGCCAAGACGGCACCGCTGCTTGAGATCAGGCGACAACTCTACGAAACACTGCACGCGGCCCTGCTGTCACCGCGGCATCTGGCACCGGGCCGGTTGCTGGAGTGGCTGCGACGGCTGATCAACAGGTATCCTGAGGATTATCCGGAGACCAACTGCAGGGCCTACAATGCAGACATGCCGCTGCGCAAGCAGATCATCACCGCCGATACTCTCATTCGGGAAGAGCGGGATCACATGGTTGTTGGTGAGAAGTATTTCTGCTGCACGACCCCGAAGGTGATTCCTGGTCGGGTCGATCCCCTGCAGACCAACGCCCTGTTTGGTGGGATCTGGGGCGTTGTGTCAGATGCGGACCAGATCAAGACTGATTTTCTCTATACCTTCAACATCATCTTTGAAAAGGGGTTGGAGTTGAAGATCCACGGTAAGTGTAATCTGCTGCTGAACCAACAGGCGGTAGGTTCCCTGTCGCCTTCCCTCAGGCGGAAGCAGGAGGAGTATCTGCAGGCAACAGACCAGCTGGAGCGGGGCGATAAATTCATCAAGGTGATCCCCATCTTCTGGGTGTGGAACAATGACCTGGACCGGGCCAGAGACTCGCTGACCCGAGTGCGGCGGCTCTGGGAAAACCAGGGCTATGTGATGCAGAGCGATCACATGATTTTGAAGATCCTGCTGCTTTCCTCCTTGCCATTCTGTATGTACACTTCCGGCAAAAATGTGGAAAATCTGGAACGGGATTTCGTGGCACCTGTAGGATCGGTTACCCCGATATTACCGGTGCAGGGCGATTTCTCCGGAAGCGGAGGGGATCCCCGGCTGCTATTCACCGGCCGGAAAGGGCAGCTGATTTCCCTGGATTTTTTCAGCCCGGGGGCGGCCAACCACAACGTCCTTTGCTGTGCCACGTCCGGCTCTGGCAAGTCGTTTCTCATCAACTATATCGCCTTTAATTACTACGCCTGTAATGCCATGGTGCGGATTATCGACATTGGCGGTTCATACCGGAAGATAGCGTGGATGCTTGGAGCCAGGTATCTCGATTTTCAGGCAGATACCAATGTGTGTCTCAATCCCTTCACCCATATTCTGGAGCCGGACGAGGAATTAAAGAGTGTGGCGGCGGTGTTTGCGCAGATGGCCTACTCCAACTCCGATACCAGTAGATGCGACGATTCGGAGATGAACCTGATCCGTAATGCGGTTCGCTGGGCCTGGGAACAGCGGGGCCAGGAGGCGGATGCCGATCTGGTCTACTCCTTTCTGATGCAGTTTCCCCAGGCTCCGGGTGCGAATCTGGAAGAGATGGCAGATAACAGGCGACTTATTGAGAGTGCCAGAAAACTGGCCTTTAATATTCGTGAGTTCACCAGCCGTGGCTTTCATGGTCGATTCTTTGTTGGTCCTGCGACCTTTGATATCCGCCGCGACGAGTTTGTGGTCTTGGAGCTGGAAAACCTGAAGGTGCAACCGGATTTGTACCGGGTGGTCACTCTGCTCATTATCAATGCCGTTACCCAGGATCTCTATCTTTCCGATCGTTCCCGACCCCGGCTGGTGATCTTTGAGGAGGCGTGGCAGTTTCTGGATAAAGCGGCCATGCTGGCCCCGGTGGTCAACGAGGGGTATCGGCGGGCCAGAAAATATTACGGTTCTTTTATGGTGGTGACCCAGTCCCTTCTGGATATCCTCAATTTTGGTGAGGTGGGGAGCGTGATTAACGGTAACTCCGCCTTTCGCATCCTGCTGGAGTCTTCTGATTTTAGTCAGGCGAAAACCAAAGGCATTATCGATTATGACGACTTTACCATGGAGCTGGTCAAGAGTTTGAAGTCCAATCCGCCACATTATTCAGAGGTGTTCTTTGACACGCCGCATGGGGTGGGGATTGGGCGGCTGGTAGTCAATGATTACGCTTACTTCATCTATACCTCGAAGGCAGCCGAGATTGCCATGATCGAGCAGTTTGTCCAGGAGGGCAAAAGTCACCATGAGGCGATCGAGATGATGGTCATGCTGAGGGAACGGGGTGAAGTGTAATCCCATGTGGTTGCTGCTGCTGATAGTGCCGGGTTCCGTGGGAGCTGCCACTGATGCGGGGGTGGTGGGTCACACCTATCCCGTGGTGGAACGGGATATCCGGCAGGGGATGCAGCAGCTGGCAGCAGGCAACTACCAGCAAGAGCAGAGGGTGCTTTGGGAGAAGACAGGACACTACAGACCGGTGGATCTGTACCCGTTGCCAAGGACCAGAACAGACAGGACGTTCCGAGTCGAGCTACACCATACTCTTGAGCATGACCTCAAGGACCAGCAGGGGCGAGTGCTCTTTGGCAGGGGCTATAGCTTTAATCCCCTCGATTATCTGCGGTTGTCCATAGGGCTGGTGGTGCTTGACGGAGCTGATCCGGCTCAGATCAGATGGTTCAGAAAGTCGCCCTATTATGTGAACCATCGGGTGAAACTGCTGCTATGCGGTGGAGAGGCCCGGGAGGTGAGTCTGCAGTTGCAGCGCGCGGTGTTCTATCTTGGCCGGGATGTGGCCGAACTGGCACAGCTGCAGGCGGTACCTGCGGTGGTAGTGCAGGAGGGAAGGGTGCTGCAGGTGACTGAATTTGCACTTACTGGTGAAGAGAATGAAGAGTAGAGCGATGCTGTTTCTCCTTGTGCTGCTCCTGCGGCCAGAAGGCGGAATTTGGGCCAAGGGCGGGGTCCCGTTTAACCCTGTCACCGATATTCTCTGGAGTGAGATTGAGCCGGTCTATCTGGGAGTCTGTGTCTGTCCCGAGCCGCCGCCCCTGTTTTTTACCATCGGTGAAGTCTGGAGCTACTGGGAACCTTATATTGCCATCGACACGGTTTCAGAGCCTTTTTACTCGCCCTTCTGGGGGACCTCGCTGGGCGGTTCTTTGCTGGATGAGCTCGGTGGCAAGAATGGGAGTCAGGATGCGGTGTCCATCGCCAATGAATCGACCTTTGCCCAGGCGCACGCCTGGCCGTTACCGCTGTTGGAGGGGTTGCTGTGTGCCCGCTCTGATTATCCGCTCTATATGAGTGAGTTGGATCCACTCTGGCAATACGATGAGTTGTCCATGCTGTTGCACCCGGAAGCTCTCCTCTATGCAAATCCGGCCATGCAGATGGCGTGCATGGCCGACGCCGTAGCCACCAACGCCGGCACACCCCTGGATGTGATGCCCTGGTGCATTGGCAGTGGAGGCTCATCTTATCCGATGACCGGGCATGTCGATAATGACAATATCGTCCAGGCCAATAACACCGCAGCCGCACGACTTATCTACAGGCTCAACAGAATCGGCATGGTCTGTGATCCGGCGGATAATCCCTGTGGCTGTCTGCCGACACCGGTGTGGATCAAGAGCCACTACAAGCTGCATGTGGTCCGGCCCGGTCTGCGCAGTCCCGCCTGGCCGGTCGGGGTGACGGCCAGCGTCTATAACAGTGGTCTCAACACCCCGTTTGTGGGAGCTATGGGACCAAATGACGAGTTTCTCTGGATCGTCTACAGGAAACAGTTGTGCTGCACCTGCTGCGATTAGTACTCCTGGTTTTTCTTGCCGTGCTGCCGGCAGAGGCGGATACGGTCCAGGAGCTGGTTGGCCAGGCGGTAAAGCAGGGCAGAAGGGAAGCTGTCCGTCTGACGCTGCCGAGAAACAGCCAGGGGGAAGCGATGATGCAGGCAGCGGAGCGGAGTGCGGCCCAGTTTTATGGAGCGGAATTTCAGCACCAGCTCCGCTGTGAGCAGGAACGGCTGGAGCGGGAACTGTTTGCCGATTTCAGCCGGGTGGGAGAGGCCGAGGAGGTGTCAGCTTCTGAGCATGCGGAAAGTAAAGAGACTATCTATCTTTTTTTGTCCAGCTCAGTGCCGACAGGAACCGTGCGGGCTTATCTGGCAGCGCTTGACCAGGCTGGAGATCCGAAGCTGAAGGTGGTGATGCGCGGTTTTGTGGCGGAAGGGCAGGGCAATTATCTGGCGCGCATTACCAAAAAGGATCCGGGCTGTGCGGACCTGCAAACAGGCGGGAGCCTGTGCGCGAGGTATGCGGTACCGATCAGGCTGGCCCCGGCTCTGTTTGCAGAATATCAGATCAGCCGGGTGCCGGCGGTGATCTACACGGATGGTGCGGGAGTGTACCGGATTGGTGGTGATGCGGGATTGGATGTGCTGCTGGAACAGCTTAACCGGGAGGCTGGCAGTGATCATCTTGAACAGCTGGTAAAGCACTTACGAGGAAGGCGAGATGGATAGAAATGGTACAGAGGAGCAACGACATCGGAGCCGTGGCATAACGCCCGGCTATCTTGAAGTTATCCTGATTTCTCTGCTGGTGGTTGGCGGGGGACTGTATGGCTATGACAGGTTTATTGGTCAGAAGATCAGGGTTGTGGATCTGCAGGGGTATCTCCGGCAACAGAAGTCACTCATGGCTGCTGGTACTCTCAGCAGTGAACAGCTGCAGTCCAGTCTTGATCGGGTGGATCAGGTGATTAGGCAGGAGGTTGACCGGAACAGGAACCACGTGGTGCTGCTGAAGGAGGTGGTACTGGGAAATGCTGAGGAAATTGACATCAGATAGATGTCATCGATTATGGCCGCTGACCAGCAGGCAGTGGCCTATCTGGCTGGTGTTGCTGGCCGGCATAGTGGCTGGAGGGTGGCTACCCGGGAAGGTCATTGTGGCCACCAGTGATTCTCTCGATCGCCGAATCTTCTGGAAGGTGCCGGCTGCTCCCGGCAGGATTGCAGCAGGCGACTATCTGTTGTTCCGGCTGCGGGATGAACGACACTTCGCATTTCTACGTCCGGGCCTGACAGATAATGATCTGCTGGTGAAAAAGGTTGGCTGTCTCCCCGGCGATATGCTCAGCCGGAATCGGGCGAACACTTTTTACTGCAACCAGACAGCGCTTGGAACAGCCCTGGTACAGGACAGCCGGGGCAAGACTCTGCCGGAGTTCCACTTTTCTGGCCGGATACCGGCGGATAGGTACTTTATGGTCGGAACTAATCCCCGCAGTTTTGACTCACGCTATTTTGGATTTGTGCATGCAGATGACTTTATCGCAAAGGGTATACCGTTGCTGTAGCATAGTGCTGGGCCTCCTGACGGTGTTATGCTGGACATGGCAGGTTGCAGCGCAGGAGACAGCGGAGGTCCCATTCTATCAGCAGCAGAAAGAAGGCTGGTTCTGGTACGAGGACCCAGCACCTGTTCCCGAAGAACAAGTGGCTGAACGGCTGCCGCAGGAGAATCGCTTCCGGTATCGCTCTCTGGATGAGTTTGGACTTACTGAGGTCTGGAACATGTATCCCGATGATTTTCAGGAACTGTTGAATCATGTACAGAATGTCGCGGTGCAGGAACCGACTGAGGATAACCTCTTGCGCTATCTGGTGATGCAGGACGTAGCGAGAAGGAAGGCTTTGGCCTACACCAATGCCAGCATGTATGTGACGCAGAAGTACAGTGAACTGCTGGGGGTTAACCAGGTGTACCCGACAGCCAAACCGGGAGTCGCGGCGCGGATAGAGATGCAGCGGCAGGAAATGCTGGAAACCATCAGCCGGGCCCGGAGCAGTCATGCGCTCATTTACTTCACCCGGCCGGGCTGCGGATTCTGTAGCAAGCAGAACGGGATCCTGCACTATTTTGTCGAAAAATATGGCTGGCAGGTCAAACCGGTCGATATCAGCAAAAACCCCAACCTCGCTGCCCGTTTTGCCATTGAGAGCGTGCCAGCCCTGCTGCTGATCAGCAAAGGTCAGCAGGAGTCTATGGCTGTCTCTGTCGGGGTGGTGACACTGTCCGAACTTGAGCGAAAGCTGTTCCGGGCTATCCGCCATCTTGAAGGTGTGACCGAAGGCGAGACCTTTTTACTCTACGACTTTCAGCAGGGGACGGGGTTTGATCCAGCCTCTATTTTATCGAAGGGAGCACAACCATGGAAACGAAACTAATCTGTACAGTCCTGTTTCTCGTGGTGTTGTCAGGCTCTGCCCAGGCGGAATGGGTGGATGACTGGCTGCAGCAGCGGGTGGTCACCTCTCCTGATTATTTTCAGGGGCAGGAGCGCGGGTACTATTCCGTCGGTAGTTTTTCCAGTCGCTGGTCCAATACCACGGATTATCCGTTGACGGTCGAAGCTCCGCGGATAAAAGCTGGCTGTGGCGGGATAGATGTCTTTCTTGGCGGCATGAGCTTTATGAATGAGGAGTATCTGGTGGACAAGCTGCAGAGCATTCTGACCAATGCCGCAGCGGTGGCGTTTGATCTCGGCCTGAAGACTCTGTGTGAGCAGTGTTCTAATACCATCAAGAACTTTGAAGCGTTGGCCGACAAGCTCAACTCCATGCAGATTGAGGAATGTGCTGCAGCGCAGGGTGTGGTTGGGGTGGTGATGGATGAAAACGGTTTTCATGGCGCAGAAGTTGTGCGGGAACGGCTCGGTACCGCCATAAAGGAAAACAAACTGGTACAGGGTATAACCGAGATGTGGGATATTGCCACCCAGGAGGACCTGGCCAACAACAATGTTCCCCAGACAGCGGATGTGGCCAGGATCACCAGCGGCTGTAATGCCGAGATTACCGCCACCTTCCTTGCAGGGGGCTCGCTGCTGGAAAATGTTGGCAGGAATATGGGCGTCCCCATTGATCATATCGATCTTATCCGTGGCCTGGTAGGGGATGTGGTACTGGAGGGGCCGGCCAGTGCCTATAAGGTCTCGTATGCGTCCCCGTGCCCTGAGAATAATGGTGACGATCTCAACTCGATATCCGTAGGTGTGCTCTACGCCCAGGAGAGTGACGGGAGCTGCAGACAAATCTCGGATAGCAACAGGGACCTGGTGCAGTACGTCACCACGCAACTGGAGTCCATCGCCGACAAGGTGGAGAATAAAGGGTTCTTGACCACGGAGGAACAGGACTTTCTCTCCACAACGCCGCTGTCACCCTTGCCGATCATCAAAACTGCGGTGGGTACCACCATGCGCTCGAGCATACTGGCCAGCCTGGCGGAAATCACCGCCAGGGCCTACAGCCTGCAGATGCTGTCAGATCTCTATGTGCGGGCTGAGGTTATTGCCGGCAAAGCCCGAGAAATGCTGGAGAAACAGGCCGGAGCCGCAGCGGGTCAGCCGAGCGAGAACTGTCATGCTGCGGTGTTTGCCGGTCATATGGAACAGGATCTCACCATTATGCGACACCGGATCAGACGATTGCAGGATGGGGCTCGCGAAAGCTATGTGGCCGCTGCAAGTGAGATCACGACCATCATGCACTATCTGGCACAGATGCAGCAGATTGAACAGCAGATGGTGAGCGAGGTTACACGCCGCTATGGGCAGGGGGTGGCGTCGCGCTTGAACCTGTAGGAGGACGATTGATATGCACAGGCTCATTGCCCTGGTACTCTGGTGGTCTCTGGTCTGGCAGGCTGGAACGGTCATGGCCCTGGATATGGAGTATTACACCTATGGAGGGTTTGCTCCGATTGTGCAGTCTTTTACCAAGGTGGCTCTGATCTTCAGTGATCAGGGCTATCAGGGGTTGCTGCTGGTTGTCACCCTGCTCGGGTGTGTTGCCGCGGCGGTCTCCTGGCTGGCCAGGGTTGCCACCGGGGCCCGGATCGTCCCTCTGGTCTGGGCGGTGCCGGTAATATGCGGGGCGGTGGTCTATATGGCCCTCTTTATGTCCACAGGCAGTATCACCGTCTATGATCCGACTTTAAACAGGTTTCAGAAGGTTGGTGAGGTTCCGGATGGTATTGTCTTTACCGCCGGCTTCCTCAATAAAATCGAAAAAGGGATGGTTGATATCATTGATACCGCCTCAGCTCCGGACGCCGATTACCAGGCGACCGCGGGGGGCCTCGGCTTTAAGGCACTGGCGGCTATCCGGGGCTCATCTCCTGTTGATAATTATGCCCGTACCAGCATGATCCGTTATGTAAAGGATTGTGTGACCTTTGAGCTGATCCGACCCGGGACCACACTCTCTTTGGACGATCTGCGCAACACCAGTGTGGATTTCATAGAGCAGCTCGGTGAGGCGGTACATCCGTCAATCTATACCCTCTATTATGACAGCACCACGCCGGAGGGAACAACGCTCAGCTGCACGGATGCCTATAGCCGGTTGCAGGTAATCTATTCGAATCCGAACAGCTATGATGAGGCGGTCAGAAAGGTGTGCAGTAAAGCGCATTTCGATCCGGATAATACGGTGGAGATGAACACCTGTCAGAACCTGATTGCCAAATCACTGCGCTTTACGACCGGTATTATGGAGACTCCGGCGCGACTGATTCAGCAGCGACAGATCGCAGAAATTCTCTATTTTTTTTATTTCCAGGATGACTATGAGACCTCGATGGTTATGGAGGCCGATCGGAAGATCACCTCAACCGGTTTTGGTATAGGCCTGACCATGAATGAATGGATACCGATTATCCGGGCAATCCTTACGGCTGTGGCCATAGGCACCTTGCCATTTCTGGCCCTGTTTCTGCCTACCCCTGTCCTTGGGCGGGCAGCCTCGGTGATGTTTGGTTTTTTTGTGTTTCTGACCACCTGGGGTGTCACGGATGCAGTAATCCATGGTGCGGCCATGGATTATGCCTCCTATGCCTTTGAGGATATGCGGCAATCCAGCCTCGGAGTCTATGGAATGGCCGCTTTACCTACACTTTCCATGAAGATGCTGGCGATGTTCGGAGTGATCCGTTCCGCCGGGATCATGCTGGCCAGTATTTTCTCCATGATGTTACTCCGTTTTGGTGGCTCGGCCCTTGCCCATTTTGCCACAAACCTCAGCGGGATTGCCCGGAGCGCAGGTGCGGAGGCTGGGCGGCTTATGACCCCGGAAGGTAATGCCGTGGCCATGAGTGAACAGGTCCGAGTTGCCGGCTTGCTTGAAGGGATGCAGGAACACCGCTTTAGTAACATGGCAGCAGCTTCTGCCTACAGGCTGCACCAATCCGTTGGTGGCTATGGTGCGGCCATGCATGCACGGGACGCGTTGCAGGAGAGTGGCCAGATTCCTGTGGGTACTACCAGTGCGCAAATGGCGCAGATGTCTGCAGCTTCAAGGATCTCTGTTGGTACCGGTTCTGGACCGGTTGAGGTCTCGACATCTCCTGATGGTCAGGGGACACGAATGAAGGGTGAGACTGTGAACGCAGATGGCTCCACAACTATTGTGACAACGGGAGTGGGTGGGGCAGGGGTTGCCTCTGACACCCTGGCAGAGGGTAAGGCCAGTTACCATGTGGATAGTGCGGGTAACCGGTCACTCAGCTTTGCAGCTGTCAATGGTCTCAACCCGGTATCCGTTGGAGCTTCCGCCCAGCATCAGAAAGTGGTCTCAGCCTCGGATAGCCTTGGTGGAGGTTCAAACTGGAACCTGTTGAGGCAACAGATCCAGAAAGAGAGCCTGAGTAGTGCTGCAGCCAGGAGTTATGCCAGCCGACTGGATAATACCGAACGTACGAATTGGTCAAGGATGTTTAAGGATTCGTCGAGTTTTGTGCATACTATGCAAGAAGCTACACGAACACAATTTATGTCAACAGTTGGAGCTGGTTTTAAGGGAATTCGATTAGGTGCAAACGGGCAAATATTAGTTGTGGGGAATAATAATGAGGAGGTCGATTTCAACGTTTCTGAGGATACAGCAAAGGCCTTTGCCAGAGATCAGGCAAGAGTACGTTCAGAGGCCATTCAGGAAACGTTCAACAATTCAATCGGGCTTGATTATATAACTAATATGGCACACCAAATAGGGGCCAATGAGGCCTATTCTTTCTTAAATGATGCCCGGGAAATCCGCGGTGAGTCAGCCTCATATGGTGCAGATCTTACCACCGCACTGGTTAGAAATTATGCGATGGATCGATATGGCACCGACTCTCCTGAACATATTCGAAGTGCTATTCGAGACTTTAACTACTTCCTCACCCGGCAAGGAGCAGGTGGAGTGCATAATATGAATCAGATAATAGAAGGGTTTGTCAGTGGTAAAGGTTATGGCTGGGGCAATACCAGAAAGGAAGTGAAGAGTGCTATTGATGCAACGAAAGACAGAATACACGATGATATACTCTTGAAAGGAGGGGTCGGCCAGGCAGGTGGTGTTGCGTCTGGTAGGACCGTCGCCATCAACCAGAACCGCTTTTCCGAACCGGGAAGGAGGACTGACCAGCACATGGAAGAACCTGATCCCAGCATAGTCGTGCCTGATGCCAATAAGCTTCGAAATATAAACAGGGATGAAGAAAATGGCAGTGGTCGTATACAAACGACAGCTCCAGGAATGGCAGTCGAAGGTGCAGAAAAGGTTCTATTTGGTGCAGCGGATGGTCAGGGAAATAGGCCAACCAAAGAGGGATATTTTGACAAACCACCAGTACCGGCGAGTGGTTTTGATTTACCAGAACCTGGACCTATCCCTGACGACGCAAAGTCTTCTTTAGGAATGAAGAGGTAAGTCTGTCATTTATTTTTCTTATGGTAAATGTTGGATGAGAGAAATGACCATGTTGGATCAAATTCAGGTTCTTCTCTAAAAACTGGATCATCGTGCAGAATACCCAGTACTTTATCTTTACTTAATAATATTTCTAAGCTGTACGCTAAAGTTTTAAGTACTGATCGATTTGTGTCAGCAACATAGTCTTCTTCATCAAAAAATTTACCACAGGCAGCACACAACGCATCATCGTCTGACTTGTAGCCACAATGAGGGCAAGTTCTTTGATCAAGGCTCATTGATTCACCATCATGCTGTTAAGACTGATTCATAAAAGAAGCACCTAACGAAAAATTGCACCTCTATGAAAAAAAGTCAAGCTTGCAAGAATGATTGCATGGATACAATAGTATCCAATACTGGCAACGTTTCTTCTCTGCAAGGTTATGCGGGTGTGTTTCGTTGTGGGGACTCACGTAATGTTGTACTCAGAGAGGTCTATGTGATGCTACTGGTGATTTTGATCGTTTGGGCAGTCAGCGTTGAAGGAAATGCAGCAGATTCTGTGGTTAAAGATGAACGGTTAGACGTCACACAGTTACAACTTGATCGTATTACTGAGTACAATCAGTTGATTGAGTATTTTTGCAGTCTGCCGTATCTTCCAAACGGGATAGAGATCCATCCTGATTTCATACGAGCGCTGATCCTCGCTGAATCGAATGGTGATTACTCAGCAATCTCTTCCCGGAATGCTCGCGGTCTCACTCAGATTGTATATACCACTGGCAAATCTGCTGCAGAGAGGCTTATCAGAAATCACCATATAAACGTGGATCGACTGGAATATGTGGATACGTCGCGACTGGAACAGCTCACCAGCTATGATCTGCATGACCCTGCAATTAATATCCTGCTCGCCTGCTCTCTGATCTCCCGCTATAACCACGATTATAATGGGCAGCTTGACCTGGTAGTAGCGGCCTGGAATGCAGGGCCTGGTTCCATTGTAGATGGACGCTCACCGCAGTATACGGAAACAGTACATCTGATTGGAAAGGTGAATGGGTTGTTCAGATATTTTCTACAGCAACATCGTTGAGCGTTTTTTTTTCATCGGTCGTTTTGAAGCACGATTGCTTTTCCCCTGAGCAAGTATGACTTGATCTTTGAAATCCACTCATATATTTTCTATCGAAAATTACTGTATTTTCAGTGTCTAAATAAGCTGCACCGGATCTCAATTGTCAGACAAGCTCGAGAGGTTGCTGCTTCGTATATGGCGTTTCAGAGGATATATATATGACCGACGAGCAGCGAGAAGATCTTATGATAGAATGGAGCATTACCAGTACATTGGTAAAAAAACAGATTGTTGATCTGTATTATCAGCATTTTGGTGAAAATCAGACTGCCGATCACTGGGAACATTTTCTTGTTGATACCCTGAATCTTCAACAATCATGGACGTACAGGGGATTATTCTGATTGCCTCATTGTTGTTGTCCTCTTTATATAGGCTATCAGGCCTGTATCTGTACCAGATCAATATCATCTGGTGATAGAAATCATGGTGTCTGCCGACCTTTATCGTCCATAATCACACACACTGTTCTTCCTTTACAAACCGTTTTCCGCTGAGTATTATTCTCCATATTTAAATATTTAAATTACGTGTTTTATATTTAATTATATAAAATAATATATAAGAAAGGCTTTACTGGAGGCCGGCATGATCTTGACTGTGGGAAATACGAAGGGCGGTGTGGGGAAATCAACTATTTCAGTGAACCTCGCTGTTGAGAGTGCTCGGAATGGTCATAAGACGTTACTTATTGATACAGATCCGCAGGGCTCCTCAATTGCCTTCCGAGCTGAAAGAGAGGCCGATGATATTCGGGCTATAGCCTTGATTACCGATAAGCTCCATAAGGACGTGCAGGATTTCAGGGAGACGTTTGAGAACATTATCATTGATGCAGGTGGTCGCGACAATGCGGTGTTCAGGTCTGCTGTCGCAGCGTGTGATATGTTTCTGCTGCCGGTGCTGCCAAGTCAGTTTGATGTGTGGGCGGCAGAGGATGCCATGAAGGTGTTCAAGGAGATTCAGCCGTTTACGAATATGAAGGGGTGTATGGTTTTAAACCTTGTTCGGCCCAATACCCTTGTTTCCTCTGAAGCCCAGGAAGCGCTCTCAGAATATTCGCAGGATATCCCTTTGCTTGATGAGCGGATACATAACCGGGTTGCGTATAAAAGCTCAATTAGTCAGGGTCTTGGTGTGAGCGAATATGAGCCCAATGGCAAGGCAGCACAAGAGATTCAGGAACTGTATAAAAAACTATTTAAAAATATTAAATAATACAATTTAACATACGATGAAGACACGGAAGAAAATTACACCTGAGGTAGCAGGCCTGGATGACGTGATAGCTGGCGGTACAGCGACCCGGTTGGAGAACAGCTCAGAGGCCGAGAACAAAGATGGCAGGGGCAGGCCCAAAAGTACAGTCAAGAAAAAGACCTGCGTCTTTCGCTTGCCGCTCGACCTGATTGAAGTGATTGATGCAAATTGCAGGGGTAACAAATCTGTTTTTGCAGAAGAAGTGTTCCGTGAGTATTTTCAGCGTAACAACATTGATACATAATAATATAATTAAATATATTATTATGTATTGAAGCGTATGTCAGCACGTGGTTATACCCTTCAGAAGATGCCGTAATTCTATTTAGGTTTGAACAAAGATCAAAAACAGAATACGCGGAGTTATAATGAATTACCTCGTCAGGAGGGCAGGGGAGTGGTGGAACTCGTTTGCTCGCCCAGACGGATATATGTTAGCAGAGGTGATAAGAGGTAGTCGGGTTATAGAGCAGAACAACTACGTTTTGGGTGCCGATGATCTTTTTCAAACGAACCTATTTCGAGTGTATCATTCGTCAACGCAACAGATATGCGTTTTATGAACTGGTCGCAGGCCAGGATCTATTCGGGTATGTGATGATTCGTCACTGGGGCAGGATTGGTACAAAGGGACAACCGAAAAAACGGCAACGATTCTTAGATAAAAAAGAGTTATTGCATGAGTTTGAGAGGATTCATCAGGAGCGACTGAAACATCAATATATTCCTGTGCGTAAACTTCACTGAAAGGTAACAGCCGAAATGGCGGGAGTGCCTATGGAAAAGCCATGGATTTGAACTGGTTTCGGTTCGGGGCCCAACGTTGTGATCGTCTGTAGTCATAGAACATGGGCTATTTGTACAAACCTTTATCTGCTTGAGGTAAAGGTTGTGAAATGACTAAAGTCCTACTAGTGTCATGTCACGCAATAAGTGTTGGATAAAGACGTTTCAGTTTTATTCGGGCATCTTCTGCAGTGAACTGCCAGTTAACCCGGTTCTGTCGCAATCTTGCCACAAAGCTTGATCTTTCCCCCTTCCCAACTCATTTATGCTGCCAGGGAGTAGAACATTTCGGCAAATTTTTTGACGGAATTATCCTGTGATGGTAGTTGCCTTTTACGTAGCATATGAACTATCTCAATGCCATTCAATGTAATGGAGGCAGAGTCAAATGATTTGAATCCGAGCATGAAATTGGTTATTCGCTTGATGCTTCGATGATCCTGCTCAACAATATTGTTGAGATACTTCACTTGGCGAACTTCAATGCTCGTATCGTTATCACTGTTAAACTCTTCGATTGCGGCTTTATTTGCAGCGCAACCATCTATGGTGATCTTCTCAGGTAAACCATTTTGAGTAATGGCTTTGAGCAAGAATCGTTTGGCTGTTTTTTTATCTCGCTTTTTGGATAGTAAGAAGTCGATGGTGTTGCCTTCTTTATCGACGGCCCGGTAGAGATAATGCCATATTCCTTTGACCTTGATGTAGGTTTCATCCATTCGCCAGCTGGTACCGACAGTCTTTTTCCTTTTTCTGAACTCAACTTCCAGGATCGGAGTATATTTAACGACCCATCGTTGAACTGTTGCGTGATCAAGTTCAACGCCTCTTTCCTCCATAAGCTCTTCAATGTCACGGTAGCTCAGGCTATACCGCAGGTACCAGAAAACTACCTGAAGAACGATATGTTTGGGAAAATGCCCACCATGAAACCTTTCCTCGCCTACCATTAAGCTACCTCCACGGAAATGAAAATAGCATAGCAAAAGCCTGCAACGCAGCCAACGGGCGAATCATGTTTGCGACAAAACCTGGGATTGCGCCAACCGCCCTATTTGTCTCTGTCTCCCTGGTAATACATTGCTATCGATTTTAAGAAGTATACCCCACGCCTGCGAAGGACATTATCTCATCAGGCCAAACAACCTCTTGATCTACTCCACCCTGGAGACAAATCTCAAGAAGTTCTTTTATTTCTTGATTTTCAACAGAAAATGGCCGTTGCCCTTCTTTGGCCACTGCTTTCGTATAGGGGTGTGCATTGCCAGTTTTAAATTCTTCAGCCAAACATTGGTATAGCCCGGAAAGCCTTAGGTGAGGCAAGTTTTTTTGTAATTTTAGAAAGATTTGTAGGCCACCTAAATCAAGATCCCCCCAGAAGAAAAGGTTTTTATGTGAAAGAAGGGTCGACAATTGCTCTGGATTGCCTTTTCTGGTCAACCGGATCACACCCTCATGATTTTCCTTGGTTAAATTACCTACCAGCATTTCCCCATATTTAAGGTCTTTTTCGAGGGCAATTCCAAACCCATATGAGCTAATCCAGCTATATTGGAGTTTATCATCGGCTTGAACTGCTGTTTCAAAAGAATGCGGATTTTCCACTATGATTACCGCATCAGGATTCTTGTTGCCGGCGACAGAAATATATCTATATGAAGAGGCGAAAGAATCTAAATTTATACCAAAGGCCCTGGCCTCCGCCTGGATGGTAGAAAGCAATTTGGATGAACCAAGAAAGTATTTTGCACTTAAATCATAAATGGCTTTACCTTCATATTCTGTTTGATCTGCACGTAATTCATTTAGTGAACAAAATATTGAGTACATTTGATCTCTGGTAAAACCCTTGAGTTTAGCCCCGACTGGCAGCAGAGCTTTTTGTTCTTTTTCAGTAAGTTCCGCTTTATCCAAGATATCCAACCAATCTCTTTCGTGATCAGGAAGGTCTTGACTTGGTACACCAACAGTAATCTTGCCATGAATCTGAAATGGCCCCTTAGTGTATTTCCCTGACAGGAAATGATCTTTGAATAGTTGCTCCAAGGCCAGATTTAAATCAGTTTGACTGTAAGGTGTTTTCGTTTTAAGCAGGTTATATAACGATTGGCTCTGGAACACGTGCTGCGGGCTACCTTTAGCGCGTGAAATTGCCACCTTTATAATCAGATCCTTCAATGCTGTGATGATAGCCTTATCATACATTGCCAGCTCCTGTTTGCTTCTTTGTAGCTCGAAAATCTGCAAACCCCATTTGGCCTATCATATCCTTTTGCCTATGATCAAATGTAACCCACCCTTCATTGTCATTGCTGCTGCCTTCATCCGTATACGTTCGCCCTATAAATAAATTTGGAAAGACATTGAAATCATGGGTCCCAACATATGTCGGGTTATGGATTAAACCGATAATCTGAAACGCACCCTGAGTGTTCTTTATTGAATTGAATGCTTGCTTGATGAGAGAAGGTTTAGACAGAGATGAAAAAAGTCCGTCTATAATCAACACATTAGGTGATTCTGCAGCATCGCAGCGCCGTCTTATTCCTTGGCCAAACTCTTCGGCCATTTTTCGTTTCTGAGCATAACGAGCCATAACAACCTGCATTAAAAGCGCAAGAGAGGTTTTTTCCCCTTCACTGATGCCTTTAAACTTCTCACTAATGTTGAAAGAGGTGACATTCCCACCTCGAATGTCAGGATGTTTGTAGGAGATGACTGGCTTAAGGAATATACTACGGTAACATTTGTCACTTATCCTTTCTTTGAGATTTTTTTGATATTCCTCCTCTTCCGATTTACTTGACTCATGATAACGGTCTTCTTTGTCACTCGTATATCGTTTATGTGCCGATCGGACCATTTCGATCATGTCATCTATCGCACTCTCGATGCTTTCCCTGGACGCGATTTCGGTCTTTATAAAATATGATGCACTATCCTCAGTCTCTTTAAGAACCCTCTGAAGAGTTCGGTAGTTGCCTATGGCCTTGTCTGTAAGTGATGTCAAACTGCCGGCCAGCGTGTCACGCAGCTTTTTTTCATGCTCTTTTGCTTTTGAGAAATCCTCTATTTCTTTATTCAGTGTTTCCGCAAAGAGGTCTGCCCATTGAAATATCTTCTCAGGAGCTTTTATAATTTCTTTGACAAGATTTCTCTCTTCAAGAGTTAAAATTGCGTCCGCACCAGATGCCTTAACTTCTTTATCACACCTTTTACGAAATATACTCTCGCACTCATTGACTCGATTACGTGCGGAGGATGCTTTGTTGTTAAGGACGTCGAAATTATCCTTCTCCAAAGATTCCCATATTCCCTGAGCCTGACTATGTACACGAGCAAAATCAATATGGTCTTCATGAAGGTAGGATTGTAAATCATTTGCTATGCCCACAATCGAAGTAAGATCAACAGTATCGTTTTCTGTAATGGAACGTATATTCTTGAGAGCTCGTTTATAGAGGGTGGCAATTCTGCACAAGAATCTATCATATTCTTCCGAATTTTTCAGATACTGTCTGAACTCTTCCTTTTGCCCTTCAAGGTGCCGGGATTGATCGCCAATTGCTATGGATATTGTTTTTCTTTGATCCTCTATTTTTTCGAATTCCTTTTGCAGATCAGTTTCACTCGTGATCGCCAGATACGTAACGTAGCTGGCTGCTCTATTGAGATCGTGGTCTTGTTTTTCTCGAATTTCAAGAAGCTTTTTCTCACAATTATCAACAATTATTTCTGCAGTCTTGTAAGTTTCCAGTCCATCAGGAAGAAAATCTCTCAGCTCTTTTAAGCTGATTTTTTTGGCATTGTTCTCGTCTTTATAGTTTGCCAACTCTTCGCCGTGCTTTTCTGATTTTTCGCTGAGCGATGTGCACCGTTCCTTTAAAACATCAATATCTGCGCTGAGTTTATCGTGCTTATTTTGATGAAGGACCTGGTTATTATATAGTTCGGTAAATTTTTCCGGTCCTCCCATGAGGACAAACTTTTCAGCAGCCTTGACGGACGTCATAATAAAATCCGTGAATTGTTCATTGTGTCTTCTTTGCTCTTCCTCCAGATTTTCTATTTCCCCTGTAATTCTAGTTATTCTTAACCTGAATTGGCTGTCTTTGGAGTTTTTGGCTTGCTGAGCTAAAGTTACAATTTTGCTGGTGGATGATATTTCTGTAAGTCTGTCCTTGATCTGATCTCGTTCTGCTATCTTCATTGCCAGCTGAGATTCCACAAATACCTTTCTTCGTTCTCTCTTCTCAGGATCGAGAATGCACTCGATAAGATCTGTTTTTTTACCGGCAATGAGATAAAACACATCGTCAGCTGCTTTTTTTATATCAAGGTTTTTGTTTTGAAGAAATCCCTTTAAGCTCTCCTCGTGAAAGATCGGCAACAGAATATCTTCTTCTTTTTCTGTGAAGATATTCAATATACTTAAAATATTGTCTTCACTTTGAACGACCGGGGCGAAAAGGAAGGACGAAAAAAGTGTTAAAAACTTTTCCGCCTGATCCGGATCATCAGTGTGTGTTTTAATGAAAGAGTGAAGTGGTTCATATTGAATATTACCTGGTATTAATCTGAGTGCCTTTGACGCGTTCGGCCCAGGTGCAACTTTGTTTTGTTTTAATAGCTCGAATTCATCTTTAAACTGTGTTATTTCACCTTTAATAATGCCCGTTTTTGATATTAATAGTTCCCGCTCTTCGTCGATTCTCGTAAGCCACTCAGAGGGGTCGACATCACCTTCAAATTCGTAAAATTTTAATTCAAGCGAATACCCTCTTTGGGCTTGTTCCAAGTCAGGCTTCTTTTTGCTGATTTGCTCGATGAAATAACCACGTCTATCGTGTATCCGTTGCTCAAAGCCAATTATCTCTTCAGTTGGAAAAGATTCGCTGCATGTGAGATATCCAGACTGAACTTTTTGTATATTTTCATACTCTTTGCTGACCGATCGTAACTGGTCATCCAGTTTTCTGAATTCTATTTCCAATTGTGACAATTCCTTCAGGGCCTTATCACGATAGGTTTTGGTGGTTTGAAACAATTCAAAAAGGCGTCTTTCTTCTGTCTCTATAGCCTGTAAATGATCGTCGGGATGTTCCCTTGGGTACTCATTGCTGAAGTTTAGGTATAAGGTATACCCCCTGTGTAACGATCTCATTTCTTCAGTTGCCTTCTTCTTTTTTCCTTCGGATTCCTCGGCATCAGCTTTCAATTTCACTTTTGTCTGGTGTGGATCCTTTAGCTCATCTTCGCTAAACAGTCCAGAATCACGCATGTTTTCAAAAGCAATTGTATTTACCCTTAAAGTTTTGAGGCTTTCCTCAAGTTCAACCTTTTTGCCCTCCAATCCCTTGAGTTTAGAGTTAAGGTTTATTATTAAATCCTCTGCTTTCCGCACCTCAGTCAAAGCTTGATTTGCTTTTTTTCTCAAAGGACTGGTGTCACACCTGCTTTTAAATATGTTGAAGGCTAATTGAATTAGATCTTTGAAAGTCTCTTTGTCAGCCTGGACGCCACCTTCTTTGAGATAGCTCACCTCTACACTGTCGATGAAATTCAGGACATTATTCAAGGAGTAAAACTGAGGTTTACGACCCCGCAGTTCTTCTGGTATTTTTAGGTCACAAATGATTTCAATACCTTGCGATACATAATTAGATTTTATGTTCTTTCTCTGGAATGTTTGATTGATAACTTTTATTTCTTTACCTATCAAACCTGCAAGCCCTGCGTCCTTCAGCAGAAAATGCTCCTCTGTGTCCGGAGTAATCACTATATTTTTGATAAGATTATTCAGTACCTCTTTATCTTGGCTGGCAAAAACTGGCAAGCCAGGAAGAGGCGCATCTTCCACCAGGTGTTTAACAGTTGCCGCAACTTCGGCAATTTTCCGATAAGCTTTTTGGTAATTATTTTCAGCTTCGACGATATCTTCTTTTAATTGTTTTATATCACTAAAGATACCAGCGACCGTTTTTTGACGCTGGAGCCTCTTTTCTTTCTTCTCCCCTTCTAACTGTGCGGAGACGATGTTTAACGAACAGCCTAGAATGGTGTCATCAAGAAAAATCTCTCCTTTTTCAGACTCACTTGTAGCCTCACCAATGGTCAGTTGTGGTGCAATATGCGTATAAAAAAAGGATTCGTGAAACTTTTCCCCTCTGCCAGCCTTGGTCTTATACAAACTGGCCGACTTGTCCCCCCCACCATCCTTAAGAAAAGCAACCATTTGATTAAGCTGTTGTGCTCCCCAATGATCATGTACTCTGTCTAGCCATTCGTCCTTTGTGATGCCTTTACCATGTCGTGAACCACTTTTAGCCCTGATGGCCTTTTCGAACTCTTCGTTAAAGAATAATTCCGTTGCCCCCTCTTTAACATAAGCGACAGGGACATCCTCAAGGATGCCAGGATAACAGTAGTATTTTAACGATTGATTATCGCCTGCATAACCGCAGACCCCAAAAACATATTTTTCACCCGTGACAGCATTTGAAATTGTGGGCAAGGTCGGTACAGAGGTTCTCATATCTGGTTGAATAAACTCAACGCGAACATGCGTAAAAATTCCGAAATTGTCAGGAGCAAAGACTTTGCGCATGGTACTTACCAGAGATTGCTGCCTTGAGAGTAAGCCCAAAATAGCTGTCGTAATAGTAGTTTTTCCGGAGCCGTTCATAAGAACAATCGCAGTATTTTGCCCCCTCAAATCAAGAACATTATGCCGATAAGTCGGTTTCCATTCATTTCCACCCGATTTATCTAAAAAATTCGATAGTTCGATTCTGTTGATCAGAGACATTATGCCGACTCCTCCGTTATTTCTTGATTCCCAGATAGATAGAGATTGTCTTGAACATTTTGCAAAACGCTTGCATCCTGACTGAACCTGAAACCAAGTCCAGATTCGTAATTCTCATTCAGCTCCGTGGCCATCAATAATGTTTGTCCGTAATAGACCTCATCCCCATCCATTTCTTCTTCGAGATATGAAATATTGCACATGAAGTCCAAAAAGCGGCCGACTCTCCGAAAAATCATAGTACCTTCATCTGACAACAGAATCTTACTGGCCTCCTTAGTTGGATCTTTCCTGATTTCCTCGATGGTATTTTTGATTTGGCTCACAAGGATTTCTTTTGAAAAATTTGCAGCTCCGTACCCTGAGACATTGGTGATTGGCCGAGACTGTTGTGTGTATAGTAGGGTAAGCATGTTCGACCAAATGAAGAAAAACCAGACGCGCGTAACAGTTTTTGATTCATTTTCTTTGAGCGACAGATACTTATAAATGTGCTGTATATCGAGCCATGCCGGTACATTTTCTTCCGGATCCCTAACCAGCAAGAAATACACTGCTCCTGGTGGTAGACCCGGCATCTGAGAGGCTTCTGCCGTAATGATGCGAAATCCCGTATCAGACAAGAACTCATCAATATAATAGCGTGAATCAGGAGACGCATGCCACAAAGCCCGGGCAACCTGTTTCTCGTTTTCTTTAAAGGAACTTCCTTTGGGAACACGTGTTCTTAATACTCGATACGACAACAGATGATTTATGATTTTACTCTGTTCTCGAATACTGTTCTCGAACATGTTTGTCTCCTAAAGCAGGGTAGATTTCAAAATAAGATCATGATATCTCACCATGAGATCATCAAAATCACTATCCTGCGTGGTTGTATTATTTACACAAACGACCAGATCCTCTTTCAATTCTTTTGCTTCAGAGGAGGTCAAACACATACCAACAATGGCCGTAACATCCTCAATATTCTTGCATAATCCGAACTCATCTTCAATCGCATGACGCAGTGAAAAATAGCCATACTTTTCAATTGCCTCCATGATGGTTGCACGATTATCATGTATGTATTTCTGCAATTTGGTTAGAAATATGGCTCCTGCTGACCGATCAAAAGATGGACGTTTTGGTGTACTCTTTTTTGTTACAATCATCTTCTCCCAAAGATCATTTGCAGGAGAGGCAAGATAATTTGAAGGACACCAACATCCGTAGAGCGACAGAAGACTTTCCTGGCTTTCTGGCGGTATTTGTTCTTGAGCTATCGCAAGTGAAATCTGATGAAAATCTACTGTAGGTAATACGTTTTGCTGTAAGGAGAAAAACAATTCTAGGAATTTCGATAGGTTTCTCCTAAATCCCAACAGGTTTGTATTTATTTGTTCAAGTTTCAGAAAGAGGAATTGATTGTAGTGCTCTTTCTCTGGGTGAGTGGCAATAAATGTTGCGAGGCATTCTTCTGTTTTAGTATCACGCAACTGTTGACCAATATGGCCTGTTATTCTACTTATGTTCTCCAACGTCTCAAAGTATGCATCACCTTTTGATTTATAGTGCTCTCTCAATTCTTGTCGGCCAGAAATTTCTAAGAGACCTATAAGTTCATGGGATTGGTTCAGAATACTATTGATCAATTTGTCAGCGTAGAGAATGTAGTTGTCAAAATCTCCCAGGCTCAGTGCTTTTTCAATCTGCAATGCAATCTGATCCCCATACAGCAATTGTTCCGCAGTGTAGGAGAGGCTAATGGAGGTAACCCCGGTAGGAGTGAGCTTGCACCGAAATCCATACTGCTTCTTTTCAATGAGTGGCGTGCTAGTTTTAAGAAGAGAAATATCCTGGTCGTGAAATTTTAATTCAAATTCTTTCGAAAGAAGATTGACCATAAATTTCACATCTTCAATCGTGAAGACAGACAGAGAATCATCTAGGCTTTCGAAAAATGGCTCAATTGAATGATAGGCCATTGGCTGGGCTAAATCTCTATTATGGAGGTATTCAAGTAATTTCGTTGCGAGAGAGAACCAAAGACCATTTGTGTTTTGCCTACGGTCTTCACTTCCTACCTGAACATTCCCGAGTCCTGGGGTTTTTGTCAAATCGTAGGTGTCTGCAAGTCTAATGGTCGATTTCAGTAAATTGATCCAATCCATTTGGTATTCAAAACATATAGGGACTAAGCTCTTCCTTATTCCCAAGGATTATTTGTTGAACTCGCGCCTCTCTTTCAATATCCCCTATTCCCACCTTCATCAGTTGCAAGAAGTATCCCACTAGAGCTCCCCTCGTGTTATGTTTATACACACCATCTACCATCCCATAATCATCCTCTATTACTCTAGATTGGGAAGCCGACAGACCGGGGTGTGGAAGAATTACGATGTCCACCATTTCATTCCATAGGGAATCGGATTCAGCCCCTTGCACTGCAATATCTTTTGTCAATGAAATTGAACGAATTCTCGCTAGAAGAAAATCTCGAAAGTCTGCATGCTTTTCTGAATATGCTCTTATGTGCCAGCGAAAACCGTTATAAACTAAAGCGTGGGGGGCCAAGACTAACCTTGCCTCTAACTCGGTGCTCATCGACTGGTATTGTACAACGACATTCAGTCGATCGCAGATGGCTTGATTAATTATTTGTAACGTTTTGTTATCGTAGGATCTTTCTCCAGCGTAAACGATTTCAACCGAAGGGAGGGTATTTAGCAAAACAATTGTGGCGTCAGGTCTGCTTGGCGGAACTGACTGGAGAAGCCTAAAAAATTCTTCTGCGGTGCCCTTCAACAATTGTGGCTTAAAACTATCAGACGGAACATGAGATTTAATAATTCTGTCATAGACCATGTTATTTGGAAAAAGTTCATGGTACTTGGAAAAATCCTTTGCGGCTTGGATTTCGCCAATACCGAACAATTCCTTCAAGTCTTTCCTGTTAACTCGGCCTTTCCACAACAAAGCAGCCTCTATCGAGGCCAATCTTTGCCTTATTTCCCATTTCAGATGGTTATACTCATTATTATACATACACATTATATACATACATTTTGTGTATGTGTAAAGAATTATTCATTATCGACTTAACCACCACAACAACAATTCTCTTTCTCAAGGAAAAATACATGTATAATTAATTTGTTATATGACATATAGACTTTTAAGTTTGAGGAAACCAAACAAAAATTCGGATTTAACCGATGGTAAAATCCGAATGCATTAGTTCTCGACGTACGGCTGAAATTTCTGCAAATTGACTCAATTGACTGTCATAAGAGACGCGATCTTCAAATTGAAATTAATATTGATCTGCAATTCGTAAGACTTGTTAGAGTAGATCTCGATCTGCAATACGCTGCTCAATCCATTCTTGTATTTCAGATTCCACCTATCCAACGGCCCGAATACCAAGATTAATCTGCCTCGGGAATTTGTTTTTCCCAGATTCTCCATCATTTATCCTGATCACTTACACAGGATGGGCAGTTGTCTCTGTACCAAGGACTCTTGGTAGAGCACTTTGGGCAAATGATATCTTCTTTCTTCTTAGGTTTATTCATGGTCGGTCTTAAAGCACTTTTGGGTATCTAGATTGTCAAATGTACTGCACATCTGATTTATTCGTAGCTTCTCCAGCAATTGAGGCGTTCACCTGGTACTGGATCATCGCAGCGGAGTATGTAGTTCATTGGGTGACGTGGCTTATATCCGCCCAATCTTCTGGGGAAACATTCACCAAACCACTGATGAGGGATATATCCCCGTCATTCTCAATCAACCTTTGCGTTTCAATTGTAATTCTGTGCTTTAATAGCCAGCCTTCTAGGGCCTCCTTGCATCTTTGTTGGAGAGACGGCGATTCGAGGTCTTAGGAGAACACTAGTAGTGACGGAGCACTTGAATAATTACCATCCCAGACATAATGAACAAGAGCTCCCACAACAAGATTCTCTTGAAGGTCAATCCATATCCATGCTTTCTCGGGGCAAGAGTGATGTCGACATCCAGCTAGTGTCATATATCTGTTGTCACTTAGAGTTACTTCCTCTGGTGGGCCACCGATAAAGGCATAGACACCGTTTGCTAGGGGGTGGGCTTCTCCTAGACCAATGTTCACTTCGACTTTTGGGACATGTGTCCCTAAAGTCTTATCAAACCTCTCATCCCAGATGACGCTATTAGTGTTTTTGTCAGAATATTCTAGCAGCCACTTTAGGTCTGTCGTTGCAAATGTGTTGGATGTCTTTACGAAAAGGGAAAGTACGGCAAGTGTTATCGTGAAGAATCTACAAAGCATACTGGTTTTTCGAGGTGTTGTATTATTCGTGATAGACATATTCATTTCTATATTTATCGCCTTAGGGGTGGCTATAGCCTGATTTAAGGCAGGTGTTCTGATCAATACTGAAGTTAAAAAGTTCTTGCCCGGTCTCATGTTTATAGATAACTCGCACAGGAACTCCTGTGATGAAGATGAAATTCTTGTAAGTCTTGCTTGAGCAAACACTGTTGATATGAATAGACTTCAATTTCTTCGAAACGGAAGGGCTAAGATTTTGACCGACATCTTGATAGGAGATGTTAGCCGAGTAATTGAGATAAATCCCTCAAAGAACTGGATTATTCATGACATAGAACATGCTCTGCCATGTAATGGTCTTATCAAGTTGTACAGGTAGAATCTTGTTTGTCTCGTCTATAGCATCTTGGATAGCCTGATGCTGTTGTTCTAGTGGCATTCTTTAGAAGTTTGTTTCTGCTTTGACTGCGAAGGGAGAGTAAAGCAGCAACAGACACAGTGCTATTCTGTAGGGCAATATATTGATCTCCTAAAACCTATTCTTAGATCCGATTGAGCGGTAATGTTTAAGATCATGTCTCTAGAGACAGCTCTGTGAATCTTCTCAGCGAGATGTTGGTCCCAAAAGTCTTGCTCCTGCTTACTTGCATGCCCATGGACTCTTTTGGCATAAAATGTCTAGGTTGTTCTGGGCGTGCTTCTGTCCTTGTTTGGCAGCTTTTAACCACCAGTTATATGCCTCGATCTTATTCATTTGAACGCCTTGGCCTTCGATATATGCATATCCCAATGCCAGTTGAGCTGCTGATTCCCCACCTTCAGCAGCTTTCCTATACCACTCTGCTGCTCCTGCATAGTCTCCATCGATATAGTATAATCGTCCAACAAAATACTGAGCAATGGTATCCCCCTGTTCAGCAGCTTTTCTAAACCACTTGGTGGATTCCGAAACGTCTCTTGCAACCCCTTTTCCAAAATAGTACAGGCTCCCAAGATGGACCTGTGCATCCTTGTGTCCTTGCTCAGCAGCTTTCCTGTACCATTTGGCAGCTTCTGTGAGGTCTTCAGTTACCCCATCTCCAGTTTCATACCTTGTCCCCAGGACCCATTGAGGGCCTGCATAACCTGCTTCAGCAAGAAGCTTTGTGTTAGACAAGGTTTCATCTGAAGAAGAATCAGCTAAGGCATAAAATGGAAAGAGCAACATCAAGATTAGTAGCGTTGTATTAATGTGAGTCATATTGATAATGCTCCTTTCAAAATAGTTCTTTGGGACTACTGAGGGCTAATTAATTATTGAGCCATTTGTCAAGGGCAGTGGCAGCTAGCTTTGATGCAGTCGCCCTTATTATTGAATGGTGGAACATGTTTTGTAGAGATTGCCGCTAATATGTAGAAGGGACAATCTAAAATTGACCACCTGTGATAACTGAATTTTGACCACCCCAAATATTAACTAGAGAACTGAAACGGAGGTGATGTTTCAGCGGTGTTGTTCAGCCCTTCCTCTATAATCTTCACGCAACCCTTCCTTCCTGAACTTATCCAGTTCGTACTTAAGGTGTTCCTTATAGAACTTCATGCCGAACTCCTCGTATACGATTATGAACTTGGATGAAATATTGGCAAGTGCTGCAGCATCAAGATCCTCACCTCTCTCCTTGGCAACCTTGCTGAACCTCTCAGAGCATTGGCTGATTACATAGCGCCGTTGTGACTTACGCTTCTCGCCACGTGTGAGGACTATAGGCCACACCAGCACGGACAAGACAAGCATAGTCGAGAGGAACGCTTTGAACCGTGCCAAGTCCTTCGAGTCGTAATAATCGCCAGTGGCCTCAATGATTAACTGCTTACCCTGTGTTAAAGCGACATAAATGCCTAATGCCAGATAGAAGCATATACCTACGAGTATCCACATCATCTGTTCAGCCTCCCACACTCCTCCTTGTACCTCTTCATCCACCATTCCAGATAATGCTTGTTACAACAGAAGGTCTTCTCCAGCTTCACTGTGATTGAACGTTTAACCCTTTGGCCACATAAAGAACACTCAGTATCAACCCTCTCTATTTGAGGCCTTACAGAACCGTATAGGGGGATTCTCATGTATGTATTGTTCTCATAGAGTCCAGCTGTGAAGGTGATGCCTTTAGCCTCTGAGAGGCCATGAGTTTCGACTGTGCATATCTGCCAGAGCCTAGACGTTGTCTCAACGACTGCACCTATTGTGTACTGCGGACAATCCTTGATAGGTACAGTAGCTCTCTGGTCGCTCCCTCCCTTCCTTAGGTAGAAGCGCTTGAGCATACTAGCAGCACAGTACTTGTAGCCTATCTGTATCTCTTCAACAGATACTCCCCGAAGTGTTGCCTGTTTCTTGTATCTTGATAGATGCCCTGGCGTTATGGTGCCTCCTATGGCTCTCTCCCACTCCCTTAGGAGTTCCTCATACGTAAGCTCCTCACACCTCCAGTTGCTACATTTCTGACAGTCCAATAGGCGCACCTCTCCCCTCACAGTTAAGGCCTGTGTTTTAAGGTAAATCTTAAAGGTTACAGTAGGTTATGGAATGAGTGATACTTTACTTGATCTGAACTATTTCTGCAACCCACCCTAAGTGCCTGGAATCAAATGGAAAGAGTGTGGAGCCTATCTCCATAAGGTACGGGGTCTCTCTGTTCAAGTAGGATGGGTGGCCCCCAGTAATGCCCCCGCCCCCTTTGCAACTGGCATAATGTTCAGAAAGATGCACCATGCTGGTATGACGTGGTCAAGTAAAAGTGGACACTTTTCTTAGGCCGCCTCTTTTAGCTCCATCATTTTTTCAAAATCATTTGGGCTGAGATAGCCTAGATACGAATGCAACCTTCTACTGTTGTAAAACATCTCGATGTAATCAACGATATCTCTTCTTGCAGTTTCCCTGCAGGGAAAGAAAGAGTCAAAGACCCTTTCTATTTTCAAACTCCCAAAGAAACTTTCAGCTACACTATTATCCCAACAATTTCCTCTCGAAGTCTTCGTTCATCGCGACTCATGCTGCTCATCATTCGGTTCTCTTTGAGGAATCGTTGGAAATCATTGCTACTATACTGACTGCCACGATCTGAATGGAAAATAAGACCTGGTGAAGGTCTGCGACGCAAGATGGCCATTTGCAACGCATCGATAACAAGGTCTTTCGTCATACGACTTTTCAGCGACCAGCCTACAACCTTGAGGGAATATAAGTCTATTGAACTCCAAGAATAAAATCCACTAGGGTTTACATTTATTAATTGGCATAGCAGGGAGATAGGAAAGACCTTCTTGTCGGTATCAATGAATTGACACCTCACCCTTGTTCCTTGGCAGGTAAGCGAGGTACGAGACTCCGAAGAAGGCCGCTGCCTTTTTTAAGATCTCTCGTTCAATCTTGAGCTGCTTGTTCTCTTTTTTAAGGCGTTTGAGTTCAGCTTGCATCGCCACCATGCTTCCAGGCGATGTGGATTCATTTCCAGGATGCTCTGCTTCCTTCTTCCAACGACCAAGCAGGTTTGCATTTACGCCTAAATTGCGTGCGGCCTCAGCTACGGAATAGCCCTGATCTGTGACAAGCTTCACAGCTTCTTCTTTGAATTCGTTTGAGAAGTTACGTCTTTTTCGTTTGGTCATGAATTACCTCCTTAAGAATTGTTATTTCACTCTTAAGAAAGTGTCCATTAAATTCCTACCACATCAATTTCCACTGGACCTCTTGAAGGGACAAATAACAAAAAAAAAAACGCTACAAAAACAGGCGTATTGTTTTCGAAAAATAGAGTTTTTTAAATTGAAAATCTATGCCCTTCATCAGACTAAGTACGCTTTAGTCGGATGAACCAGAAAAAATTAAAACTGGGTACTTCTACCTATTTAATAATGCATGTTATTTTGATATATATCATGGCTTCGAGCGTATTGTTGGTTAGGAGCGGGAGGGAATGACGGACTTCTGCTAAAAGTATATTTTGTTAGGATGAGGAGAACTCCAAAGTGCGATTAATTAAGCTTGTGTCCAGCCTGCTGTCTGTCTGGGCCATATTTTTTACTGTTAATGCCAGCGCAAACACAATATCAATTAGCTTCACAGCTACTGTTGAAGATATTGAGCGATATGGAATACTTTCCCTCTTAGAATCGATAGAAGAAGGTGACACCGCTCAAGGTACAATTCAATTTAGTGCCGAGGCTAATCCACAATATCAAATGATAGGCTATACGGATTACTCTCCTGCACTCAGTTCTGTTAATATTTCATTAATGATTGGTACTGAGGAGTTCAGCTTTTCTCAAGACCTTTCGACTCTTGATGTAGCAATTCACGATAATCTAAGGGGTGCAGATATATTCGAATTTTATGCTGGCGAACTTGCCTGGGTTGGCAGCCCTTATGAGGACTATGATGCAGAACTTGATTTAGGTTTAGTTGATGACAATCAAGCGGTGTTTAATTCAACATCCTTGATGAGTATCGTAGGATTTGTGCTTGATGATTTTACGGGGACTTCCGTTCGCTTGAGATTGCAAGCCAGTACGGAAGAGTCATTTGGGGACGTTGGTGCTTCACTTGCTTTTAACTCTGCCAGTGCAGTCGGGCCAGGTATTGGTTCAAGTGCTCCTGTGCCGGAACCAACCACTATTATTCTTTTTAGCGCAGGTATTGTGGGCCTAGCTGGAATGAGCAGGAGTAAGAAGAAGTATGACGTGGTCAAGTAAGTGAAGCTGAATGGTCCAGTATACAGCTAAACAATCCGACCTCATCTCTTTCGTATTTTCAAAACAATACATGAATAATCGCACACTACTAACCGACTAACTTGCCATTATTTTAGTATGTTACACTCTCTCAACTTTTACATTGTGGTATTGCATTTCTATAGAGACACCATGTATACATGCTTTCAATTTTATGGATAAAGCTCATGGATATACATATAACCCACTACTTTAGACTTCGCACTCGGTTTCCCCCCCCCAGCATCTCTTGTAATTGTTCAACCGTTAGTACTTCATCCTTACGACGATGGATCATTCGGTGACAATTAGAGCATACAGGCACTAAGTCCTTCTTTGGGTCAATCTCTTGTTCTTCATCGCCCAAATAGAGGGGCTTGGTATGGTGAACCTCTATAAACCCTCGCCCCCTTTCACCGTAAACCTGCTCAAAGTTGAACCCACAAACCTTGCATTTAGTCCCATGTATTTCAATTGCTTTCATCCGGTTCACTGGGTTACGCTCATAACGTTTGCCAAAGAATGTGACCTGAGCACCTTCCAAGAGGTTAGCACCTTGCTCTTCAGCAAGCTCACTATCAACATCTTGCTGGATCTCTGATTGACTGACGATGTCAATGAGGTAATACTGTGAGCCACTATAAGGTTGCTTCTCAAAGCGAAAGATTGGTGGTAGCTTTTTTATCTCAGAGTTGTTCTTGAATGATTCATACCAGTATGGGAAGAGACGTCTCAGCTCCTCTGTCAAATTCTCACCCCAGAACAACCAAGTCCTTCCACTACTGAATGTCAGCTTAGCCTTGTACTCGATGCCAGACCAGTGCAATTTAACTGGGATATCATCGTCCATGTTAAGTATATCTATCGAGAAGAAGTCACGCAAAGCTTGCGGAATGACAGTCCCATTATGGATAAACGAGGACTTGTCTGAGTGTGTTATAGCGAGATTGGCAGAAAACTGTTCCCATGAGTGCGCTTGAAGCGGCCACATACTGATACTCTTTGGGTCAGCTACGATTTCGAACCCTAATTTCTCCAAAAAAGAGTTAGCTTCCTTGCCACCCGAGAAGTCTTCTGCAGGGAGTTCTTGACCATTGGCGTAGATATTAGCAAGAGCTATAGCATACTTAGGCGGGTATAGTTTCCCTTCATGTCGGACATTAAACTTCGTTGCTACTCTTTTTTCAGGAACACCATTAGCCTGAATTTGCTCGATAGCTTTGAGGATGTCTTTATGGCTGATATTTTTAGGTATCATTTTCAACCGCTCGGTTACTGGTTATTCATCAATCTTGAGCACGTTACCTGTGAGTTTTAAGCTCACAATGTAATCTCTCAATGCTGTTTCTTTACTATAAAATACCTAATGTAAGCTATTTGTAACACATAGATTGTACATTCAGAACATATCCAACTCTCCTTTGGATCTGGACGTACGTGGAGGGTCCCCCGCCCTCTGCGTATTTCCATTAATCACCTTGAGTATTCCTCCTGCTTGGCCTAAGATGTTTTCCCGAACACACACCGATCAATCTTCTATCATTGGAATTATATGCAACATCTCACAATACAGTTACTTCTGTTGTTTATACTCACAGCTACACCTGCACTCTCTCAGGTCATCACGGGTAAGGTCGTAAGCATCGCAGACGGTGACACTATAACCGTACTGGACTCATCCAAGACTCAACACAAGATCAGGCTATATGGCATCGACACTCCTGAAAAAGGTCAAGCATTCGGTAATTCAGCGAAGAAGTACACTGCAAGCCTCACAGCGGGTAAGACAGTAAAGGTCATTGCTTACGATATAGACAGATACGGACGCACTGTTGGTGTTGTCATGGTCAACGGAACTAATGTGAACCAGAGTCTCCTCGAAGCTGGATACGCATGGCAATACAGGAAGTACTGCAAAGAGTCCTTCTGTGATAATTGGCTACAGCTTGAAAGTAATGCGAGAGTATCGATGAGAGGACTTTGGGCTGATGATCCAGTTGCACCATGGGACTGGAGGAAGGATAAGCGGAGTGGGAATACTGAGAGCAAGACTGAGAGTGCATACACTGCTTCTAATGCTGGAAGCTACCATGGCAATGTGAAGAGCCATGTGTTCCATGCTCCGAGTTGCAGGGTTTACGACTGTAAGAATTGTGTGAAGAACTTTGGGAGTAAGCAGGATGCTGTAGAATCTGGGTATCGACCTTGTGGGATGTGTCAACCGTAATGAGGGAAATATGTTGAAATGGTGCTTGTTAGTTAGAGTTACTACTTACTTGACTCAGCATAGATGCAAAACCCGTTATCCTGCCCGTAGAGGATTTTTCCCAGATCCTTCCTTCTAATTCAGAAAGCGAATATACATCCAGGTCTCAGATGGTTAAAACCTCAGTACGCCCAGGAGTTTCTTGAGCGCCGGGTAGAGAGCTCTTCGGCAATCTCTACCCTCACATCATCATTAACCTGAATTGTTAATCTGGCAGATGATGAACTGTGTCTGCCGGCACGGTCAAAGGCTAAAAACGTGCTTTCTCATGCAACTCATCCGACTTGATTTGCCTCTTCCAGTCCTGGAATGTTAACGAGGCAAGAGAGTGGTCTCGGCAGTACGGCACTTGGCGCAAAGAGCTGTTATCATTCTATTCAATAGGTTAATGCCAGAACGCTGCTTTTTGATTGCTGGGCTTTTCCCATTATCGTGGTTTGCATCGTACGCCTCCTTTGAATTGGTGGCATACTGAACCATGATTTTAGACAGGAAAAAAGATGGGGATGGTGAAATGTTTACGTAGAAAAAAACTAAAGAAGTATTTTGGTAGTATAATGACATTACCCACGCTGAGTGGGAAGGTGTAGGAAAACTCTTAGGACAGGTAAAAGAACATCATTAAATTGGCTATTTGGGTACAGGTGTGTGAGCGACCGCGAGTTCTAACTCAAATAATCACGACGCATGTACATTACTACAAGATATGTAGGGAGTTTTAGCGGCCTATGTCGACCAAAAATGTGATGTCTGTTGGTGTTTTATCCAACAATTTCTTTACTATTACTGATCTTATAGATTTGGAAAAAATTCAGGAGATTCAGGATGTCTTTGCGGAGGCAAATGGGGTCGCTGTCACCTTGACCGATGCCAATGGTGTCCCGGTGACTCAACCCAGTAATTACTCGAAGGTCTGTGATCAGATTCGCGCAACGGAGAAAGGACGCGCAAAATGTATGATTTCAGGCAAAGAGCTTGGCCTAATATCTATACAAAGACAATGTGCTGTTCATCACCAGTGCTTAAGTATTGGTTTTACGGATGCTGCGGCACCAATTATCGTTCAAGGGAAACATATTGCGAACTGGGTGATCGGTCAGTGCCATGTCGGTAACGTAGATGAGTCGCGAGTGCGGGAATATGCCAAGGAAATTGGTGCTAAAGCTGACGAGATGGTGCTGGAATTTCAGAAGATGCCTAAAATGGGCCTGCAGGAATTCGAAAAGAAACTCCTCTTCCTCGAAGTGATGGCCAGAGAACTCGCCTTGATGGGCTACCAGAACCTGATTCAACGGCAGCAGAATACGGAACTGAGCCAGATTAAGGTAGAACTCGAGAAATACCAATCCCGGCTTGAAAGCCTGGTTGCAGAACGTACTGCTGAGTTGCAACGGGCCAACCAGGAACTAGCGAAGGAGATTGCTCAAAAAAACAAGATGCAAAGGCGACAGAGCCGACTTGTAACAGCCATTGAGAGTGCTGCTGAGTCGATTTGTATCACCTCGTTATCCGGGAGAATCATTTATGTAAATCCTGCTTTTGAAGACCTGACCGGGTATTCTCTCCAGGAAGTAATCGGAAAAACGCCCAGTATACTCCAAAGCGGTTTGCATGATACGAAGTTCTATGAGCATCTTTGGCAAACGATTTCTTCCGGGAGCGTATGGCGGGGGAATTTCACCAACAAAAGAAAAGACGGCACATTGTATCAGGAAGAAGCCACTATCTCACCGGTGAAGAGCTCGCAGGGCAAGTTATTGAATTATGTCGCTGTAAAAAGGGATATCACCAAGGAACTTGATCTTGAACGACAGCTGCATCAGTCGCAGAAGCTTGAAGCAATAGGTGTGTTGGCTGCGGGGATGGCACATGAGCTCAATACCCCGATTCAATACGTTCTCGGCAACACCTCTTTTTTGAAAGAGGCCATCGGTGATTTTGGCAGAATGCAGGCATGCTATGACAGCCTTGCAGCTGCAGTGGCAGAAACTGGAGATTTTGCCCAACAGCGGAACGCAATCACCGAACTTCAGGAAAGCATTGGGCTGGAAGATCTCAAAAGCGAGACAGTGGAGGCCGTGGAACAAGCACTGGCAGGGGTGCATCAAATTTCTACTATTGTTTCAGCCATGAGTACTTTCGCCGAGTCTGGTGCGCTTGATAAGCAACCAGAAAATTTAAATAAGCTTATACAAAATGCAGTGGAAATATCCCGTGGCCAATGGCAAGGTCTGGCGGAGGTTGAATGTGATCTTGAGGAATCTCTTCCACTCGTTCCCTTGCTCACTGATCGTTTCAAACTGGTGTTTCTGGAAATGATGTTCAATGCGGTATTTGCCTTGAAAGAAAAACAGAAGGTATGCTTAGAGAAGAAGGGGAAGATTACAATAACAACTCGCAGCCGTGCTAACCTTGTAGAGATATGCCTCACAGACACTGGTATTGGAATTCCCGAAACTATAATTGATAAAATATTTGACCCGTTCTTTACGACAAAACAGGTGAGACAGGGAAGTGGACAGGGCCTGGCTGCTGCTCACAGCCTTATTGAAGGTGTGCATAAAGGGACGTTACGTGTCTCCTCAACACGTGGTGAAGGGACAACGTTTACTATCACTCTGCCGCTCAATTGAAATATCTTCTGGCTGAAAAATGGCTGCCCTTTGATTCGTGATGTTGTGGGTGATAGCGTTATAGAGACATCTATTATGAATAGAAGGTAGACTGTTGTGAAGAACCGCTGAATTACCTCCTGGTATGGGATCTCTCTATTGCCATAAGCAACACAATTCAGGAACATAAGGACATTATGGAAAAGAAAAAAATACTCTTTGTCGATGATGAACCGTACATTCTTTCTGGTCTGCGAAGAATGTTGAGACCATTACGAGATATGTTCGATTTGCAGTTTGCAGAAGGCGGCCCTGAGGCATTAAAATTGTTGGAAGCCGAACGTTTTGATGTGATTGTCTCAGATATGCGTATGCCTGATATGGATGGTGCAGAGCTTCTGAGGATAGTACAGCAAAAATATCCTCACACGATACGTATCATGCTTACAGGGCAAGCTGAAGAAAAATCTATTTTCCGCACTGTTGGCGTTGCACACCAGTTTCTCACGAAACCATGTGAACCTGAATCGCTTAGATCTGTACTCTTACAGGCCAGTGCTTTGCAAAACATGTTGAGCGATGGGCTGTTGAAGGATCTGATTTCCCAAATCGGCACCCTGCCAGGTCTGCCGGCAACATATGCGAAATTGCAGCAGGCGCTGACCAATCCTGAGGTGACAATTAAGCAACTGGGAGCCATCATTGCCCAGGATATTTCCATGACTGTCAAGATCCTGCAGCTTGTTAATTCGTCGTTTTTCGGAGTATATTCACAGGTCACAACTCCCGAGCGTGCAGTGAGTTTACTGGGTCTTGAAACTGTTAAGGTTCTGGTTCTGAGCATTGAGCTCTTCTCGACGATTACAATTCCAAAGGAACTCTTTAGCATCGAAAAACTCTGGGAACATAGCCTTATAGTTGGTAGAATTGCCAGAGAGTTCACAGCACGCTACACAGATGATCAAGAGCTGATCAACACTGCTTTCCTTGCTGGCACATTGCACGATCTGGGTAAATTGATCCTGCTTTCATCATTGCCCAATAAGTATCGGCAGGCTATTGATATTGCCCAAGAGCAAAACATTACTCTTTCCGAGGCAGAAATATCGGTTTTTGGGGTGAGTCAAAGCGTAGTGGGTGCCTATTTAGTCGGTTTATGGGGGTTCACTCCCCCGATTATTGGGTTCCATTAAACAAAGGTACATAACCCACCACAGGATTTTGGCTTAGTCCTTGAGTTGTGGAAATTCTATAAGTTTTCAGGTAGTTGCTTTTCTATTGCTAATTTACCGCTGATTTCAGGGGAAGAACTCCTATAGAATCTCGAAGTTTTTCGTCAGAGAAATCATAT
>JBFHIS010000022.1:0-49032 GCA_041596355.1 Sulfurimonadaceae bacterium | reverse complement strand
GTTCTCAAGTGTCGCACCGGCATCATTCTTAGTATAGAAACCGCCGCCTTTGATGTAACCTGTGTAGTTGATCATATGAGGTTTCGTTGCATTGCCGTCATCCGTTACGATCGTGTTGTTGTCATTACCGAACTCCATACCTGCAGAGTCGTGAGTGTTCGTGCTGTCAACATTGACCTGCTCAACAAGAACGTTTTCGATTGTACCGCGGTAACCGAGGTCAGTGTCAACAGAGTCATCGTTTGCATTGTAAACATATAGACCCGTAATATCCGGCGTACCACCCCAGATCTCAAGACCGTCATCAAGACCGCCGATGATCGCGATGTTCTCAAGAATAGTACCTGAACCGACTGCTGCAAGAGAGAGACCGTTAAGCTCTTTGTCTTTTTCAACTTCGTAACCTGTGTGCTTGATTACAACATATTCCAGGTGACCTGAAGAGTCTGCATCGTTTGCATGCGTTGCGCTACCGAATTCAACTGTCTCGTCAGCTTCATACTTTGTCACACCATAGTGCGTATAGGCGTTACCTGCAAGAACAAGACCGCCCCACTCTCCGGCGCTATTGGCTGAAGATAGTCCAAGCACATCTTTTTGGGACGTAAATACGATCGGCTCAGCCTGTGTACCGACAGCGTTCAACTGTGAACCTGCATCAATAACCATAAATGATGATTGCGTACAACCTGCGACTGTCGTTCCGGCAGCGATAGTCAGTACAGCGCCGTCAGTGACTTTGACTTTACCGTTCATACCATATACTTTAGTAGCATCCAGGCTCATATCAGCACTGATAACAGAAGGTAATACTTCATCGATCACAGAGCTGTCACAGTTTGTTGCCGGAGTTGATGAAGAGCTAGAGCTGCTACCACATCCTGTTAGGAACAACATTGCTGCAGCCAGACTGCTTAATGCGATTTTAGTTACGTTTTTTTCATTCATTGCCATTGAGAGGCTCCTTAAATAATTTGCCGTATTATAAGAACCTTCCATTACATCAAAACTACAGTAGTGTAACAATTGGGTTACAAATAGGATCAACCCAATATCTATAATATGTAATGCTTCCCACGTATTTTATTGCCAACGATGATCAAAAAGGTGCTGATATCTACTGTGCAACATTTTGGTTACATCAAAAGCACAATTTGTAACCAACCTGTTATATAAAAACTATAAAGTACTGTTATCAAACTATATGGGAATTCTGAATGTCAGCACAAATATTGATCGTAGAAGATGAAGAAGATCTCCTCGAGGTCCTTGAACACCGCTTAAACAAAGAGGGATACGACACACTCGGCTTCTTAAGCACTAAAAATGTTCGTCAGGCTATCTCTGAGGAAAATATTGATCTTATTATTATGGACAGAAACCTCCCGGACATTGAGGGAAGCGAATTCATAGCAATGCTTCGTGACCAGGGGATGCAGATACCCGTCATCTACCTCTCGGCAAAAGCGACTAAGTATCATATTGAAGAGGGATTTCTGCGGGGTGCAGACGACTATATCACTAAACCTTTCGACATGCAGGAACTTTTTTACCGTATTCAAGCCGTTCTTCGTCGTACTCAGGCTTCTCAGATCAGCCACAAGGTCACGTTCCGTGACATCGAACTCGACCTCCGTTCACGCGAGGTTTTTATAGACGCCCAGCCTGTTGAACTGACCAAGCTGGAGTTTGACCTCCTGCACATCTTCATCGAAAGTAAAAACACCGTCTTGAAACGCGACTATCTCTTGAAACATGTTTGGGGTAAAAGTGAACATTATCAAGGCAGAACGGTCAATGTCGCTATCAACCGTTTAAAAGAGAAGATCGATCCGGATAAGATAAAAGATTACATCAAAACCGTACGCGGCATAGGTTATACCATGCACTAACAGCTTTGGTTATCCAAATGCGTCGCTTTTCGCTCTTTTCTACATATTACATCATTTTATAATCACCTTTATATCACCTTTATGTAACTTGTGATAAAACTGTAATCACTATAGTCTACAAACATCAAAAAAACTTATACAGGGTGGATAATGAGTCAGAAGATACTGATTGTTGAAGATGACGAAGTCACAGCATTAAACTTAAAAATGTCCCTTGAAAAGCTCGGATATGAAGTGGTCTCTACGGCAGACACCGCGATTCAGGCACGGAACAAGGTCAAAATATATGAGCCGGACCTTATTCTGCTCGACATTTCACTGCAATCGCTTGACGATGGAATTGAACTTGCCCACTATATCCATGAAAAACATGCGATACCTTTTATCTTTCTCACTTCACACTTTGAAAATGAGATCATCTCCAAAGCCAAGACCACTGAACCATACGGCTATATCGTCAAACCTTTCGACCCCCAATCACTACACGGAACGATTCAGATGGCGCTCTATAAATACGAAGAGGAGAAGAAGCGTGATGAGAATCTCACCACACTTAAGTCAGATAAAGACCATCTGGAGAAACTTCTATTTGCCAAAAAGGTATCAGACAAGCCGATTATCCCTTTCGGGGACGGTTATCATCTCGATATCGATCTGGACAAGGTCTTTTATGAAGGCAAGATGCTCAAACTCACTAAAAAAGAGAACACCTTTATTCGTCTTTTAGTTGCCCAGCTTGGCGTCATTGTCAGTTTTGAGCAGGCAGTGAACTATGTCTGGGAAGATGAAGGTGCCACCGAGAACAATGTACGGACTCTCGTTTGGCGTCTTCGAAAGCTAATGCCGACACCGATCATCAAAAATGCTTCCGGAATCGGTTATTACATCGAAATGTAGCCCCGACCGGGCTGATATATCGGCCTGCGTATCGTTGTAAAATCGCTTAGTTTCTTGCAATACTTTCATAGACTTTGACAATATCCAGGTAATAGCGTTCAAAATCAAACGTATCCTCTTCGTTATAGGCTGCTTTTTCAATTTCATATGCCAACTCTACAATCCGCTCAATTCTAAAATTACTGCTTGAGCCTTTAATGGAGTGGGCAATATGGGCAATAAGCTTATGATCATTTTTGACTATCGCAGACTTAAGCTCGTCAAGACTCTCTTCCATCTTTTTGCAGTATACCTTCATCAGATATAAGATCTGCTCTTCATCCAGCATCAGTTCATCTGCCAACTTCGCAACATTCACACCTTTGATCGTCACTTTCGCACCGCTGCCACTACTACTTTTCGTTATTTCAGCATCGCTGGCTTTCTCCTCCAGAAAGTGACTTAACACCTCCTCCATCTCTTTCAAAACGATCGGTTTACCCAGAAATTCATCAAACCCTTTTTTATGACTGTTCTCTTTTTCACCTTTAAGAACATTGGCGGTCAAAGCAACAATAGGCGTCGGTATCAGGCCACGTTTCTCTTCAAACTTACGAATCTCTTCTGTCGCCTGAGAACCGCTTTTCTTCGGCATCTGCTCATCCATAAGCACTAAGTCGAACGTGCCCGATTTAAAACGCATAATGGCTTCCTGCCCATCAGAAGCGATCAGATAATGGAGCCCGTATCGTTCTAAGATGATCTTAATAAGCTCCTGATTGGCGCTGTTATCTTCTGCTACCAGGACATTACCTTTGAAACTGCGTTTTCGAGGTTCACTCGGCAGCAGTGATGCATCATTCTCTTTAGAGAGGTGCAAGGCATCCAGAAAGGTGTGGTAGAGTTTCGAGCAGTAGATCGGGAAATAGATCGGCGTAATATTCTCAACATTCTCATACCGATTGTCAAAATAGTCCATGATGGCAATTGAAGGAAGCATCTGAGCCGCGATCTTCTGTCGCATCGCTTCATTGACTTCGGCATCCGAGAAAAAAAGCATGTCATAAAGGTCCTCTTTTAATTCGCTCACCCTGATCACATCCAGTTCAAAGATATTAAAGTAGCGCTGCAGGGACTGCAGTGTCTTTGACAACTCTCCACTTTCACAGAGTATTGCCATGGTCAACTTTTTAAACGGCTGAACATTAAACATCTCCAGTGTCTTTATCTCATGCGCAAAGACCGGGATCTTAAGGGTAAAAACACTTCCCTTGCCTACCTTGGAGACAACAAAGACATCGCCGCCCATATGTTGCGCCAACTTTTTACAGATGGCCAGACCCAAACCGCTTCCGCCGGCAAAGCCCTCCGAGTTTTTTGCCTGGGTAAAGGCATTAAAGATCCGTTTTTGGTCTTTTTCACTGATACCGACACCGGTATCTTTAATACTGATACTCAGCGTATTGTCCACACAAAAAGCCTCAAGTTCAACGGTACCTTCCGCCGGTGTGAATTTAATGGCATTACTGATAAAGTTGGCAATGATCTGTTTGATTCTGAGTGGATCTGCCTCCAATTCGTAAGGAATATGCGGATCAAGATAAGCGAGCATCGTGATCTCTTTTTCATTGGCGCTTGCAACAAAAAGCTCCAGCGTGTGCGTCAACTCTTCATGAAGATTAAAGCGGCTTTTTTCAATCGTAAACTCACCGCTTCGCAGTTTTGAAAAGTCCAGAATATCATTGATGATCGTCAGCAGGTTCTCTCCGCTGTTAAGTACGATCTCAAGGTATTTTTTATGCGTCGGGTTCTCCACCTCATCTTGCAAGATACTGACAAACCCCAGGATCGCATTCAGCGGGGTACGTATCTCATGAGACATGTTAGAGAGGAAATACTCTTTGGAGATTCCCGCTTCCACCGCCTCCTGTTCTGCTTTGATCAATGTTGTCACTTCATACCCGATCACCATATACTCCGAGACCAGCCCTTCTGTATTGATGATTGGAACGACTGTACTGTCCACATAAAAAAAGCTGCCGTCTTTTTTTCGCTTTTTCAGTGTCCTGTTATAGATACTTTTAGGCTGAATCGTGCCCAAAAACTCTTTTGCGAAAGGACGATCATCGTCTACAGTCAGGATCGAGTTATGCTCTTTACCTATCAGCTCTTGTCGGCTATAACCGCTGACTTCACAAAAGTTGTCATTGACAAAGGTAATGTTACCGTTAAGATCCATTTTGGAGACGATCGCACTGGCATCGATCGCTTTTTTATACTCACTTAAAAGCTTGACATTACGCTCGATCTCGAGCTCTTTTTGATAGATCGTTCCGGTATAATGTTTCAGAACACCTGAGAAATTGAGATCAAAGACAAAAGAGATCTCGTCAAAGATCTCTTTTGAGTTAAGTGACGAGTCGTAAGAGAAGTCCAGCATCGCTTTTCTAAAGTGACTGCAGAGAATAAACAGTTCATCTGCAGAGACATCACGGTCTTTTAGATATTCCAGAAGATCGCCGATAACAGGGCAATCCCCGATCTCTTTTTGACCTTCTATGACCGACATAAAGTAGTCAAATACACCGCTGGCGAAATGGCTGAGAAAGAAGTCTGCTTTGATCGAATAGCGATCCAGTATTTTGCGCGCTGCTTCAAAGGCAAGCCACTCGCTGAGAATATGATCTTTTGCCTCGACCAAAATAGGCAAAGCCATCAATAAGTTGGGGACTTTTTCATTAATCATTCAAGGCTCCAAAACATCTGTTGGCAGAGTATAGCATATAAGTTTTAGATATTAATGACGAGCGTGGTCAACAGCTCTGAAGAGGCGCACAATGGCGCTGTTGGACTAGTTTAATTTACTCCAGCCTTGACGCCAGTCATTCTCTTTCTGATAAGCACCGATAAATTCTGCATGTTCAAACTGTTCAGGGTCAAGCGTTGCGATCTCGCTTCCCTGGGTAATAACAGATGAGCTGTATTGTCTATTGAACGTTGAAAGATCTTGCGTTCGACTGGCAATATCTTTAACATAACTTTGTCCGCAAGGTTCCAGGAAGACACTGTCGAACCGGTGCACCCCAAAGCGTTCATTACCCTCTGTCTTTACCGCGATACCGATACCACCGACCTGACGGATCACACCATTGGAGAGCTTAAGCCCTGAACCACGGCGGGAGAAGACACCTTCGGATGTTCGCTCTGTCCCAACGATCTCAAAATTGGCGATATTTGCCTCTGTTCGAGGCAGTGCATCATTAAACTTTTTATTGTTGTCTGTCTCTATTCCTCTGGCATGGATCGACTCCAACTCCGTCTGCTTGATGTAGACATACTGGAGATTACCGCGATAGCCATGATCAAAATCCAGATTATCGTCGCCATTACCGACCAATACAATATGTTTCATGTTGACATTGCCGCCCCATAATTCAATACCGTCATCTTTACCGTAATAGACCTCAACAAAATCGATAAGCGTTTTTCGTCCGACACCGCCTAAACTCAAACCGTTAAGCTCCTCACCCGGTCGTACCTCATTACCCGCATAACGTATCTGTACATATTTCAAGATACCGGAATTGTCATTCTCATCATCTCCGCCGAAACGTACGTCCGTATTCGAAAATTCAAAACGTTCTTCTTTACCGGCATTGGTCGGTGCATAACCGGCAATAGCGATCCCACCCCAGTCGCCCGGTACCGAAAGCAGACCGGCAGCATCTTTCATCGACGTAAAGATGATCGGTTGTGTTGATGTTCCTTCTGCAAGGATCTTTGAACCGCGTGTTACCAGAAGAAAGTCAGCCCCTGTCTTTCCAAAGACGGTCGTACCCGGTTCTATCTCAAGAACACTCTCTTGTTCTTTACCGTCAACACCGATATGCACCTCACCTTTCAGTGCCCAGAATTTGTCGTTTGTCAAATAAAGATCTTTTACATAAGTGCCACGCAATTGACACACCGGCTTGCCTTCGAAATCATCACTGATCAATTGCGTCCCCTCTGGACAACTTACCATTGTCTCATGCAGCTTATTCTGTTTCTCAAAACAGCCGCTGAATGTTAACATCGTTACGGTACTTAAACCCAATATAAAATAGTTTTTTCTTTTCATCATTCATCCTTACTGTGAGCGAATTCTAGGATGCAGTTGTTTCAAAAGAATTACCCAAATATTACATTACGGTTACAAATTTTTCCTCTTGCACCCCCGTAATTTTCCTGTAATATCCCAAAGTTATTATTGCACTTATGAATAATAAATTTTTAGAAGAGCTAAAAGTCTTGGATTTTGCCTTCCAGCCTATCGTTGATATAGAGACGGGGGAGATCTATGCGGTTGAAGCGCTCTTGCGTAATGTCGACAGACTGGGCTTTCGCTCTATTCATCATTTTCTAGATGAGATGTACCAACAGAACCTCCTCTATGCCGTTGATCTTGTTCTTCGTAAAAAAGCGATCAAAAAGTTTGTTGCGCTTGAACATCACGCATCGATGAAACTCTTTTACAACCTTGATAACAGACTGCTCCAGATGAAAGATTATGCTTCAGGAAATACCGATGCCATATTGAATGGCTACAACCTTGACAAAAGTAGCATCTGTTTTGAAATATCTGAACGCCACGAGGTAACCAGAGACCGTGAAGAGATCATGCATCTGCTTGAGCATTATAAGAGTGAGGGGTTTACACTTGCTATCGATGATTTCGGTGTCGGATTTTCAGGCTTTAAACTGCTTTATGAGTTTACACCGGATGTCATAAAGATAGACCGTTTCTTCATCTCAGGTATCTGCAAAGACCCGAAGAAAAAGATCATCGTCGAGAACATCATTCAGTTGGCCAAACGTCTGGGCGTTCAGATCATTGCCGAAGGGATCGAGCAGCAAAGTGAACTTGACGTCTGTATCGATATAGGCTGTGAATATGTTCAAGGGTATTTGATCCAGAAGCCCAGCTGCAAACTCGATGCGATAAAAGCATTTTATCCCCTTTTTACACGGGTCGCTTAAAACACATAGTATCTGATAGCCTTATCTGCCCGTTTTAGGCAGAAAATGTCGTTTACTTCTTTTTGACCGTTTTCTTTTTCGCAACTGCTTTTGGAGCCACTTTTTTCGCCGGAGCTTTAGCCACTTTTTTAGCTGGAGCCTTAGCTACTTTCGCGGCTGCTTTTTTAACAACTTTTTTCGCAGATTTCTTTGCCACTTTAGTCGCAGCTTTTTTAGTCGTCACTTTTTTCTTTAACACTTTTTTCGTCACTTTTTTAGCAACTGCTTTTACCGTTGCTTTTGGTGCAACTTTTTTTGCTGCTCTTTTAGCTACTTTTTTGACCGCTTTTTTCTTTAGAACTTTTGCCATTTCTGGACTCCTTGAGTAGTTGGTGTAGTAGTATCTCTAAAAAGCGATCTATTTGACAACCGCCATAGTCGGTACTTGAATCTATTATAGTCATTTCTCCTATAGAAGTTTCTTTGTCGAGATTACTGTAACCGATTTACATGCGCTTCACCAAAAATACCAGTCGATAGAAATGGACCTAAACTAGGTTATAATCGCTCTATGTTTAATCGTATGACACTTATCATTTTTCTCTGTTTTGCACCAAATCTTGCCGCCGGTGAAAATACTATCGAGTACCTCGGTGACGCGCTGGCAGTCGTGATCCCGGCGTCAGCCTATGGCACGACCTTCTATATGGATGACCACGACGGACAGATAGAGTTTTACAAATCGATCGCGACATCGACTGCCACCACCTTCGCACTCAAATACACGGTAAAGCGTGAACGTCCGGACGGTAGTAATGATCGTTCATTTCCTTCTGCACACACTATGTTCGCTTTTCAAGGGGCTACCTTTATCCATCGACGGTATGGATTTAAGTACGCTGTTGCTGCCTACCTGGGTGCGACCTTTGTCGGATACAGCCGTATAGAAGCCGATAAACATTACCTTAGCGATGTGCTTGCAGGGGCAGTGATAGGAAGTGTCAGCTCATGGTATTTTACAGACCGTTATGAGAGACTCTCTGTTGGGCCGATTGCAGAATCCGGTGCATACGGCCTGAGCCTCTCTTACCAATGGTAACCGCCTTATCTACAACACGGATCACTCCATACATCTCAACTGTATCATTCAAATAGACGGCTCCTGTTTGCTCAGCTCTTTTTATAGAGATAAGGCCGCATCATAAAATAGAGCACTAAACTCCAGAGTACAACCGAACTGGCCATAGCTATCAGACCAGCCTCTTCATCCATATGGACAAGAGAGGCGGCGTCGATCTCATTGATATTGAAAATGTAGTCCAGACCCAGACCAAAGAGAACACTTCCCACAACGATCGTCCCGAGATAGATATAGAGAGAACGGGTTCCAAGCATCTTTTTGACCACGCCTATAGTGACGGTGTTGGTCGCCGGTCCTGCACTCAAAAAGACAAAAGCGGCACCGGCACTCACGCCCGAAAGCATCAATGCAGCCGCGATAGGAAGAGATGCCGTAGCACAGACATACATCGGCACGGCAATGGCGATTACGATCAGGTAGGAGAGCCAGGAGTATTCGAGTAAAAAGCTGCTAAGGTTATCCGGTATTGCCGCTGTGATCACAGCACCGATTATAAGACCCCAGAACAGTGGTTTGGCGATGTCGCCAAGCAGCGTGACAAAAGCGTATTTCAACGCTTTCAGCGGGGAAAAAGGCTTTTTCTCTTCACTGTCGCAGTCAGTACCGCTGCAACAACAATCCCCAGCCTCTTTTTGTGACGATGGCGGGGCCATAGAAAAACCGCCGGTCGAAGCAGCAGTGAAAAGCGGCTTTTGCACCACCTCTTGCTTGTCAAAGAGATTTGTCAATATCCCGGCTGCTATGGCAATAAACATTGAAGTAAATACGCGATAGAAGGTAAAGACCCAGCCGAACATGCCATAGGTCGCAAGAATCGAGTCGACGCCTGTAATGGGCGTCGAGATTAAAAATGAGAGCGTTGCGCCCTTACTCGCCCCGCTCTTTTTAATACTTGTTGCCAGCGGAATCACCCCACAGGAACAGACAGGAAGAGGAATACCAAAAACAGTCGACTTTATCACGGAGCCGACACTCTCTCTTCCCAGATGTTTCGTCACAATCGTATCCGGTATCAATTCATGCAGGATTCCGGCGAAAAGTAATCCGAAAAGGATATAGGGAGCCATAGCATTTGAAAGGTCGATCAACGCTGTCAAAAAGAGTGTTAGTATCTCCATGTTCTATTTACCATAGCGTTTTACGCCGTATTGCACCATCAAGATATTGTTTTGCATTCTCTGGCCTTATTTGTAAAATTCACACGTTGATAGTGCGACAGATGAACTTTAAAAGGGATTAGAGACCGTAACTAATAGAATTTATCCGGTTGAAATAAGCGTTGAAAGCTTCTCGAAAGCATTTTGCTCAAGAGAAACGCGTCAAATGTAAAAGAGAGGGCACATTATAGTTACTAAAACTATAACGCGTTAACAAGCTCTTCTTGTGTCGACACATAACTGATCTTTTCAATAATAAAGTCATTGACATCCAAGACCATCAGTTCATCCTCGTGAGCATCGATACGGTAACTTGCCGCAACATTTTCATCTTCGATAACAAGAACAGTATGTTTAAACTCTTTAAGTCCGGGCATAATAAACATGCTTCTGATCAATGAAGGTGCGGCACTGACATTTGCGATGAAAAGGGCATGACGTTCAGAGAGGAAGTCGGGTTCTTGTGTAACAAAGTAGTCATTGCACAAATGGCCCATATCTTTTGAAAAAGCGAAGATAACTTTTTTAGTGTCTGCATCGAGCTTTTGCGGTTTTTCAAACTGATCGTTTAGCTTGAGTGATTTAAGCGAGTTCCCGACAACCGTCTCTTTTTCAACATCGACTTTTACCGGCTCATTACAACCTAAAAACAGCACAGCAACCACTAAACCTAACAATATATTTTTCATCTTATCTCCTGAGATTAATCCAAACATCATACTGTAGAGTTCTCTTGAACCGAAGATGAATTAAAATCTAAGTGAGAAGATTTAGAGAGGTTTCAGAAAGGCGTAAAAAATTCGGATAAATATCGTTTTACAGACTGATCCAAAAGAAGGTCACGACGTTCAAGATGAGCCACTGCAGCAGGGCAAATCCGACCGTACCGATAATATTGCCTGTTTGACAACTGGTACATTGCTTATACTTTTCCGATTCGTAATAAGCATAAACAGCGTAGCCAACGACCAGGAACGGAACACTGCCCAGCGCTATTTTGTCAAAGAGAAACACGTTTTCAAGCAGATTTATATCTTCTGTAAAGAACGGTACTAAAAAGCTGAACCATACTGCGAGCATCACATACTTATAGGCTCTTTTAATGTAATCTCTGTAAAAGACCGTCGGGCAACTGCTGTTACTGCTTGAGACCAGACCTTCGGGCAAATGTTCATGTATCCGTTTTTTAGTCTCTTTATCGACCCGATCAACAAAGGTACTGCCGTAGTTGTAATCCAACTGGTGCTGGATCATGCGTGAAAAAGCACCTTCAACGTCAGCATACTGCGCTTCGCCCTTCTCGTTCTCATAAAAGATCTTGATCTTGTCGTGACGGGGGACATCCACACTGATGTTTTCATAATAAGGCGTTCTCTCTGTCTCGGTTGTCTCACCCGACTTGCCTAAAATACGCAAGTTAATGTAGGGCTTATACTCCTCACCCTCTTTGATGACAACGACAGCATATTGAATACCTATCTGCATGGCACTTAAGGCCTCAAGATCATTAGCCTTCATCGTATCGATGATGTCTGTGATAATATTGTGAAGGGAATCATCGAAAAAACGTATATTTCCGGAGATGAGTCGGATACGTTCATCAGGATATTTTAATAGTTCTAAAACCATGGAGAAGACCTTTGAGAGAGTAACAACTGCGGATATTTATTTAAATCAAACAGTTTTGATTTAAACAAATATCCAGGGAAAAAACCCTGGATCACTATTAGTGACTTTTACTTACAACTACCAACATCTTAAGGTTGATAACGATAAAGCGCATAAATTGCCAAAGTACATTGGTACGCATCGCTCTTGCGAATCTTCCCGGGATCATCGTTGTATTTGACTGATCGTTACGTGCAAAGTTAACTTCTTCTTGTTTAGCCATTTTCTATCCTTTTCTATTGTTTTATTTTACCAGTAGTGAAAAACCGTCAAACAGACTTTTCACTCTACCGCGTTACTATTATTCAGGGATCAGTGTCCAACCAGCTTTAAGTTTTGCTTTGTGGATAAACAGGTGGTGGAGAATATGTTTGATCCAGTGCCCCGCAAGACCGATCTCGCCGAATGTATAGTCTGTATCACGACCTGTACCCGGGTACTTCTCAAAGTCCGGAACAACAGGATAAACCGTCATTGCCGCTGCCGTACCGGTCGTAAGACCTTTACCTGCAGACGCAACACACGCTGCACCCATCTCTGCCATCGACGCTTCATGAAGATGCGCACCCTCACCTTTTGTGATCAGGTCACAAACAGAGTGGGCAACCGCTTTACCGATAATACCGGAAGGCATACCCGTACGTGGCGGTGTCGGGTTGATCGGCGTACCGTTTGGAGAGCTCATAGGCTTAGAGATGATGTGCGGCGGCGCGAATGCGATACCACAAGCGAACATGTTGCTGTATGTCGGGTTTTGATACGTACGCGGCCAGTCAGACGCTTTCCAGTTCTCATAAGCACCGGCAGCGTAATTTGCATCGACTTTCATAAAGCCGTTCGGCGCAAAAACCGTGTCAGTAATATCTGAACCGTCTTTACCATATGCTTTAAGACCAACACCTGCAAACGGCGGGATAAGCATTGCAAAGTCAAAACTTTCCGAACCGGTAGAACCGTCAAGCAGCTCATAATCGATACTTCCTGCTTCAACTTTAGAGACGTGTGCACCGATCATCCAATCAACCCCACGCTCAGCGTAAAGTGACTCGGAGAAGATCTTGGAACTTACGACGTATCCGCCGACTTTCATGTGCAGACCGCCCATACCGAAGTCGCCAAGGAAAGATTCGTTAGAGATCCATTTCATGTCCGCCATGTCACGTACACCGGCTTTTTTGATCTCATGTTCGACATTGAAGATGTATTCGAATGCCGCACCCTGACATGTACACATACCGTGTCCGGTACCGATCAGGAACTTCTGACGCTCACCGTTCTTCATCTTCTCGATAGCTTCTTGAAGCTTATGGCTGGCATGTTCAGCGTGATCAGCTGTACAGACAGAAACAGTATGTTCACCCAACTGTGAACCTTCACCAAGACCCGGTGTCGCACCAAAGTTCAATTTTGGACCCGTTGCATTGATAACATAGTCATAGGTCACATCTTCCGACTGACCCTCTTTGCCCTGACCAGTATATTCGATTGTTACAAAAGGTTGTGCTTCACTCTCGCTTCCTTCCGGATTTAGAGAGACCGCTTTTGCCTGTTTATATGTAATGCCCGCTTTCTTATAGACGGGATCAAGGTCAAAAGTAACCTCTTCTTTACTCATCTGTCCAACACCAACCCAGATGTTCGAAGGAATCCAGTTCCATTTTGCATTTGGCGTTACAACAACGACCTCATGTGAACTGCCCAACCACTTTGCAGCAAATGTTGCAGCTGTATGTCCCGAGACACCACCACCCAAAATAACGACTCTAGCCATCTTTTCTCCTTTAATTACATAACAATTATTTTTTACGTCACGTAAACTTTATCGCAAAACCATCACAATCTTATCACACACTATAATATAACCTAATAATTATAGATTTTTCTACCTCATTATCGTATTTTCTACCCACTTTTCATGAGCTGTTTTCCAAGTAATATTATCTATTATAATCTTGTTTATAATTAGAATATATATAGCGTAAATATAGCGGTTAAATTAAAAGTCATGCCGTTGTGTGCAAGGTCACGATATCTTTATTATATGAGATGAGAATTGATAGTTTTAAACAACTAAGTCCGTTTTTCAACTGATCCAAGAAGAGTTTCTTCTGCGAAAATAAAAACTCTGCCATGTCCAATACCGTACAAGCCGTAACGTTAGTCCAGGATCTTTCGGACAATTTCGTATACATTTGAAGAGATCTCTTTTTCATTCAGGATCATCTCCAGTGCCTCTTTCATAAGTTCTTTGTTCTCAGGATTAAGACGGCTGTAACTTCTAAAAGCAGTCGTCAAACCTGAGGCGATCTGCGGATTGATAGCATCGAGTTCAATGACCTTTTCCGCCAGAAAGGCATAACCGTGTCCGGTAGGCGCATGAAAGGCTACTGCATTGCGGGCAAAGACACCTAACAGTGCGCGGACAAGGTTGGGGACTTTCACATCATAAACAGGATCATTCTGAAGTGCCTGTACCCGGTCCAGCGTACCTTCGCGTTCCGAAGCAGACAATACAGAGAGATACTTGTTCATAACCAGGGTATCTTCTTTATAACGTTCATAGAAATGACGCAGTCTCTCTTCCGCGAGATCAGGCACAAAGTTCTCTAAAAGGTCAAGAGCCACAATACGGTCCGTCATGGTCACACTCTCATCATACTGCTTCAGGCAAATTGTGTTGATCGCGTCATCTTCAAGACTGATCAGATAGCTCAAGACCGCATTTTTGATCGCTCTTTCACCCATACTCTCTGCATCAAGCGCACTGTTTTGAGGTTTGTGGTATCGATCATAGATCGCCAGCATGGACTCTTTGTAACGCCTTGCAAGTGCTTTTTTGAGTGTTGAAAGAGCCGCAGAGATCGGCACAACATCGATCTCTTCCTGCTCTTGCATCAGTACCGACAGCGTCGGCAGTTCAAGCATAAAGGCTTTTGACTCCAGACCTAAGGTCTCATCTGCCAGGATAGCGCCGAAGCTCTCCACATAGGCAGCATCGACCTCACCTTTGTCGATAACATTGTGCAGCGCCTTTATAGCCGCTTTTTGTGTTGCCTCATACCGGTTAAACCCGTCACTGTCATAACGCATCAAAAAGTCAAAATCCGCCTCTGGATGATGAATCTTGAACGGTGCACTGTACCCGGTGTTGATCGAAAGAATAGGCTTTTGTCGGACCTCACTAAAGACAAAAGTCTCTACCTCTTCTTTGACGATCAGGATATTGCGTTCGAGCAGAGGCTGATCTTCATGTTCCAGAGTGTAATCGATCTTTGCGCCGCTGTGCGCAAGCAGAGAGAAGCCAAGCGGAAAATAGTACGGCTGCTGCTTATCGCCCCTGGTTGATTGCGGGACGACCTGTTTAAGCGTCAGATGATACGTCTGCGCTTCTTCATCATACGCTTCACTCACTTCCAAGGTCGGTGTACGTTCCTGAGAGTACCAGCGTGAAAAACGGTCCAGATCAAAACCTCCCTGACTGTGCATCGCCCATAAAAAGTCCTCGGTACGAACGGCCTGTGCATCAAAGGTCTCAAAATAGAGGTCCATGCCCGCGCGGAACTTCTCTGGACCCAGAAGCGTGTGGATCATCCGGATCACCTCCGCGCCCTTCTCATAAACGGTTGCCGTATAGAAGTTGTTGATCTCGATATAACTTGTAGGTTTAATAGGGTGTGCTGTCGGACCGGCGTCTTCGACGAATTGACGCTCTCTGAGTGCTTTGACATCACTGATACGCTGGACGACGGCATCGTTCATATCGGCACTGAAACTCTGGTCACGAAAGACAGTAAGCCCCTCTTTGAGTGTCAGTTGGAACCAGTCTCGGCAGGTGATGCGGTTCCCTGTCCAGTTGTGAAAATACTCATGGGCGATCACGCTCTCGATACCCATAAAATTCTGGTCCGTTGCACTGTCTTCGTCAGCCAATACATAATGAGAATTAAAGATGTTGAGCCCTTTGTTCTCCATGGCCCCCATGTTAAAGCTGTCGACGGCCACGATATTATAGATATCAAGGTCGTATTCACGGCCATATTTCTCTTCGTCCCACTGCATAGAGTTTTTAAGCGAACGCATCGCATGGCCGCACTTGCTTTCATTGCCTTTGTCAACATAGATATTGAGTTCGATATCACGTCCGCTCATCGTTGTGAAGCTGTCATTGACAACGCCAAGATCACCGGCTACAAGGGCGAAAAGATAGGAAGGTTTTGCAAACGGGTCTTCCCACTTCGCCATATGGCGTCCTTCCGCATAGACCTCGGTCTCAACCAGGTTACCATTGCTAAGTAAGACCGGATAACGCTCAGTGTCTGCGATAACTGTCGTTGTGAAGGTGCTCATATTGTCCGGACGGTCCATAAAATAGGTAATGTGCCTAAACCCTTCCGGCTCGTTCTGTGTACAGAGAATCGTGCCTGAGCGGTAAAGCCCTTCCAGCGTCGTGTTTTCATCAGGATAGATCTTCGTGACGACCTGTAACACGAACGTCTCTTTGTCACAGTTCAGCTCTATTCCTTCATCGCTCTTTGTGAATTGTCCTTCTGCTTTGACATCATCCACTTTGACACAGAGCAGTTTCAGCCCTTCGCCGTGCAAAAAAACCGAACCGGCATCTTTATCCAAACGGGTGATCTGCATACGGTTGATGACAAGCGTGTGTTCATCAAAGATCTCGAAAGTAAGGTCAGTGTGGGTGATATGATGACTCGGAGGTGTGTACTCTTCTAGATAGATCGTTTTAATCTCACTCATAAATAGTCCGTTGTTTTTAGGCAATAATAACATCTTAGCCATAAAGTCAATATCGGTTCGTCAGCAAGAGGCTTTAATTTATGTTCTTTCTTAGAAAACCTCATGTAACATAAAGTATTATAATATTAAAAGGGTCGTTATGTCTGATAAACTGAGAATGGCAAGACAGCCGATTGTTGACCTCAACAACAACACTATAGGGTATGAGTTTTTCTACCGCGACGATGAAGGCGGCAGCGGTTTTACCGACCCGAGGTTCGCCACATCTTCCGTTCTTGTTAACATCATCAACCAAGTCGGTGTCGACAACAGTATGGGGGATGCCAAAGCTTTTATCAACATCAGCGGCGACATCCTGCTGACAGATATTCTTTACAACCTTCCAAAAGATCACTTTGTCTTTGAACTGGCGGCCGATATCCACATGGGGAAAAAAGAGGTGGCCAATCTCGAACAGCTGCACAAAGAAGGTTATATCTTTGCTCTCGACAACGCCCGTTTTGATGAGAACTATATGGGCAACTTCGGTCCGGTCCTGCCCTACATCAGTTATGTAAAATTCGACAGCGTACAGACAGACATTGAAGGGTTGCAAAACAATATCTCTCTTTACGACGGCAAGATTCTGATCGCTCAAAAGATCGAATTCCAAGAGGTCTTTGACGCCTATGCGGCGTTAGGGTTCCAATACTTTCAAGGCTATTTTATCGCCGATATCCACACCATGGAAAAAAACCGTCTGGACCCTAAACATCTAGGTGTTATCCGTCTCTTCAACATGCTTCAGTCCGATTATCAGATAGACGATATCAGTAAAGAGTTCGAAAAGCACAATGAGCTCACCCTTCAGCTGCTCCAATATGTAAAATCTATCCAGGCATTCGACCTCAGCGGTTCACCGTCGATCAAAGAGATCATTACCCGCGTGGGCATGGATAAGCTAAAGATATGGCTGATGATGATCATCTATTCACGTTCAAGTAAAAATGTCGGCAGCACGAAAAGCCAATACTCCATCATGGTCCAAAACCGTATTGACACCATGTTGGGTATTTTACCCAAGCTCAAGGTCGAACAGAGTGAGAAACTCCAGGAGCAGGCCCGACTTGTCGCCCTCCTCTCACTATTGGACATCGTCTTTGACGTTGAGATCGAAAAGACTCTTCAAGCCTTCGATCTTGATGATGATGTTGAAGGTGCACTTATCGGTCGGGACGGTCTCTTGGGTAACCTTCTTGAGATCGCCGTTGCCATTGAAAAGCGGAACTTTGCCACGATGCAAGAGCTGTTGGCCAAATATGGGCTCAGTGTTGAAGATATTGAAGATATCTTAAACAAAAGTCTGGACTCAGGGAAAGAGTAGTTCCGCTCTTTTTAAAAACCTTTGCATTTAAAATACCTCGCACACTATAATGAGACGATCAAGACACAGGTCGTCACCTTGATCAAGACAGAAAAACTTCCCGCTTTTCTTCTCCAGAAGTACCCTTCTGCCCATAACTATAAAACCGATAAAAATGTCTACGACTACACTATCGAACTTAAAAACAGTTACCTGAAAAAAAGCCAACCGATCAGCAAAGTGCTCTATGACGGAAAGATCCATGTAATCAACAATGCACTGGGAATGCACACCTTTGCATCGCGCGTCCAGGGAAACAAACTCAAAAGTAAAAACGAGATCCGGATAGCCTCCATGTTCAAAAGTGTACCGGAGCCCTTCTTGCGCATGATCATTGTTCATGAATTGGCCCACCTCAAAGAGAAAGAGCACAATAAGGCCTTTTACAAATTATGTACCTATATGGAACCGCAATATCATCAACTCGAGTTTGACACCCGTCTCTATCTCACCTGTATCGACCATTTCGGGAAACTCTATTAAGGGTAATGACCTGGTTTAAAGGTTCTATAATCTTTTTTTCGGCACTATTTCGAACTACTATTATAAGTTTTTTTAATATAAGGTTCTTTTTTGTGGATTAAAATTGTAAAAAATGGTTTAAGTAACGACTATGAGCGTAAAAGCAAGTGGATCAGTGCCCTCTTCTTCTCGGTCGGTACAATCATCTTTATCTATACCCTCTTCTCGGAACTTGCCACCAGTTCTATTTTGGGCGTTGCACTTACCAGTATCGGTCTGTTGTCAGCTTACCTGACGTCAAAAATAAATCCGAAGACACCTGCAAGTTGGTCAAAAGCATTGGTTATCTTTTTTACGGGGCTCTTCTTTCTATTCGTCGGTATGGCGACATTGACGTCGATGGGTGTGCTCGTGGGAATATTTTTTCTTTTGGGAACACTCAACAATCTCTACCTGGCCTACCTTACACGCAAAGACTCGACGGCATACGCCTGGATCATACACGCATTTATCAGTGGCATCTTTGCTGTGGATATATTGTTGCATACATCGACACTGACGGCTAACACCATCGGTCTTTACGTCGCCTTCAATCTGATGATAGACGGGCTTGTGGTTTTGTATTCAGGGCGTAACATATTCATTCGGCCATAATCTTCTAAACGCATCAGAACGTTCATACTTCAGTGCTGAACGTCTTTCTTCCATCGCAAATAGTCTTGGATTATTTTTCCATGATCAAAGACGAAATTCTCATTTTTAAGCGCCGGCAAGGCGACTATCTTGACACTCTTAGCATCATCCCCCGCCTCCGGCATCGCATAGGCTCTGCAGACATAAACGGCCGACACCGTGTGAAAACGCGGATCGCGCGACGGATCGGAATAGATCCCAAGCAGCTGCTCTATCTCGACATCCAGACCGATCTCTTCTCTCATCTCCCGTTTCAGACAATCCTCTATTGTCTCGCCTCTGTCCATAAAACCGCCCGGGAGCGCTGTACCGTAAGGAGGATTCAGACGATCGATCAGGACAATACCCTGAAACCAACCCTCAATATAGATTTCGACAATGCCGTCCGTGGTGATAAAAGGGGTCTCTATAGCCATCTCTTAATGTACCGGAAGGTAGGCGTAACCTTCGTTCTGCCACTTGATCAGATAAACACTTTTGTCCAAATCTGTTTTAACATAGCCGTAAAGCACTTTCTTATCGATCTTACGTGCTTTCATACCGCTCTTGCACATATCGAACTCAACACCGTATGTCGTATGCAGTTTCGCTAAAAGTGGTGCCAGCTTTTTCTGTGCCCGTGCCACTTTCAACTTCCCTTTAAAAGGGGAGTTCGCAAGGTCCTCCACAAAATATTTATACGCGTTTCCCGAAATAACGACAACGGCCTTAAAGTCGATCTTATTGGCTTTATAATACTCTGCCAGATTGTCGATATTTTTGATAAGATGCTTCTCTATCGTCGCGACATCACCGCTCGTCAAGTCAAACACAACTTTCTGCTCGACCGCCATCAACGAACTCAATGAGAGTAACAGGGCCATCATTAAAGTTTTGATCATTCGCATCTACTTCTCCTTTCTGGTATAGGTTTTGTTAATCTCTATCTTAACATTAAAGATCTTACCTTGTAACTCTTTGGCCAGGGCTTCAAGCTCCTCTTTCGTCTCCCGGTGCGCAATACCGCGAGCCGAACAGGCTGCTGCACCCACATTATTATAGGTCATTCGCCACTGCATAGGATTCCTTTTTCGGGCTATCATAGAACAAAATAACAAACAAAGCGGAATATGCGCTCTATTTTACCCACATTTGTTGCACTGATTTAGTGATGCGCCTGATACTGTTGCAGCCATCTTTCATGCAGTTCGTTCTCTGTCATATTTCGGTATTTCTCATCTTTGACCAAAGTTCCCAGCCTCTGTAAAGAGTTAAATGGGATCTCAATGACAAGTGCATTGACCAGCCAGGCAGGGATCTTTCCGCCGGGTTCCGTATGCTGCTCCCAGAGCACTTTTGTCTGATGTTCGTTGATAGGCGTAAAGAGGTAATGTCCGCGTGAACGTGTGAACTTGATCAAAGTGCTCTCATTGACTTTTTCACATCGCTCTGTCTGATAGTCATCGCAATAGCTGTTTGCCTCTTTTGTCTCCAGACGAGCCCCGTCCGCTGTCCAAAAAAGAGTTGACTGCAGGATCACTTGACGGTTGCTGACCGGAAACGGGAGGTCGTAGCGTTGAAAAATGTAGTTCTTTTCAAAGCTCTTCTCTTCAAGTGTCATGGCGAAACTGCATTGATGAAGCCATTCAGAGGCGGCAGGCGTATCGTACATCACCGCTACAAGCGCCGCCACACTCCCTTCGACAACACTCTCGCCTTTAAATGCCAGATACTCCGATCCCTCTACCGCCCGTGTGTAGACCGAAACACCGTCTCTCTTTTTGGCCAATTCCCACTCACCTGCTGTCACTATGCTCAGCAGTGCCAAGATCATCAGAACTGTTTTCATAACTTGATTATATGCCACTGGAGCTTCCGCTGCACTAAGAAAGTGAGCGACACTTTGCCTTTGGGGTCATACCACATCTTTGAAAACTGCATTTTAGCGCTGCAAAAGACTCTTGACATCAATACCTGTCGCCTTTTCGATAAAGTGTCCCTGTGCATAATCCGCGCCCATAAGTACGACCATCTGATAGGTCTCTTTATCTTCGACAAACTCCGTAACGACCTTTATCCCGAGTTCATGAATAATGTTAATGATGGATTTTACGATCCGTTTATTATTCAGATTGGTCGTGATGTCAGCAACCAGTGAACCATCGATTTTGACGATATCGACACCCAGCTTCATCAGATAGGCATAGTTTGAATACCCGCTGCCAAAATCATCGATAACGATCTTCGACCCCTCTTCTTTAATCAATTTAAAAAAGTGCTCAACCTCTTCACTGCCTTCAAGCTCTTCGGATTCGACCAGTTCAAACGCTATGCGCTCCGCACAGTTTGAGTCACGCAGGTTGTGGAGAATAAAACGCCGGGTTCTCGGATCAAGGATATCGGCCATTTCAATATTATAGGAGAACTCATAATCCGGGTTTTTTTGCGCTACGGCCAAGGTCTGTCTAAAAACCTCTTTGGAGAGCCGGCTGTAGAGACGAGCCCCTTTGGCGATACCGATAAACTCTTGCGGATAGTGCACCTTGCTGTTTTGATCGATTACACGTACCAGTGCTTCAAACTTTTCGATCTCATGCGTCTGTGTGTTGACGATCGCCTGAAAGTGGATATCGACATTTTGATTATTGAGCGCATGATCGAGCATTTCAAGCATCAACAGATTATCTTCAAGGTGCAAAATATTGTCGGCATTTTCCGAATAAAAGGCGTAGGCCTGCTTGGATGTTTTGGCATTTCTAAGTGCTAGCGATGCCATCGAGATCAGTGAACGCAGGTTTCCACTTTTGGAACCTATAGCCGCACCGATACGGGCGCGGACCGTGACCGCATGTGCCAAACACTGTAGATCTATCGGATTAAGCTGATGCGCCATCAAGATAACATCTTCTCTGAAAAAATCTGCCGGCACCTTCTCATTCGCCAAAATCGCAAACTCGTCGCCGCTGTGGCGGAACAGGGTCAGATTCTTGTTAGCGATAAAGAGCTGAAGCTTCTTGGCCAGTTCAATGATCAATGCGTCACCGATACGTTCGCCGTAGATCGTGTTGACCGTATTAAAATCATCGATGTTGATCAGCATCACTTTTTGCCAGCCATACAGTTCAATCTCCCGGTGCAACGCGGTTCTGTTGGGCAGACCTGTCAAGCTGTCAACATAGAGCCGGCGTTCAAGCTCCCTCTCCTGCTTCTTTCTCTCAGTAATATCGAACATGATCGAGATAAATTCATAGATCGCGCCTCTTTCATCGAGAATCGGCACGACGGTCGCTTCGACATAAAAGGTCTTTCCTTCTTTGTTTACATTTTGGAACTCACCTTTAAAGAGCTTTTTGTCTGACATCTCCGTCCAGAAATTCGCAAGATAGCTGTTGCCGGGTTTATCGGAGCGGACAATAGCGTATGAGCGCCCGATCAGTTCATCAAAACTATAGCCGCTCAGCTCTTCGTACGCTTCGTTGACATAGGTGATATGCCCGTCGGCATCTGTCTTGACAAGCGGCGAGCTCGCATCGACGACTCGCTTGTACTCTTTGAGAAAACTGTTTTTGCTCTCAAGCGTATGCAATATCTTGTTGCCCTCTTCGCTGAAGAGATCAAACTCGCTTGCTCTCAGCTCTTCAATACGGGCATTATATTTTCCATGCGCCACATCGTCTAGAGTCTCTTTGAGCTGCACGATACTCTCTTGAACACTATAGATATTTGCGAGATAAAAATAGACCCATACCAGTAACACAACGACCAAAACGTCAAAATAGATCGTGTGGGAAAGTCCGTAATGCAGCGTGTAGAGGCTGAATGTGGCAACAAGAAGCAGTGCGCCTAAAAGTAGAAAAGTATTTTTGGTACTCGTAGAGACTTTTTGAAACAGCCAAACCGCCGGGTCAAAGAGTCTCGTTTTCACCGTTACTCTTTTGTAACGATGTAGAGCTGTTTGTGTTCCAGCTTCTTTAAGATGTCCATCACCGTGACAAAGTGCTGGAAGTTCGCCTCCTTATCGGAGCGCAGCACCACTGTCTGATCTTTTGAGATCTCGCTTAACCTCTTCTCCAGCTCAGCAACGGAGATCTCTTTTTTGTCGAGATGATATTTGCCCTCTTTGGTGATGTAGATGTCAAACTCTTTTTGGTCCTCTTTTTTGTCAGAGGTTTTTGCATCAGGAAGCTCTATCGGCAGGATCCCCTGCTTGATGAATGTTGCGGTCGTAATAACCATCACCAAAAGCACCAACAAAATATCGATCATCGGGATCACATTGATCTGATCGAATTTTTTACGCTGTTTCATTAAGCATCCGTCCCTTTATTGGAAAACTTCGCTTCCCAGATCGCGCTTAAGCGCTCGACTTTACGCATGGCGATCGTGTAAAATACAATCCCCGGGATCGCAACGACAATACCAAACGCCGTTGCCTTAAGCGCCAACGCCAGTCCGGTCATCACTTTCTTGGTGTCGACCGTTCCCAGTTCACCCAGACCGTAAAAGGTGATCATAATACCGATGATCGTTCCGATCAGCCCGACATAAGGGGCATTGGCACCGATGGCGGAGAGAACCGAAAGGTTGTCCGTCAGGTCGATCTCTAAAAGGTCTTTGTTGTCGTACTCTTCGAGCTTGACACTTTTGTAAAACATCATTCGTTCAATAAACATCCACAGAGCGACCACGCTCATAATTGCCAATGTTCCCATGACACCATAGTCAAGTGCCTGTTCTGCTAACTCTAACCAACCTGTTGTATCCATTTTATGCTACTCCTGAAAAGTCTAGTTGCATGGTGGTGCCTTCACCCTTTTTAGAGTCCACATGCAGTTTTATCTTATATCGGTCACAATAATTTTTGACCAGGCCAAGTCCGATTCCAAAGCCAAGGGCATTCTCGTCTATCTGATAATAGCGGTCGAAGATCTGAAAGACTTCAACCTCATCCATCCCTCGCCCTTTGTCGCTGATACGCAGTTTGTCGTTCCTGCTTTCAATAGCGATCTGCGGATCCTGCGGCGAATATTTCACACTGTTGTCTATAATGTTGTCGATCACTTTTGCCAGGCCTATTTTATCGATATTTACACTAATCGCTTCTAAATCAACCCTAAACGAAGCATGACTGTAGAGCGGCCTGAGTAACTTCAGACGCTCCTCGACCAATATCGCCACATCAAACTGTTCCACCTGTTCATGCTGCATCTGTTTTTTGATCAGATAGTCCAGCTCTTTATAGCGTTCCTGCAGCATACCGCAGGCGGCTTCTATGCGGTTAAAACGTTTCAGTGAGCGCTCGTCTTCTATCTTCTTTTTTAACATTGCCGTGTTAGTCATGATCGTGTTGATCGGCAGATTGAGCTCATGAAGTATCTCTTTGGAGAAGTGTTCCAACTGGTTGATGTGTTCGCGAAGAGGCTCGATCGAAAGCTTTACCATAGCGACACCGGCAACAGTAGCCAAAGCGAGAATGATACCGATAAGATACGGCAAGGCGACAGACTCCTGAAGATAGTAGAAGAGTGTCACGATAAGCAGTGTCGTTGTTAGAAAAAAAGCAAATATGGTGAGCTGAACATTACGAAACAAGACGATACCCTATGCCCCGAACATTTTGGATCTCGGCAGTCGAGAGTTCCTGTTTCAGACGGTTGATCAGGACACGGATTGAGCCGTCACTGACACTCGCATTATGCGGCCAGAGCGCATCGATGATCATCTCTTTTGAAACGGTCTTACCCTCGCTCTCGATTAAAAGCGCCAAAAGTGAGTACTCTTTTTTTGAGAGGGTCAACTCTTCATCGTTTTCATAGATAACAAAGCGGTCAGGATCGATACAGAGCACGCCCACACACGCACTCACACGCTGCTGAGTCCGTCTTAAAAGCGCCTGTATCCGAAGCAGCAGTTCATCACTGTCAAACGGCTTTTTAATGTAGTCGTCCGCCCCGCTGTCAAAGCCCTCTTTCATAACAGACTTTTCCTGATGAGAGGTAAGGTAGATCGCGGGGGTTTTGTCATCGGCACCGCGGAGTTCACTGAGAAGTGTCAAACCGTTGATCAAAGGGACATTGATGTCAAAAAGGTAGAGGTCGAATTTGTCGTTGAAAGAGGCATCCAAAGCCTCTTGTCCGTTTTTACACCAGGAGAGTGTATACCCCTCTTCATCCAGAAGGTCTTCGAGAGTCTCGCCTAAAAGAAGATCATCTTCGAGCAGTAAGATATTAGACAAAAGAGGCCTCCTTGTTCATACGCGGTCTGTTTCTATGAGAGCTATATCGTAACATTATCTGTCTCCCTGAACGTTTTTCTATAGAACGTCTTCGATACTCCAGCCGATAGTCTCACCGGCATACATTGGGACCACTTCGCCATACTTGGCCGGGACAGTAAACGCTCTCTCTTCGAGCACGACCTCTTTAAACTCCGGACAGATGCCATAAATACTCTGCGCATTGTCAGAGACAAAGCTTTGAAGGTTGTCAAGTTTACCGTGTTTGTCAAAAAGTTCGCACAGAACCTGCAGAGCGATCGGAGCCGTAAAGACACCGGCGGCACATCCGCATGACTCTTTGGCATGTTGCGGGTGCGGCGCAGAGTCTGAACCGAACATCACTTTCGGGTGGGCGTTAAGTGCAACATTTAGAAGGGCTTCCCTGTCTTCAGGACGTTTGGCGATTGGTTTACAGAAAAGGTGCGGCTTCAGCATGCCGCCGGCAACATCATCGAGCGTGATCAGCAGGTGCTGCACGGTGATGGTGGCATAGAGGTTCGGGTATTTGTCCAGCATATCGACCGCCGCTTTGGTCGTAATGTGTTCCATAACGATCTTAAGGTCTGGAAAGTTGGTCGCAAGCAGTTCATAAATATTCATGAACTCCGCTTCCCTGTCCATCACAAAACCGTCCGTCTCACCGTGAACAAGAAGCGGGATATCCATACGTGCCATCGCCTCAAGGGTCTCACGCATCGCCTCGACATTGAAAGCGCTGACACCGCCCTCCGAGTTCGTCGTGATCCCCGCAGGATAAAGCTTGACTCCGAAGATGTCGTCACGGATCTCTTCCAAAAACTTCTCTGAGTAGTTGTCGTAAAAGAGTGTCATAAACGGTTCAAAGTCACCGCCGGCAAGCCCTTCGTCCTCAAAGAACTCGTCGAACTCATCCTCTTTGATCTCCAAGCCGCAGGCAAACATGATACGCTCTTTGTAAGCTAAAAGCTGTTCACGCGTCTTGACAGGGGGAACAAGGTTAGGCATAACTACGGCACCCGAAAAGGTGTAAGAGGTCAGTTTTGCGACGTTTTGAAGCATCTCGCCGTCACGCAGGTGAAGATGCATGTCCAGCGGCATTAATAGAGAGTGTGTTTTCATATATCTATCCTAAATAATATGTTGCAATGGTTCCAACCGAACCAAGAGTGACGACTAACGCCAACAGCGGTGTCAACGTGTAGATCTTTGAGATACCAAAGATCGGTTTGCCGTCAATAAAGATCCCTAATTGTACCGCGGTGATCATAAGACTCGCCATAATGTTCATCAGCACAATCGCGATCAGCATACTGTACCAGCTCTGCGTCATGAAACCGAAGGCAATGAGCGCGAGGATGGCACTGTTGGAAAAGAGGGCTTCTGCTTTTGCCTTGAAGTCTGTTTTCTCCTGCTTGCGGCGCACACGAAAGATCTTGAAATAGAGCAGGCTTACGAAGAGCATCGGGTAGACCAGCATGTTCAGAGCGTCGCTTTCGCATCGGCGATAAGTTGATTCAACGCCTCTTCATAATGTTTGGCTTCCGAGAGTTCAGTCGACTCAAAACGAGTCACAAGTACCGGTGTCGTGTTGCTCGCACGGACCAGCCCCCACCCTTTGTCAAAGATGACGCGGACACCGTCGACCGTGATGATTTCCTTGATTTCAGGGAATCCTTTCGGCGGGTTCTGAAGCGCTTTTTTGACCGCTTCCATCAACGGGAACTTCTCCTGTTCCGTCGTCTCGACTTTGATCTCTTCGGTGGAGAAGACCTGAGGCAGTTTTGCCAGCTCCGCATCAAGATCGATGCCGTCTTGTATCAATTCCAACATTCTGAATGTCGCATAGATAGCATCGTCATAACCGAAATAGCGGTGTTTAAAGAAGATATGCCCGCTCACTTCGCAGGCAAGGTCGGCGTTGGTCTCTTTCATCTTGACCTTCAGGTTGGAGTGTCCTGTTTTATACATTATAGCCGTTGCACCGCGCTTTTCCAGCTCGTCGTACATCACCTGCGAACACTTCACCTCGCCGATCACCGTCGGCTTATCCATCTTCATGGAGTAGAGCAGCGCCATCTGGTCGCCCTTGATGTTGTTCTTATGGGTCAGAACAGCAATGCGGTCGGCATCACCGTCATAGGCAAAGGCGATGTCACCCTCCTCTTCCAGCAGCTTTTTGACATCTTCAAGATTATGCTCGTCCGAAGGGTCAGGATGGTGGTTGGGGAAAGTGCCGTCCGGATCGGTGTAGATACCCTTGGCATTGAGACCGAGTCCTTCAAATATGTCGACGATGGAGACACCGGCGACACCGTTGCCGCAGTCATAGACAATGCGCTCTTTCATCCCTTTGAGATGGGCAAACTCTTTTAGCATAAAGGCTTTGTAACGACCAAGCGCATCGATCTCGATCACCTTGCGCTCTGCTTTTTCAGGAAATGCCATTGTCCCGACCTCACGGCCGAGGGCATAGATCTCCTCACTGAAAAAAGGGGCTTTGTCGACTGTGATCTTGAGACCGTTGTACTCCGGCGGGTTGTGCGAGCCGGTGATCATGATCGAAGCCGACGGGGTGATGCCGTCCCACTCCTGATAGTTGGTAAAGTAGTTGACCGGTGTCGGCACAAGCCCCATAGCCAGCACCGTTTTGCCTCCGGTATTCAGACCGGCCACAAGGTACTCAAAAAGCACCGGAGAGTGTGAACGCGCATCATACCCGACCGCAACATAGTCACCGTCAATGTGCTTAGAAAGGGCCAGCCCGATCTTCGTCACCGTATCTTCATTCAACTCTTTTTCAAAAATCCCGCGTATGTCATACTCTCTGTAAATGCTCACTGTCCAACCCTCGTCTGATTATTGACGACATTATAGGGAAAGTATGGTTTGGGCGCTGTTAAGCATTCATTATTAGAGGATGTATCCCCGCTCATACAGATTTCTCATTCCCACGTTGTACGTGGGAATGCATACGAGAGTCTGGTTACCAAAACCGTACAACCGGCCATATTAGAGCCGGTGGTTAAAAAGGAATAGTCCAGTCTCGATTTATACCACCTTTTCAGAGGCATTTGTAACCCAAACGCAATAATCCCAAACAACAAATTAAACTAAAAATAATTGAGTATAATAACCCAAAAAGGCACTTGCGCATATGGAACATTTTATCTGGGATGTCGATCCCAACATCATTAAATTCGGTTCTCTCCAAATCCGCTGGTACGGGGTGCTCTTTGTCGGCTCTTTTCTCATCGGTCTCAAGATCCTCCACTGGGTCTATCAACGCGAGAAAAAAGATGCATCTATTTTAGACAACCTGCTGTTATATGTTCTCATCGGCGCTATCGTCGGCTCTCGTCTGGTCCACTGCGCTTTCTACTCGCCGGCCTATTACCTCGAACATCCGCTCGATATTTTGGCGATCTGGAAAGGGGGACTGGCCAGTCACGGCGGTCTGGCCGGTGTTCTTATCGCCCTCTATTTCTACACCAAGAAGTACAAGGTCGACTATTTCTGGCTGCTGGCGAGATTGACCATTCCCGGTGCCTTGACAGCGGCCTTTGTACGCATAGGCAACTTCTTCAACTCCGAGATCCTGGGACTTCCGAGTGATGTTTCCTGGGCCGTGATCTTTCCGAAAGTCGACATGATAGCCAGACATCCGGTCCAGCTCTATGAAGCGTTCTCCTACCTCTTTATCTTTGCGCTGCTGATCGTCATCTATAAAAAAGTCACCCCTGAGTTTGCCACCAAGATCCTCCCGGGCACCTTTCTTGTCACACTCTTCACCGCCCGTTTTTTTATTGAGTACACCAAAACCGAGCAGGCCGCCTACACGACGGAGATCGCCTTGACCACAGGGCAGATGCTGAGTATTCCCTTTATTATCGCCGGAATTATCTGGATCGTATGGGCCTTCAAATCTACAAAGAAGCTGGCATAGGAACGGTTATGGCTGAACAACACTATACCTTAGGCATCGACATCGGCTCCACCACCGTCAAATATGTATTGTGTGATGAAACGTTTCAGATCCATGCCAAAGCGTATACGCCGCACGACACCAGACAGGCGGCGACCCTGCTCAGACTGCTCGAGGAGCTGGAGCAAACGCAGCCGGAACTTTACAACGCCATCGACAAGGTCTTTATGACCGGCTCCGGCGCGACCTATATCGCCCCCACCATCAACGGCCGCTTTGTTCAGGAGGTAAACGCCGTGGTGCTGGCGGTGGAGCACTACCATCCTGACGTCAATGCCGTTATCGAACTGGGCGGGCAGGATGCCAAGATCATCCATTTTAAAGAGAATGCCCAGACAGGCCAAAAGTCGGTCCTCACCTCCATGAACGACAAATGCGCCTCGGGAACAGGCGCCACCATAGAAAAATGTACCATGAAGGTGGCGATGGAGCCCGAAGAGGTCCAAAAGCTCAACTTCGACACCGGCAAACTCCACCATGTCGCGGCCAAGTGCGGTGTCTTTGCCGAAACCGACATCGTCAACCTCATCAAGACCTCTGTTCCGGCACCCGAGATCATGAACTCGCTGGCCGATGCCATCGTCATGCAGAACCTTACGGTTTTGACCCGGGGCAACACCCTCATGCCCAAGGTACTTCTGCTCGGCGGCCCCAACACCTACCTCCCTTTTCTGCAGCAGTGCTGGCGTATGCGCATCGCAGAATTGTGGGATGAACGCAACATCAGCTACGACAAAGGCGCCCTGGATGAGCTTATTATCGTCCCTGAAAATGCCCAGTACTACGCCGCTTTCGGCGCCATCGTCTTTGGTCACGGCGAAGCCAACCACGACAAAAGCTTTAACGGCATCATCCAGCTTAAAACACTGGTCGAGTCCGGGGGCATCAAAAGTAACGCAAGCAGCGACACAGCACTGGTCAACAGCCAGGACGAACTTGACCTCTTTAAAGCGACCTATACCATTCCCACATTCACCCCGCCTCTGCTCGAGCAGAAAACGGCATGCTATCTGGGTATAGACGGCGGCTCGACCAGTTCCAAAGCGGTGCTCGTTGATGAAAACGGCGACCTGCTGCTCAAGGTCTACCAGCTCTCCAAAGGCAACCCTATCAAGGACACGCTCGAGCTCCTGGAGAAGATCAAGGCTCAGGACCCCCACGGCTACTACGACATCAAAGGGCTCGGTGTGACCGGTTATGCGGCCGATGTCCTCGAAGGGGCACTCAAGGCCGACGCCAACATCGTCGAGACCATCGCCCACATGAAGAGCGCACAGAAGATCTTCGGTGAGAGTATCAACATCATCTGCGACATCGGCGGACAGGACATCAAAGTGCTCTTTCTGGAGAACGGTATGATGAAGAACTTCCGCCTCTCCAACCAGTGCTCCGCCGGAAACGGTACCCTTTTGCAGAGTATGGCAAAGCAGTTCGGCGTCAAGGTCGAAGAGTATGCCGATGTCGCATTTGCCGCAGACCTCTCCCCGCGCTTCAACTACGGCTGCGCCGTCTTTTTGGACACCGACCGCGTCAACTTTCAAAAAGAGGGCTACAGTAAAGAGCAGCTCTTTGCCGGTATCGCCAAGGTGCTGCCTAAAAACATCTGGCAGTATGTGGTACAGGCGCCCAATCTTGCCGCCTACGGAAACCATTTTGTGCTTCAGGGCGGTACGCAGTACAACCAGGCGGCCCTCAAGGCACAGGTCGACTACATCAAGGCCGAAGTGCCTGACGCCCGTGTCGATGTCCACCCGCACTGCGGTGAAGCCGGTGCTTTCGGCGCTGCCATTGAGGCCAAAGATGCCGTCAAGCACCGGGGCCACGCCACCTTTGTCGGTCTCGACGAGGCGATGCAGCTCACCTTTACCTCGCGTACCGATGAGTCGACGCGCTGTCATTTCTGCGCCATCAACTGCTCACGCACCTTTATCGACACCCACACCCCAAGCTCCGAGACCGTACGTTATATCGCCGGATTTGCCTGCGAGAGCGGTACGGTTGAGTCGGCTGAAGCGCTTAACCTCCTTAATGCCGGTCGAAAAGAGATGCAGCGAGAGACCCCGAACCTGGTTAAACTAGAGGCTGTCGAACTCTTTAGCTCCAGCTATGAATATGAGAACAGACCAACCGCCAGCGAGAAGGTCACCGAGCAGCAGGTCAAAGCGACCTTCGGCGGTTGGGGACCGACGCTCAGAAAACAGGTTGAAAGAGACTTTAGACACAGCAGCGACGAGGCCAAAGCTTTTCGCCGTAATCTTCGCATCGCCATTCCAAAGGTACTCAACATCTACAGTACCGCGCCGTTTCTGCGTAGCTACCTCGAAGCCCTTGAGCTCAACCCCAAACATATACGCTTCTCGGACTTCTCCAACGAAGATATGTTTCTGGAGGGGGCAAAATACGGCTCGGTGGACTCATGCTACCCCGCCAAGGTCGCGCAGGCCCACGTCTATGCCCTGATGTTCTCTAAAAAGTTCACCAAACAGAACTTCGACTACATCTGGTTCCCAAGCATCACCGAACTGCCGGGCTATGTCCAACACACCATGGGCCAAACCGCCTGTCCCATTATCAGCGGTACTCCGAAGGTCGTCTACAGCGCCTTTACCAAAGAGCATGACCTCTTTAAAAATGCCGGGATCACCTACGTGGACGACTCACTCAATTTTGACAACAAGAGACTGCTCAAGAAGCAGCTCTTTGCGACCTGGGAAAAAGCGCTCAGGATCACGGCCGATGAGAACAACTGGGCGGTTGAGCAGGCATGGGCTGCACTCGAGAAGAACGATGCCGATATCATGGCCGAAGGAAGAGAGATCCTCGAAGAGGCCCATCAAAACGGAGAGATCGTCCTGCTGCTGCTTGGGCGCCCCTACCACAGCGACCCGGGACTCAACCACGAGGTCCTCGACGAGTTCCAGTCGCTCGGGTTCAAGACGCTCTCCATGCGCGCCATCCCTAAAGACGAAACCTTTCTCAATCCGCTCTTTGCCTCAGATATACAAAACGGCCACATCGAGAACTGTTTTGACATCCGTGATGTCTGGCCGGAGAACTTCTCCACCAACTCCGCCCAAAAAGTGTGGGCCGCCAAGTTTGCGGCACGTCATGAGAATGTGGCCGTTCTCGACCTTTCAAGTTTTAAATGCGGGCATGACGCCCCCACCTACGCCATTATCGACAAGATCCTCGGCAGCAGCCGCACACCCCACCTGACCCTTCACGACATCGATGCCAACAAACCGGGCGGCTCCATCAAGATCAGGGTCAAGACCTTCGCCTATACGCTCGAACAGTATCGGCGCAATCTGCTCGAAGGCAGCATCACTCCGAAAGAGACCATCACCATCAGAGAGGAGGTTCTCGTATGAACATGAATATGAATATGAACCGATCGTGCAGCAGCTTTGTCACACAGGAGCCCAACAGTGACCTTGCCTACCTCGGCAAAGAGTCCCTGCAGTGGCGAGACACCATCAACAAGAGCTTCACCTTTGCGGAGAAAGAGAAGACCACCATTCTCTTCGGCGGTCTCTCTATACTCCAGGACAAGCTGATCGCCTCGGCGCTTCAGTCTATCGGCGAGAACTATGTCAACATGCCCAATCCCGACTTTGAATCGTTTCAAAAAGGGAAAGCTTTCGGAAACCGCGGTCAGTGCAACCCCACCTATTTCAATGTCGGAAACCTCGTTAAATATCTTCAGAAACTGCGCGATGAGAAGGGCTGTTCCAGTGAAGAGATCGTCAAGAACTATCTCTTTGTCACCTCCGGCGGCTGCGGTCCCTGCCGCTTCGGTATGTACATCACCGAATACCGTAAAGCGCTTAGAGACGCGGGGTTTGAAGGGTTCAGGATCATGAGCTTCGAGCACAACAAAGGGATCTTTCAAGCCGGTGACGAAGAGAGTGCCATCAACTTTTCTCCGAAATTCTTTATCACCCTTATCAAAGCGGTCATCATCGGCGACATCATCAACATCCTCACCTATAAGATGCGCCCGTATGAAATTCATAAAGGGGCGACGGATGCGGCTATAGAGAGATGCAGAGAGATCATCGCCGCCGCGTTCATGAAGAAAAAGAGCCTGGTCTTAGCGATGTACCGCTGCCGTAAAGTACTGGAGAGTGTCAAACTCGACCGTCTGCAGCCTAAGGCGAAAGTGATGGTCATGGGCGAATTCTGGGCGGCAATGACAGAGGGTGACGGCAACTATAACCTCCACCGCTTCCTGGAAACCGAAGGGGCCGAATGCCTTCCTCAACCGCTCATCAACCGTCTGATGTTGAGTATCTGGGAGGCCGAGTACGCATTTGAAAGAACGCAGGAGTTGGATGACGAAGAGGGTAAAAAGATAGATTTCGCACCGATGAAGACCAAGCTCCTGATGTGTCTTGCCAAAGTCGCTTTGAGTGCCCATTTCAAACTCTATGCCAAGGCGATCGGTCTGCACGACTATACGATCCCGAACATGGAAAAGCTGGCAGCGCTCAGTAAAGATTACTATCCTATCGATTCCAACGGGGGCGAAGGCCACCTGGAAGTCGCCCACCTTGTCGAAAGTGTCAAAGAGAACCTGGCCCACCTGGTCATCAGCGTCAAGCCCTTTGGATGTATGCCCTCTTCCGCAGTCTCAGACGGCATTCAGACCTTGATCACCAGCCGTTTCCCCTCCGCCAACTTTCTCTCCGTAGAGACCTCAGGCGAAGGTGCTGCAAACTTCTACTCGAGGGTTCAGATGGCACTTTTCAAAGCCAAACAGTCTGCCAAAGAGGAGTTCGAAGCACTTAAGACACCGACTGCCATACCGGACAAAGTACATCACTACCGCTACCAACCGACCGGCGAAAAAGCCGGTACCGCAGCACAGCTGCTTCAGAGTCTTAAATAAATACTTTTGAGCGCTAATGCAGCTCATACACAATAGGAACATTCAACAGCAGCGGCTCACTCGGAAGGGGAAACTTTCCTTCCATTCTCTCTATCGTCGTCACGGTAGCGCTCGCCAAAATATCGCGTTCAGACTCCAGCACTGTGATGTTGTTGATCTCTCCGTTTGCCAAAAGCTCAAACTGAACCATGACCGTCCCCTCAATACCTCTTTTTCTCGCCATCCTCGGGTAGTAGAGGTTTTTTCGAAGCAGTGACATGATCTCGGCGATATGGGCTTTGATATAGGCATCTTCGGGTGTCAGCTTGTCTGTCGTTGGTATATCGCTGGCCTGCTCTGCCGTGTCAGACGATGCCTGAGCAGACTCCGATCCGACAGCTTCCTCTTCGACCTCTTCTTCATCGATCGAATCATTCGAAGTCTCTTCCTCGACCACCTCAACCTCTTCTTCCACTTCTGCTATCTCTTCTATCGTCTCTTGTACCACTTCCTCTTTGACCACGGGAGAAGGCACTTTCTCAACCCTCTCTTTTTTGACCACTTTTTTCTTAGGCTGCGGCTGTTTCTGTTTCTTAACAACAGGCGGTTTTTCTTCACTCTTCTCAGGCACACAGGCACAGACCTGTGACAACATCACCTTGCACCGCTTCTCTTCAGAGACCTTCTCTTCACTTCCAGTGCTCAAAAAAAGTGCCACGACCAGCAGTAGAACAGTACCATGCAAAAAGAGAGAATAGAGAAAAGATTTTGTCAGGCGGATTTTCATAAAAAGAATTATACTGGGTCAAGCGTTACAGTAGCGTTAGAGAATCGCTTTGCGATAGCGGTAAGCGGTAAGCGGTAAGCGGTAAGCGGTAAGCGGTAAGCGGTAAGCGGTAAGCGGTAAGCGGTAAGCGGTAAGCGGTAAGCGGTAAGAAAGATGGCAAAGCTCATCTTAACCAACTCTTAAACAGTAAAAAAGAACTACTTAAAAAAACTCAACATATAAGTTTTAGATTTAGTGTAGATTGTGCTGAACTCAGACCGAAGGCGTAGAAGCGTTAACGACGCACTGCAGCGAACGACTAAATCGTGAGTCGTGCATCGGTACGTCGAGCAGGTCTGCGTTCGGTGCAAGATGGCGAAGCTCATCTTCAAGAAACTTGAAATTGTAAAAGTTTCAGATTTGGTGTGAGTTGTGCCGGGTGTGAACCCGAAGGCGCACTGCTGTGCGTAGAGAGGTGAACCCCGGTGCAAATCGCGCCGAAGCTGGAACTTTTAACCTAGATGGCGCGTTTGAATTCGGGATATGCCTCGACCCCGCACTCGCCGACATCCATCCCCTCGACCTGCATATCGTCCTCTGCTCTGAACTTCACAACCAGGTTGATCAAAGAGAGCACCGCGAACGACACAGGGAAGACAAAGGCAGCAACGACCACAACCCCTTTGAGCTGATCCATAAAAGAGACATCCGCGACAAAAATACCGACGGCAAGGGTTCCCCAGATACCGTTGACAAGGTGCACTGAGAGCGCCCCGACCGGGTCATCCAGACGCAGTTTGTCAAACAGAGGAACCGCAAAGACAACCAAGGCACCGCCGATAGCACCGATTGCGATCGGCGTGTACATGTCGTAAAGATCCGGTCCCGCTGTAACGGCGACCAGACCACCCAACGCCCCATTCAAAATCATCGTAATATCAAAAAGACGGTAGCGCATATACATTAGAATGCCTGCGATGATCGCCCCGGCAAGTCCCGCGGTGTTCGTGTTCATAATGGTCAATGCTACGGCATCGGCACTCTCTTTAGAAGCGATAGAGCCGACCGAACCGCCGTTGAAACCGAACCAGCCGATCCAGAGTAAAAATGCACCCAGTACGACAAGAGGGATATTCGAAGCGGGGATAACACGGATCTTGCCGTCAACATAACGCCCTTTACGTGCACCAATGACAATAATAGCCGCTAAGAGTGCCCAGCCGCCGGTAGAGTGAATAACGGTCGAACCGGCAAGGTCATACATATGCAGATCCAGGAATGTACCGTCAAGGAGATCAGCACCCCATGAGATGTTGACGATGGTCGGATAGATCAAAGCACCCATCACAACGGTAAAGATCGCCAGAGGAATAATACGGACACGTTCACTCACCCCGCCGCTCATAATGTTGACCGTCTTACCGACAAAGGCCATCTGGAACATAAACGCAGCCCACATACTCATCGAACTGTTCTCCCATGAACCGAAGGCATACTTGTAACCGATCAGTAAAAAGGCCAAAGAAGCCACCGCATAGATCATCGTGTTGATCGTCAGGACCGATGTCACGTTTTTGGTACGGACAAGCCCAGCCTCCAGCATAGCAAAGCCGGGAACCATAAAGATGATCAATGTCATCGCAAAAAGTGTAAAGAAGGTGTCTATAATGTAAGTAAAGTCTGTTTCGAGCACATAAAGCCTTTGTAAAGTTGCCGAACCCTAAGGAACGACATTTTTGTAATTTTATACAAAGCATCAGAAATAGTAGATTAAAGTGTATGTTGAACAGAGGGTTACAATAAGAGGTGTTAAGTTTTTGATAGCAGATTGAGAATTTTTAGGTTGAGGATTATAGTTTTTCAAATCCATATAAGGTATAGATTTGGTGTAGATTGTACAAAACGTTCAACCGACAGCGTACAAACAGTACGCCGAGAGTTGCACTTTTACGATGTGGCATTTAGTGCCACCCTGTATTGAGCTTTAGCTCTTTATGTGCAAGATGCGCCGAAGCTACACCTTATATTGCGTCCGGACCTGTTTCGCCTGTACGAATTCTGATAACTTTCTCGATATCAGAAACAAAGATCTTACCATCACCGATCTTACCGGTAGCCGCAACTTCTGCAACAGTGTTGACAACTTCATCAACCTGCTCGTCAGAAACGACCATCTCCATTTTGATCTTCGGTAGGAAGTCAACAACATATTCAGCACCACGGTAAAGTTCGCTATGACCTTTTTGACGACCATAACCTTTTACTTCGCTTACTGTCATACCAGTAATTCCGATCTCGGCAAGCGCGTCTTTGACGTCTTCCAATTTGAACGGTTTAATAACTGCTTCTATTTTTTTCATAAATTTATCTCCTGATAATTTTTGTCAATATCGTAAGTGTATTATACACTTTTGATATTAGAGTATGGCTAAGACCAACCCTTACAGGTTGAATCCACGCTCACCGTGTACTGCTTCGTCAAGACCCATAGACTCTTCGTCTTCACTTACACGTTTACCGCCCGTCAATAGTACTGAGATGTAGTAAACCACAACCGTACCGACAAGTGTGAACAGACCAACAACTAGGACCGATTCGAACTGAACGAATAGTTGTCCCATACGGTCACCGCTTGCTTTAAGTGGACCGTCCCAAAGAAGGTCTTGATCGTTAAGAGCAAAGATACCTGTTGCGATAGCACCCCAGAGACCTGCAAGGAAGTGTACACCAAATGCGTCAAGAGAGTCATCATAACCCAATTTCTTCTTCATTACAACAACACCGTAGAATGCGATCAGAGTACCGATGATACCGATAGCAAATGCACCGCCAACGCTGACAAAACCGGCTGCCGGAGTAATGGCAACAAGACCGGCGATCACACCAGTAGCTGCACCAAGAAGTGTCGGTTTCTTATAAACGAACCACTCAAGAGCCATCCATGTGATAGCAGCAATAGAAGCAGAGATCGTTGTTGTCATGTAAGCAAGACCGGCGATTTCGTTTGCACCAAATGCAGATCCACCGTTAAATCCATACCAACCGAACCATAGAAGAGCAGCACCGACTGCAGTCAAGATAACGCTTGCAGGTTTCATTGCAGTTGTAGGGTAACCGTTACGTTTACCAACAAGGAAAGCAAGAACAAGACCTGCAAGACCACCATTCATGTGTACAACTGTACCACCGGCAAAGTCAAGAGCACCTGCATCAAACAGTAGTGCACCGTCTCCACCCCATACCATGTGTGTAATCGGAGCATAAACGACAAGTCCCCATATTGCTACAAACACCAACCAAGTCGAAAACTTAATACGCTCGATCACAGAACCCGCAGCGATCGCTACAGTAATGGCCGCAAAAGTACCCTGGAACACGATAAATACGTAAGCCGGGTAACTACCGCTCAAGTCGTTCCATGCAATTCCGTTAAGCATTACATTGCCTAAACCACCAACAACATTTTGTACCATTGCACTGTCAGCTGTACCGAACGCGATCGAGTAACCTGCGATAATCCATACAACGAAAGCGACGACGAATGCACCTAAGATCATTGCATACGTATTCAAAATATTTTTGCTACGTGTCATACCTGCATAAAAGAGCGCAAGACCTGCAGGTGTCATCAATAGTACAAATGCAGTCGACACCATCATCCATGCGGTATCACCAGTGTTGAGTGTATCTTCTGCAAACACGAATGTCGGCAAGAGAAGTAGAGCCAATAAGAACTTTTTCATTCTTACTCCTTTTTAGTTAATTTCAATTGTTAGTATAAGACAAAAATGTCAGACGTTATCGTTTTAGTTGCCTATTTTTTAATCACTTTTACGTATACATATTTCTCCTCTCTGCTGTTATAGCTCTATTATATATAGATATTTGCAAGCACCTTTTACGCTCTCAAAAGAGGCGCTGTAAAATGCACTATATTTCCAAAATATGGCTTTTTGATATTTTTTAAATGAAACTTAAAATGACGAATTGTGCCTTATACGGCATTTAGAGGTGCCTTTAAGCCATTTTGATGTATTATCACCGAAATTTAGGTTCAAAGGTAAGTAAATGAGCGATATGTTAGAACATAGTGATATCGAAAACATTAACATTGAAGACACACTGAAGTCGAGTTATCTTGACTACTCCATGAGTGTTATCATCGGACGTGCGCTTCCTGATGTACGTGACGGGCTTAAACCTGTTCACCGCCGTATTCTTTACGCAATGGACAAACTGAACCTCTCTGCCGGTGCAAAGTACAAAAAGTCCGCGCGTATCGTCGGTGACGTTATCGGTCAGTACCACCCGCACGGTGACACCGCTGTTTATGACGCGCTTGTTCGTATGGCCCAGCCGTTCTCGATGCGTATGGAACTGGTCGACGGTCAAGGTAACTTCGGTTCGGTCGACGGGGACAACGCGGCAGCTATGCGTTATACGGAAGCACGTATGACCAAGTATGCGGGCGAAATGCTTAAAGATCTTGACAAAGAGACCGTCAACATGATCGACAACTACGACGGTACCACACAGGAGCCGGACGTACTGCCTACCCGTGTGCCGAACCTTCTTATTAACGGTTCTTCCGGTATCGCCGTCGGTATGGCGACAAACATCCCGCCGCACAACCCGCATGAGATCATCTCCGCACTCCGCCTTATGCTTGAGAATCCGGACGTAACACTTCTTGAGCTTATGGAGCACATCCAGGGACCTGACTTCCCGACAGGCGGTACCATCTTCGGTAAAAAAGGGATCTTGGATGCTTACGAAACAGGTCGCGGACGTATTAAAGTACGTGCCAAGACCCACACCGAGATCAAAGGCAAGAAAGATATCATCGTTATCGATGAGCTTCCGTACCAGGTCAACAAAGCACGTCTGATCGAAAGCATCGCCAACCTTGTTAAAGACAAGCAGATCGAAGGCATCTCCGACATCCGTGACGAGTCTGACCGTGAAGGTATCCGTGTTGTCATCGAGCTGAAACGCGACGCGATGAGCGAGATCGTTCTCAACAACCTCTTTAAGTCGACCAACATGCAGACCACCTTCGGTATCATCATGCTCTCGATCTATAACCAGGAACCGCGTGTATTTGCCTTAACAGAGATGCTTCAGCACTTTCTGAACCACCGTAAGACGGTTATTATCCGTCGTACGATCTTTGACCTTGAAAAAGCCAAAGCCAAAGCACACATCCTCGAAGGTCTGAAAAAAGCACTTGACCACATCGAAGAGATCATCAAGCTTATCCGTGCGAGTAAAAATACCGAAGAGGCGAAAGAGGGTCTTATCAGCGAGTTTGACTTCTCAGCTATCCAGGCCCAGGCTATTCTTGACATGCGTCTTCAAAAGCTTACCGGTCTTGAACGCGAAAAGATCGAAAATGAGCTTCGTGAAGTCCTCGAGCTTATCGAATACCTTGAGTCGATCCTCAAAAGCGAAGAGGTCCTTAAAGGGATCATCAGTGATGAACTCAATGAGGTCTATGAGATGTATGACGGCAAACGCCGTACAGCATTGGAAGACAACTATGACGACATCGACATTGAAGACCTTATCCCTAATGAGCCGATGGTCGTTACCATTACGCACCGCGGCTATATCAAGCGTGTACCGTTGGCACTGTACGAGAAACAGCGCCGCGGCGGTAAAGGCAAGACAGCCGTGACGACCTACGACGACGACTTTATCAAGAACTTCTTTACCTGTATGACACACGACACGCTCATGTTCATCACAGACCGCGGTCAGCTCCACTGGCTTAAGGTCTACCGTATCCCTGAGGGGTCACGCACGGCTAAAGGCAAGGCAGTCGTCAACCTGGTCAACCTTCTTCCTGATGAGAAGATCCGTTCGATCTTACCGACGACCGACTTCAGCGATGAGAAGTCACTGGTCTTCTTTACCAAACAGGGTATTGTTAAACGTACCAAACTTTCTGAGTTCTCTAACATCAGAAGCAACGGTGTCCGTGCGATCGTACTTGACGATACAGATGCACTCATTACGGCGAAGATCGCAACTGCCGAGACCAAGTACCTCTTTATCCTGACGAAGAAAGCGCAATGTATCAAGTTCGAGATCGAGAAGACGCGTGACCAGGGTAGAAGTACCCGCGGTGTCCGCGGTATTAAGTTCAAACATGCCGATGACCGCGTTATTGACGCAAACGTTATCGACAGTGATGAGCAGGAGATCCTGACCGTCAGTGAAAAAGGTATCGGTAAACGTACGACAGCTGCCGAATACCGCTTGACCAACCGTGCCGGTTCGGGTGTTATCGCCATGAAACTCAACCAGAAAACCGGAAACCGCGTTGTCGGTGCCGTTATGGTCGACGAGAACATGGACATGATGGCCTTGACCAAAGAGGGCAAAATGATCCGTGTCGACATGCAGAGCATCTCCAAGTCGAGCCGTAACACCTCGGGTGTCTACATCGTTAAAGGTGATGACGTTGTCAATATTGCACGTTGTCCTAAGATTGAATCCGACGATGATGACCGCGAAGATACAGGTGACCTGACACAGGCACAGTCACAGTCACAAGTAGATGACGAGGGGAACGATACTCTTTTTTAAAGAGAGCTCTTCGTTTCAGATAGATAACCGTTTATAAAGATCGGTTATCGTTTCATAAATTATTAGATATTTACTATAAGAGTAAGGAAAAAAAATGGCGAATTATAATGTAGCTGTTGTCGGTGCCAGCGGCGCCGTAGGTGAAGAGATATTACGGGTTTTAGAAGAGATAGAGTTCCCGCTTAACAAACTTGTCCCATTGGCAAGCAGCCGCAGTGCCGGGAACACAGTAGAGTTTAACGGCAAAGAGGTCGTCATCAAAGAGCTGACTGAGACTGTTTTTGAAGAAGAGGAGATCCATATCGCCCTCTTCTCTGCCGGCGGATCGATCTCGGCAAAATATGCCCCCTTCGCCGTTGAAGCCGGTGCCGTTGTTATTGATAACACAAGCCACTACCGCATGGACGAAGAGGTGCCGCTTGTCGTACCTGAAGTCAACCCTGAAGATATTGCTGACTGGCAGACAAAAGGGATCATCGCCAACCCGAACTGTTCGACTATTCAGATGGTACAGGCGCTTAAACCGCTTGACGATGCCTATAACCTGAAACGTGTTGATGTCAGTACCTACCAGGCAACATCAGGTGCCGGTAAACAGGCAATGGAAGAGCTGGTAACGCAGATGCAGGCCTTCTTCGCCTTTAAGCTCGACGAAGTAGAGCATAAAGCCTTTGCACACCAGATCGCACTCAATGTTATTCCTCAGATCGACGTCTTTCAGGACAACGGTTACACCAAAGAGGAGATCAAAATGGTCAATGAGACCAAAAAGATCATGCACAAGAACATCGAACTGAGCGCGACATGTGTCCGTGTCCCTGTTCTTCGTGGTCATTCTGAAGCTTTGACACTGACATTTGAGAGTGATGTCGATGTGGCTGAAGCGCGCGAACTGCTTTCAAAAGCACCGAACATCATTATTATCGACAATCCGGATGCCTCTGAATATCCGATGCCGGCACAATGTGTTGACCAGAACGAGACCTTTGTCGGTCGTATCAGAAAAGATCTCTACCGTAACAACATACTGCATATGTTCGTCGTAGCGGACAACCTCCGTGTCGGTGCAGCAACCAATGCCGTCAGAATCGCCCAGAAGTGGGTTGCCATGCAGGAGGCTCAGTAATGTTGGAAAGATTGTTTGAGAGCACACTCTGGAGTTCACGCTTCATTATCATCCTTGCCGTCGTTTTCGGTCTGATAGGTGCCGTCGTTCTCTTTGTCGTTGCCAGTGTTGACGTCTTTGTCACGGCAAAATATGTCGTTACGACCTATCTGACCCACGCCCATCCGGAAAAGTTCCACGACGAAGTTGTCGGCGGTATCATCGGAGCGGTCGACCTCTACCTTATCGGTGTCGTGATGCTGCTCTTTGCATTTGGTCTCTACGAACTTTTTATCTCCGATATCGATGCGGCAAAAGATCAAGGTGATGATGATCACCAGCTTCTTGCTATCCACTCTCTGGACCAGCTGAAAGACAAGATCTCAAAAGTGATCGTCATGGTACTGGTCGTCGGCTTTTTCCAAAAAGTGGGCCATACCGACTACAGCGGGGCACTAGACCTGCTCTACCTGGCACTTTCGATCACAGCCGTCGCAGTCGGCCTCTTTTTCCTCAACAAAGTCGGGAAGCATTAAAGAGGATACCCTGCGTCATCCCAAACTTGATTTGGGATCCACTACATCTTCGATGTAGATGATAACATCGTTCTCATAAAGAGCTGGATTTTTGACCGAAGGAGATACCTTTAGGTCAATCAGGTTCAGAATGACAATTAATATAAATAAGAGGTTGAAAGCCTCACGAAGGATACCCATGAGTAAGATTTTTGTAGACGCCTGTTTTGGCAAACCCACACCATACACCCCGGTCTGGATGATGCGCCAAGCCGGCCGTTACCTTCCGGAGTACATGAAGGTCCGCGCCGAAGCCGGGAACTTTCTAAACCTCTGCCACGACCCTGAAAAAGCAGCCGAAGTGACGATCCAGCCGCTTGACATCGTCGGCGTTGACGCGGCGATCCTTTTCAGCGATATCCTTGTCATTCCGGACGAAATGGGCATGGACCTCTCGTTCGTCAAAGGCGAAGGCCCGCAGTTCAGTGACCCTATCACCTCTCAAGAAGATCTTGACAAACTGATCGGCGGCGAAGAGGCAGCCGACAAGTTGACCTACGTCTACGACACCATCAAGCTGCTTCGTAAACAGCTTGACGAGCGCGGCGACGACAAAGCGCTTATCGGTTTTACCGGAGCCCCGTGGACACTGGCGACCTACATGATCGAAGGTCAGGGAACCAAGACCTACAATATCTGTAAAAAGATGCTCTACTCGAACCCTGAACTACTGCACAACATCCTTGCAAAAGTGACCGAAGTGGTCAAACTCTACATGGAAAAACAGATCCAGAGCGGTGTTGACGTCGTTCAGATCTTCGACTCTTGGGCTGCGGCGATCGAACCGGGTAAATACGACGAGTTCTCATGGAAATACATGGTCGAGATCGCCGAGTACCTTAAAGAGAAGTACCCGCACATCCCGGTCATCATGTTCCCTAAGGGAGTGGCATCGTTCATCGAGCGCGGCCTTGTTTACGGTAACTTCGACGTCTTCGGTGTCGACTGGTCCACGCCGATGGCGATGGCTAAAAAATACCTTGGCGACAAGTATGTCCTTCAGGGCAACATGGAGCCGTGCCGTCTCTACTCCAAAGAGGCGACGACAACCTGTGTCGAGGTCATCCAGGAGACCATGGGCGGCGAACGCCACATCTTTAACCTCGGCCACGGCATCCTGCCGGATGTCCCAGTCGAAAACGCGATCCACTTTGTCAAAGAGTGCCAGCGCGTCAGCAAGAAATAATCTCTCCCGGATTCAAGGCAAGAGTGAAGACCTCTCTTCACTCTTACAGCATTTGATTCTCTTTTAAAAAGGACACGTTTTTGAAAACTATTTTTGGTCCTATTCACTCACGCCGATTTGGCGTCTCTCTCGGTATTGACCTCTCACCTGCTTTTAAACAATGTAATTTTGACTGTCTTTACTGTGAACTTGCACCCGCTGCAACCGTAGACGTCCAAAGCGAGACCCCTACCGTCAACGAGATCATCACTGATCTTAAAGCGGCCCTTCAAGAGCACAGCAATATCGATGAGATCACCCTCACCGCCAATGGCGAACCGACCCTCTACCCGCATCTTAAAGAGCTCATAGAGGAGATCGACAAGGTCAAAGGGAACAAAGAGACACTGATCCTGACCAACAGTGCCGCACTGGTCGACAGGGAGGTCTTCAACACGCTTTTACGCCTCGACCAGGTCAAGCTCTCCCTCGACGCCGTTACTACGGATATTTTCCGAAAGATAGACCGTCCGCATGAGGGGATCGACATCTCCCGGCTGGTTGATGCCGTCATCGAATTCAGTGACGTCTATAAAGGCAAACTCTTTATCGAGATCCTCTTCGTCAGAGGCCTTAACGATACCCAGGAGGAGGTCGCAAAGCTCAACGCGGTGCTTCACCGTCTCAAAGCCCTGCGTATCGACATCGGGACCATCGACCGTCCTCCCGCCTACCCTGTCGAAGGCATAAGCTACGGTGAACTCGTCGCGATCGCGCAGCAGTTCGACGCCGACCTGCCGATCAACATCGCTTCACGCGTTCATGCCGAATTCTCGCAATCGACCTATACGGACGATGAGATCATCAACACATTAGACAAGCGCCCTCTTACGCCGGAAGATGTCGAGATACTCTTTGACGAAGCGAGTAAAAAGCGGCTTTCGGCCTTGATCGAAGCGAAAAAAATAGAGATAATCGAACGTGCAAAACTGGAATTTTATGTTCCAGTCGAAAATATGCAAAGAAAACGCCAAAAGTAAAGCAAAACCCTTGACATTAAGGGTCTCATTCACTATAATTTCGCCTCGTAGCCGCCATCGGTACTTCGTACAACGATTTTGGTTCCAAAGTTAAAAAAATAAAGCAGTTTATTTTTTCTTAACACTTTTCATATTCCGGATTAGCTCAGCGGTAGAGTAGGTGACTGTTAATCACTTGGTCACTGGTTCGAATCCAGTATCCGGAGCCACTTCATTTAAACATTTCCTAAATTCACTATTTTTAAGCAAGCAACTTATTACGCTGTTCTTCAATGGGACTTTTGCAAAGATCACGTCACGATTATCATGCTATCCCCCCTCTACGACCAGATTTATATTGCTTATCTCATCCATACCCAGACTGACAAACAGTGTTAACGTTGGTAACAGTTCACAAATGGCTCTTGACGATCAGAATTAACAAAGTTTATATCTGTGATATACTGATGCAAAAAAAACAAAGGGACAGTTGTGATCAAAAACAGATGGTACAGTTTTATTTTAGTATTTGCTATGGGTATCCTGCTACAAGGATGTGGTGGCGGAAGTGGAGGTACGGCAGACAGTACAAGCGTAATCAACCCTTCAGCTCCGAGTAAACCCACCGGGTTAAGTGCGCAAGTTCTCTCGATGACAGAGATAGATCTAAGTTGGGATGCATCGACTGACGATGGTTCGGTTGCCGGTTACAAGATCAACTGGCCCGGACACCAGCGACAATCAACCGAAACATTTTATAACGTGAGCTATCTTACCGCTGATACGCAATACTGCTTTACTGTAACAGCCTATGATGATGAATACAATTATTCACCTGCATCCGATGAACTATGCGTCACGACGAAACCATTTCCTTGGGTCGAAGTACGAAGAGGAACATCAGATACATTGACAGGTGTAGCATGGACCGGTAGCCAGTTATTGACTATAGAAGAGAGCACTACGTCCACTGTAGGTATTGTATACACTTCCACCGATGGTATGCAATGGGAACGTAACGTTACCGACGGCTTTTTCTATACCGGTGCCGATACGCTCATATACGGAGGCGGACAATATATCGCTGTTGATGGCGACTGGTACTATCGTTCAATGGATGGTATAGCATGGAGTCTTGTACATACGGAAGATGATATGATAGACGTCTCAGGACTGGCCTGGTCGCCGACATTGTCCACGTTTGTGGCCGTCGGCACATCAGGATATATCTGCGTCTCTTCGGATGGCACCACATGGACGCGTCTCCCCGCACCGACGGCTGAAAGTTTTTCAGGGGTCTCATGGGTAGAGGACCGGTTTTATGCTGTGGGATCAAACGGTCTCATAATGACGTCATCAAACGGTGTGGCGTGGAGTACGGTATCGGTTGACGGCGTTACCGGAACACTGTACGATGTCGCATACAACGGAAAAATCGGTACGGATGCCCGTTATGTGCTCACAGGCTATAACACGGTACTGACAGCTGGCGAGGATCTTAACTGGACCGAGATTGCTTCGCCGCCGGTCGGTTTCAATGAAGAAATCGTATGGGGTGGTGAACCTGTCAATATGTTCGTCACTGTCGGCATGGACAATCACATCTATACTTCTCCAAACGGTGAAAATTGGACGCGACGGTTTGTCATCAATGATGACATTACCGGGCAGTTGACACTAAAAGATATTGTCTGGACAGGCACAAGTTTTATTGTCGTAGGTGCACAGGGAACGACGATCGTATCGGATAACGGCGTGGATTGGCGTATCGTCACCAGCGGCGCACATTTTAACGGATTGGTCTATATCGGGAACGAATTCATAGCCTTGGGCAATTATGGACGTACGGCGGCTTCTACCAACGGTGACAGCTGGGAATACCGTTATCTCGGTGCCGACTATTATTACATCCATGATCTGGCAACGAACGGGAGTAATTATGTTGCTGTAGGGCAGACCTATTCCCTTGTTTCAGATGATTTATCCACATGGAATTCACAATGGATGGGTGCGACGACGACAGTCGATGCCATTGTATGGGACGGGAGTAAATATGTACGCGCGGGAGACGGTATGTTGTCTTGGGACGGGGTAACCTATATAACCGGTACGACCGATATAGATTGGCAATGGTCGTATTCCGGCAACACGTTCAATGACATACATTGGGATGGCAACAGGTTTGTCGCGGTAGGTTACAACGGGGTGATCACTTCATCGGCAGATGCCGCGGACGGATCATGGACGGATCAGAACAGTACAACCGCCAATGTGCTCTATGCCGTGGCTAAAAATAATGAACGCTATGTTGTCGTCGGGGCATACGGAACGATTTTGACATCCGATGACAATACCAGCACATGGACGGTCCGTAATTCCGGCAGCAGTGATTCCATCTATGGAGTGACTTGGACAGGAACTCAGTTTGTCGCTGTAGGCTATTACGGCCTTATACTCACTTCTGATGACGGTATTACATGGAGCAAGACACAAGTGGGTACATACTCCTTGAGAAGTGTACTTGCTCATGATCAGGATGTTGTCATAGTAGGTGATTACGGGACAGTGATTCGCAATAATAATTGATCAACTCTATAGGACTAACTAAGTAACGAGAAAAATTGCACCCCAGGGGTTGAATCTCCTCTTTTGATGACTTTGGAGATGAAAAATTTCGAAAGGTTTAGATGACGTGCGATACCTTCCTGGGTATGTCCATCCAAGTAAGTATTGGCAATCGCTATATTCCTTTCCTCTTTACTCTGAACATCATACAAAAGTTCTTCGAAAGCTATGGAATATCTTACCCTTAAGCCCCCTCATCAGTCTTCTCTATTTTCATAGTCTCTTGCACTACTGTAACGCCAATGATGCGCTTCGTCAACGTAACCGCGTTTGACAGGGTTGTTGTGAATGTAGTCGATCTTTCTCTTCATCATCGCATCATCTTGAATAAGTTTCGGTTTGATACCCTCTTGCCACACCTGGTACTCTCTATCGCCTTTGTGCGCTTTTTTATAAAAAGCAAGTTGTTCCAAGATCGTTTTTACATTTTGCTGCTGAAGAAGTCTTATCAGTTCTTTAGCGGTATAGGCTTTGAACTTTGCCATACTTTTGCCGATGTCGTTACTTTGTGCCACAAGATGCAAATGGTTTTCAAGGATGACGTATGAAAAGAGTTTGAGGTTGTCGGTTCGTTGCAGATGTTCGAAACTTTGAAGCAGTATATTGACACTCTCTGGCCTTGTAAACAGCGGTATCCAGTGTAATATGGTACACGTTATAAAATGCGGTGAGGACGGTTCATATATCCTATATCTGCTTCTACCCATACTCTTATCCTCTTTTTTGTATCATACAGAGGTTTTAAAACAGGTGCTTGTGTTTATGACAGGTTGTCATGAGTTATTGAATTGCGGTATGCATTCCCACGTAGGACGTGGGAACGAGAAAAAATACTGAATACAATTTATTAGTAAGATTCAATATTGATATTATTAAGGACATTCCAATGATTAAATTTATACAACAAGATACTCGTATACTACAAATAACCACTCAGGTGGTACTATTATCAAACGGTAGAATGCGTTACGATTTAGCATATTGGACGAGAGCTAGACCAGTTTTACTGAGTCTGTAAAAAAGTTTAATAGCTAAACCCAAATCCTGAGTGG
>JBFHIS010000021.1:0-49613 GCA_041596355.1 Sulfurimonadaceae bacterium | reverse complement strand
TGTCATACTGTCAACCCCGGTGTCCAACAGTGTGATCTTCCACGGTTCGCTTTTATTGTTGAGTATCTCCATTTGACCATTTGATATATCGATGGTCACATCACTGCGGTGCAGAAAGTAGTTGGCAAAGTACTCTTTGATGTAGTACCCTTTGTACCCCAGCAGGATCACAAAATCGTTAAAGCCGTACTTGGAATAGCTCTTCATGATGTGCCAGAGTATCGGCTTACCGCCTATCTCCACCATCGGTTTCGGACGCAGGTCCGTCTCTTCGCTTAAGCGGGTACCGAACCCGCCTGCCAGTAACAGTACTTTCATATGTCAACCCTCATTCTTGCATCCCCCGTGTTCCCTGTGGTAAGAACAACCATTTTATCTAGCATTTAAAACGCCTCACGCTGCGGGACAGTGCCCTTTTGTGCTGTGAAATAGTCTTTAACATAACCGTGTACCTCATCACTCTGCATCAGCTCTTCAAGAGCGAACCAACGGTAGTCGTCGTGCTGCTCTTTTGGAAGCTCTTCAAGAGCTGACACCTCAACCTCGTACCCGAGGTTCACGTAATGCGTAGAGACACGATCAAAAATACCATCGTCATACAGATGCTCAAAGACACCGATGAACTTCGGTGTTGAAGTGAGCTCTATGCCCAACTCCGTTTTGGCGATCCGTGCAATAGCACTGTTGATCATCTCGTTCTTAAAAACCCGCCCGCCCAGCGTAAACCAGTACCCCTGTGCAGGCTTGTTGACTCTTTTACCCAGCAGAACCCTGCCTTCATTTTTGACAACAAGATCTACCGAGACCAGAGGCGTGTTTTCGATGACAGTCTTGAAAGTTTCCCCTTCAATGTACCCGGCAGAGCTCTTGTTCAAAATTTCCCTTTTTTTTTCGTGATACGTTCTACGTGTTACGTACTACGATTTTTTTTCTGCTCTTTGTCGTAACACATACCACTTAGCACGTACCACTAATTTTGCCTTATTATCTTTTGAAGATTAGAGAGCATTGCGAGTATGTGGTCTGACTCTTCTACCCAACTTTTACCCTCTTTCTTCTCTATATAACCTATATCCATACCGATATACGTCTGTGTCGCGAATTCTGCTGCTGAGCCTTTAGCAATATCAAGAAATCTAGCCTGATCTTTAAACGACTCTTTCTCCATCCCTTCGGCAATATTACTCGGGATAGAGAGACCTGCTCGTGTAATTTGGTCTTTAAAACCGTAGTCCTTACACTCTTGAAAAGCTTTATAGACATTGGCAGAGAGACGAGCACTCTTTTTCCAAACGTCCAGTGTCTCACACTTCATTTACACCCCCTTCGTAACACATACCACTTAGCACGTACCACGTCATCCTAAACCCGTTTAAAATCGTCGGAGATTCTAACGATATCATCCTCGCCGACATACTCGCCCACCTGTGCTTCGATCATGACCAGCGGGATCTTGCCGACGTTTTCCAGACGGTGAAGTTCGCCCATCGGGATGTAGGTCGACTCGTTGGCACGGACCATGAATTCGTCAGTGCCGCGCGTAACGGTTGCCGTACCCGAGACCACTATCCAGTGTTCGGAACGATGGTGATGTTTTTGCAAAGAGAGACGTTTGCCCGGCTTGACGACAATACGTTTCACCTTGTAGCCGTCCGACTCGTCCAAGATGGTGTAAGTACCCCACGGACGGTGCGCCGTGACATGGATGTTCGGCAGTTCCGAGTTGCGTGCTTTGAGCACGTTTACCACCTCTTTGACCTTCTGAGAGCTCCCCTTTCGCGAAACCAACAATGCATCGGCCGTGTCGATAATGAGCAGGTCGTCAACATCGATGGCAGCTACCAACTTGTCCGCGACGATCAGGTTGTTGTTTGAGCCGTCAATGATCGCCTCGAAACCCCGCGTCGAAAGCGCATTACCGCTGCTATCCTGAGGCAGCTCTTCGTACAGCGCATCGAAACTGCCCAGATCGCTCCACGCAATGTCCGAAGGAACCACTTTGACCTTGTCGCTCTTCTCCATCACCGCATAGTCAATACTGTCTTCGGGGATCGCCGCCATCGCATCGTGCGCGATACGGATCATATCGTCTCGTTTAGCGTTGTCGTACGCCGACAACGAAGCCTCATAAATGACCGGAGAGTGCTTTTTCAACTCCTCCAGGAACAGACCCGCCTTAAAACAGAACATACCGCTGTTCCAGTAAAATTTTTGTGCTACGTGCTGCGTGCTAAGTGCTACGTTTTCTTCTAAGTACCTTTTGGCTGTTTCAAGATCTGGCTTTTCCTTAAAACTCTTAACGCTTAACCCTTCACTCTTAACGCTCGCTTGCGTTTCCGCTTCGATGTAGCCAAACCCCGTCTCCGGGTACTGTGGCGTAATACCGAAGGTCACAAGGTTGTCCGACACAGCCAGCTGCTTTGCTTTTGCTACCACGTCAAGGTAAGCCTGTTCATCTTTTATGAGATGATCTGATGGCGTTACCAGTACTACCTCATCTGCGTCGAGGGCCAAACAGGCCAGTGCGATGGCCGGGGCAGTGTTGCGCCCGACCGGCTCCAGCAGGTAGTCCGCCTTGTAGTTGTTAAGCGCCATCTCTTCGATCTGGTCGACCGCCAGAAAGTACTGCTCCGCATTCGAAACGATGAACTGCCCGTCACAGGACTTCTGGTTACGTGCAACAGTTTTTTGAAAAAGCGACTCCCCCTCAAAAAGTTTGACAAACTGTTTTGGCATCAGGGTACGACTCAACGGCCAGAGCCGTGTCCCGCTGCCGCCGCATAAGATGATGTTAGTCATGTTTTGTTTCCTTTTTATTGTCGAGCTCATTTCGAACGTCAGAGTGAAGATGCTTATCTGCCTCAAGCTGACGCACCAACGCATCGTACTCCGTTTTTTTACGCTCAATAAACGCTTCCGTCAAGGCGATCTTCTCTTTGATCCCCTCCGGTGTCAAGAGGTACTTGTACTTGCGCTTGGAGGTCGAGGAGGTAAAGTTCTGCATCTTGACAAAGCCCTTTTCGACAAGCGCTTTCAGGATGTAGTTGACCTTGCCGACACTGAAGCCCAGCTCTTTGGCCAGCTCAAGCTGCCCTTCGTGCTTCTCGACTTCGGAGAGGACTTTAAAAGAGGCTTCTTCGTTTGTTGGCACAGCGGACCTTTTCATTTTTTGAAATTCAATTATTGAATCATACTCTTATGAACATTCAGGGAGACTGAACTTTGGTGGATTATAGTTATGTTGTGTTTCTCGATGGTTACATGAGTAGTGTGATTGCTGATTGGTCTATGTCAAAGTAAAGAGCAAAAGCGTCTTATCAGCAGATTACACAGATTAAGCAGATTAGTTTTTGAAAAAGAAAAGAGCAAGAGAGGGAGTCATCGAATGACGCAAATTAACGCTAATTTTAAGAACAAGAGCGAAGAGCGAGAGTCAACAGATTACTCAGATTAGAGAAGAGCAAGCGGTCATCGAATTATGCTAATGTACGCGAATAAAGAGCAAAGAGCAATAGTCCACGAATTGCACTAATAGCACGAATTATTTAGTAGTCTTTATAGCAATAGTCCTCAATAGAGCTTGCTCTTTGCTCTTATATAATCTGCTAAATCTGCGTAATCTGCTGACTTAGGGTCTTGCTCTTACGATATGCCATTTTCAGAGAAACATCCCTTCAGGAGCGGTACCCTTGTTTTGTGGCATCCATGCATTGGACTGTTGGTCCTGATCATTCGCGGAAATTAGCGTAATTAGATGATTCTCTCGCTCTTAAGATTAGTGTCATTCGTGAAATTAGTGGACAGCTGCTCTTCGCTCTTCATCCCACTAATCTGTGGGCAAAGGCTCTTTGCTCTTGCTCTTTAATTCGCGTAAATTGGCGAAATTTGATGACTAAGTAGCTCTTCTTTAACTATCGCTCTCGAAGATGTCTCGGGTGTAGACCTTCTCTTTGACATCGACGATGTTCTCGGAGATGCGGTTGGCGACGATGACGTCGGAGATCTTCTTGAACTCGTCAAGATCTTTGATGACCCGGGAGTGGAAAAACGCCTCCTCTTCCAGAACAGGCTCATAGATGACCACTTCTATACCTTTGGCTTTAAGGCGCTTCATGATCCCCTGGATGGCGGAGGCCCTGAAGTTGTCGGAGCCCGACTTCATGACCAGACGGTAGATCCCGACCGTACCGCTCGGGAACCCCGCATCGTCTCTCTTCAGCCGTTTGGTGATCGCCTCCGCGATGAAGTCCTTGCGGGTGCTGTTGGCATCGACGATCGCACCGATAAGCACACTCGGGACATCCTGGTAGTTGGCGCGCAGCTGCTTGGTGTCTTTCGGCAGACAGTAGCCCCCGTAACCGAACGACGGGTTGTTGTAGTGGCTCCCGATGCGCGGGTCGAGACCGACCCCCTCGATGATCTGGCGTGAATCCAGACCGTGCGTCTCCGCGTAGGAGTCAAGCTCGTTAAAGTAGGCCACCCGCATCGCAAGGTAGGTGTTGGAGAAGAGCTTGATCGCCTCAGCCTCGGTCGAGTCGGTAAAGAGGATGTCGATCTTCTCTTTGATGGCACCCTCCGCCAAAAGGGCCGCGAACTTCTCTGCCCGTGCGCTCTTTTCGCCGACGATGATACGTGAAGGGTGCAGGTTGTCATAGAGCGCTTTGCCCTCTCTCAGGAACTCCGGCGAGAAGATGATGTTGCTGCAGTTGAACTTCTCCGAGACGCTCCTGGTATAGCCGACCGGCACCGTCGACTTGATCACCATCACCGTGTCGGGGTTGATAGCAAGGACATCCTGGATCACCGCTTCGACCGAACGGGTGTTGAAGTAGTTGGTCTCCGTGTCGTAGTCGGTCGGCGTCGCGATGATGACAAAGTCGGCACCCTTGTAGGCCTCTTCCTTGTCCAGCGTCGCCCGGAAGTTCAGCGCCTTGGTCGCGAGGTACTCTTCGATCTCCGCATCTTCGATAGGCGACTTCTTCGCGTTGAGCATCTCGATCTTTTCAGGGATGATGTCGAGTGCGACCACTTCGTTGTGCTGTGCCAAAAGCACGCCGTTGGACAACCCGACATAACCGGTACCTGCGATTGCGATCTTCATGTAGTGACTCCCTGGGTGGTCTGTCGGTGCTCAAGATCAGCCCGACATTTGAATGCGTGAGTATAACTCTCCTTCGATTAAACTGGCATTTAGCCTCAATCAGAACGGTGTCAAAGATGTTTTCTTTTTGTCAATGTATATTAAAGAGCAAGAGAGAAGAGCAAGAGCCTTTCGTCATCTAATTACGCTAATTATACGAATTGGTTTTTGAAAAATAAGAGCGAAGAGCAAGAGCTTTCTGTCCACGAATTACGCGGATTTTCACCAATTATTTAGTAGTCTTTAAAGCAATATGCTCTTTGCTCCATTTGCGGAAATTAGCGCAATTAGATGACTCGTGTGCTCTTGTTCTTGAACTCGTGCTATTAGTGCAATTAGTGGACTATCGTTCTTTCTTTTTCTCTATTCATGAAATTAGTGGACAGTTGCTCTTCGCTCTAAATCCAAGCCGAACGGCAAACGCGTTATAATCACATTAGGGCACCTCTAGAAACCCTAGTTAGCCTCAGCGATAGAGAGAAGTTCACAATCAAGGCGACCCTTTGAAACCCTAGCCATAGCTAAGGCGAAAAGGGGCAACGCGGAGTGTGGGCTTCTCTCTATCGCCCGAAGGGAGTGATAAAGAGAACAATCTTGCACAGAATTTTCTTTTATCATAGCTTCGGCTATGATAAAAGAAAAGTTCTGCACAATCTTATCTCTCTTTCTTCCCTCTGAGGCGGACTAGGGTTTCTAGAGGTGCCCTTAATCAATTTACAAACGAGAAACTATGAAGATCATCACCCCCGAGACCATCCTCTCACCCACCGAACAGCTCAGCGGCCAGAGCATCGCCTTTGACACCCACATACGTGCCATCGGGCCGCTCCACGAACTCCTCGAGCAGTTCCCCGAAGCCGAGTTCATCGAAACACCCCTCCACTCCATGGTGATGCCCGGGCTTATCAACCCCCATGTCCACCTTGAGTTCTCCGGCAACAAAAGCACCCTGAAATACGGCTCCTTCATGGAGTGGCTCTACTCCGTTATCGAACACCGCGAAGAGCTCATCAACGGCTGCGACGCAGCGTGCATGACAAAAGCCTGCGACGACATGCTCAAAAACGGCATCACCACCTTCGGCGCCGTCAGCTCCTACGCGATGGACCTCGAAGCCGCCGTAAACGCCAAACAGAAGGTGCTCTTTTTCAACGAGGTCATCGGCTCGCAGGCCCTCATGGCCGACACCCTTTACGACGACTTCATGGCGCGTCTCGAAGCGTCGCAGCAGGTTACAAGAGAGGGATTCACTCCCGCTATCGCGATCCACTCCCCCTACTCGGTCCACCCGGCGCTGATCAAAAAAGCGCTTGCCCACGCCTCGCGCCACAACATCCCAACCTCGGCACACTACCTCGAAAGCCCGGAGGAGAAAGAGTGGCTTGAGAGCAACAGCGGTGGATTTGAACCCTTCTTCAAAGAGTTTCTGAAACAGGAGTATGCCGTCAACACCTCCAAAGAGTTTTTGGCTCTCTTCAAAGAGAAACCGACCCTTATGACCCATGTTGTCCAGGCTAATGACGAAGAGCTTACGCAGCTTGCAGAAGATGGCCACACCGTCATACACTGCCCCATCTCCAACCGACTGCTCGGCAACGGGGCCATCGACCTTGAAAAGCTTGACAAAAACGGTGTACCCTGGGTCATGGGTACCGACGGCCTCAGCTCCAACTACGCCCTTGACCTGATGGAGGAGATGAAGATCGCCCTCTTTATGCATGCCGACGCCGACCTGCTGCCGCTTGCCAAAGAGCTTCTCGCAAGCGCCACCGTGAAGAGTGCAGCGGCCCTCGGCCTCAACAGCGGCGAGATTGCCGTCGGCAGAGAGGCCGACCTGCTTGTCATCGACCTCGAAGCGACGCCCAACGAACAGCTGCCGATACATTTACTTCTGCATGGCTATAATATCGGCCATATCTTTATTAACGGAAACGAGGTCTCATAATGGAAGGTCTAAAAAAACTTTTTCTGCCTATCACGGCAACACTGGAGTTCATCCAGAAATATTTCAAATCGATGCTCTTTTTGCTGCTGCTCTTCATTGTCTTCGCACCGTCGAACGAACAGGACCTTGTCCCCAATAACCTCCAGGAGATCAAACTGATCGGTCCGATCTTCGACACGACCGAGGTGGTCGAAGAGCTCGACAAGGCGCGCAAAAATGACACGATCAAAGGGGTCCTCTTGAGCGTTGACTCTCCGGGCGGTACCGTGCCCCCATCTATCGAAGTGATGTACGCGGTCAAACGTCTTAAAGAGGTCAAACCTGTTGTCGTCTACGCGGCAGGTACACTGGCCAGCGGCTCCTACTACGCTTCGGTCTATGCCGATGAGATCATCGCCAACCCCGGCTCTATGGTCGGCTCTATCGGTGTCATCATGCACGGTGCCGATGTCGGTGAGCTGATGCAGAAGATCGGCATAAAGTCGCAGATCGTGCAGGCAGGAAAATACAAACAGGTCGGCACGGCGGACAGGGAGTGGACTCCGGATGAGAAAGCAGAACTCAACAAGGTGATCCAGGGCACCTACAAGATGTTCGTCCACGACGTCGCCACCGCCCGCGGACTGGACGAAAAAGCGGCGCATATATACGCCGACGCCCACATCTTTACCGCCGAGCAGGCGCAGGAGGTCGGTCTGGTCGACTCTCTGGGTGTTGCCTACGATGCCAGAAAACGGGTTGAGGCGTTGAGTGAGGTGGCGACGCCGCGCTGGAACAAAGAGGACAAGTTCGACAAGCTGATGAAAAAGCTCTCCGCCGAGACCGCAACGATGGTCCACATCTACTTCCCGGCCCTCTCGCTGCGTTAAAACGCCGTTACGGGGTCTCTCTCTTCTTTGGTCATCGAATGACGCGAATTAGTGTGAATTATTTAAGAGCGGGAGTCAGCAGAGGGTCTGCCCCCTTGGGTATTTAGCAGATTAAACCGATTAGTTTTTTGTGTTCTGGCGAACGAAGAGCGTTCTATCATCGAATTACTCTAATTAACGCGAATTATTTAAGAGCGAAGAGCGGGAGTCAACAGAGGGTCTGCCCCCTTGGGTATTAAGCAGATTTACACAGATTATTTATTAGTCTTTTTAGCGGTAGTGTTGAATAGAACTCGAACTTCGCTCTTGCTCTTGATTAGTGTCATTCGTGAAATTCGTGGACAGTTGCTCTTGCTCTTGCTCTTGCTCTTATATAATCGGCTGAATCTGCTTAATCTATTGATAAAACTGCTCTTCGCTCTTCAATTCGTATCAATTGGCGTAATTAGATGATAAGGACTATGTCCAATGCATGGGAGTAACTTAGTTACGAGTCGTACAAACTTGCTCTATTCGCGGAAATTAGCGAAATTAGATGACCACTCACTCTTTGCTCTTGCTCTTATATAATCGGCTGAATCCACTTAATCTGTTGATAAACTGCTCTTCGCTCTTCAATTCGTGTCAATTGGCGTAATTTGATGACCTAAGCTCTTTCCAACACCTTGCCCCAAACTAAAAACTGTTAAAATACCCATATAGAGTCGCAACCAGACAGCGACACCCGAAAAGGAGACCCTTGAAGAAGAAATTCGACCAGGTCAAAATACTGCTTGACGCCCTGCCGTACATCAAGAAATACACTAACGAAATATTTGTTATCAAGTACGGCGGTTCCGCCCAGATCAACCCTGATCTCAAAGAGAAGTTCGCACGCGACATCCTGCTGATGTACCTCATGGGGATCAAACCCGTCATCGTCCACGGCGGCGGTAACAAGATCAGCGCTATGCTCTCCAAACTGCAGATCGGCACCGAGTTTATCGACGGGCTACGTGTGACCGACGAAGAGGTGATGGAGGTCGTCGAGATGGTGCTCTCAGGCAGCATCAACAAAGAGATCACCACCCTGCTCAACCAGCACGGGGCCAAGGCCATAGGCATCAGCGGGAAAGATGCGAACTTTATCAAGGCAGAAGCGATCGATTATGCCAAATACGGGCTGGTCGGCAACATCGTCTCCATCGATCCGACCGTTGTCAAAAACCTCATCGCCGAGAAGTTCATTCCGGTCATCGCGCCCATCGGCACCAGTGACGAGATCAACCACCCCGGATACAATATCAACGCCGACTTTGCAGCCAGCAGAATCGCCGCAAGCCTGGGTGCCCGCAAGATCATCTTTATGACGGACACCCCGGGTGTCATGGACAGAGAGAAAAACTTTCTGGCTACACTCACCGAAGATGAGATCATCGCCCTTAAAAAGGAGGGAACGATCGCCGGCGGGATGATCCCGAAAGTCGACGCCTGTATCGAAGCGATCGAAGGCGGTGTCCCCAAAGCCCACATCATCGACGGAAGGGTCGAACACGCACTGCTGCTGGAGGTCTTTACCAGCGAAGGCGTCGGTACGGTTATAAAAAAATAGATGATGAACAGTAGAGATACCTTTCCAACCTTTCCCAAAGGGTGCAGCTCGCTCCTGTGCCGATATTTGAGCCGGGAGCTCTTCGACGAACTGAAAGCGAAAACGACCGTCAACGGCTTTACCCTGGCACAGGCCATCAACTCGGGGGTTCAGAACCCCGACAGCAGTATCGGTCTCTATGCGGGTGACGCCGACTCCTACGAGACCTTTGCGCCGCTCTTCGACCCCATTATTCAAGCCTATCACGGTTTTTCCAAAGAGGAGAATCATCGAAGCAGCTTCAACCCCGATGACCTTAACGCTCCCAACCCGGACCCCGAAGGCGACTACATCCTCTCGACGCGTATCCGTGTCGGACGCAACGTGGCCGACCTGCCCCTCGGTCCGGCGATCTCAAGAGAGGAGCGCAACGAGGTCGAGCAGCGGGTCTCCGGCGCATTGAATGCACTGACGGGCAACCTTGCCGGCACCTACTACCCGCTCAAAGGGATGAGCGAAGCCGACCGCGAACAACTCATCGCCGACCACTTCTTGTTCAAAGCCGGCGACCGCTTTCTCGAAGCGGCAGGTCTGAACCGCGACTGGCCCGAAGGGCGAGGGATCTACCATAACGAGGAGAAGAGTTTTCTGGTATGGGTCAACGAAGAGGACCAGCTCCGAATTATCTCCATGCAGCCCGGCGGCGACATCAAGGAGGTCTTCAGCCGTCTCTCAAGCGCCGTCAGTACGATAGAGCGCAAAGTAGAATTCGCCTACAGCAAACACCTCGGCTATATCACCAGCTGTCCGACCAACCTCGGTACGGCGATGCGTGCCAGTGTCCACATCAGGCTGCCGAAGCTCTCGGCTGACATGACGGCTTTTGAGAAGATCGCAGAGCAGTACCGCCTCCAGATCAGAGGGATACACGGCGAGCACTCCGAAAGCGAGGGCGGTGTCTACGACATCTCAAACCGCCGTCGGCTCGGGGTCACTGAAGTCGAGTGTGTTCAGGATATGTACGACGGCGTCGTCGCGCTGATCGCTGCGGAAAAGGCGCTGTAGCGTTCTCTTGGCGAATGAGGCTAATGTTAAGAGCGGAGAGCGGTCTGTCATCGAATGACGCAAATTAACGCGAATTAGTTTATACGAAAGAGAAGAGCAAGAGCTTTGCCCACAGATTAGTGGGATTAAGAGGATTGGTTTTTTAGGTTCTAACGAACTAAGAGCAAAGAGCGGGAGTCAGCAAATTGCGCCGATTTGAGCAGATTAGTTTTTTGAGTTCTGGCGAACTAAGAGCAAGTATGGGGGTCATCTAATTTCGCGAATTGATGCTAATTTTAAGAGCGTTTTTTTTAGCAGCAGATTACGTCGATTAAGCAGATTTTTCTTTGGGTTCTAAAGAACTAAGAGCGAAGAACAAGAGCTTTGCCCACAGATTAGTGGGATTATTTTTTAGAGTTCTCGCGAACGAAGAGCGAGAGTCAACAGATTTAACCGATTAAACAGATGAGTTATTTATTTTTTTTCGTCAACGAATTATGCGAATATACACGAATCTTTTCTTGCTCTTCTCTAATCGGCTGAATCTGCTTAATCTGTTGACGGTCGTTCTTGTTCTTTGTCGCGCAAGCGACCCATCCTACTAATCCCACTAATCCGTGGTGAAACTGCTCTTTGTTCTTGCATTCGCGTTAATTCGCGGAATTAGATGACTACTGCTCTTGCTCTTAGTCCAACAGATGGACTCTGAACTTCCGGTTCTTCATCTTGCCGTCACGGATAAGGTTAAACGCCAGCTTTGCCTTAGGACGCTCCACCGCGACATAGGAACGGACCGCCGTCACATTGATGTTGCCGATCTCGTCACCCTTGATACTCTTGTCGGCAGTGATCGCCCCGACAATATCACCGGGACGCAACTTGTCTTTTTTGCCGCCATCGATCATAAGCGTCGTATATTTCGGCGCGTAAAGATCGTTGTGTCTGAGTTTGGCGAGGTCGCCGTAGCTGACACCTTCGCCCATCTCCTCTTCGATATCTTCGATCTTTTTGGCCTCTCTCGGCGTATAGAGCGTATCGGCGATACCGCTTTTACCCGCACGCCCTGTCCGCCCGACACGGTGGACATAGACCTCGCTCTGGTTGGGGATCTCATAATTGACGACCAGGTCAAGGTCTTTGATGTCAAGACCGCGTGCCGCCACATCGGTAGCGACTAAAATAGAGACGCTGCCGTTACTGAACAGGGTCAGCATCTCGGTACGCTCTTTCTGGTCAAGATCACCGTGCAGCGCTACCGCATGCAGACCGGCGTTGTAGAGAAACTCCGCGACTTCGTCGCAGGTGACCTTCATGTTACAGAAGATGATCGCCGACGTCGCCTGATGATGCAGGAGCAGTTTCAGCAGGTCGGCATCTCTTTCGGACTCGCTGGTCTTATAGAAGGTCTGAACGATGTCAGGCTTCTCTTCATGCTGCTCGACACTGACCGTCTTCGGATCTTTCATAATACTGCGGCTCAAGAAGTTGATCTCTTCGGGATAGGTCGCCGAAAAGAGCATCGTCTGACGCTCGCTCGGCATATGCGAGATGATCTGCTTGATGTCATCGAGAAAACCCATGTCCAGCATACGGTCCGCTTCATCCAGAATGAGCGTGTTGACATGGGAGAGGTCCAAGGTATTTTTACCGATATGGTCCTGAATACGGCCCGGTGTTCCGACAATGATGTGCGCACCGTGTTCCAGCGAAATGCGCTGCGGGGTCAGGGGCATACCGCCGCAGAGTGTCAGGATCTTGATGTTGTGTTTAAAACGGGCAAGTTTGCGAAGCTCTTCGGCTACCTGGTCCGCCAATTCGCGCGTAGGACACATAATAAGTCCCTGTATCTTCCACTTTTTGACATCGAGTTTGTGCAGCATACCCAACCCGAAGGCCGCCGTCTTTCCGCTGCCTGTCTTTGCTTTGGCGATGACATCTTTGCCTGCGAGTGTCAGAGGGAGGCTCTGCTCCTGGATCGCCGTCATCTCGGCGTAGCCCATGGCGTCCAGGTTCTCGATCATTGCTTGTTCCAGGGGGAGTGTTGAAAATAGTTTAGTGTTCATATATGCTTCTTTGGTTCTCCAGTGATGATCATTTCATATCGACATGGATTATAGATATGACATTATACTATCTATCCTGGATTCTAAGCGAAGAGCGAGGAGCCAAGAGCAGTCTGTCCACGAATTTCACGAATAACACTAATTTTAAGAGGAAGAACAAGGAACAGGTTCTATCAATACTACTGCTATGAAGACTCATAAATAATTGGTGTCATTCGTGAAATTCGTGGATAGTTGCTCTTTGCTCTTTGTTCGCCGGAACCCCAAAAACTGATTGCCGATAATTCGTTGACGAAAACAGTATTCTCGCTATAATGACTTTACAAAGATTCGTGGATAGAAAGCGAAAATACAACATACCAAAGGAGTTAAGATGTGTAAAGATGCCATTGTCTTTTTTAACAGACCGGAGGGGGTCGAGCTTGTCGCCGGCGAGACCTACAATTTTTGTATGTGCGGCCGCAGTGCAGACGGTCTCTTTTGCGACGGCAGTCATGAAGGGACATCCTGCGAGCCCAAAGCGTTCACCGTAGAGAAGAGCAAAGCCTATCAGCTCTGCCGCTGCAAAAGCTCGGACAACCTCCCCTTTTGCAACGGGAACCACAGCTATTATGCCGACAGCGATGTCGGCAATAAGGTCAAGTAGTAGACGTTACTCTCTCGGCCCGCAGCATCTGCCGGTTCTCTCTGTTTTCGATAAGTATACGTTCCACCCGCTCCTGCCAGAAGATGCCGAAAGCTTTGATATCCTGCGGTTCGGCACTGCCGTCGAGTACCTTTTTCATCAGCGGCTGCATATCGGGCAGCGGCGGTACGGCGTTTGGATCGTAATAGAGATCGACACTCTCACCCGTATCGACACGGCTGAAACGGGCACTCGAACTGACATCGGCGCCGAACGCCATCAGAGAGTGGCGGGCGAACCTGCCGTTGAGACCTTTAAAGCCCTGTTTGCCGGTCGCCCCGGTGATCTGTGAGATGACACTGCCGATAACCCCGGCGACCCCCTCGTCCATCGCCTCTTTGAATTCGACTCTGATATTACCCCGGACAGGTAATGTGTGCGGGTAGAGGGCTTTGAGTGCCTCCAATGTCATCAGGTAGGCACCTGCCACCGTCGGACAGCTGTGCCCTGCCGCTTTGACGACATCAAGGTAATGAAAAGTCAGCTCACCGTTCTCGAATGCCCCTAACACACCGGCAAGGGGGTCTTGCATGTGGATCGTCTCGACTTCATCGAAAAATTCCGGATAGGTCATCACTATCTCCTGTTTTTTATATGAGTATACCAGATGAAAAAAAGTTTGTCTTTGATCTGGAACAAGTTTTAGGTATCAATATTTACGCTACGGAACTTTGTATCTCCGCATCTTTTCCAGCCGTTTCATGCTGAAGGAGTGTTTCATACTTTTTTTTGACTTTCTCCAATGTCAATGTACACGGAACTTTTCGGGCAGCGATATAACCGATAATATTTCCCCTCTCATCAGAGCGGGGCGTGATATAGACATCGACCCAATAATAATCACCCTGTTTGGTCAAGTTAACGATATAACCGTTCCAATCCAAGCCCTTCTTCAGTACTTCCCACATCTCTTTAAACGCAGCACGCGGCATCTTGGGATGGCGGATTATGCTGTGCGGGGTACCGATAAGCTCTTGGAGGCTGTACCCCGTTATCTCAATAAATTTTCGGTTGGCATAGGTGATACAGCCGCTGAGATCTGTTTCGGTTATCATATAACCGCCATCAAAGATAATTTCGTTCTGCGTTGCTTTTGGACGATGCATGATGTTCCTTTACGATATGACAGTTTCATGACGCTTGGCGTATAGATCAAATTTTATACTATGAAATTATGGAGTTATTTGATTGCAAAACAGTTACTTTGATGGAACAATCATATTACACATTACTCATCATATCTGATAGTTGTATTTGGCAGGAAAGGCGTTGAAGAGGTCGAGAGATTTCAGGGCACAGTCAACAGCTCTGTCTGTTGAAGAAGCTGCCTATCTAATGGTCTTTTAATAGTTCGTTATTTTTTCAACAACGGCAGTCACACTGCGTGACGCATCCATCGCTTCGAAGCTGTCGCCCACTGCCAGTTCGGAGAGGTCAAGGACCTTCCCCGCCTTGGCGATCTGGGCGAACCCTTTTTTGCTTTTGAGTTTTGGATCCTGGGAGTGGAGGGTCTGAAGAAGCGAGGCAAGGTTGTTTTGCTTCTGAATAAGGTTGCTGCTCACTTGACGGCTAAGGTTCTCCGCTACCGGTGTCAGCTGACGCCGTCTGTTCTCCAGCGTGTAGGCTATGCTCTGTTCAAAGCGGCTCTTCAACTGCGCGATCTCGTCAAGCCTGTTTTTGATACGCTGCTCGATGGAGTTGCGTTCGTATGAACTTTTGAGATGCACCAGCTTCTCATTGGCACTGTAGAGTTTTTGCTGCAGGCTCTGGCCCATCTGCTGGGAGAGCATGTCGATGGTCTGCAGCAGTTCGTTCCGGTCAGGCAGGATCATCTGCATGGCAGCACTCGGTGTCGGTGCACGGAGGTCGGCCACAAAATCGCTGATAAGCCAGTCGATCTCATGACCGACGGCAGAGACGATGGGTGTTTTAGCATGGTAGATGGCATTGGCTACGATCTCTTCGTTAAAACCCCACAGATCTTCCATGCTCCCGCCGCCGCGACTGACGACAATAACGTCAAAACCCTGCGCATCGGCTGCCGTAATGGCATTGACGATGGAGGGAGCGGCACTCTCACCCTGAACAACGGTGTCATAGAGATAGAGCTCAGCCAAAGGGTAACGGTGCGCCGCGACACGCTGCATATCCTGCAGGGCCGCACCGGTTGCCGATGTCACCAGGGCGATACGCTTTGGAAACTTCGGCATAGGCTTTTTAAGCTCGGGGTTGAAGTACCCCTGTTCGCTCAACCTCGTTTTCAACTGTTCAAAAGCCAGGGCCAAAGCACCGTGTCCGGCCGGTTGAATGTCGAATGCGTTGATCTGATAGGAGCCGCGCGGCTTGTAGAGGGTGATCGCCCCTTCGACAACGACTTTAAGCCCCTCTTCCAGACGGAATTTTAATTTTGATGCATTCCCGCGAAACATCACCCCGCTTATCGCGGAACCTGAATCTTTGAGGGTAAAGTAGATGTGGCCGCTGTTATGGTGAGTGATGCGTGAGAGTTCACCTTCGACATAGACACGGACAAAGGTACTCTCCAGAAGTCCTTTGATCTGTTCGTTAAGCGTCGAGACGGTGATGGATTGCTGCATGGAAAAAGCTATCTCTTGCGTGCAATGATCAGTGTTGAGATGTCCATAGAGAAACTCTCTGTATACATGATCTCAAAGCCGGCCGCTTCCAGCTCGCTCTGCATGTTGGCAACGGTCAGGAAGCCTTCGATCGAGTTGGGAAGATACTCATACGCTTCGAGGTTCTTGGAGATAAAACCGCCCACCTTCGGCAGGATCTTTGTCATATAGAAGTCGCGGATCTTACCCAGCAGAGAGGGATTCTCGTTTTTCATAAACTCCAAAATAACGACCATGCCGCCCGGTTTAAGCACACGGTTAAATTCACGAAGCCCTTTTTCACGTTCTACAACGTTTCGGATACCGTATGAAATAGAGAGCATGTCTGCCTTCGCGTCCTCAAGAGGTATCTCAGTTGCAGGCGCGATCACAAAGTCAAAGTCCGGGAACTTTTCACGGCCGACGCCGACCATACCCTCTGAAGGATCGACACCCAACAGCTTAGCGACCTTGATACCGCCTTTTTGTGCCTGACGTTTCCAGTAGTCCATCATGTCACCCGTACCGCAGGCCACATCGACAATAAGGTCGATCTCTTTTTGACCATAAAAGCCGAACGACTTGTCACACCCTTTTTTTCGCCAGCTGCGGTCAACGCCCATACTCATAACACGGTTTGCCTTGTCATATGTCGGGGCGATGTCATTGAACATCTCTACAATTTTTTTCTGCTTTTCCATATCTGCTCTTATTGTTTATTTAGTTCCATCCACATCATCACGTCACTGCCGCTTGTCTGAGAATGTAAGATCCTGAAATCATCTTTTGTGTTTGTAAAGCGTATTGTACCACCGCTTTTCGGTGCGACAAAACAGAGGTAGCTGTCGACGATCTTTTTCGTGGCTTCGAACATCGCCGGGCCACCCTCTATCAGGATATTTTTATACCCGTTTATCCGTTCAAGAGAGGATTCGACATAGACATTCCGCCCCGCTACGTTAAAGAGAGGAATGGTCGGGTCAAACTCTTTTTGACGGGAGTAGACAAGCACGTCACATACCCTGCCCTCAACAAGGCGGGCATCGAGTGTCGGTCTGTCCGCTCTGACGGTCTCGCCGCCGATGACGATCAGGTCACTGACGTCGCGCATCGCATGGACATGGGTTCTCGAGACGTGACAGGAGATGGTCCCGCCGTCGATCGTGCCGTCGAGCCGCTGGGCCCACTTGAAGGTCACATAAGGTTTCTGCTGCCATCTGATAAAGGGCGCCAAAAGATCATTGGCCCGCTGCGCGCATGCGTCGACCATCTCTACCTGGCACCCGCTCTCCTGCAGGATAGCCATGCCCCCCGCCGCTTCGGCATTGGGGTCTTTGTGGGCTATAAAGACTTTTTTGATCCCCAGCGCTTTGATCAGCAGTGCACATGAGGGTGTCTTGCCGTGGTGGGCACAGGGTTCGAGCGTCACATAGATAGAGCACTCTTTGAAAAGATCCTCGTGATGTTCCATCAAAAAGTCATGAATAGCGGCAGAGTCGGAGAGCGCCAGAACGGCACTCTCGTTTTTCAGCACCGAATAGGCCATCTGCAGGGCATGCACTTCGGCATGGGGTTCGCCGGCTTTCTCATGCACACCCACCGCGATGATCGCGCCGTTGGCATCGACAACAGCAGCGCCTACGGCAGGATTAGGGAACGTGAGCCCCTGAAATTCCCACGCCGAATCAATCGCCACCTGCATTGGAGAGGGACCGTGAAGCAGCATCAGAACGCTGCTCTAAAAAAAAATGTTTGGGAAAGAGGTTGTTTTGAAAGGGGTGTGATCAGCACAGGGCTTACCACTCAAAATAGGTAGATGCTTTTAAAATATCTTTAAAAGAGATCGTCTCTTCACCCTCGTCGGTTGTGATGGTGATCTTGTCACCCTCAACACTTTTAACCGTACCGCGGTACTTCTCTTTGTCCACAGTCTGCAGTCGCACTTTTTCACCTATAGAACAGGCAAAGTGGCGGAGTGTTTTGAGTTTTCTCTCTATCCCCGGAGAGCTCACTTCGAGTCGGTAGTCACCACGTACGGGAGGTGTCACATCGAGAAGCGGTGAGATCATCTTGGTCACTTCGACCACCTGATCCATCGTAACACCGCCCTCTTTGGCCGAGCTGATGTTCACACGGTAGATCGTCTCATCATTCTCAGTCACCGTCGCGATCTCATAGACCTCAAGATCTAAAGATTCGACCATACTTTTGATATCTGATTCAAGACTCATCTTTCTTCTCCTTGGCGATCTGTTTAAACAGGTCCTCGATCTTCTGACTTTTTTCAAGCTGATCGTCAAACTCAAATGTCAGTGTCGGTGAACGGAACCAACCCTGATCTTTCATACAGTGGGTTTCGATGATCGGACGTGCTTTTTTCAACTGTTTTAAAAACTCGTTGCGCTCTTTTTCCGTGTAGTGGTGGGGGTCCAGATAGACCTTGGCATCACTGCGCCCTTTTGAACATTTGACTTCGATCACGTCAAGTTCACGAAGGCGTGCATCACTGAGTTGAGAGAGTGCTTCGGGGATGAGTTCCCCTAAGATAGAGTCGTAACGTTTAAGTTTGATCTCGGCGGGTGTCAAAGTTCTACTTTTTGCTCAACTTTAACGAATGTCTCGATAACGTCACCGACTTTAACATCTTCGTAACCGTTAAGGACGACACCACATTCAAGACCTTTACCAACCTCTTTGACATCGTCTTTGAAACGTTTAAGAGAGTCAAGTTGACCTTCGTGGATAATAACACCGTCACGGATGACACGGACAAGCTCGCCGCGTACCATCTTACCGTCAACGACCATACAACCTGCAACCGTTCCTTTTGGAATCTTGAAGGTGTCACGTACGTCTGCCTGACCTGAGTGCTCTTCCGTATATTTCGGTGCCATCATACCCGTCAACATACCGGTAATATCATCAATAAGCTGATAGATGATCGTATAGGTACGGATCTCAACACCTTTCTGTTTCGCTGACGCTTTTACCGCACCCGTTGGACGGACGTTAAACGCCAAGAGAACACAGTTCTCAGAGTTGTTGACCAGTTCAACATCGTTCTCTGTCACACCGCCGACACCCGAAGAGATCACTTCGACCTTGACTTCGTCATTACGCAGTTCCGTCAAGCTTGACTTGATCGCTTCGAGAGAACCGTGTACATCTGTTTTAAGAACCACTTTAAGTGACTTGAGGTTACCCTCTGCAATCAGTGCCGTAAGCTCGTCAAGAGAGGTCTTGGTACTTGCAGAAAGCTCTTTCATACGGTCATATTCAGCACGCTTGGTTGCCAATTCACGGGTCTCTTTGTCAGAGTCCATCGCGATCATAACTTCGCCCGACGGCGGTACAGAGTTGAGGCCGACTATAACTGCGGTCTCTGAAAGCCCCAATGTCTTCACCATCTTCTTCTGATCGTCGATCATCGCTTTGACACGACCGTAAGCGCTACCGCAGACGACGTTGTCACCGACTTTCAGCGTACCGTTCTGAACGATGACCGTTGCGACCGGACCACGTCCTTTTTCAACTGTACTTTCAACAACGACTGCTTTCGCTTTCGCTTTCGGGTTACCCTTAAGTTCAAGGACTTCCGCAGTTAAAAGAATGTTCTCAAGAAGGTCGTCGATACCGTCACCGGTTTTAGCAGAAACCGGAATAAATTCGATATCCCCGCCCCAATCGACCGGCGTCATCTGGCGTTCAGCCATTTGACCTTTGACCAGTTCAGGATTTGCAGACTCTTTGTCCATCTTGTTCACGGCAACGATAACCGGAACACCGGCCTCTTTGGCGTGTTTGATCGCCTCTTCAGTCTGCGGCTTCACACCGTCGTCTGCAGCGACAACAATGATAATAATATCAGTAACCTGTGCACCGCGTGCACGCATTGCCGAGAAGGCCGCGTGACCCGGTGTATCCAGGAATGTGATCTTTTTACCATTTTTTTCAATAGAGTAGGCACCGATATGCTGTGTGATACCGCCGGCTTCACCGCTGGCTACACGTGCACTGCGGATCGCATCAAGAAGTGAGGTTTTACCATGGTCAACGTGACCCATTATCGTAATGACCGGAGGACGTTCCTCGAGGGTCTCATCTTGAACCGTCTCAGCTTCGTCATACTCTTCTTCATAGTTAAACGCATCTCTTGGATCGATCGTTGTCACTTCGACGCCAAACTCTTCCGCCAGGATCTCGATCTCATCTTTTTTAAGGAAGTCATTTTTCGTGACCATCATGCCCAGTTCGAAAAGGACCTTGATGACTTCTGACATACTTTTACCGATTGCCTCTGCAAACTCGTATACACGGATATCTTCAGGGATCTCTACATGTGTAATGACCTCATCTTCGACTGTCTTCGTATACTTTTTACGCTTACCGCGAGAGACTTGACGACCGCGGTTCTGTCCCGCATTTTTACCTGCATTGCTGTTTCTTCCGGCCGGACGTGGCTGACGAGGCTTGCGCGGCTCTTCTTTAGGGATCTCTTTATCGATCTCTTTGAGGTCAAGCAGTACAACCTGGTCTTCATCGTAGTCCATAGAGACATCAGACAGGCTGCCGCCGAAGATATCGATCGACTGTCCACCGGACTTTTTAGCCGCACCGCCTTTACTCTTTTTCTTAGCCTTGCGTTCTTGCAGCTCTTTGAGTACATCTTCACTCACTTTACCGTATGAAGAGACTTTAAGTGCAGCGGCAGATTCTGTTGCTGCTGTAGCGTTTGGATCGATCTTCGGCTTTTTCTTCTTAACGATCTTAAGTCCGGAACGTTTAATAGGGGTTACTGTTTTCGGTCCGGCTGCAGGCTTCTTCTCGACAGGAGCTTCCTCAGATTTCAGTGCACTCTCTTCGGTTTTCTCTCCGGAAGGCTCGCTATTAGCTTCTGTAGCTGTAACTTCGACTTCTGTCGGCGTGCTCTTCTCTACAGCATCCTCAGCAGGTTTTTCTGCTGCGCTCTTCTCGTCACTCTTTGGAGCCTCATCTTCATTTTTCGCTGCTTTTTTAACAGTAACTTTGGGTGTTTCAGGTTTTGGAGCCGGTGCACCATTGATAATATAGTTCGCTATCTTTTCTGCATCGTTCATGGATACGGATGAAGAAGCTGTTTTGATATCCAGCCCTATTTCAGCGGCTTTTACTACAACTTCTTTTGAATCGATACCGAGTTCTTTAGCAATCTCGTGTACTCTAACTTTGTCTGACATCAGCGATGATCTCCTTTAATTGGGTCGAGAGGTACTTCATATCCCCACTTTTACATGCCCGGGCCAAGGCTCGGGTCACTTTTTTCTCATCAGCAACACAGGCAAAACAGAGATAAAAACTCCGTCCTGTACCGCTGTAAGAACCAAGATGCTGATCCTTGCACTGTAGACGCAATAGAGCCTTCTGCTCAGAGCGTTCACGACAAGAAACACACATTCTTTGGGGATAGTTTACATTGGGCGCCATTATATCTAAATCTTCCTTGATCTTCAGAGGGATTCTAAAAACTGAACGTATTAACGTTCAGTAATGATTCCATGGTTATCAAAATCCAGCGTTTGGACATTGTAATCGGGATATTGTGTTGTAAAGATATCCTGCAGTTTCGGGGCATCTTCATCATAGACCATTGAGAAAAATGTCGATCCTGAACCGGACAATGTACTCATCAATGCACCCTGTTCATACGCCGTTTTTTGGATCGCAAAAAGTTCCGGCAGCATCTTCATACGTACTTTCTGATGAAAACGGTCCTGCGTCGCGAGACGAAGCATCTCCCAATCTTCATTGAAAAAGGCTGCAACCGTCAATGCCGTATGCGAGAGGTTGAAGACAGCGTTCTCTTTAGAGTATGAACGCGGCAGCGTCGTTCTCGATTTTGCCGTTGATATCGGTTTATTCGGAATGACGACGACCGCTTTGATATAGTCAGGAAGATGCTTCTTCTGTGAGAAGACCTTCTGCTTTTCGACTGTAGCGGCATTAAAACCGCCCATCACTGCAGGTGTGATGTTATCCGGATGAGACTCATAAACCAATGCGTGATTCAGAATACGTCGTTTTGAGACGCGGACACCGGCTGCTTCGTGGGCTGTTGCGATCGCCGCAACGATAACGGCGGAAGAGCTGCCCAGACCGCGTGAAAGCGGAATGTTGTTATAAAAGGTAAATTTGAAGTTCTGGCGTTTGCTTGTAAGGCGTTTATAGTGTTCGTTAAAGATACTTACAAACAGGTTGTTGCCTTTAAGACGCGGATTCCCTTCGCCTTCACCTTTGATGCTGACACTGAAAAAGCGCGAAGGTTTGAACTCGATACGGTTTCGAAGGTTTACGGCCAAGCCTAATGAGTCAAATCCAGGCCCTAAATTTGCACTGGTTGCCGGTACACTTATTGTCACTACTGGTCCTTATCCTACTGCGCCGATGCCATAAAACGGCGCTGTCTCTTTACTGAAATCTTCTAAAATTAAATGTTGGGGCAGAGTAAACTCCATTGAAGGTACTTCGGTTAACGTCTCTGTCTCGATTGAATCCCTATTTTTAACAAAATAGAGCTTTCCAACTGCTTTTATAGGGGCATTATTGTTAAAGTAAAACGCATCTGTTGCTAAAAGGGATATATTTTTGACAATAGAGAGTGTGCGTAAAAAAATAAAGCTTACTTTTATCGCCATAAAACTGCCGGGACCTTTGGCATAAACAATATGCCCGATCTCATATTTTTCCAACAACTCTTTAAAAAGAGAGGGCAGGATCTCTGAACTTCTCTCTTCACTTTTGATGGTCTCTATAAGTTCTCTCTCTTTATAGACACCGATGATGATCGGTGAGGTCAGTGCGATGACGACAAGATCATGCATAAGCTTTTGCCATCTCCTTCTCTTCGGCACCGGAGAGTTCGACCACCTCATAGTTTTCAGGATCTTTCAAGAGGGCAAGGGTCAATTTATGGTTCAGGTCATGACTACCGGCAAACGCTTCGTATGAACCGATAAAGTTGAGCCCCAGCAGTGACATATCACCGATCGCGTCCAGGATCTTGTGGCGTACAAATTCGTCGGTATAGCGCAGACCTTCGGGGTTCATCACTTTTTTGTCGTCAAGGCCGATAGCATTGTCGAGACTCGCGCCTAAGGCCAGCCCTTTTGACTGAAGGTACTGCATCTCATGTAAAAAACCGAAGGTTCTGGCACGGGAGATCTCATGTTTGTAATTGACCTTGTTAAAGTTGAGCACAAAACTCTGTTCGGCGATAACAGGGTGTGCAAATTTGATCGTAAAGTCATATTTGAGATCATCTGACGGAAAGAGTTTTACATACTTGTCACCCTCTTTTATAGAGACCTCTTTTTTGATGCGGATGATCTTTTTAGGCGCATCCAGATGTTGGATACCCGCCTCGTCGAGCAAGATACAGAAACTGGCACTCGAGCCGTCCATCACCGGGATCTCATCGGCATCGACCGTCACGCGGAGGTTATCTATGCCGTAGGCGTAAACAGCAGAGAGAAGGTGCTCGATCGTCGAGATAAAGTGCCCCTCTCTCCCGATGACCGTAGCCATCTTGGTGTCGACCACATTCTCGGGTTTCAAAGGGATGGATACGCCGACATCTTTTCGGTGAAAGACAATGCCGCTATTGGCTTCCATAGGTTCGAGACGCAGACGGACAGGGTTGCCTTTATGCAGGCCGATCCCTACAAGTTCTACTGCTTTTTTTATCGTGGTCTGAGTCACTGTTGTCCTTCAAGAGAGTGTTCTTTATATCATATATTAAAATATATCCACAATGAACATTTGAGTGTATTATAGCAAAATTTTCACAGCAGCCCCTAAATATACCGTGCCGACACCTTCTATTTATCTTATTTACAGCTGTCACAGTTTTATTCTATCTTTTTGACGCTAGACTACATGAAACCTCTATCATTATATACCGGGAGAAGAGAGATGGAATCATTTCATTGGGATGAGCACTACACGACAGGGCTGACAGATGTCGACATGCAGCACCATCACCTTGTCGACATCATAAACCGCCTGGGGAGCATGATAACGCTGGATAAACTGGTCTATAGTGATCTTGAGCAGATCATGCATGAACTTGTAGAGTACACGCAGTATCACTTTCAGGAAGAAGAGAGTTTGATGGATCAGATGGACCTCGACCGGCGTCATGTCAATCCCCACATCAAGTCGCACCAGGATTTTCTGCACGAAGTCACCGTGATGAATGAGGCGATGAATCCGGATCAACCACAGTCAAGCAGGTATCTTCTGGAATTTCTTATTAACTGGCTGGCTTATCATATCTTGGGACAGGACCAGGAGATGGCACACCAGATCAAAAAAATCGCTGATGGTATTACGCCGGATGACGCTTATGATCAGGAGCAGACTTCGCGCGACAATGCTACCGATGCTCTGCTCGTCGCACTTAACAACCTTTTTGAGCAGGTCTCCTCGCGAAACAGAGAGCTGGTTGAGTTGAACCGGTCACTTGAAACGATTGTCGTCCAACGGACAGAAGAGCTCTCTGAAGCCAATGAACATCTGGAGTTACTGGCATCAACCGATATGTTAACAGACCTGCCAAACCGCCGTCATGCAATGCAGGCGGTCGAGAATGCCTGGAATGAACGGATCAAGAGTGGAAAACCGCTGGCTGTTTTGATGATAGACGCCGACCACTTTAAAGAGGTCAATGACGTTTATGGACATGATAGCGGTGACCTGGTACTGAAACGGCTGGCCTACACACTAAAACATACCGTACGAACCGATGACTTAGTCTGCCGTTTAGGCGGTGACGAATTTTTCGTGATCTGCCCAAATACAGACAGAGAGGGTGCTCTGTATACAGGCGAACTTCTTCGTAACGCCGTCGCCTCGCTGCGTGTTAAGACAGGCGACTGTTTCTGGGACGCAAGCGTCAGTATCGGTGTTGCCGTTACATCCGACACGACGGAGAGTTATGAAGCGCTTATAAAAGAGGCGGATAACGCTGTCTACGCTGCAAAAAATGCCGGTAAAAACTGCGTTAGGATAAGTGAAGGCTAAAGAGGCGCTTCTACTGCTGGTTGATGAGCTTTCTTGCTTCGCGCATCGGGTCGGTAATACTTTTACGTATCCAATCCTGGTCCATCCACTCCTGCGGACGGACTTCTATACCTTGAACCAGGACACCGAAATGGAGGTGGTCGCCCATGGCATAGCCGCTGCGGCCTGTTTTGGCGATCGTCGCGTTAGAGCTTAGCGAATCACCCTCTTTGACCATGACGTTGGAACAGTGTCCGTAGATCGTATAAAGACCCAGCCCGTGGTAGAGTACCGGCATATTTCCGTAGATACCGTTCTCTTGCGCATAGGTGACGATCGCCGGGTTTTGCGATTTTATCGGCGACATCGCATTGCTCGCCAGGTCAAGTCCCAAATGGTACGCTTCGGAGACGGTCTCTCCCTTGTAAGAGTAGATACGGTGATCGCCGAAGTGCGCTACAACCTGACCGTTCTTCAACGGATACATCTTGTTGATCGGGAAGTTGTTGACCATCTGGTCACTCACTTTTGAGGTGATGTCGTGGATCACGGTTTCGTTATTTTTACGCATCTCTTCATTAACGTACTTAAAACGTTGCATGATATCGGCATCGTCAGCAACACCGTAAGCGTAGGCCAGTTCAGAGACTTTGCCGTTTAGGAAGTTGTCACTCAATCGAATATGCGAGACTTTGTATTTTTTGTTATAAGGGATGACAGGCACTGCGGATTTGGCAACATTCCCCGCACTGTCCGTGGCGATAATAGTCGCACGGAACGTCTCTTCCGTCACCGGCCATGCGATCAGAGTCACATAATACCCCTCTTTATAGAAAGGCTGCGCCTTAAAACGTTTGCCGAAATTTGTCTCAACGTAAAAAGATTCCATGTTCGTATCTTCTGCTTTGAAGATAACAACGGCAGAACCGCCTTTGATAATGCGGTATGACGACGCGATCGTAGAGATATAAGGGCGTTTTTTATCCACCTTCAGCGTTGTTGTCTGCGTGGATGAATTGCCCGACAGGAAATTCCATTTACTGGCATCTCTGGCTTCGACTGTAATCGTCACCTCTTTATTTTTAAGTGCATAGGCACGTTTTGGTGTCGTCAACTCAAGCGTTTGAGAGCCTTGCGGTTCGCCGAACTGCTCATCTGCCAACACAAAGTTTTCAGAACCGCTTTGGAGGGTCACCTTATAGGAGAGAAGACCGCTGTTGTCGTCAATTTTTATCTTGAGAGGAGCCCGCAGGTTCCAATAACCGCTGTTCTCAACCGTAATGGTCGGTTGCTCACGTTCAAACATAGCAGAGTTATAAAGATAGATAATCCCTCCGATGACCGCTAACAGAGCGATCATAAACACCATTGAACCAAACTTTGACTTTTTTCTCATCTAAACTCCTCTTTTATTACAGTTAATAACTCTTCATAGACCACATCAAGCGAACGACCCTCAACATCCAAACCTGCGGCATGCTTATGCCCGCCACCGCCGAATTTTTTGGCAATCACTTCAACGTCAAGTTCACCGATGGAACGGAGTGAACCTTTTATAGTGCCGTTTCGGTTTTCGCGAAGCATCAGCGCCAACTCGACATGTGGCAACCCCATACTCTCCTCGAGCGCAGCTTCACAATCGACCTCTCGACCGCCGGTTGCCGCCATCATCTCTTTTGTTACCAAATGGACAACGAGACGCGCGTCAAAAAGCAGCTGCATCTTTTCAAACATCACCCCTTTCAGACGCAAAGCCGCTAAAGAGTTCTGATGAAAAAGTGCGGTGGCTGACGTCAAGATGTCCGCTTTCGCCTCACTCAGCGCAGCCGCCATCTTAAAACTTCTTGCATCTGTCTTGGGCGCCAGAAACCCGTGGGAATCATCCAAAAGACCGGCATAGAGTGCCGTTGCCATTTTTGGATTTATCGTAATGTCATGTGTACGAAAAGCGTCGAAAAGTACCTGCGTTGTACTGATCGCCGTTGTATCGATAACATTGATATCCCCATACACTTCGTTGCTCTTATGGTGATCGATGTTGATCAGGTCACATGGGATCTCTACCCCCAACCGTTTATAAGCCCCGCAATCAAAACTGATCGCAAGGTCGGCATTGCTTGGGAAGTGATGGCGCATTCTATCGAACCATGGTAAAAATGACAAACGCGGGTTGATGTGTTGCGTCACACAGAAAAGCGTCGTCTTTTTTTCAAGACGCATGAGGTGGGTGTACATAGCGGAGGCGGCGCCCAGTGAGTCCGCATCCGGGTTGATATGGGCGATCAGTACGATATGTCGGGCGTTCTCTATGGCTTGAAACAAAAGCAGGTCGCCTAATTGACTTTCATCGACAAGTCGATCCAGTTGGCCTGATGGATCAGTGAACCGGAGCTGATGGCGTCAACACCTGTTTTAGCATACGATTCAATCGTCTCCAGAGAGATGTTGCCGCTGGCTTCCAAAAGTGTACCTGGGAAGTTGCTGTTTCTGTAAAGCACTACTTCTGCAAGCTGCTCAGGGGTCATGTTGTCACACATCACAATATCTGCACCCGCGGCCATAAACGTTTGTGCCTGTTCGAACGTCTCCGCCTCAATCTCTATCTTGGAGGTAAAAGGGATACTCTGACGTGCTTTTTGCATAAACGCCGGGAGATCATCGATGGTTTTGAGATGGGTATCTTTTAACATCAGACAGTCATCAAGGCCCATTCTATGGTTGACCGCGCCGCCGCAGCGTGTTGCATACTTCTCAAAGACACGCAGCATCGGACGGGTCTTGCGCGTGTCCAGAAGGCGTGTGCCGTAGGGGGCGACAATATCGACATATCGACGGGTAAGCGTTGCAATGGAAGAGGCGTGAAGCAGCATGTTCAACAGCGTGCGTTCGCACTTCAGCAGGGTGTGGGAGTCACTTTCAACAACAGCGAGAAGATCGCCTTTGACAAAACTGTCGCTGTCTTGTTTATGCCAGGTGATGGTAAGGCCCTCTTCCCCGGCCAGCAGGTCACAGTACTCTACTCCGGCAAGGACACCGTCACTCTTTGCGATAATGTTGGCAGACGCAGCCTGGGCCTCAAAGACCAGCGCGTAAAGATCGCCCCGTCCGACATCTTCCGCCAGGCTCTCGAGTACAAATCTTCTCATCAGAGTGCCATCATTCGGTCAAGAGCGATCTTCGCCCATTTACCGGTCTCTTCATCGATAAAGATCTCATTGATCGGCTCACCGTCGTCGATGGCTTTAAGCGTAAGATAGAGATCTTCAAGGGTCGTCTCGTTCATTGTCGGGCACTCCGGCTTTGTGGAGGAAAGTACGTAGGTGTTCTTCTGACGAAGACGGTTGACAAGGTTAAACTCAGTTCCGACAGCCACTTTCTGTTCCGGGTCCAGATCGGCGATGTACTTGATGATCTGCGACGTCGAACCGACAAAGTCGGATGCATCGCACACAGCCGGATCACACTCCGGGTGCGTTACGATCTTGATCCCCGGAAATTTCTTGCGGTAAAAATTGATGTCATCGACACTGAAGAGCTGATGCACTGCACAAAAACCGTTATAGCAGATAATATCCGCACCGGCAAGATCTTCGTCTTCTCCGATAACAGCAGACGTAAGACCCATCATATTGGCAATGTTCTGTCCCAAACAGCGGTCCGGTACAAAAAGGATCTTTTTACCCTCTTCAAGCGCTTTTTCGATGATCATCTTCGCATTGGAACTGGTGCAGACCATACCGCCCATCCTGCCCACTTTGGCTTTGACATCCGCATTGGAGTTGATATAGGTAATAGGCAGAATGTTCTCTTTTGCTATTCCCTGCTCTTCCATCGCTTTGACCGCATCGTCATAATAGAGAGAGTCGATCATACGGGCCATGGAACAGCAGGCCACCTTAGGCATCACAACACGTTTTTCAGGACTCAGTACTTTGACACTCTGTCCCATAAACCCGACGCCGCAAAAAAGAACGAATTCGGCGTCATCCGCCATTGTCTTTTTGGCAAGTTCCAGTGAATCACCGGTAATGTCACCCATTTCAAAAACCTCGTCACGCTGATAGAAGTGGGCGACAACCGTCACATCCAGTTTTCTTTTTAGCTCGAGTATCTTCTCTTTAAGTTCTTCAGTTGTGTAGTTCACACACAGTCCTTCTGCAATAAAATTTTTATGGGTTGCACTAAAGTACCCACACTTTATCGATATTAATTTCGCGATTATAACAAAGTTTGGATTAGCCCTTTTTCCCATCAGGAAATTTAAGCCCTCTTTTAGCCATATGTAACCCTTATTTATGTAGAATTCACCCACATTTTAACGCAAGGTCATTCTCAATATGGATTTTCTTTTTAATATCAATGCACAATTTTATATCGCGGCCTACCTTGTAGGCGGGATCCCCTTCGGTCTCCTGCTCGCCAAGTTTTTTGCGGGTGTCAACATCAAAGAGAGCGGTTCGCAAAGTATCGGCGCAACCAATGTGCTTCGTGTCGTCAAAGAGACCAACCCTTCCCTCGCTAAGAGACTGGGTGCGGCTACGCTTCTGCTGGACGCGCTTAAAGGGATCGCCGTTCTTCTTGTCGCTATGCTTGCCGGTCTGCCGGAGTCTACCCTGTGGGGCGTTGCTGTTTTAGCCGTTATGGGTCACTGTTTCAGCCCCTACCTTTGGTTCGAAGGTGGCAAGGGGATCGCAACAGGACTGGGCGTTTTGTTGGTAATGCTGCCGGTTGAGACCCTGATCGGTGTCGTCGTCTGGGGTGTGATGGCAAAGACATTGAAGATCTCTTCCATCTCTTCTTTGACAGGTGTTCTTGCACTTTTGGCGGCTTCGTTTATCCTTCAACCGGAAATGGCGCATGCCCCGGTCGTGATTATCACTATTATCCTCTTTTACAAGCATATCCCTAATATTGTGCGCCTGGTCAAAGGTGAAGAAAAAGCGGTGGTATAAACCGTGCAGATAAGCATTGAAGATCTTGAATTTGAGACCATCATCGGGATCCTCGATTTCGAACGCGTCACCAGACAGAAGGTGCGCATCAACTGCACCATAGAGTATGCATATGAGAAGCAGTTCCTCGACTATGCGTTGATCACGAAACATATAGAAGATCAGATGATCAGTAGAGAGTTCGAGCTGATCGAAGAGGCTCTTTTGAGCCTAAAAGAGTCCTTAAAACAAGACTTTCCACTGATTTCCACCCTATTCTTAAAAATTTCTAAACCTGACATCCTCGCTAACTGCGAGGTTTCCCTCTCCGAAACCTTCAAATATTAAAGAAAATTTAAAAAATTATTAATTTAACCTAAAACTGTGTTATACTTCCGCCCTAAAATTAATATTTATGAGGTAATGCATGCGCATTCTAATCATTGAAGATGAAGTAACACTGAACAAGACTTTGGCTGAAGGCCTTAAAGAATTTGGCTACCAAAGCGATGTCGTTGAGACACTTAAAGATGGTGAGTACTACCTTGACATCCGTAACTACGATTTGGTCCTAATGGACTGGATGTTGCCCGACGGTAACAGTGTAGACATTATCCCGGACATCAAAGCAAACACACCCAAGACCAAAGTCGTTGTTCTTTCGGCCCGTGATGATAACGAGAGTGAGATCACTGCTCTTAAAGCCGGTGCAGATGATTATATCCGCAAGCCGTTTGACTTTGACGTGCTTGTTGCACGTATAGAAGCACAGCTACGTTTCGGCGGCAGCAACATTATCGAGATCGATGATCTTATCATCAATCCTGAAGAAGAGAAGATCATCTACAACAGTATTGAGATCGAACTTAAAGGCAAGCCGTTTGAAGTCTTGACGCACCTGGCACGCCACCGTGACCAGATCGTCTCTAAAGAGCAGCTTCTGGACGCGATCTGGGAAGAGCCTGAATTGGTAACACCGAACGTTATCGAAGTCGCCATAAACCAGATCCGTCAAAAGATGGACAAACCGCTTAACATCACAACGATCGAGACTGTCCGTCGTCGCGGTTACCGTTTCTGCTTCCCGAAAGAGGCATAAACTTCCAAACAAAAGAGTTCAACTCTTTTGCCCCCTGTAGAGCTCTTCTGCGTTAATTACCGCTAATCTTTTATAAATCAAATACATTCAAAACTTACAACAGCTTTTTCTTGTTAGAATAGAAGATATCAAAAACATTTCTGATGTTACAGTCGGTCGATAACTTCTGCATCAGCATTCAATAGAGGTTTATTTTGTTTTCAGATCGCAGTATTCGCAGCCGGTTTCTTGTTCAACTGCTCATTGCAACCGTTGCTTTGATGATTACCTTCTCATCGATCCTCTACCTCTTTATCCAATCGTCTATCTATGATGAGAAACGTGTTGAGATGACCACTTTTGCCGAAAATATCTGCTCTTACAAGTCCCTTGTAGATGCACAGGAAAATAACAGTGACGATCTCTTAGGCCTGACGGTTGAGCTGATCAAACGTAACGCACCCCAAGAGCAGATAGAGATGACGGAAATCACAAAGGGGACACAGACCCTGCTTGTGCTCTTCTATCCTTTCAAGCTTCAAGAGAAGAGCTTTATCAAGATCACTAAGGACATCTCTGCGACCAAAAAACTGCTAAAGAAGATCCTTAACTCCATTTTTATTATCAATGCCATCGGCTTTTTACTGGTCATCGTCTATGCTATTATCTTCTCCAAGATGCTGATCGCACCGATCAAAGGGCTCAACCGACGTCTCTCCAATATGAACGAACATATGATCCGTCCTATTGTCGTGCAGGAGTTGCCCGATGAGTTCATCCCCCTGGGTGAGAGCATCAACCATCTGATCAACCGAATCCAAAACTTTGTGAAGTATCAGAAAGAGCTTTTTATCGGTGCCGCACATGAACTGAAAACACCTCTGGCCGTCATGAAGCTTAAAAATCAGGTCACGACCATCAAAAAACGCAGCCCCGAAGAGTATATCGATGCGATCAAGATCAGCAACAAAAGCATCGATGAGATGAATGCCATTGTCGCCAGCATCCTGAATATCGGCCGTCAGGAAGGGGCACAGCTCGAAACGCCTATTCAGGCCGATATTATTGAAATATTACGCCGTAAAGCCAATGACTTCGCCCTTCTGGCTGAGTCTGAAGGAAAAGAGCTGCAGATGAACTTTGCACCTGACGCCTTTATGTGTACACTGCAAGAGAGCCTTCTGAACCAGATCATTCAGAACCTTCTGCAAAATGCACTCAAATTTACACCCGAAGGCAAAAAAGTCCTGCTTCAAAGCCGCCTCAACGATGAGGGGCTCCTGATTGAAATTATCGACGAGGGTTGCGGTATCGATGATACGGTTGATCTCTTTGCGCCGTTTAAACGCCAGGGAACCAAATCCGGAGCAGGATTGGGGCTGTTTTTGGCCAAAAGTGCGGCAGATGCCCTCGGCGGCGAGCTTTCTATTAAAAATCGCGACGACGATCTTGGGACTATTGCATCACTGCTTTTGCGTTCCAAACTGCACTGTATTCTACCGATCAGGTAGATAAACAGACCGGCATCTTCCTCTTCTTTTCAACCTCCCTGTACACAACTATTTACTTATCGTTCTTGTTTCAAATTACTTCAAGGTTTCTTCTGCTATAAATCGAGCTAGAAATATTTTACGAACTATTCGGTTCATAACTAAGGTTTATAATGGCACTTTTAATTAATGATGAATGTATTGCGTGTGATGCCTGCCGCGAAGAATGTCCTACAGAGGCTATCGAAGAGGGTGATCCGATATATATTGTCGATCCTGACCTCTGTACGGAGTGTGTAGGCGTGTATGATGAACCTGCTTGTATCGCGGTCTGTCCTGTCGACTGTTTTATACTGGACAAAGACAATGTCGAGACAATCGCCGAACTTCAATTTAAATATGCTCAGATCTTAAAAGAGTCCGAAGAGTAGACCCCTACTCTTACCCTTCCTTAACTCCCCTTTCTCTATAATATTTATAATTAAACTTTGAGAAGATTTAACGCATCAGAAGGTTCAACATCTGACGTCATAACAGTTGACTCACACTAAGGTATTTTCCTATGGCAAAACGCACTGCGGTCATTGATATCGGTTCCAATTCAGTTCGTATGATCATCATCGAAAAGACAAGTCGTTTTGCTTTTCATCTTCTGCATGAGGTGAAGTCCCGTGTCCGGATTTCTGAAGATGCCTACCAGAACAACGGCCTTCTTCAAGAAGCTTCGATGGATCGGGCACTCTATGCACTCAAAGAGTTCATGCAGATCGCACAATCGTATGATGCACGGAAGATACTTTGTGTCGCGACTTCCGCTGTCCGCGACGCCGAAAATAAAAAGCAGTTCCTCGCACTCATCAAAAAAGAGCTGGGACTTAACATCAAAGTCATCAGCGGTGAAAAAGAGGCCTATCTCGGCGGTATCGCCTGTGCCAACCTTCTGCCTGGACAAGATGCCATGACCCTTGATATCGGCGGCGGGTCAACGGAATGCGCCTGTATTGAAAGCGCTAAAGTCATTGCTTCAGACTCTTTGGATCTCGGTACTGTACGTCTTAAAGAGCTCTTTTTTGACCAGGACGACATCAAGGGTGCCGAAGCCTATATCGACGCGGCTCTCGAAAAACTTCAGGCTCAGGAGCAAGAGCATATCATCGGTGTCGGAGGTACCTTTCGTGCACTGGCCCAGATCCTGATAAAAGTGAAAAAACATCCCCTCAACAAACTCCATGGTTTCAGCTTTGAGGCTGAGGAGCTTGTCGCTCTCGGCGAGTCGATCATTGCTGCAAAAAACAGATCAGCGTTAAAAGCCCTTGGTGTTAAAAAAGATCGCTATGATGTCATCAAACCGGGTACGCTTATCTTGCTGCGCATCATCAAGAGAGTCGGCGCAAAGCGGCTGACCTGTAGTGGTGTCGGTGTCCGTGAAGGGCTCTATCTAAGTGATCTTCTTCGCAACAACAGAGATATCTTCCCGGCAAACTTCAATCCATCTCTTACCTACCTGCTCGATCAACATTCGCACAACGCACAGCAGCGGAATCTTCGTGTCAAACTGGCAAAAGAACTTTTTTCACTTCTACATAAACAGCTTGAGCTCGAACCTGAATTTGAAAAGTGTCTGTTGATCGCCGCCAAACTTGCCAAGATCGGTGCTTCGCATCACTTCTACTCATTTCAAAACCATAGTCACTACCTGACACAGACAGCGCTTGAGTATGGCTATACCCACAAAGAGATAACTCTGATCTCAATGTTAGTACTGTTCCAATCCGGTAAAAGTGTTAAGAAAAGCTATGTGGCTGAATATGCGCTTCTTTTACCATCTCTTCCGATCATCAAAAAGCTGACAAACATTCTGGCTCTTTCAGATGCACTGCTGGCACATCATCCCTTGAACATCGATTTTAAACTGAGTTTGGAAGAGAATAAACTGATCGTAACATCACAGAAGCGATCTGCTTATTTGGCAAAAGAGAGTGTTGAAGCTATTGGCAGCAGTGCGATAGAGGTGGAGTTTAGAGCCGGCTAGCTCGACCACCCGGTAAGTTCAATGATGGCTGTCGTCGTTTCAGCCACAGTGTTTACACCCTGTTAGAAACGCTGTCCGATAGTAAACTCGAAGTGAGAGATCTTATCTTTGTCACCCGGATTAACAGGATTGGCAAATACCAGCTGCAGCGGTCCGACCGGTGAAAACCACTCCAGGCCCGCACCGTAACCCATACGGAACATATCCGGTACATTACCAAGTTCATCCCGTCCGGTTCTGATCCAGCCGAGATCATAGAAGATAGAGAAACGCATCTTCGCTTTCGGAACCAGCGGAAAACTCAGCTCGATATTACTCGAAGCCGTCTGTGTCCCGGAGACACGTACGGCATTGCCGTTGGCATCTATGACATACGGCAGAGAGTAGGATTCGTACCCGCGGACAGAACCCAGACCACCCATATAGAAGCCCTCCGCCTGAGGCAGGAATCCGGTATCGGCTGCTGCATAATAACGGTTTTTCCAACGGAAGATCGCATCGAAACCAAGATACGGTTCCAAGCCGTTATATTTGTTAATCGTTGAACGGCTTTTAAAGAAGTTGGCATCGGCGCCGATACCCGCTTTTTCAAACGATTGCGAGATCGCCCAACCGCTGCGCGGAAGGTAATAGTCATCCGTGTTGTCAAAACTGCCGCTGATGGTCACCGAACTTTTGTTGTAACTCTCGAAGTACTGGACGAGCTGCGGATTATTCACAAAATAATCTGGAGAGATATCGGCATAACTGACTGCCGCGTAGTTGTACCCCAGATACCCGCTTATAAAACGGGTGAAACGGTGACCCATGCCCAAAGTCACCCCATCCGAGTTGACCGTGTAGTCATTATACATATAGACCGATTTGTAGATCGAAAAGTTGCCGCTGAAGTCACTGTCATTCAGACGCGGGTTCGAAATGTTGAACGAGTAGTTCTGGGTACGCTGAGAGTGTTCCACTTTTACCCCGACATTGATACCTGAACCAAAGATATTACGGTCATTCACCCCAATGCTTAACAGAATACCGCCGTATGAGCCGTAACCACCGCCGAGCTGTACATTACCGGTCGGTGCCTCTTTGACCTTGACGATAAGGTCCATCGTCTCTTCGTCGATACGCTGTTCTTCGATCGTCGAACTCTCGAAAAAACCGGTACGGCCCAGTGCATTTTTCGAGTCGCGGAGATCCGTCAGGTTGTACTTTTCACCCGGCCCGAGGTAAAGTTCACGGCGGATGATCCTGTCAAGTGTACGGCCGTTGCCGGCAATAATAACGTTTCGAATGTAGACCTTCTCACCCGGGGTAATACGAAAGACCACTTCAACCGTCTTGTTCTCTTTGTCTTTTTGAAGGTCCGGAACGACTTGAACAAAAGCATAACCGAGGTCAGCGATCTTCGTCTTGATACGCTCAGCATCTTCACGGAAGGTTTTGATGTTAAACGGCTCTTGCACTTGAAGCTCTACCACTTCGCGCAAGATCTCTTCGTCGATCACCTGCTTGCTTTGCGACAGAACAATGCCGCTGACGCGATAGACATCCCCTTCACTGAACTGGTAGCTCATCTGCGCTGTATAAGAGTCGAAATCAACCCGAACAAAAGGTTCATCTATCTTGGCGTCAAGGTAGCCGTTTTGCATGTACACATCACGAATACGCAATGGATCATACCCCAGTTCCGCCAGTTGCATCTTACCATCGTTGCGTCCCCAGAACCAACCCACCGGCTGATGCGCTTTATTGGCGATCTGCGCTTCAAAAAGCTCTGTATCAAGTTTTTCGTTACCGGAGTACTGCATCTCTTCGATGATGATCGTCTCACCCTCATTGACTTTAAACTCGACTGCCACACTGCCGTTGTCAAGATATTCCGTCTCTATTTCGACGACAGAATCGATCTTGCCCTCTTGCGAAAGTGCTGCTACGATACGCTTTTTAGCCGCTATAAGACGCTTTTCGTCATAAAGCGCCCCTTTTTTGATCTGCAGCAGTGACTCCTGCATCTCTTTATCGCTCTCTTTCCAACCGCTCATCTTGATCTTGGAGATGATCGGCTTTTCGACAAAATGAAAGGTGAGAACACCGTTCTCTTCATCAGCCCAGATATCTGTAAAGTAGCCTTGTTTAAAAAACGCCTTGACGCTCTCATCGACTTGTTCAAGGTCGAGCTCTTCGCCCACCTCTATTTTAAGCATACTCTTAGCAATAGACTCAGAGATGTGAACCATACCTACAAACTTGATCTCTGTGATCGTTGCAGCAAACAGTGGCAGTGATAATAAGAGCGCCGCAGCGGTTTTGAAAAGCTTCATCCGTATCTTTCGTCAGTATCTCTAAAAAATGGCCGAATGGCGATACTTTTTAGAAACACTTATCAGGCAATTTTAGGGTGTGATTTTAACAGCAGAAGCATTAATGCTGGGTAAATCATTCTCTCTAACAGAGAGAATATCAAGGATTTCTAACATATTAAGAGTTATCATTACGCAACACTATCAACACGGCTCTCTTTTTTGGGCTCCAAACTAAAAGGTTATCAATGAAAATAGGTATTGTAGGGCTCGGATTGATGGGCGGTTCCATGGCCCTTAGCCTGCGTAAACTCTCTTTTGTCTCTAACATCTACGGCCTTGACCACAATGTTGAACATCAGCAGGAAGCGCTGCGTCTGAACCTTGTAGAAAAGGTGATCGAATTTGATGAACTTTGCAAACTCGACCTCATCATACTGGCCATCCCTGTCAATGGTGTTATAAATACACTCCAGACACTTGAGGGGAAGATCTCTGAAACCACCACGGTCATTGATCTCGGCAGTACCAAAGAGGTCATTGTCAAGGCGGTTCCTGCCGGTATCCGCAAAAACTTTGTCGCAGCACACCCTATGACAGGAACAGAGCACAACGGCCCATCCGCTGCATTTGAAGGACTCTACAAAGATCAGGTTGTCGTTTTATGTGACCTTGAAGAGTCGGGAACCCACCAGCAGGAGACCGCTGTTCGCATCTTTTCAGGCATGCACATGCGTCTGAGCTATATGCATGCCCATGAGCATGACCGTCACGCCGCCTTTATCAGCCACATGCCCCATGTCATCTCCTACTCGATCGCCAACTCGGTTCTCGCACAAGAAGACAAATACAACATCCTGGCGATGGCTGCCGGGGGTTTCCGCTCTATGAGCCGACTGGCAAAATCGTCGCCGCATATGTGGGAAGATATCTTTAAGCAGAACAAAGAGAACCTGCTCGACGCCATCGAGGTCTTTCAAACCGAGCTTGAACAGTTCAAAAAAGAGATCAAAAACGATGATTGGGAAAAGGTGAGTGAAAAGATGTACAAGGGGAATACCTTAGAGGAGATCTTCTCGTAGAAACAGTTTTAGTGCTGCTTTTTCTTGGCATATCTGCGCAGAAGCTTTTTCAGCTTTTTTTCATCGACACCTTCGCCGTTTCCACTGTACAGCTCTTTTTCAAGTGCCTCCAGCATCTCTTGAACACCCTCATCATCTTTGTGTGCAAGTAACAGCCTCAATGCAGCCCGGTGGTCATGAACAGCGGCCTTTTTGCCCTTGCCTGCGTTTAAATACCGTTTCCACGGCACCCGTAAAAGCAGTACGGCACTCAAAAACCCCAATAGATAAATCACTGCCAAGGCCATTGTATGTTCTCCTTTCTCTTCCGTCATCTCGCCGGAAGAGGGGCTTTCATCGTCTCCGACGATATGAATAGCAACGGCCTTGGTCTCTACCCTCCTGAGTTCACCGCTTTTCGGATCAAAATATTTCAACGTAATCGGCGGTATCGTAAAGTCCGCTCTGCCGACAAAACTAAGTCGCTGTTGCAAGCGTTCGTCATCACTGTTTACAACTTTTTCCAAAAGCGGTTCTTCCGCAAACAGATCGACACCCTTGATAACCGGTTGATCGAGCGTAATGTCTTCAAAATTACCGCGGCCTTGCAATGTGAGTTCTGCAACGACAGGGCTGTTTCTCTTCGCCTCTCGCGTATCAACCGTCAATGAGAGTGTAAACTCGCCTACTGCCCTAACCCCTTCCGGAAGATCTTTAATGTGAAGCTCCAACCTGTTTGAGTAGTGACTCTCCCAATAACGCTTTATCTTTCGGTTTCCCCAGGCGTCCAATTCACTCTTGTCATAGGCAACTTTTACCTCAGCCGGATCGATATGGAGATCGCCTGCCTGCTGCGGTGTCAGGAGATAACGCCTCTTTTGCAGATGGATCTCACCTTCGCTGCTCTCCACTCCATCGTACGCTTTTTTGACCCAGAGATGTTTCATCTCCGGCAAAACGAAGATCGTATCCGCCACTTTTGGCGATTTCGGATAGACAAAGAGAACCTCCAGTTCAAAAACCTCTCCGACATACAAACCCTTTTTACGGCTCTTCATCACAACTTTGGGCATTTTGTCGGTTTGAATGTCATCTTGCACAAGAGTGATATTCAGTGCAGGTGTGTAATGCTCCACACCGTCAACCACAACAAGGATCGGTTCAACAGTACAATCGGACTCTACTTTGAATCTGAAACGGTATTGTTCTATTTTTTTGAACGTCCCCTCGGCATCTTCTGTTTTTTGTTCATGATTAGCAAAGAGCGACGCATTGCCACACAAAGTCATTGCCGATGGCACACTAAACTCTTTCCCTTCAATATTCAGCGTCAACGTCACCGTTTCGCCCTTATGGACGATATTTTTATCGACAACGGCTGTCACGCTGGCGTACAAAGAGACCGTTGTCAGAAGTATAAGAGCTAGCCTACCAGGGTTTAGCATTACCTGCTCCTTGCCCGGGGTCAGCAACGTCTATTTTGTAGTGTGCACCGCGTTGACGTTCATCTAACAGTGAAAACCATTTGTCGGCTTCTCTGTCGCTCATAACACTCTCTCCGGGACGCATACTTCCGACATCACCCCCGGCATCACTCTTGTTTACCGCTCTGTCAACTTCTGCTGCAGTGGAGAGAGGGAAGAGATTATGACCTTGTCGACTTGCCTCTTTTCGCCTTTGCAATAGTTCTTCAACCTGTTGCAGATTCTCACGTGTTTCATTGTCGTCTCTAAACTTCAATGCTTGATTATAGGCCGATATCGCCTTTTGCAAACTTGCGTCATCGCCCAGTCGGGCCAATGCATTGCCCAGGTTATGGTAGAGTCGGTGGTTTTTTTCGGCTTCCACAAAATGGATCGATTCGTAAAGTTCCGCCGCACGTCCATACTGCTGCCGTTTATAATAACTGTTGGCCGCATTGTAAGTCGCTTCACGACTCTGATATTCAAGTGCGTACCGTTGATAGATCCTGGCACTCTCACCATAGGCCTCGTTCTCATAAGCGCTGTTTGCCTTCTCCAAACGTTTGAAATCCAAAAGAGCCGCATTCAAAGGGTGCGGCTGAACCCAAAAGAGCCCCAATACAAGTAGAGACGGCAGATAATACTTTTCGCCCCTGTGAAATGAACTTGTCGCCAGAACCAGCATCAGCATCGCAAACGCGATAGGGAGTACAAACAGATGAAAATAGATCGGTTTCTCTTCACCGTCAGACAGCTCCTCTGTACCATCTCCTGCAAGCGTGATCAGTTCGTCAGGCTGAAGATCCGCACCGCCGCTCGCTCTCGCCAAAGAGCTGAGTTCAGGGTTGAGTCGACTGATGACCGTCGTACCGTTATAGAGAATAACGCCGCCGTCGGCTTTTGGAACCACCGCACCTTTTTTCGTTCCTACACCCAGCGTATAGACCTTGATCTTATGTTGCTTTGCATAGGCGATCTCTTCTGTTAGATCAGGCTTCTCACCCCCGTCACTGACGATAAGAAGACGTTTTTCTTCTCCCTCAGTATAAAGTTTGTTAGCCGCTTTAAGCACTGTCAACAGATTTGTTCCCTCTTCCGTGCTGTAACTGCTGTTCATCGGCTTAAGCAGAAAATGTAACAGGTGATGATCCAAAGTAGCCGGAGAGACCAGGTAGCTGCTCTGTGAAAAAGCGATCAGACCGATCCGGTTCCGGTCAGCTTCTCCTAAAAAGGTCGACACTTTCTGTTTGGCGAATTCCAGACGGTTGGGATAGATATCTTCACATTGCATTGAGGCACTGATGTCGAGTGCGATATAAAGAGGTTCACCTGTCACCTCGACTTTTGCTCGCCCTTTTTCTATGACAGGCCCTGCCAATGCCAGAATGATAAAGAGAAACATCAGGAAATAGAAAAAATTGCGTACTTTTGCAGAGAGGCGGTTTGTGTCTACCCGTAATTTGGACAGGACCCGCAGTGAGAAAAACTGCTCCTGCACTTCACTCTGTGTCAATAACAGACCAAATAAAAAGAGAAGAACAGGTAGCATCATATAGATAAATTCCGGGTACAAAAACGTCATAACGACCCTCTCCTGTTACGCAGGTAGACATAGATCAACAGCGTAAAAAAGGCTAGGAACAGCGGGTAGATATAGTAGTATTTTTTAAAGGTATAGTCAAAGCGTTCTATCTCCGACTTTTCGAGCGTATCGATCCTCTCATATACCTCTTTAAGTTCCAAAGCGCTCCCGGCATGGAAGCTCTCGCCTCCGCTCTCCTCGGCAATATAGTCCAACAGGACACCGTCATACTCATTTTTAGCGCCGATACCGATCGTATAGAACTTGACGCGCTCTTTTTTGGCCAGGGCCATTGCCGCCGACAACGGAATCTGCTGACCCGAAGTGTTGTGCCCATCGCTCAACAGTACCGCAATCCTGTTATTCGCAGCGGAACTTTTCAACACATTCACCGCTTGTGCGACCGCTTCATAGATCGCCGTTGACTTTCCTGCTGCACCCGGCTGAAGATCATGAATGATCTGTTGAAGAACATTTTTATCGTAGGTCAGCGGCGAAGCGATAAACGCATAATCACCGAACAGGACCAGAGCAAGATTATCTTCCTGACGCTTTGCGGCAAAATCGGTAACGATCTCTTTCACCGCCTCAAACCTGCTCTTCTGCGGCACTGTTTCATCATACGCTTTGGATCGCATGGAGGCGCTCGCATCAACCACCATTGCAATATCATACCCCTCTTCAGGTGCAAGCTCCAACAGGGCATCCCTGACCGGTGACATCGCGGCAAGAAGTAAGAGAATAACGCTTAACCATTTCAGTATCCACATCAATGCCGATACGGCAGCCGTCTCCCGGGTAAATTTTTGTGCATTGGGAAAATAGATCGCAGAGGCGCGCAGTTTACAGTAGGCTTCGCAGGCAATATAGACAACAATAAAGCTAAAGACTTTCGGGTACTCAAAATAGAGACCTTCAAACATCCTGTCGCCCCTTGGAATCAGACATCGATCATTCCAAGATAGATCTTATAGTAACTGAGACTTTCATCATCGATCGCATCGACTACCGGTCTGTATTTATAACGTTCCAGACGCGAGACCAGGTTGTTATATGCCTCATGCATACGTTCCGAATCATCGGCAAAAAGACGACCGTATTCGGTAATCTCATAAGCCGCTTTTTTAGGATCGTCAAAACGCACCTTTATCAGTGCTTGATAGTGCACCTTTCGAAGGTTCACTGCCTGACGGTCGCGCATAAACCGATACAACAGAAAAAGAGCGCTAAACAGTAGAACAGCAGTGATACCCGAGATAAACAGCAAAATAGTAAAGGAGCTGTCAGGCACCTCCATCAAAGGTTTTATGTCGTGCAGAGGAATATCATGTGCACTTGGTTTCATATCCGTCCTTCAAAGAGACGCCGCAGCGCAATGGCACTGTTCTCATCCGTATAGACTTTGGTAAAGCGTACTCCCTCTTTGCGAAACCGGCTGTAGAGTTCCCTGTCATGCATATGCACTTTCTTGGCATACGCATCAACGCTCTTTTGCGAATAATCTCCCTCCAACTGTTGACCCGTCTCCGGATCACGAAGTGATGCAAAGCCCATAACAGGCGGCTTCTCTTCAAGTCTGTCACGTACAATAATAGCGATGACCTCATGCTTTTTTGCCAGAAGTTTAAAGTCGGGAAGATCAAAAAAATCCGCCACCACCAGGATCAGAGAGCGTCTGCGGATACGTTTATAAAGCGTTTCAGAGAGCATCTTGTAATCTGCCGCTTTGTTCAACGGGTCGAACGTCAGGATCTCATCGACACTTTTCCTGATCGACGAGACCTTTTTGGTCGGTTTGTTCTCGCTGTACAATCTGTCTGCATAGATGTGTGTGCTCAGCAGGTCACCGTTGTGCAAAATCGCATAAGAGAGGTTGGCGACCACTTCGGCGATGAGCTCCTGTTTGAACTTTTTTGCCCCGAAATGGACACTCCCGTTGAGCATCGACGCGATCACAATATTGAGTTCGCGTTCCTCTTTAATGATCTTGATGTAAGGTCTCTGCATCTTTGCGGAAATGTTCCAGTCAATGTGACGAATATCATCACCCGGCATATATTCGCGCAGTTCGATAAAGTCATACCCCTCGCCCTGGAAAATAGAGGGGTTGTTGCCAATCATCTCGCTAAAGACTTGACGACGCGCTCTGACGAGGATCTTGCTTAATCTTGACATCGCATAGCCCTACGGGATCGGTACCGCTTCCAAGATCTTGGCGATCAGTTCGTCCATTTCGATCCCTTCCGCTTCGGCCTCATAGGAGAGAACGATACGGTGACGCATCAACTCTTTGGCCACATAGGCTACATCAACCGGTGTAACAAAATCTTTACCGCGAAGAAAGGCCATCGCTTTGACCGCTTTGAACATGTCGATACTGACACGGGGCGAGGCACCGAACTGAATGTATTCGCCGATCTCCTCAAGCCCATACGCTGCAAGGTCCCGGGTTGCCGAGACCAGTTCGATCATATATCGTTCGACTTCATCATCGATATGGATCGCTTTGACATGCTCTTTCATCGCATTCAGCTCTTCTTTGTTGACGACGGCCTGGATCTTTTCACTGACACCATTGGCAACTCTACGGGCGATCTCAAGCTCTTCATCTTTCGTGTTATAACCGACGACCAGTTTCATCATGAAACGGTCCAGCTGTGCTTCAGGCAGCTGATAGACCCCCTCCTGTTCCACAGGGTTCTGCGTCGCCATAACAAAAAATGGCAGATCAAGGGCAAAACTTTCATCACCGATGGTCACTTGACGTTCCTGCATCACTTCTAAAAGTGCCGACTGCACTTTTGCCGGAGCACGGTTGATCTCATCGGCCAGCAGCAAGTTTGTAAAAACCGGGCCGTGCTTTATCTTAAAGGCATTATGCTGCGGATCATAGATCTCGGCCCCCAGGATATCGGAAGGGAGTAGGTCAGGTGTAAACTGGACCCGTTTAAATCCCAGACCAAGACTCTTCGCAAGTGCATTGACGGTAGTCGTCTTGGCCAGGCCGGGAATACCCTCTATAAGGATATGTCCTTCACAAAGCAGCCCTATAAGAAGACCGTCGATCATCTTCTCCTGACCGACAACGACCTTTGATACTTCGTTTTTAATCGCTTCGATTTTTGTAAACATCGTTACCTCTCTTGTTATCTTATTGTATCCATATGTGTTTAATCACTTTTTAAAAGTACTTTGACTTCTCTCTTTAATGCCGTGAGTGATGCTTTATTGCCAAGAGCTTCATACTGTGTGATCAATGGTGAGAACCTTACATCGCCTGTCATGACCAACTTGCTCAACAGCATCTTTACTGAGTGACACGCCTCGACCTCTTCCATAAAGCCTCCCTGACGTTTTTTAACGCTTCTTAAACGTAGCGAATAACGTCCTAGAACTACCCCGCTAAGCAGCGTGAAAAAATAGTTTAGATAGCTCCATGACCACCAGCTACCATCGGTTTCACCCGGCACATCGTCAAGAAGTTCTTCAGCCATATAACCGGCATTGACCTTTACACTGAAACGCTCTGAACGAAGCGTAACTTTTCTCTTTTTCGAAATATCAAAATAGGAGAGTTCTATCGGTTCGATGACAAAGTCCTCTTTGGCAACAATAGAAAACTTCTGCTCCCAAGTTCCTTTGAAGCCATCTGCCGTCAAACTGTAATGGTCTTCACCCGGTTCACTGAAGATCTTTACACCATCAATGTGAAGAGAAATGTCTCTCATCTCATCAAAGTTACCTTCACCGTTTACCTTGACATCCAGATGTACCGGTTCATAGGCGTTGACCTCTTTTCTGTCTAGCTTAACCTCCAGTTCAAAACGGCCTGTGATCCGTTCTTGATGCGCTGAAACATCCAAATGCAGAGGAGGGAGCTCGACTGTTTTATCAATGAAGGCATAATCTTCAACATTATCTCTTCCGATCACAGAGTTTTCTATTGAGGCCTTCGTTGTTTTACGCATTAGAACCTTAAACCGGAGCTCTTGCTCTCCCTCTCTTTTTGGAAACAGCGTATATCGATAGGTGTCACGCCGTTTTCCATTGACAACCGTTTCATTCACACCTCGGGAGAGAAGCCTGTAACCGTCATTTTCACCCTCTATATCTAACTCGATTACATGGAGATAGCCCTGATCTTTAAACTCACAGGTATACTCTACAGCAACCGCTTCATTGACGTAGACGCTCTCTTTATTGCTATAGAGGCTCCATTTATAGGGTTCGTCTGCATATACAAGCGAAGCGATTAACAGCAGAATGAGACCCAATATCCTACCAAGGTTTTGTTTCATGCACACTCCTTTGATTGATCAGTTCATACTGTTTGGAGGAGAGTCTGGATTTTCCGCCTGAAAAAGAGAGACGTTCATCGCCTTCCATCTTTTTACCGCCGGCACCCTTTGAGGCATCCGCATCACTCTGCTGGTTGGAGCCTCCGCCCTCTTTTTTCTTCCCCTGCTCCTGGCTGCTTTCAGCTTGAGCATCCTGCGCCCGTTGCTTACCCTCTTGACGACCGGTGAGAAGATGTTCCTGCTCTTCAGCCTTAAGGATAAAATGCAGGTTCTCTTCGGCCTCACTGCTGTAATGCAGCAGTAACGACTTTCTAAACATCTCACGGGCCTTTACAAACTCCTGCAGACGTATATAGCAGTTGCCCATATTGAAGTAAAGTGTCGATTTTAAGAGCGGGTCTCCGGAACGGATCTGACTGAACAGCTCAAGTGCCCTCTCATACTCGCCTGCCTTATAATAACTCGATGCCGCATTATACCTTGCCGCAGGAGTGTCTGCATTTGAAAAGAGCCGTGCCGCACTCAGATAGTTCTCTTGTTTATACTCCTTTTTTGCCGCATTAAAGTAGTACCCGTCAAGAATCGAAGCCTGAGAATTTATACCGACCAATAATGACAGTGCCGCCACTATCTTTAACACCTTCCTGCCTAAAAAAGTGAAGGCCAAGAGAGCGAAGAAGAGGCTCAATGCCGCAAAGTAATAAAAAAGCTCGTTATACTGCATTAACTTCGTATTCGATGTGAACTCCTCCGTCTCCTGAGCGTGTATGGCCTTTTGCAGAGAAGAGAGCGTCTCAACGACACGGCCGCCGGTTACCCTGGCCACGTTTTCGATGGCACTGTTTCGTGATGTCACCACAATATGTCCCTCTTCATCTTTAACGATCTTTCCGTTTCTGTCTTTCAGGGTACTGCCGCTGGCAGAAGCCAACAAAAGGACATTGACGATCAGACCGTTCTTCTTGGCAAAAGCGGCCTCTTTATTGTACTCAAGCGCATCACCCCCGTCACTCAAGAGTACAACGATCGCCTTTTTACTTTTCGACATCTTACGGGCCAGCTTCAATGCCGGCATCAAGACGGTGCCTTTTGTCATGATCAGGTTCTCATCCAACCCTTCAAACAGGTGTATCAGCAGCTCTCTGTCACTGCTAAGGGGAGAGAGGATGATCGCATTGGTCGTGTACCCCATAATGCCATACCTGTTCTTACTCTCATTCACAATAAGATCTTTGAGTATCTGCTTTGCAGCGCCTAGACGCGTGGGCTTGATATCGTCTGCCTGCATCGAGTATGAGAGGTCTACGGCAAGGATAATATCGCTGCCCTGTTCTTCGACATCTATCGGTTCCTGTTGCAGTACAGGACGCGCCAACGCCAGGATAATAAAGATGATTGAGAGGACCAGCCAAAAGTGCTGACGGCGTATCGCTGTAAAACCTTGGTAGCCGCCTGCAAACAGCAAGAACAGAAGCGGAACAAAGAGCCACAAGAAAAGAGGTGCCAGATAGATCATCTACGGCTCCTCTGCCAAAGCAGCAGCATCAGTAGAGTCATTGCAGCCGTCAAGGGCCATTGGTAATAGTGCTCTTTGATCTGATACTCACGGCTCTTTATCTTGGACTGTTCCATCGTATTGATCTCATCGTACGCCTTTTCAAGCTCCTCCTTGTTGTAGGCAGCAAAAAACTTCCCTTCACTTTCCGAGGCGATCTTCTGTAAAAGAGCTTTATCAAACTCCCCCTCTTTACCGACGCCGATGGTATAGATCTTGACCCCCTGCTCTTTTGCAAGCGCAGTTGCATCTTTAGGCGAGATACGACCGCTGTTATGTTCACCGTCGGTAAGCAAGATGATGATCTTACTTTTTGCCTTGGAGTGTTGCAAAGCTCGAAGCGCCATGGTGATCCCTTCGCCGATAGCCGTGTTCTGCCCGGCCATACCATGGGTGAGGTAACCTATCATCTCGGAAACGATCTCCTTCTCATAGGTAACAGGCGAAGCGATAAATGCAAAATCGCCGAAAAGGACAACACCTACGTTATCTTCCTGACGTTTCATTACAAAATCCTGTGCTATACGCTGTGTGATCTGGAAACGGCTGTCACGCGTCTTCTCGTCAAAACCCGATGCATTCATCGAACCGCTGCCGTCAAGACTCAGAACAATATCTATGCCGTTACGGTTCAACGGATCTGTTTTATCGATGATGATCGGAGAAGCGATAGCCGTCAAGAGTAATATAATAATGGCAAACTTCACCAGCCACTCCCAACGTAACCATGAGGTTTGCGTCTTAAATAGTGCAAGGTGTACAAAATAACCTTGCACTATTTTCTCTTTACAACGATAGAGACAGTACAGTAAAGGCGGCAGCAATAAAAAAAGATAAATATACTCAAAGCTCATAGCTAATAGTAACAAATTATGGATGTTTAAAGTGCCAGAATAAGCAACAATCTTCCTGACTTATAAAAAATGTATGAAATTTACATATTTTCGCAAAATAGTATTGACATTCATAAGCGTTTTGTCTATAATTCCCGTCCACAAACATTGAGTATCAAAGTTTGTAAGAAGTCCCGTTAGCTCAGTTGGTAGAGCATCTCACTTTTAATGAGGATGCCGATGGTTCGAGTCCATCACGGGACACCACTTATTATTACAATGGCCCCATCATCTAATGGTTAGGATTCATGGTTTTCATCCATGCCATAGGAGTTCAAATCTCCTTGGGGTCACCAACCAAACCTCCCATTCTATAACATCACAATAATTAAGAATCAACCAATTCATCATCAATGTCTTTCAATATATTACGCCCATTTACGTACAGAGTGTAACAACAGTCATTTTGAACTCGATTTACCTAAAGGTATTTCCTTTGGTCACAGATCCAGCTCTTTATGACAATGCGATTGTTATCTGCATCTAAGATGCAGTGGATCCCAAATCAAGTTTGGGATGACAAGTCATAGAAAATGGACTTTTAGTCCAGAGTAGTTTAGCCTCTTCTCTCTTCTCTTTATCATCGAATTACACTAATTAAACGAATGTTTTTTTTTAAAACTGCTCTTGTTTTTACGATGCGGGATTTTACGATACAGAATTTAATTCTGTCCTGCATGGGGCTTTAGCTCTCTAAGTCCCGCCCAGGGTCTGCTCCTTCGGGTATGCATTGGGCTGTTGGTCCTGATAATTCGCGGACATTAGTGCAATTAGATGACCTCTGCTGAGGCCTGCTTTTGTCCTGTCTCTTTATATGTACCCGCCTGTTGAATTTTATATCTGTTGCACTTTAAACTTGAATTGGCATTTTCATACACCGCTACGGAAGAATATTTTTGTAAATGTATTTGAAAGCTCTGCATTGTCCGTGAAATCATGCATTACAGTATAAAAGAGATGCTTAATAGAATCAATTTGTTCAGGCTTACTGCTTAATGGTGTGTTTTTCATAATGCAGAGTGCAATATCCTGTGCTGTTCTCTCTGGCATTTTATCTCTAATATCAAACCACGCTTCACGTAAAGATGGTGTCATCTCTTTATTATCTAAAGTATCACTTGTGAATATTTTGTTTGCATCCATCAATCTGGATATTGCGAAACTCAAATCATTCGGTGATACGAACATCTGCGTAGGTGAATATTTTGTATCTGGATTTTTATGTACATCTATCATATAGTTTATGACCTCTTCAAAATGTTTCATAACCCTACTCCAATCACTGTTCTCTGATTCATTATAATATACACCTATATGCTTTTATGGCTTAATTACATTGGCGATCTCTCTGTAACAGCAGATGCACAATGTGGCTTTTTATGGTTTGAATGATAACACGCAGAACCTAATTGATTCCCTATATTACAGGCTTTAGTTCTAAATGCTATATATAAGAATATAACGTTGAACATTGAATTAATTTGATGATCCGAGAACTAGGATATGCCAGAGAAAAGGAGACCAATGTCTCGTTTTATCTGGATAAAGTAGCATAAGATGTAACAAACAAGTGCGCAGAGAATAGCGTCGAAATGTATGTATATGTAAAAATGACAAGTTATCTGATTGTTAAGAGTTAAAGGAGTATTGAAATTGATTTGATTGTAATCCGAGAACTAGGATATCTCATAAGAAATTATCCTGAGGATGATTTATTATGAGTAAAGTAGTAATAAATAGAGAGTGTAACGATCAATAGCCGCCGGTAAATGGTTAATAAAGTTTGTGATGTAAATAAAGTGATTGGGTGATTGAAAGAGATTGGATTATCCGAGAACTAGGCGGCGACCTACATTTCCACACCTGAAAGGTGCAGTATTATCAGCGAAGGGAGGCTTAGCTTCTGGGTTCGGAATGGGGCCAGGCGTTTCCCTCTCTCTATAGCCACCTAGACAATCGGAACTAAAGA
>JBFHIS010000020.1:0-54943 GCA_041596355.1 Sulfurimonadaceae bacterium | reverse complement strand
TTCAAATACGATGACCGCTGATTCAGGATTGGCATTCTGGAAAATTGATACTGTCTTTGCTGGAATGTCTGATGTGACATTGACCGGAACCGCTCCACCACTCGCTGCAACGTCCGGAGTCGTTACTTTAACACCCTCTTCGATAAAGGTCGTTGTCCCGTACATCGCTTTTGCAGCATCTTCTACTGTATGTGCAGTCCAGACGTTCGGCTTAAGTGTACGATAGTCTTCTGCTCTTACTGTTGCCGGAGCTACTGCCAATGCAGCCGCACCTAAACCTACTAGGCTTAAAAATTTTCTTCTTTGCATGTTGTTTCCTTTTGTTTTATTTACTAGCGTTGATCATATAATCAACAACTTCTTTCATTTTAGCATCATTGAAATCTGTTCCACCTCTTGGAGGCATACCGTTGATACCATTGATCGCATTTGCCAATACAGCTTCCGGACCTTTACCGGCAACTGCAGCCCAGGCAGCTTTGTCGCCAACTACAGGAGCACCCATACCGGCTGCACCGTGACAAACTGCACATGATGCTTCATAGTCAGCTTTACCAACTTCAACAGCACCCTCTTCTTGTGGAAGATCACGAACCGTAGAGATCGGCGGCAAGAAGTCACTGATACCGGTACCGGCGATACGCACTTCTTGTGCTGTCGGCTCTAGACAGTCCTTCATACAACGCTCACTCGGCTTGACCTTCTGTGCACCGAAGTTAGTCGGGTTCTGGTAATATGCACGTACATTCTCAACACCCTCCGGACCATCGATCTTAGGCTCAAAACCGTCAACGTTCGGCATAATGACTTTAGAGAAATTGTCTTGGTCAAGAACGAACTCGTCATCAACATCTTCGCCATCGACTTCCAGTTCATTGATACTGATCATGTAGGCTGTAAGTGCATAGACTTCGTCAACTGACAGCGATTTTGATTTCGGGTGCGGCATACCGTCATGAATGTACCACCACATTGTACTTAGGTGCGGCCAGTACGAACCGAATACACGAGTCGGACCATCTGCATCCGGATCAAAACGTTGGTTCTTCAATGTTTTTCTAAGATCAGCACCATTACCTTTAGAGAGTGACGGATAACCGCCGCCACCTGAACCGAAGTCACCGTGACACATAACACATTGTGCTTCGTAGAGCGCTTCTCCGTCTTCTACAGAACCTGAACCTGCCGGTGGCAGTTTCCAAGGTGTTACATCTGTATCCCATGCTGCCAGCTCGTTAGCTGTTGGCGTGCGGCCGTAGTTGAAGGTTGTGTTTTCTGCTTGCATATCGACAACATAGTCAGATGTTTTACCGTTAACTACAGGGTATGTTACACCACCGTCAATAACCGCTTTACCGTTAGCATAAGCTGTTTGTGCTGCAGTTGCACCGGTATGTGATGCACCGGAAGCTTGCGCTTCGCCATTACATGCAGTCATAAAAAGAGCTGCTGTCGCTGCAACAGATGCCGAGATGATTAATTTATTAATTTTCAACATTATTACGCCTCCTTGTCTATTACAACGTTACCGTTCTCATCTCTTTTGAGTGTCGAACGAAGTTGGATATGGTTTACTGTACCGTCTTCAAGTACTTCCCATGTCTCAATACCATTTCTGTGGTATACCGCTTCAATACCTGTAACCAATGTCTCTTGGTCGATTGTAGGCTGGATATAACCTGCATCATCCATTGCACGTGATGCAAGAACGATACGTTTGCCTTCATACTTGTATGTGTAGCTCCAACGTGTCCAACATTTAGGAAGAACAAGCCCTTTCAGGTTGGCTGGAACGTATGAGTTACCCCCGTCAAAAGAGATATCGACGCCTGTAATCGTCCCCATACCTGACCATGCAAGGCCTTCGATCTCAACAAGATCACCTTTTTTAAGGTCTTTCCATGGGATCTCCGGTGATGGAGAAGTTACAGTCGAATTGACCTCATTTGCGTAAAAGTGCTGAATCGCTTTTCCGCTTGGTTTAAGAGCTGTATATTTTGACGTCTCTTCTTTTGCATAAAAAGGCTCGTCAGAAAGTTTAATGCGTTTAAGCCATTTAACACAAAGGTTACCTTCCCAGCCTGGAAGAAGGATACGAACAGGGTACCCTTGCTCCGGGCGAAGCGCTTCACCATTTTGACCGTATACGATCATTGCATCGTCCATAACTTTATCCATAGGAATTGTACGTCCCATTTCAGAGTTATCAGAACCTTCTGCAAGAATCCATTTAGCTTCCGGTTTAACACCAAGATCTTTAAGGATATCTTTCAGGTAAACACCGGTCCACTCAGCACAACTCATAAAACCTTTAGCGAACTGAAGAGAGTTGAACTGCGGTCCACGCCACTCTTGTCCACCATTGGCAGGACATTCAATGAAGTGTGTACGTGTCACGCTCGGGTATTTTTTAAGTTGATCAAGTGTAAGAACGATAGGCTTCTCAACAAGGCCGTGGATCATTAGACGGTATTCGTTAGGATCGACGTGCGCAACACCACCGTGTGAACGGCTGAAGAACAGACCGTTTGGAGTGATAATACCCATTGATTCATGGATAGGTGTAACGGCAATCGATGCCTGGAAGTTACCTGAAGCAAGAAGTCTTGTGTTTCTTCTTAAAACGTTGTGCTCATAAGCAGAAGGGACGCCATAACGATTTTTAGTTACAGGATCTCCAAGCTTCTGGCCCCATTTTACGTGGTGCATGATAAATGGATCATCACCTTTAGCTGCTTCATTCGCTAAAAGACTTGTGCCAGCCAAGGCACCTACAGATAGAGCGGCTTTTTTGAAAAAGGCTCTTCTATCAGAAAGTTCGTCGCTTGATACAGCTTCGATATCTGCTTGAGAGTTTTTTATTTCTTTATTACTCATCGTTATCTCCCCATATAGTTATAGATATATCTCATTTGTTAGTGTGTACACACATATAAACCGTCTGATCTTTAAGTTGAAAAAAGGCCACCGGTAAGATGGCATTAAAAATCTGGCGGTTAATATGTCTATTAACAATCGCGATAAAACGTAATGAGAATTGTATCACAAACTTATCAAATGATACGATATTTGGGTTACCCACTTGTGTCTGAGGTATTACCAAACGAAACACTAACGGGAACTCATTTATAATTAACATTAAGACACAGTATTAGAAAAAGTTATAATAACGGGAGCCGGAGCGGATTTTTGCTCTCGTTGGAAGAACGGTAAAGAGATTACTCCTCTTCTTCCGTACCGATCACTTCGTTGATGGCGTCTGTCAGGAACTCAATTTTTTCGTCTGCATCTTCACTTTCTGAAGCATCCGCTAAGGCAGTTGAAAGGGTGTCTTGCATCATATAGGCTTTAAACGGCATGCCATATTCGTAAACGATCTCTCCACCATGCTTGCCTTGCAGGAGTGTTGCACCGGTTGCTCCAAGCAGCAGAATGACAGCGAGTGCTTCCAGGGAGAATTTTTTCATTTTACAGCCCAGAAATTTTAAAACAGTGATAACGCCCATACCGATAGCGAGGTAGAGACCAAGCGCTTTATGCTCCAGAAGCTCGTGTTGCCCTTCTTCACTCAGGTAATCATAGATTTCAGGACCGTCTTGTCCGCCTGAATACCAGGCAGCGATCATAGCCAGTGTCGCAAAGACTAAAACCCGGGTAGAGATCTTCGACATGCTTTCACTACGGCTGAAGAGGTAAACAAGACCGAAGACTGAAGCCACAATAGGCAGGACGACGGCAAAGTGTGCAGTTGCAGGGTGTAACATAAAATGATCCTTGAATTTGAATGTATGAATGGCTTAGTATACATAAAAATTATATATATGTAAACGGCCGAGGTCTAAATGATCTGACTTCTTTCAAACCAGTGTTCAACAACACGTTTTAATGTTGCCTCTTTACGGCGGTTAAAATGATCGCTATAGTCAAAGTCGGCTTTGGCCGAGTTCTCTTTATATTCATTGATAAATGCAGCGTAGAGATCTTCTTTCATACCGGTTACCTCATAGGTCACTTTGTCGTAAAGGTTGTCTGCTTCTCTGATCTGCTTTCTATGGACCTCATTGAGATTTATGCTTCCGTACCGCTCTTCTTCAGGAAGGGTCATATTCATCTCAATATAGGCGCGCATGGTTGCAACAGTGTGTTCAAATTGATCGATAGGAAGTGCGTTGGTATCATGGATGATGGTAGCAGACTCCTGAGTATATCCCCATCCGCCGCTAATGGATAACTCCGCGTCAAAAGCTGCTTTTATGATCTCTTTAACAGGATCACTGCTCTTAATAACCTGGAACTCTGACATTGATCTACCTTATTGCTTTGATATTTTTTGGCAAGTGACAGCCGTAAGCGGCAAAAAAGAAGAGTGCTATTTCTTCTCGATTCTGTCTTTGGCTGTTTTAAGGGCGCTGTCTAAGGCTGTTTTGGCAGCACTGAATGCTTGGATCCCCATACGTTTAGCTTCTTGTGCTTTTTGCGATTGCAGTGCGCGCGAACCACGGATCAAAGCATCTTTTGTTGCAGAGTTGAAGCGCTCTTTCATCACCTCTACCGTCTCTTTAGAGATAAGGATCAATTCATCCATGTCGAGGTGAATGTCTTTACTTATTTTCATCAAAAGTGCTTCGGTACTTTTGTCTGTTGAACTCGAAAGGGATTGAATGGTCTGTGCGAAAACAAGGTTTGTCTGTTTTAGTTCGTCCAGGGAACCATAATCAGCCAAAACATCTGCCTTTAGCTCTTCGGGAACATATTGAAGCTGCTGTTTAAAATCACGGATGGAGTGGATAAGCCCGGCGCGGATCCCTTTAAGACTGCCGCGCAAGATCTCTTCAGCCGTATTGGGTGTCGCTTCTGCCACGCCGATGGCGCTTTGCAAGATCGTGTAGATGATCTTACGGATGCGGGTTGTACCCATTACGCCCTCATTGAGTGTCTCGTACGTGATATCTTTGGTGATCTCTTTAATCGTCTCTTCAACGTCATGCCCTTTTTCAAGCGTGGTCAAGATCGCTGATTCGACCATCTCTTCAAGCATGTCAAACAGGTCGATAGATTGAAGCTTGATCTGGTGAAGGTCGCGCTGAACAGACGGTGTGTCAGCCGTAATATCCTCTTCGATACTGTTGAAGACGGCATACTTTGCATTTTGCAGTTCAAGTGATTTCCGTTCAAGTTGACGTTCGATCTGCTCTTTTTGTGCTAAAAGGTCTTGCACATCGTCGTGCAGACTCTTTGTCTCGATCTCCAGAATAGCTTCTGTGATGATCTTTAACTCTTGAAATTTAAGCTCATTTTTGGGTATATGCCACTCCTGTGCAACATACTCTGCAAGCGAAAGCAGCTTTTTGTCAAGGGACTTGGCTTTACGCGCTTTGTAAAAACTGCGTATATCACGTTCAAATTTTTCCATATCCATCATATTTCCTTTGCCTTATAGTACCATCTTGATATCTTGATGTGCTTTAAGCGCTTCGTAGAGAAAGGTGCGTTCATCTTCGTTTTGGACGATAAGATCAAGATTAAGGCTTACATATTTACCTGTTTTGCTTGTGTTGGAATGTTTGAGTGAATGGGCACGTTCCAAGATGACAGAGTGGATGGCTTCTTCAAGCTTTTTACGTTCTTCACCGACGATCTTGTATTTCCAGCTGCATGGGTATTCAAGCTCAAGTTTTTGCGTCTTGTCCTGACCGATGATGTTGAGTTTCGGTTTGTCTGCTGCCATTTTTTATCCTTTACGTGAAAAGTCGCCGCTCTTACCGCCGGACTTCTCCTCAAGCTGTACCTGACGGATCACCATCCCTTTGTCGATAGCCTTGACCATGTCATAGATGGTTAAAAGGCCTATACTTGTACCTGTCAGTGCTTCCATCTCGACGCCGGTCTGACCGGTCAGTTTAGCGGTTACCGTCAGTTTAAAACCGGGCAGTTCCGGCAGTTCATCAACATCACAGTTGATACCGCTGAGATTCAAGGGGTGGCACATAGGGATCAGTTCCGACGTCTTCTTTGTTCCCATAATGGCGGCAATGACGGCCGTTTGAAGCACCGGTCCTTTTTTTGTCTTTTCGGTGACAATCGCGTCATAAGCGTCCCGGCTCATCTCTATAATGCCGCTGGCTACAGCAACACGCGTTGTTTGGCTCTTGTCAGAGACATCGACCATTTTTGGTCTATCTTTTTCGTCTAAATGGGTTAAATTCATATTTTCACTTTTCTATTTGCAGTTGATAGATTATAACAAAGTGTTGGTGAACAGTAAAAGCATTCTCAAAGCACTTTAAGTGCCGCTTCATACTCATGCGGGTGGTTGAGGTTGGCAAAGGCGGCTTCATTGTCAAAAGAGACAAAGCAGGTTTTAGCCTCTTTTAGTAACTGGCCCAGGCGGTGGTTGTCATTATCCAGCATACGCTTGAACGAAGTAAGTAGCGATCGATGATAGATGCCACACATCGGATGGCTGCCCGAAGCGGTTTTGGCAATCACAGCATCGAGTGTATTGCTGTCGTTAGCCAACAGTGACTCGATCTCTTCAGCAGTGACGAAAGGGGTGTCGACGCTGAGAACAAAAATACGTTCATCGTCCAAGTGCTCAAACGCTGAGACAAAACCGGCTGTCGGAGCGTAGATGCCCGTTTCGACGATATCCGGGATAACGTCGGCATCGAAATCAAATTTGTCTCTCTCTTTAGCACTGATGAGCGTTCGTTTGAAGAGGGGTGAGAGCCGCAGATGCTGATACTCTGCCAGGGTAGTACAGCCGCCAAAGGGCAATAGCGATTTATCTTGCCCCATGCGTGAGCTTTTTCCGCCGGCGAAGATTACGCAGGTAAGCGGGAACGGTTTTTGTCGATCTGTCATTTGGTACCTTTTTGCGGGATGATCTTCATCGTTATGAAAATTATAGTCTGCATTGCGTAAAAATCAGGAACGGACAAAATCGGTTTTGATCAACTGCAAAAAAAACAGCACCGATAATCCGGAAGCACCAAAGATCATCGCCATCACCATGATCTGGTAGCGTGCGGCGATCAGCGGGGAGACCCCTGAAAGGATCTGTCCCGTCATCATCCCAGGCAGCGAGACCAGGCCAACGGCAAAAAGAGCGTTGACTACAGGAATAAGAGCGGCCTGGTAGGCCTGAGCCGATGCTTGTCTGTAGTTCTTGTCATTGGTAAGTTCTGATGACAAACGCTCTGATGCGAGGGAGATAGCGGTCATTGCATTGGCAAAGATCATTCCGGCAAGCGGGATCATGTAGCTGGGCTGATACCATGGATCAAGACCGATAACGACCTGGGTGACGAGAATCAGTGTGATACCTCCTCCCAGCGTGATACTGATAAGTGCTTTGATATAAAGTGTCTTGCGCTGTTGCGCAACAGTACGCAAGGATATCCAGCTGGCTGCAATGAGCATTACTGCAAGGACCAAAAGAACGACTGCCCCGGTTTCAGTCTTGAAAATATAGATGAGAAAATAACCGATAAGAAGCAGCTGCAGAACCATTCTTGCCATGGCATAGAGTGCTGTTTTGTACTGCAACGACTGATAGATCATGACGCCGATGACGATGGCGGCCGGAATAAATGAAAAGAGCAGGTCATAAAGTGAAAGTGTATACATAACAATGATTGTAGCACAGGGAGAAAAAAAGAGGAGTATAAAATGGAGTACCTAAAAGTACTCCGAGCTGAAAATTATAGTTATTTGATCGTTGCCGGGTCGGTAATAAATCCGGTAATAGCAGATGCAGCAGCCACTGCCGAGTTGGCAAGGTAGATGCCTGAACTGCGGGCACCCATACGGCCGACGAAGTTACGGTTGGTTGTTGCGATCGCCACTTCACCGTCTCCCAGGATACCCATGTAGCCGCCAAGGCAGGCACCACAGGTCGGGTTGGAGACAACGCCGCCCGCATCGATGATAATATCGATGTAGCCCAGTTTTTCGGCATCTTTAAAGATCTTCTGTGTAGCCGGTGTCACAATAAGACGGGTGCGGCGTGCGACACGCTTGCCTTTCAGTATCTCAGACGCCATTTTAAGGTCTGAAAGACGGCCGTTCGTACATGAACCGATAAAGACCTGGTCAACTGCGATTTTGTCCGAAACCGCCTGGCTCAACGGTTTACCGTTTGACGGTAGTGACGGGTAGGCGATAACCGGTTCAAGTTTTGAGACATCTATTTCAAGGACCTGCGTGTATTTCGCATCCTCATCGGAGTAGTGAAGTTTCGGTTCACGGGCAAGGTTCTTGTCCGCTAAAAACTCTTTTGTGATGTCGTCAACCGCGATGATACCGTTTTTTGCACCGGCTTCGATGGCCATGTTGCAAAGGCTGAAACGGTCATCCATGCTGAGTGTCGCGATCGTGCTGCCTGTAAACTCAAGGGCCTGGTAAAGGGCACCGTCAACACCGATCTGGCGGATGACTTCGAGGATGAGGTCTTTTCCGTAGACGTTCGGCTGTAACTCACCCGAAAAGATAACCTTGATGCTTTCAGGTACTTTGAACCAGTTACCGCCGGTGATCATTCCGAAGGCAAGATCGGTTGAACCCATACCGGTAGAGAATGCGCCAAGTGCACCGTGCGTACAGGTGTGTGAATCGGCACCGATGATAACATCACCCGGGACAACAAGCCCTTTCTCAGGAAGAAGCGCGTGCTCGATACCCATATCTTTTTCATCAAAATAGTTTTTAAGATCGTGTTTGTACGCAAATTCGCGCGAGATCTTTGCCTGGTTGGCAGAGGCGATATCTTTCGCCGGGATGAAGTGGTCAAGGACCAGTGCAAAACCGTCCGGATTTGCCAGCTTCTCGGCACCACTCTCTTCGAACGCTTTAATTGAGATAGGAGTAGTGATATCGTTACCGATGATCATGTCGATGTTAGAACGAACGATCTCACCTGCGTAGACTTTTTTGCCGACGTGTTCAGAGAAGATCTTTTCAGTTATGGTCTGTCCCATAGTTAGCCTTTTAATGTATAAATTGTGAACTAGTTGTTGATTTCACCTAAAAATTGCCGCGATTATACCATTTTGGTGCTGTGGAGTTTTTTAGCTGCTGCCGTTATGTATTGAGATGAAAAACAATGTGCTCTCAGGTGACGTCATATTGCAGATCTATAGACCGCCAAGATTGCGGGGTCCGTTTCGATACTTTCACTTATAGATGCTCTTTTGCGATGAGCCTTCCCAATTCGATCATCTCGTAACCCTTGTTGAACTCATAAAACCCGCAGGCGTTATGCGGGATGTTGATGATGATGTCAGGTGAATACCCCGCCGTTTTATAGGCTTCGAGTGCATTCTGCATGGTGTCGATCGTCCGCCCGACGATGTCGAACATACTCATCTTCTCAGGCGCATCGCTATACTCTCTTGCAAACAGCTCCTGTGCTTTGGTGGACATCTCATCAAAGACCTTTTGAAAACCGTTTTCCTGTTCCTGCACTTTTTTTGGAAGGGGAACCTTGTAACTTTTGTCGACAACGGCGTTGAGCTTTACGGCAATGATCAGGTCTGTTCCGTCAGACATCGTCGGTGCGATGGGAAGCGGGTTCAGAACGCCGCCGTCGACGAGGTACCGGTCCTCTATCTTTTTGGGAGTAAAGGCGGTAGGAATGGCGACAGAAGCACGAACCGCATCCAGAAGAGATCCTTTCTGCATCCAGATCTCTTTTTCTGCCATTATGTCGGTCGCCACGGCGGTAAATTTGATAGGAAGATCTTCGATCATTACTTTACCGATCATCTTTTCGATGACCTGGAAGACTTTGTCGCCTTGAATGAGCCCCGTCTTTTCAAATGAAAAATCGACCAGCTTGACAACATCAAAGACATCCAGCGACAAGGCCCACTCTTTAAAATCGTTCAGTTTCCCGCAGGCATAGAGGGCTCCGATCAGCGCACCCATAGAAGAACCCGAAATAGACTTTATGGTATACCCCTGTTCCAGGAGCTCCTCGATCACGCCGATGTGCGCATAACCTCTTGCCCCGCCGCTGCCTAATACCAAAGAGATATTTTTATCCATCATTCACCCTTTTTTTGCTTGATCTACGATTGTTTATCCTTAAGTATAGCAGAATAATCACTAATTCATGAATCTTATTCAAAAAATGAATTCAGTTCATTTTAATATTTAACGCCATACAATTGCGACAGAAATAACGAAAGGGAGAGCTATGTCACGTTTAACGGCAAAGATGAAGAACATGAAGCGCGATCTTATTTTGGAAAAAGCGTCCGAGATGTTCGAAAAACATGGTTTTGCAGAGCTGAAAGTGTCCGAACTTGCACAGGAAGCCGGTGTCAGTGTGGGAACGATCTACTCCTATTTTGAATCCAAAGAGGGGCTATACAGTGCCTGTGTTGCAATGGATATTGAACATGCCTGCGTACTGTTTGAAAAACTGTTTGAACAGGAGAACTCTTTTGAACGTATCATAGAACAGGCAATTCAGATCAAATTTGACCTTATTACGCAAAAACGAAAATCTTTGGAGAGCGGTGCCCTGAATAACCCTTTCTTTTTTGAATCGCAGCAGATAGAGCATAAAGAGGCCTTTGACAAGATATACGGACTCTATATTGAGCCTATAGAAAAAGCAAAAAAGGTCGCCATTGACAGCTGGCAGCTGGTTTATATTTTGAACTCTATCGGTAATGCCTATGTACTGCGTTGGATCGAGGGCGAACTCGATACGCTTGAGGGCAAAGAGAAAGAGATCTGCGCGATCTTTATGAGCATGTTAAAAGGATGATAATGAGAAAACTGTTTATAGTGCCTCTGTTCTCTCTGTCTGTCTGGGGTTCGAGTCTCAGTACATTGATAGAACAGGCGCAGCAAAATGAGCTTATCGAAGTCTACAAAGAGAAGTTGAACGCTTCAGATCAGACTTATAACTCGGTCAAATCTTCGTACTATCCGAGCCTCGACATTGGCGCAGCGGCGCACTTTACCTCTCCAAAAGGGCCGATGGACGCAGGGCAGCTCTATAATGTGAACGCTGAGGCTTCATTGGTACTCCTGGATGGCTTTAAACGTGAAAACATACTGGATGAGAAGAGCAGTCTGAAACGTTCAAGCAGCTATGACCTCTCGCAGATCAAAAAGCAGGTCTCCATGGAGGTGGCGACGCACTATATGACGCTGAAGACGATCCAGGCCGATATTGCTGCACTGCAGCAGAAAAAAGAGCAGCTTCAAGAGCAGCTTAAACGTCAGGAGAAGTTTTTCAGAGCGAAACTGACGACGGAAGACAATGTGGAACGGATCAAAGCGGCCGTCGCCAATACCGACTACGAGATCGAATCAAAGCTCTACAGCCGTGATGAAGAGGTCTCCAAACTCTACATCTTGACCAATGAGATCGTCGATGAGGTGGATGAGAGTTCCATTATCGAACCGGCAATCGGACATAAGGATGAGATGGACGCGCTTAAAGCATTGGCGGCACAGGCCGAAGCGCTTCGCTATAAAGCAGAACAGGCGGACAGTTCGAAGTATCCGACGATCGTGTTGTCCGACCGATACGGCTACACGGAATACAGAGACGATAATCTCGAAGCGTTCGGTTTTGACAGGGTCAACAGTCAAAACGTGCTGATGCTGAACCTTTCAATGAACCTGTGGGACTTCTCCGCCGCTTCCGAACAGCGTCAGGCCGTGATGGCGGAGCACAATGCACTGAAAGCAGACCTTGCGTACAAGCAAAAAGAGTCGAATGCCGATCTGAAACTGGCAGAGCGGGCGATCGAGCGTTCTAAAAAACTGCTCGAAGCGGCAGCGTTATCGCAAAATGCTTCGGACCGTACGTTTGCGATCGTTAATAAAAAATATCAGGTGCGTGTGGTGGACTATGTGAAATACCTCGATGCACTGACGCAGAAGGTTGAAGCACAGGCACAGTTTAACCGGGCTTTGGGTGCATTGGAGATCTCGTATGCACGCTATTACTACTATGCAGGATTTGACGTAAAGGAATATGTAAAATGATGAAGAAATTAATGATATTGGGACTGTTGGCAACGGCGGGATTGGCGGAGGAGGTCTACGCGACCTTTAGTGTACAGGCAGACAAAGAGGCCGACCTGGTCCTCTCAACCAGCGGTCTGGTAAAGAAGATCTATGTTGATGTCGGTGACACGGTCCAACAAGGCAAAGTACTGCTTGAACTGGACAACGATGACCTCAAAACATCGATGCTGCTGGCACAGAAGCAGATTGAATTGGCCGAGGTAAACCTCCGTTTTGCCAAAAAAGCCTATGAGCGTTTTGAACAGGTGCAGGATGTCATCGATGAAGAGCTGTTTGACCAATATGCCTCAGGCTACGAGCGTTCAAAGATCGAAGTGGCCAATGCGCAGGCAAACCTGGTCTATAAAAAAGCACTCTTTGAGAAGACCCGCTTGAAAGCACCCTTTACAGGGGTCATTGCCTCGAGAGAGATTGAACTCGGCGACGGGGTGAGTTCGGCAAAGATGGAGACGCTGTTTACATTGATCACGGCGAAAAAACAGAAACTGATAGTATCGGTCGATGAGAAATACTGGCAGAAACTGAAAGTCGGACAGGCGTTTACCTACAGCGTGAGCGGCAGTGAAAAACAGCTTACCGGCAAGATTGCCAAGATCTACCCTTCTATCGACGATAAAAAGCGCTCTGTGACGGTCGAGGTTCCTGCTTCTGCACTGAAAGTCGGGCTCTTTGGGCACGGCATGATCAAGGTTGACTGATGTATAAATTTGCCATCACCCGACCGATCACGACCCTGATGCTCTTTATGTCACTGGTCATCTTCGGTCTTATGAGTTTCAGCAGTATGAACACGGTCCTTTTCCCGAAAGTCGATTTTCCGATCGTAACCGTACAGACCATGTACTACGGTGCCGATCCGGAGACGGTCGAGTCAAAGGTGACCGAGAAGATCGAAGAGGCGGTCTCATCGGTCGCAGGTCTGGACAAGCTTAACTCAGAGAGCAGCGAAAATGTTTCGGTTGTGACACTGATCTTTGACATTGAGGTCGATATTACCGAAGCGGCCAACGATGTGCGTGACAAGATCTCGGCACTCAGGCTGGACAGCGGGGTTGAGAAGCCTATCGTCAGTAAGCTCGACGTCGGTTCCGCACCGGTGCTTTCACTCTTTGTTGCTTCGGACAAGGTCCCAAGCACCCAGTTGATGCAGACGGTGGATGAGGTGATCAAACCGATGCTCGAACGTCAAAGAGGGGTCGGAAGCATCAATATTATCGGCTACCAGGACCGTGAGATCAAGATCTATCCGGACCCTTTTGCCCTGCGCAAGTACGGTATCTCTGCCGTAGATCTGCAACAGCTTATCCAGGCCTCGAATGTCAAAATGAGCGGCGGTAAGCTCATCACCGACAAGGACCAGGTAATGGTCACGGTGCAGGCCAATGCCAACAGCATTGCCGAGTTGGAAAACTTTGAGATCCTTCCGGGAGTCAAGCTGCGTGACATCGCCAGAGTGGAAGACACGCTCGAAGATGCGGAGAGCCTTTCGACCTTTAACGGTAAGCCGGGTGTGATCCTGCAGATCCAGAAGATCTCGGATGCGAACACCCTCAACGTAATCGCGGGCATAAAGAAGGTCATTCCGGACATCGAAGAGCGTATCGGCGGTGACTACACGCTGCAGTATTTCAATGACACCTCGAACTTTATCAACGCGTCGCTCGACCATGTTCTGTTCGACCTGATCTACGGAGGGATTTTGGCGATTATCATCGTCTTTATCTTTTTGCGCAACCTGACAGCGACCATCGTCTCGGCAATTGCTATTCCGACCTCGATCATCGGAACCTTTTTCCTGATGGATCTGTTCGGCTATGAACTTAACAAAGTCAGTATGCTGGGGCTGACGCTGGCAATCGGTATCTTTATCGATGATGCCATCGTCGTCATCGAGAACATCTATAAAAAGATAGAAGCCGGAATGGACAAAGTCGAAGCGGCCAACGAAGGGACTCGTGAGATCGCCTTTTCGATCCTGGCGATATCGTCCATGCTTCTGGCCGTCTTTATCCCCGTCAGTATGATGGGCGGTATTGTCGGAAAGTTCTTTAACGCTTTTGCCTTTACCGTGGCAATCGGTATTTTCATCTCCTACTTCGTCGCGATTATGCTGATCCCGGCCGTAAGTGCGAGGGTCCTTAAAAAAGGTGAATCCCGTTTTTACCATATGACGGAGCCGATCTTCATCTTTATCGACCGTAGCTATGTCAAGCTGGTCGGTGTGACGGTCAAGTATGCGAAGACAACGATCCTTGCAACGTTTCTGATCTTGTTTGCAAGCTTCTCGCTTGCCGGCAACATCGGGATGGACTTTGTCCCAAAAGAGGACAAAAGCGAGTTTGAGATCACCTTGAAAGCGCCGATCGGCGTCAGTCTCGAAGAGATGCAGCGCCGTTCGGAAGCGGTGGCGGAACTGGCCCGAAAGAACGAATATGTGGAGTATACGGCGCTAACCGTTGCCTACAACACGACACGCGACGCCCACCGTGCGCAGATCTATGTCAAGCTGCGTGATGTTTCCGAGCGAAAGGTGTCACAAGAGTCCATTATTGTCGCAATGCGTAAGGCCTTAGTCGGGTTTAAAGGTTTTGAGACGATCGCGGTCGCCGACATCCCGAACATCAAAGGGGCCGGTGCGTCGTCACCGTTCCAGATGATCGTCCAGGGCAACGATTTTGAGTCCCTGCAAAAGACGGTCGACAAGATCGTTGCCCGTATGAAGACCAATCCGGGCATCGTCGAGATCTCGACCAACTACGAGTCGGGAAAACCGGAACTCACCATCGACATTCAGCGTGAGAACAGTACGCACCTCGGGGTCTCTGCACAGGAGATCAGCGGCATCATCTCAACGGTGCTTTCGAGCGACCGGGCGATCTCGCAGTTCGAAGAGGGCGGTAAACAGTATGACATTACGATGCGTTTTTCAGATGAGAACCGTCGTACCGTCGACGACCTGAAACGCCTGGAGGTCAAAACGATGGACGGTAACTTCGTTGCGCTGGAGGGGCTTGTTAAGTTTGTAGAGTCTGAGGGACCGGTCTCGATTCACCACTTCAACCGACAGCGTCAGATCAGTATCTCGGCCAACCTTGACGGCATCCCTCTGGGCTCGGCGGTCGATACGGCGACAAAAGGTATCAGCGAAGACCTTGGAAAAGGGATGAAATACGGCTTCCTGGGGATGGCCGAAGAGATGAAAAAGATGGGCAAAGAGTTCGGTATTGCATTCGGTCTTGCCTTTTTGATGATGTACATCATTCTGGCAGCGCTTTATGAATCTCTGCTGCAGCCGCTCATCATCATGGTCGCCCTGCCGATGTCGTTCATCGGTGTACTTTTGGCCCTGATTATCGCCGGTAAGAACTTCAACCTCTTTACGATGATGGGGATCATTCTGCTCATGGGTATGGTCGGTAAAAATGCGGTCTTGCTGGTCGATTTTGCCAACCAGCAGCTGCGCAAGGGCTCTACGGTTTCCGAAGCACTTGTGCTAGCCGGTGAGAAACGTCTCCGTCCTATTTTGATGACCACCTTTGCGATGGTCTTTGCGATGCTGCCGCTTGTGCTCATGAAGGGGGCCGGATATGAGAGTAATTCGCCGATGGCTACAGCCGTTGTCGGCGGTCTTATCTCTTCGATGCTGTTGACCCTGATCGTCGTGCCGTCGATCTACAAGTTTCTGAGCCCGCTCGACCTGTGGATGCGCAAGTTCTATGACCTTGATTTTATGAAAATAAAAAAGAGTGCGAGTACGAACGAGGCGGAGGAACCCGCCAAGGTCGCAGAGACTAAATAAGTTTTAATGCCAGTGCAAAGGCTTAGCCCTCTGCGCTGTGACCCTCCTTCAGAGTATTTTCCAAACCTCTTCAGTAGATATGCTACAATCTCTCTTATGCGAAAACAACGGAGAGGTGATGATTAAAGCGCAGGGGTTGACAAAGTACTTTCAGCAAAATACGGCCGTCTCAAATCTTGATCTTGAGGTCAAAAAAGGGGAGATTTTCGGTCTTCTAGGCCCCAATGCGGCAGGAAAGACAACGACGATCCGTATGCTCTGCGGCATTCTCTCTCCGGACGAAGGCACGATACTCATCAATGAATTGCCTATACGAAAAGCAAAAAAAGCCTTTGGCTATGTCGCACAGTATTTCGGGCAGTACGAAGAGCTGAGTGTCTGGGAGAACCTGCGGTTTTATGCGCAGATGTACGGTGTCCATGACGTACAAAGACTGAATTATCTTCTTGAGCGTTATCATCTCTCCCCCTATAAAAGGAGTGCGGCCGGTAAACTTTCGGGCGGATACAAACGCCGTCTGGCACTGGTCTGTGCACTTGCGCATGACCCGGATGTTCTTTTTCTTGACGAGCCCACGGCGGGAATCGACCCGGTAACCCGCAAATTGCTCTGGGATGATTTTTATGCCCTGAGCGCTGAAGGCAAGACACTTTTCGTGACAACGCACTACATGGAAGAGGCGCAGCGGTGCCACCAGCTGGCTTTTCTCGCCGAGGGAAAAAAGATCGCCGAAGGGACGCCGCAGAACATCAAGTCGGCACTCGGCAATGTTCAGGTCTTTACGGTGCGGCTGGAATACTCGCCAAAGAGCACACAAGCGATCCAGGCGGTTGACGGGGTTATCCTGACCAACCAGTTCGGCGATAATCTTCATATTCTTGCCGATGAAGAGCTTGCAAAAGAGCGTCTAGAAGCCCTGCTTCTACAAGAGACGGGCATTAATCATACTTTAGCTGTGACGGAACCTGACCTAGAAGATGTCTTTATCGCATTGACACAGGGAGAACACCGATGATCATGGCTATCGTTAAAAAAGAGATGCTGCAGCTGCGCCGCGACCCGAGACTGATCGCGCTGATCGTGGTGATGCCGATCCTGCTGTTGATCCTCTTCGGCGTGGCGCTCAAACTCGAACCGAAAAACGTCAAGATGGCCTACCTCGACGAAGACCGCTCCTTCTTTTCGAACCTCATTAAGACCGGGCTCTGGAGCGACGGCTATTTTGAGATGTATGAGGTGGGCTCGCGCGAGGCGATCGTCGAGGCGATCCGTTCGGGCCACGCCAAGGCGGGAATGTATATTGCCAGGGATTTCTCACAAAAGCTGACAGAGAATGCCCAGCCGCATATTACTTTTTTTGTCGACGGCACCATGCCTTCGCTCACGACGGCGATGAAATACAACTCCAAAGCTGCAACGGACGAAGGGGTCACCAACGACATGTACTTTCTGGATGAGGACGCTCCCAACACCGTCATCGCGGAAGATCCGTTCATCATGGATACGGAGATTCTCTTCAATCCGGATGAAAAAGAGACCTGGTTCTTTCTGCCGGGCGTCATCGGAGTTCTTATCATGCAGATCGCGCTGATCCTGACCGGTATCAGCATCGTGCGTGAGCGTGAGAAAAACACGTTAGAGCAGCTGCTGGTCACCCCGATCTCCAAAAGCAGTTTTATTATCGGCAAGCTGCTGCCCTACGTCTTTATCGCCCTGATCGATTTCTATTTTATTCTGGGCGTCGGCTGGACACTGTTCGATCTGCCGATGCCGACCTCGCATCTGCTGCTCTTTTTACTGGCATTTATCTTTGTGGCGGTTATGATCGCGCTGGGGCTGCTCATTTCGCTGGTCTCGCAGACCCAGCAGCAGGCGATGTTCATCGCCATCTTCATCATCGTCCCCTCCATTTTACTGTCGGGCTTTATCTTTCCCATCGAAGCGATCCCCGCAGTGGTACAGCCCATCAGTTATGCCATCCCTTTTACCTACTTTGTCGAGATCATCCGCGGACTGCTTATCAAACAGACCCATTTTGCCAATCTGATGGTCGATTATGCTGTTCTGGCGGGCTTTGGAGCTGCCTTTGTCGGTGTGAGCATTTTGAAGTTCAAGCGGACGCTTTAGCCTTGCACGTCCACCAAGTCGCAGTAAGGGTGGCTTTTATAAAGGCTCATATTATTACTGTATAAAACAACAACTATTTTTTTCTGTAAAATGGCATTTTTAGCACTGTTTATGAACATTTTGATAATATGAAATGTATTTACGGGTGTTCAGTTTTCGTGTGAAGTTTGAGACTCATAAGGTCCTCCAATGGAAGACAAGTCTACCATTCACCATGCTCTATTTTAGAGGCATCAAAGTCACAGTGGCTTTTTAAAGTATCAATCGGACGGAGTGGATAAACACCACCGCTTAAAGCTTGGTTGTACTCAAAATAAGATCGCGCTCTTTTTTTAGTGTTCAGTATTTTCGCACGAGATTCTCTGTATAGATTAATATTGTTGAGTATACGCATTGTGTCAAGCCCCTCATCTGCATAATATTGGTAATACTCTATACAATCGTGGGCATCTTCCATAAATTTAGTAGTTTGTTTTGCATTCGAAGGATTTGGTAAGACCTTTTGAAAGGCTTTGGCATTTTGGAGAGCAATAGCTTGTATAATCGGATGTGTATAGGTTTGAAAAATCCATATCTCTATATCATCTCTGACACCATTATTATTCTTATCTATGCCTAGCACGGTCATTTTATTTTCTATGGGATCTGGTTGACTCGGAAGTAGATAATTATTTACATGTGGAAGGGTGCTGTTCTTTTGGCGATCTAGATCATCTTCTGTGTGATCGTGAAAATTTAACCCTACAATGTCCCATGATGTTAATAATGTATTGTACGAAGAGCTATATTGCTGCATTGAATAAGCTTTAAAGCTATAGCGTAGGCCGCTTAAGTCTGTTTCACTATCTTCTTTAGAGGTCCAGATATAGCTACTGTTTTGAGCAAAGAGTTGTGTGTTCACAAGAGCATAGATAATTAAACTAAACACTATAAAAACTTTTTTCATCATTCACCTTGTAAGATCCAATTATATTGAGAGTATCCAATTTTAACCAAAATTTAATGTAATAAAACTAATTATATTATTTTGTAAAACTGGACATTATTGATATAAGGAATGAAGTATTGTTTATCGAAAAGTATTATACAGTGCAGATGAGCAGTCTAATTATGTTGCAATACCCTCGATAAGCAGTTTGTAGTTAGTCTCATAAACAGCTTGTACATTGTTGCTGACGCTGACATGGCCGTCGATGACAAGGCTGGAAAGACCGTGCAGCAGTGCCCAGACGGCGGTGGCAATAAGAACCGGATCGTCCTCTTTAAAGATCTTTTGTCTCTGCCCTTCGACGATAATGTTTGCCAGTTTATGAAAACCGCTCTGTTCATCGTTTTGCAACACCTCTTCGGAACTGTCGCCGTTCTTAAGGCGCTGAAGAGAGGGTTTGTCGTTTTCGCACATCTCTTCGCGTTCACGCGACATCGCCGGGCCGAAAAGAAGGCGGTAGAGGTTGGGGTTATGCATAGCGAAGGTGACATAGGCCATACCCATGTCGTGAAAACGTTCGAGAAAAGTCTTGCCGGCATCGTTAAAAGCGGGTGAGACGGCAAGGTCGAGCTTTTGAAATCCGCTGTTGATCATCTGTTTCATCAGGGCGTCTTTGTTGGCAAAGTGGCGGTATATCGCCGAGCGCGAGGTGCCGAGGCGAAGGCTTAATTCCCGAAGTGTGATCGCTTCGAGACCCTCTTTGTCGATCATCTCCAGTGCGGTCTGCAGTAGACTCTCTTTGAGGTTCCCGTGGTGATACGTGTCGCTCTTTTTCGTTCTCTGTTCTCTGTTCATCCTCTTATTTTATCAGGTTTTGGCTGAAGATGTTGACAATGGTCACATCTATATGTTAACATTGTCAACATTAAATGTAAGCAGTGTTTACATTAAGGAGGCAGATATGTGTAAACTCAAACTCGACCCGCTGCAAAGACAGTGGTTTTTAGGACCTGCCATTATGCTCTGGCTGGGTATTTACTTTACCGGTTTCGATGTGGTACACTGGTTAATCTATGTTCCCGCGGTCATGTCGGTGTTTGCATTTACGACAGGGGTCTGTCCCGGGCAGATCCTGATCTGCAAACGCCGTGAGCTTTTTAAAAAATGGAGAGAAAAATCATGAAATTATTACTATTAAGCGCCGTGATGGTCGCCAATGTCTGGGCCATCAGCAATCTAGAGCTGGCACAAAAAAGCGACGCGGCGATGAGCGGCTACGGCGATGCCAAAGCGGAGATGGTGATGACCCTGGTCAACGCCAACGGCCAGGAGCGAGAACGGACCATGAAGTCGATGATCCTTGAAAAAAAAGGCGGCGACAAGTCCTTGATGGAATTCCTGACACCGGCAGACGTCAAGGGGACAAAGTTCCTGAGTTATGAACATGCCGACAAGGACGACGACCAGTGGCTCTACCTGCCGGCGCTTAAACGGGTCAAACGTATTGCCTCCAAAAACAAGTCCGGCTCGTTTATGGGGAGCGAGTTCTCTTACGAAGATCTGACCGCCTTTAACATTGACAAGTACAGCTACAGCGGCGACGCCGTCGAGGTAGTTGTTGACGGTCAAAAGATGTACAAGGGCGAACGGATCCCCAAGAGCAGAGATTCCGGATACACCAAACAGCTCTCCTGGAGTACGACGGACACCTTTCTTACGATGAAAGTCGAGTATTATGACCGGAAAAACGAGCTTTTGAAAACAGCGGTTTTTGAAGACTATAAAAAAATAGACGGTGTATGGCGTATCGGCAAGATCACGATGACCAACCACCAAAACGACAAAAAGACGATCCTTGTCTGGAAAAACGAGACCATCAAAAACGGTCTCAGCGACAAAGATTTCAACAAAAGAGTGCTTAAGCAATGAGACCGTTTTTAGGCCTGCTCTTGCTTTCGAGTCTGCTCTACGGCGAATTCGAGTACAGAGGGTATGTCGGTGCGGTTGCCCAGGCCTATTTGACACGACCGCAGGAGAAACACCCCGCAAACTTTACCCTGCAGCAGCAGTTGGAGCTCAAGTATACCCAAGACAGTTTTGAATCGTCCGCGACTGTTTACGCGCAGGAAGACAGTTACGATCTCACCGACGAAAAGAATGAGCGGACCTTTATGCGTCTGGACGAACTCTACGCCAAGTACAACTTTGAAAACGACATGATCTTTGGCGGACGGAACATCCGTTTCTGGGGCGCCTTGGAAGCCAACAATGTGGTAGACACCTTTAACACAAAAGATATGCGTACCGACGGACTGGACCCGCAGAAGCAAGGGTCGTGGAATGTCGCCTATAGCCACTATTTCGGCAACAGCGAGGTCGCACTGATCGCCAAGCTTTATGAAGAGAAGCAGAAGATGGCCGCCTACCCGTATGTCTATTACTTCTTCCCTGAGCAGATCACGATCCCTCCTTATGGAAGTGTTGATATGGTGTATGATCCCGACCGCAAAAGTCAGCAGAGCCTCTATCGGCCGACGCTTTACCTGAAATGGTCGGGTTCGACAGAGAGCGACTACCCGATGGATTACGCCTTTATACTCCAGCACGGTTATGATTCACAGCGGGCCTTTGTCTCCGAACTGGACCCTGCGGCAATGACCAATACCCTCTACGAAGAGGTCTACCTTGCCAACAAGTTCATGACCTATGACACTCTGGTCGTCGGGTCCACTCTCTTAAAGATCGAAGCGCTGGCGACGGATGTGATTGAGAGCAACGTGACCAGTATCGGAAAAACGGTCGCTGACTATTACCAGTTCGGTATCGGCGTGGAACACACCCTCACCGGTTTCGCAGGAGAGGCTGACCTGGGGCTGATCGCTGAGTATTACTATTACAACATCTTCGATACGGGCTCTGATATCGCGACCGACCTGGACCTTTTTCAGGTCTTTGAAAACGATCTTTTTCTGGGGCTGCGCTATACCTTTAACGATATTTCGAACTCCTCTGTTCTTGCCGGTGCGATCATCGACCTGCAGTACCGGGAGCAGAGCTATTCGGTAAAGTACGAGACCCGTTATTTCGACGTTTTGAGTGCAGCGTTCGACTATGCCTACATCAACCCTTCGAAAACCGATCAGACAGCTTACGCATTGATGGGTTTTGACCCCAATAATCCGGGCAAGCCTATTGCCCATCAACGTATCGGTATCAACCTTGCCTACCATTTTTAGGAAATTGACATGCATAAATTTGTAGAAAGTATTATCCGTTTTAGATGGCTCATCGCCGTCATGATCCCGCTGGTGACCTTGTTGATGGCGTCGCAGCTCAAATACCTTCAGTTTGAGGGGTCGTACCGAATCTGGTTCGGTGCCGACTCCAAGATCTTGAAAGATTATGATGATTTCCGCGCGGTCTTCGGCAATGACGATGCGGTCACGATTATCTTCCGTGATGAGAACGGGGTGATGAACCCCAAGGCGCTGCATGTCATCGAGAACATCACCGCGAAGCTGTGGCAGACGAAGTACATTGCCCGTGCTGACTCGCTGACCAACTATCAGTACGTTCATGCCGATCCGCAATACCCCGATGAGGTTTTGGTCGAGGATTTCATTGAAAACATCGACACTCTGAGTGTAGAGGAGCTGGCTGAAAAAGCGCGTATTATCCAGCATGAAGATACAGCTGTTCACCGTCTTATCAGCGAAGACGGCAAGACGACGATGATCGTCGGGCGTATGACGCCAAAAGCGGGTGACGACCCGGAGGTGGCGGCAAATTTACAGGCCTCGGTCGAAGCGATCGTGGCGGCTGAAAAAGCGAGCGGCTACCGCTTCTACCTCGGTGGCGGCCCTATTTTGAACATAGCCTTCATTGAGTTGGGACAGCATGATGCGGGAACCTTTACGCCGCTGGTCCTTCTCATCGCCATGGTGCTGTTATGGGTCATTTTCCGCCGCCCTTCGGGGATGCTGCTGAGCATTTCGGTGGTCATCTTTACCTTTTTGATCGTGCTCGCGGTGCAGGTGCTTCTGGGCTACAAGATGAACAACTTTACCGCGAACATACCGGTCTTTGTCGTGGCCATCGGGATCGCCGACGCCATGCACCTGTTCTGGATCTACCTGCTCGGACGTAAAAAAGGGATGGAGAATCACGCCGCTATCCACTACAGTGTCGAAAAGAACTTTTTGCCTATCTTGCTGACCTCTTTGACGACTGCAGTCGGTTTTGCCTCATTGAGCATCTCCAACGTCATCCCTATCAAGACATTAGGTATTGCTACGGCAAATGCAGCACTTTTAGCCTTTCTTCTGACTATTCTGTTTGTACCCGCCTTGCTCGCTATCGTCAATCCGAACGTCAAGACGAAAGAGCTGGATGAGGTCAAAGAGGAGAGCCTTCTGGCCCACCGTTATGCCGGTTTTATTATGCAGCATGACGGTAAGATCCTGCTTTTCTCCTCTCTGCTGTTTCTGGCGATCGGACTGGGTATCGCCAAAGTCGAGGTTGACTCCAACACCGCACGCTACTTCAGAGACGATGTCGACTTTAGAAAGACCATAGAGTTTATGCAGAAAAACCTGAGCGGTCCGATGTCCTATGAGATCGTGGTCGATTCGGGTAAGAAAGATGGCATAAAGTCACCGGAGTTTATGCAGGCGGTGGAGCAGTTCGGCAAAGAATTTAAGGCAAAATACCCCGATGTCCGCCATATCGCCTCACTGGTCGACGTGGTCAAGACCTTTAACGACGTGCTGAACAGCTCCAAGAGTGTTCCTGACGACCAGAACCTGATCGCCCAGTACTTGCTTCTCTACTCTCTTTCCCTGCCGCAGGGGATGGAGATCAACGACCGTATGGATGTAGACGAGCGCTATTTGCGTGTGACGGCACTGGTCAACATCGTGGACACGTCGCTGGACCTCGAGATGATGCAGTGGGCCGAGTCATGGTGGGAAACGACACCTTATAGCGGTCAGTTAAACGGTCAGACAGCGATGTTCGCTCATATGCAGCACGACGTCACCGACACGCTGATTCAGTCCATATTGCTGGCCATAGGCAGTGTCTCCATTATGATGATGCTGATCTTCAGAAACTTCAGGATGATCCCGCTTTTTGTCGTGCCGAACGTCCTGCCGATCGTACTGGTCGTGGGCGCCATGGGATGGCTGGGGATGACCATTGACATGGGTGTCGCCATCTCGGGCGCTATTATCATCGGTGTGGCAGTGGACGATACCATTCACTTCCTGGTCAAGTACCGCGAAGCGAGGCGTCGGGGCGATGACATCGAAGCGGCATTGGCTTACGTCATGCGCTATGCCGGCAGCGCCATCATCTTTACGACCCTGATCCTCAGTGCCGCCTTTCTGATCTTCGTCTTTTCGCAGTTCCTGCCAAACGTCCACTTCGGTATCGTGACGGCCATTGCCCTGATCATTGCGGTCCTTGTGGATCTGTTAATGCTTCCGGCGGTACTCAGCCGCTTTGACAACGGCGAGAAAAGTCTCATCGCATCCTAACGTACAGCTCGTAAGAGCTGTCGCTCCTTTTAAAAATCCGATAGTATCAATTGACGTAAAAAATAGATAAATTATCACTAATGGATGACAGCTATTTTAGTATTATAAAGTACAATGAATTATTATCATATCTGAGGGAGTTGTTATGCAACAAAACTATATCAATAAAAGAAGTCTAATATTATCGGCTGTAGTAGCTATGGGAATTATCGTGATGGCTTCTGTGTATATAAAAGGATGTAGTGACAGTAGCGGATTCAGTACATCGGGAACGTGTAATTTTCCTCTGGAAGCTTCTTTAGATATGCAAGAACGGATAGGCGGATCGGTGACTAGTGTAGCGCTTTTCAGCAGTGACGGTGCCGAGTGGACACTTTTTAACACCGCTAACGAACTGCATGCCATGCAGGTCGGTGCGACGGAAAGCAGTTCGGGGTTGGAAGTCGAAGGTTTTATTCGTGATATCGAGCTGGTAACCCGCGAGAACGGCAGCCGCTATGCACTGCTGGCAATGGGCGACGAGGGGATCGCAGTGGTGAATGTCACCGATCCTGCCGCCATGACGTTGGTAACCAGTGCCAGGGTGAATTATGAACAGACCGGCATAAGCTGGACAGAAGGCGGCGGGGATATTGTACCGAACAATACGATCTCAAGCACTCATGGACCGGTCACTTCTCTTGCCGTTTATAACGAAGGGGAGATGACTTCACCGATGTTACAGCTGCTGATCGGGGACGCGGGGTACGGTCTTCAAAAGACGGCGCTTGAGAACCTCTTCGACACAGTAAACGGCCGAGAGGAGGACGGCACACTCAAAATAGAACAGGAAGTCTATACCCTGCAGTATGCCGGCGAAAACCCGTGGGGCGGTCCGGAAGGGCTGACTCTCCACGGCGAAGGAAACAATAGCAGGCTGTTTGTCGCCCAGGGGTATCTGGGAATGGGGATCTATGACCCTCAAACGCTGAAGCAGGTCGGGCGTTACAATCTTTATACCGATGCAACCGAGGAGAACCGCGGCGAGGATTGGTTTATACATATGAATGTGGCTGATGCGGTACAGAGCGGCTACCTGGATGCCTGCACAGGCATGCCGGATTATCAACAGGCCAATTTTGAGATTGAGCAGGTATGGCACGGTGATGTCGACGCTTCGACACCTTGGGCCGATTTTGACCGATATGGAAAGTTCTATTATGATGCCAGAAAGATCGACGTTGCAACGTTTAGAGACAGTGGAGGGGCAGATAGAACGATAGCCTATATCGCTTACGGTCTGGGCGGTCTGGTCGCTGTTGACGTAACAGGATACGATAAGGCAGCGGTACGTGATGAAAACTGTGCGGAAAATCCGGATTTTCTTGAAGGAAAATTTCTGGGTTACGCCCCTGCAGTACCGGCACACGGACCGGATGAACGTACTGGTGAAGAGTCAAAGAGCCTCTTTCCGTATTTTGGGGCAGGTATGCTGAAAGAGGCCGGTGTGGTCGACGTCAAAGTAGACAAAACAATGAAGCAGGTCTACTTTTCAGACCATTTTGCCGGTTTGATGGTGCTTGGCGATGCGGACCATCCGGAGATACATTGGCATGGACCTAACGGCTTTGGTGCCTATAATAACGATGAGCCAGGCGGGACACTGGGTGACCATTGGCCGGATTATGAGTTTGTAAATTCATATGATATGACACCGGTTCTACTCGGAGAAGAAGAGGTGCCGAATTACCTCTTTGAAGCACCGGTTCTTCTTCATACCGGTGAACTGAGCGGCCACGGTAATGCACTCTCGCTTACGGCCAGTTTTGATCCGACGGTTATCAGTGGCGGGATCGATGTGGTCCTTGCTGCCGGCGGCGGCGGTCTCAACTTCATTGATGTGCTTGTAGCCGGAACATTGGCGAGTAATAGTTTTAATATACTGACGCAGGTCACTACGACCGATGAAGTGGGTGCAGCACCGGAGGGTTCGCCGACGCAATCGATCAATATCGGCCATGCCGAAGGTATAGCTGCCTACGGTAACCTGCTCTTCCTCGCAGACGGACCACACGGCATGTCGGTCTGGCAGGTAGCGGATGAAGCGTGCAACCTGACAGATGATGTCCATTTGGTAGCGAACACGCTCCAAAGCGAATATCCGGTCGATCTTAACGGAACGACGATCAATCCTGCCCCGCATGCACATAATGTAATATTGGATGTCGCAAACAATTCGGCTCTGGTGATGTCGCAAAGCCGTGGTCTGCGCCGTATCAATATTCCTGCAGAGAAGGCAGTCGGTGTTCCGGCACTGCTCTATCCGAAAGATACGGATATCTTTGAGCACAACAGAGATGAGGGGAATGTTGTCGATTTCCTTCATATGCAGGATCATGCCTACGGTACAGCACTGAAAGGTTCACTGGCATTTACGGCTGACGGCAGCAACGGTCTGACGGTATATGATCTCAGTAAAGATCCTACCGATCCTGAGAGCGGCTATGTGGTCAGTAATATCGGCGGTGATACCGATTCTCAGCCTGACCTTGGCCGCGCAGCAGATGTTGCTCTCTGGAGCAATGCATCAACAGGCAAATCGTATGCATTTGTTGCGGCAGGAAGCCGGGGCGTCGGTGTGGTCGATGTGACCGACGTGATGAATATGTCTCTTGTGAAAGTGTTTGAACCGATCAAGATGGAAGACGACAAGGCCGGCAAGGCTGATGGTAAGAGTGTCGCAGTCAGAGTCGTGAGAGAACACGCCTTCTTCACTTATGACAGTTTCGGTGTCGTTGCCTACCGCATCGCTGATCTGATCGCACCGCTGATCGATGGAACGGATCCGACCGATATCTGGTCGAAGGGTGCAGTCGACCAGCGTCCGGAGTTCTCGGCGCGTTTCAAACTTCAGGATCCGTCGATGTTCGGCAGTGCTGAACTGACAGGATGGAGTGGCGGTGCTGCTGGTATGGATGTTGTTCAGACTTTGGACGGCAGAGATCTCTTTTATATTGCCTACGGTGATGCCGGTGTTATCAAGATCGATTGGACGGATCCGGCTGCACCGGTATTGATGGACTATGCCAACACCGCCGGTTTCGCAGGTGATGTGGTCGTGTTCAACGGTCGTGTCTATGTTGCGGACGGCGGCGGCGGTCTGGTGCTGTTGAAATAGAACACATATATACATGCGGTTTTTGAAAAGAGAGTGATTTTTTTCACTCTCTAACTGCACCAAACGCTTCTCTCTAGGTCACTATTAATATTGACTATTATGCTACAATTTACAGATATTGAAAACATAATGGACAGATAATGGAATTTTTTAGAAAAATATTTAAAGCACTGAACTCGGCGCAGCACCCCTGGCAGGTCACCTTGGCCATAACACTGGGTATGGTGGCGGGCTTGACACCGATGAGCGGGACGCAGACCCTGCTGATTCTCTTTATCGTCTTCCTGCTCAACATTCACATCGGACTCTTTTTCGCCGCTTCGGCGCTCTTTGCCGGACTCGCGTACCTGTTTGATCCGTATATGGAGCAGTTGGGTTATGCCCTCTTGCAGGCAGAGGTAATGCGGGAGATCTACACGCTCTGGTACAACAACGGCCTGATGCGTCTGAGCAATTTTAATAACACCCTGACGATGGGTGCGACTGTGATCAGTCTGCTTTTAGCGATTCCTCTCTTTTTTGTCCTGAACTTCGTTATCTCTCTCTATCGCGACAAGATCGCGGTCTATCTGAACAACAACAGGTGGTTCGCACGTTTGGGAATCTTCAAGGTCAAAGATAAAAAAGAGCCTGTCTTTCGCTGGTGGGGTGCGGGACTTTATCTTGTGGTTATCGGCGGTGTCGCCGGTCTGCTGCTTCTGGTGATCGACCCGTTGATAAAATGGGGGATCGAAAAAGGGGCCTCCGCCGTTCTGAAAAAAGATGTCCGCGTCGCTTCGGTCGAGACACATCTTTTTGAAGGCGCCGTTGCGATCAACCGTGTTGAGGTGGCAAGCGGCACGCAGGATGTCGATGCCCTCTCGATCCAAAATATTGCTTTTGATATCAACGTCAACTCGCTGCTTTTGTCAAAGACCCACATTGAGAAGATGCAGCTCACAGGGGTAGGGTTCGAGACGCCGGCCACGATGAAAAAAGCGTACGGCAGAAAAGCCTATAAAGAGCAGCTGGCAGCTGAGAAGGTGGCCGATGTTGCCGAAGAGAAGAGTACTCTGGAGATGCCTTCCATCGATCTGCCGACCCCTAAAGAACTTCTGGCCAGATCGGACCTGAAGTCGCAAAGAGTCTACGAAGAGGCGAAAGTCGAACTGGCGCAGCTGGAAGAGAAATGGAAAAAGATCCAAAAAGAGCAGCTCTCCAAAGAGGTGCTGGAGCAGTATCAAAAAGATCTCAAACAGATGCAGGCCGATGCCAAGTCCAAAGATGCGAAGAAACTGCTGGCTCTGGCCAAAGAGGTGAAAGCGTATAAAAAGAAACTGGAGACGCAGAAAAAAGCGCTTAAAACCTTGAAAAAGGAGTATCTGGCAGACCAGAAGCGATTGAAAGCACTTTTGGATGCGGTCAAAACGGCGCCGCAGGAGGATTATGCCAAGCTGCGTTCGACCTACACTCTCGACAGCAGCGGGGGGATCAACCTTTTTGGGCTCCTTTTCAGTCAGAAGATCGCCGGTTACCTTCATCAGGCCCGCGGCTACTACGCACAGGTCGAGCCCTATCTGCAAAGTGATGATGTCGCGCCGGAGAAGCTGCCGCCGCGGGGCAAGGGGCGCTGGATCCGGTTTGCAGAACATGTTCCCTCTCCAGACCTCTGGATCGCCCGTACGGAGTTGAGCGGCGCCAAAAGCGATTACAGTTTTGACGGTGTTATCAAGAACATCTCGGACAACCAAAAGGCACTGGGCCGCACCCTGACCTTTGCGGTTGCGAGTGAAGGTCCGAGCATCAAAGGGCTCACTCTCAAAGGCGAAGATAACCGTTTGGGAGAAGAGGTCGTCGACACGCTGGCTTTCAAAGCAGACGGTCTTAAGATGAAACGGATGAACCTTAGCAAGATGCAGATCAATGATGCGAACATCGGCTTTGACGGTCAACTGAGAGTGGTTGACAGCAGCACGGTTACCGGTCAGACCAAGGTGCTCTTCAACGAGGCGCAAGTCACCCTCGAAGATCTCGGCGGCAGAGGGGCGGCGATTATGAACGACGTCTTTGAGGAGATCCACAGTTTCGGGGCCACTGTTGATGTTGAGGGCGAATGGCAGAGACCTTCCGTCAAAGTGAGTTCCGACATTGACGAGATGCTTTCCAAGGCGTTTAAGAAGGTGATGGCAAAAGAGATACTCAAATACAAAAAAGAGTTGAAAGTACTTCTGGACGAACAGCTTAAAGAGCAGTTGGGCGATCTTGGCGGCATAACCGGCGAATTTGTCGACACTGAGGCGCTTCTTAATGAGCAGAGCCTCTCGCTGGATGGGCTTGATAAGAAGGCTAAAGAGCTGCTGAGCAGCGACAAGACAAAAGATGCTGCGAAAGAGAAGGCGAAGGATAAATTGAAGAAGTTGTTGAAACTTTAGAACAGGGACAATATTGTGTCTCTATGTATCTATGATGTAAAGTCTTTGAATTATTGGGTAGATGAAAGGGTTGAACTGTATCGACTTCTCTTTTCTTTTTTTAACGCTCCTTCTCTCCTTGCAGTCAACGCTGCAGATGCCACGAAATTTTCAAGCGGTAACGCATTGATTTGATTTAAAAGCTGACGCTTTTATTCCTGCTGGAACAAATTCTCAGCACTGGCTACTTGAGCCGTATAAGTTTAAAGAACAGTTTATTGACTGCTTTAGCAAAGGTGTTTGTGCGTCTAACGAACAGCGTCTCTCTCTTTTTCTCGAAAACTGTCTCTCTGACGCGACAGAGAGACAAAGTTCGGTCTATCACAGCTGGTATTTAGAGGGAAACATGGCTTAGAGATAATTAATACGTTGAATTGTAAGATAAAAACTATCTACTCTTGATAACATGCCAAAGCGAGCGCACATTAGTCCTCGGTTCTTTCAAAACAGCCGTGATGATAAGATTCTCTGTCGCCTCTATGAGCATGACATAAACAGCAATATGAAACAGCGTGTTCTCTTTGTTGAAGAGCAGCAGGATCAGTCCTGCACTGACCACCACGGCGGCTATCTTGGTGATCCAGGTGTGGTAGGCCACCATCTGACCGAACTTAATACGGGCAATAATACCCGGAACGAGAAACAGGGAGATGATCGCTGCGATATAAAACGCCTCTTCTTTAATGATCTCGGGCCAGAGCCACCATGTCGCAAAGGGTACGCTGAGGTAGGTGATATAGTCGCCGATACTGTCGAGTTTGGAGCCCATCTTGCTGCATTGATGAAGCTTGCGGGCAAGGTAGCCGTCAAGCACATCAGAGACCAGCATCAGGGTGAAAAAGAGAAAAAAGAACTTCTCGCTGCCGTAAAAGGCGGCCAGGAGAGCAAAGGGTGCGAGCGCTATACGTGACAGGCTGAGAATGTTGGGTATGGTCATTTTTATCTTCATAGCTTTATAGTACACTAATTTTTCTCCCTCTGCACTAAAGAGCAGCTCTCGGGGCACTTGACTGTTGAAGATGAGAGTTATATAATTAAAGGTACCCTAAAGCAGTGCTCAAAAAAAGAGGTAACGTTATGAAAAAGATATATTTGGAGATCGCAAAAGAGGCTATAGCAGAGAAGCTTTACGAGAGAGAGACCATAGACAAAGGGGCGCTCTTGCGTGCCTATCCTGAGTTGGGAGAATTTGGCGCGGTCTTTGTGACGTTGAATCTTTACGGCGGTTTGCGCGGCTGCATCGGTTCACTGGTCGCGTACAGGCCGCTCATCGACGATCTTATCGACAATGCACGTGCCGCCGCTTTCAGAGATCCGAGGTTTCTCCCTTTGACGCTTACGGAGTTTGATGAGGTCGAGGTGGAGGTCTCGATCCTCAGCGCGCCGCAACATCTGGAGTACAGTTCGACGGCTGACCTTAAATCCAAGATCCGCCCGGGTATAGACGGTGTCGTTCTGAGCCTCTCGGGCTATCGGGCAACTTTTTTGCCGCAAGTGTGGGATGATCTCACGACCTTTGAGCTCTTCTTCGGCCATCTATGTCAAAAAGCGGGCCTTGAGAGCGACTGCCTGGAGAGACATCCGCGCATCGAGATCTACCAGGTGGAGAAGATCGAGGAGGTGTCCGATGAGTCGTAGAGAAAATGCGGTCGCGGGGACCTTCTATCCGGCAGTTTGCAGCGAGATCGAAGGGTATATAGGGCGCTTTAACACGGTTCTGGATGAGAACAACTTCAACGCCGGAGCGCTTGAGGTGACGCCGCGTGCCATCATCGTGCCCCATGCGGGTTATGTCTACAGCGGTTTTACGGCCAATGCAGCCTACAGGAGTGCGGCCGAAAAAAGAGGCAAGGTCAAGCGGATCGTCGTCATCGGACCCAGCCACCGTGTCTACGTCACCGGTGCATCGATCGCCCTCTACAGCAAGTACGCTTCGCCCTGCGGCGAGCTGAGGATCGATCTCGATCTCAGCAACGAGCTCAATAACACCTTTGACTTTTTGCACTTCTCCCCCGACGCCCACCATGAACATTCGACAGAGGTACAGATGCCCTTTATCCGGCACTATTTTCCGGGAGCCGAGGTCGTGGAGATCGTCTATGGCGACCAGGATTACAGAACCCTTTCCCTGCTTATCGACAAGGTGCTGGAGGATGAGGATAACCTGGTCGTCATCAGCACCGACCTGAGCCATTTTTACACGCAGCAAAAAGCGAAAAATCTCGACAGCCTCTGCATTCAGGGGATGGCCGACCTGAGCATCACCGAACTCGAGAGCGGCTGTGAAGCCTGCGGAATGATCGGGGTCAAAGCAGTCATCGCCTCGGCCGAGAAACACGGGCTTCAAAGTCAGGTGCTCGACTACCGTACCAGTGCCGATGTCACCGGCGACAAAGAGAGTGTTGTCGGGTACGTCTCCTGCCTTATAGGGTGAGAGATATCTCTGCCCGCGCTCCTTTAAAATCAAAGTAGTATTAATTCAGTGTATTTTTGGGCTCCGTCTGTTGGATTTCATAAATACTCTAAAAGGAGACAGTATGAGTATAGATAAAGTTTTGATGGAACGCAGCCGCTCCTCACAAACAATATATATTGTCGACAGATCGAGGCGTTAGAGACGTTTCTCGAAATAGGCCGCCATATGTTCCAGTGTATCGACCTCTCCATAGTCCGCTTCCGGCACTTCAACCCCCAGGGCCATTTTCAAGGCCGTCAGGATCTTTAAAAAGTCAAAGGAGTCGATCTCGAGTGAACGCTGTATGTTGGCGGTCGGTTCGATCTCATCTTCTTCGACATCCGGGGCGATCTCAAGGATCTCTTTAATAATGGCTTGTCTGATCTCTTCTTGGCTCATAATAACTCCTGTGGGTGTTGTAAAAACTCGTCGAGCTTCTCTAAAAAGAGGGCGCCGATGCGCCCGTCCGTGGCGCGGTGATCGCCGGCGAGTGTTGCCTGCATCACCTTGCGTACCGAGAGGGTGTCCCCTTCGGCCCAGGGACGTTCACTGATGCGGCCAAGGCCTATAACTGCAACCTGCGGAGGATAGATGACCCCAAAGACACTCTCGACGCCAAGGTCTCCGAGATTGGTGATGGTCACGGTCTGCTGTGTCATCTCCGAACCGCGCAGTTTACCCGAACGGCTGCGGGTAATCAGGTCACTGAGTGCCTGCATGGTCGCATCGAGGTTCATTGTCTGGGTATCGAGGAGGGCCGGCGTGATCAGCCCTCCTTTACGAAGGGCGATGGCGATGCCGGGATTGACAGCTTTGCTGATCTGATGGCTGTTCTCTTTCCAAAAACCGTTGAGCTGGGGAACCGCTTCGAGGGCTTTGACCACAGCGCGTATAAGAAGGGCTGCCGGCAGAATACGCTCTTGAATACTCCGTTGGCTGTTCAAGGTGCTCAGCCACTCGAGCGCAGGCGTCATGTTGATCGAAGTGGAGAGATAGTAGTGGGGGATCTCGGCATTGGAGAGGCTCATGGCCTTGGCAATGGCCTGACGCATACCGTCCGGTGCAGCTGCTTTGGGTACGCTTACCTTCGCCTCATCGAAGGCACTCAGTTGCACAACAGTGCCTTCGTGCGGCAGGGCTGCAAGGTCGACCCCCAGCTCTTTCGCTCTCTTGCGTGCTGCCGGAGAGGCTTTGATCCGTTCGTCAGAGACACTCTCGGCAGCTTTTTCTACGGCCGGTTCTTCTGCCTGCGTTGTTTCGGTTTTTACAACAGGTTCCGGTTGTACGGGCGCCTCTTCAACAGGCGGTGTTTGAACGGGGCTCTCATTTTGTGTTTCTGTCTCCGTACGGATCAGGGCGAGGGGTGTGCCGACGGCACATTCGGTCTCCTCTTCGACCAGGAGTTTCTCTACGACACCCTCTTCAAAGACCTCGATCTCGATGACCCCTTTGCTGGTCTCGATCTCGGCGATGACCTGGCCTTTGTTGACATGGTCACCCTCCTTGACCAACCACTCCATGAGTACTGCCGACTCCATATCGGCGCCCAGGCTGGGCATTTTAAATTCGCTCATAGTGTCTCCATCAACTGTCGTGCCATCGCAACGATCTTTTCGGGCTGCGGCAGGGCAGCGTCTTCGAGATGCTTGGCGTAGGGGAGCGGTACTTCGGCGCTGCAGACGCGTCCCATCGGGGCGTCGAGTTCGAAAAAGGCCTGCTCGTTGATACGGGCCATGATCTCGGCAGAGATGCTGCCGGACTTCCACCCCTCGTCCACGATCATCACCCTGTGGGTCTTGGCGACCGAGTTCATGATCGCTGCATCGTCCAGCGGGCGGAGCGAGCGCAGGTCGATCACTTCGGCGTCTATCCCTTCGGCAGCGAGCGTCTCGGCGGCTTCGAGTGCTTTAAAGAGGTTGATGCCGTAGGCCAGAATGGTGAGGTCTTTTCCGCTGCGGTGCGTTTTGGCCTTGCCGATAGGCAGAGGTGCAGCGGCACTGTCGAAGTCGCCTTTGGCGTTATAGAGCAGGGCATTCTCGAAGATCAGTACCGGGTCGGGGTCGGCCAGGGCCAGTTTGACCATGTCGTAGGCATCCTGCACTGTTGCAGGGGTCAACACTTTAAGGCCCGGGATGTGGGCGTACCACCCCTCAAGAGAGTGCGAATGCTGTGCTGCCAGCTGCTTGCCGCCGCCGGTGGCCATTCGGATGACCAGCGGCACATTGAGCTGACCGCCGGACATGTGCTGCAGGGTGGCGGCATTGTTCATGATCTGGTCAAGCGCCAGCAGGCTGAAGTTGACGGTCATGATCTCGACGATGGGGCGCATGCCGTTCATCGCCGCACCGATCCCTGCCCCTGTGAAGGTCGATTCGCTCAAGGGGGTGTCGATGATGCGCTCGGGACCGAACTGCTCCTGAAGCCCCATACTGACGGCATAGCAGCCGCCGTATCGGCCGACATCTTCGCCCATTAAAAAGACGCGTTCATCCTCTTCCATCGCTTCGCGGATACTTTGGCGCACCGCTTCTCGGTATGTTGTGTTTTCGCTCATTGTGTTACCTCCGGCGAGTAGACGAATTTTTCCAGATCTTCGACGGGTTCGAGTGTGCCGTTCTCAGCAAAGTCCACCGCTTCCTCGACGATAGAGGCGACCTCTTGTTCAAGTGTGTCAATATCGATCTCCGACCAGTGTCCCATTGCCTCCAGCTTGCTCTGAAAGGTGAGGAGAGGATCTCTCTTCTTCCACGCTTCGACCTCCTCTTTGTCACGGTAAAGCTCGGCATCGAACATGGAGTGGGGTCGGAAACGGTAGGTGAGACACTCGAGAAAAACAGGACCATCGCCGTTGCGGATCGATGAAACTGCCTTTTCTACCGCTTCGGCCACGTCGATGACATCCATGCCGTCGACCTGATGCGAAATGATTTTGTAGGAGGCGGCTTTCTCGGCGATGTTGGTCTGTGACTCGGTGAATTCGAGTGCGGTCCCCATGGCATAACGGTTGTTCTCGCAGACAAAAAGTATGGGTAGGTTCCAGAGTGAGGCAAGGTTGAGAGATTCGTGGAACTCCCCTTCGGCCACGGCACCGTCACCGAAGAGAGCGACCGTGACACGGTTGCGTTTTGCCATCTTGTCGGCCAGCGCCATACCGACGGCAAGCGGCAGCCCGCCGGCGACGATGGCGCTGCCGCCGTAAAAGCGCGTTGCGGCATCAAAAAGGTGCATGGAGCCGCCGCGTCCATGGGAACACCCCTCGGCTTTACCGTACATCTCGGCCATAATGTTCTGCGGCGAAATGCCGCGTGCGAGTGCATGACCGTGTTCACGGTAGGTGGCCAGAACGGCGTCCTCCGGAGTGAGGGCGTGCATGACGCCGACAGCAACCGCCTCTTCGCCGATATAGAGGTGTAAAAAGCCTCTGATCTTCTCACTGCTGTAGAGTTCAACACACTTCTCTTCAAACCGTCTGATCAGAAGCATCTGACGGTAAAAATCCCGGATAAGGGAGAGATCTAGATACATGGCAGCTCCTTGGTATAAATATAGAAGCCTCTCAGGCTTCGAGTGTTGAGGTGTCACCCTCTGGCAGTCCCATCTCCCGGGCTTTCAGCAGCCGCCGCATGATCTTGCCGCTTCGGGTCTTGGGGAGGTTCTCCTGGAATTCGATCTCTTTGGGAGCGACGGCCGATCCCAGTTTTTTGCGTCCGAAACCGATCAGCTCGCGACGCAGCTCTTCGCTGGGCTCATACCCGCTTTTGAGCGAGACAAAGGCCTTGACCAGCTGCCCGATAAGAGGGTCCGGTTTGCCGATGACACCGGCCTCGGCCACGGCCGGATGCTCCATGAGGGTGCTTTCGACCTCGAAAGGGCCGACCATGTGGCCGGAGGTCTTGATGATGTCGTCGGCGCGCCCGACAAACCAGTAAAAACCGTCCTTGTCCCTGTAGGCGAGGTCGCCCGAGAGGTACCAGCCGCCGACAAAGCTTTTGGCGTACTTTTCATCATTATGGAGGTAGCCGCGGAACATGGAGGGCCAGCCTGGCCTGAGCGCCAGTTCACCCTCTTTGCCGGGCTCGGTCACTTCGGTGACGCTGCCGTCGTCGTTTGTCTGCACGATGCCGGCTTCGATGCCGGGAAGCGGCCGGCCCATGGAACCGGGACGGATCTGCTGTGAGAGCAGATTGGCGATCATAATGCCGCCTGTCTCGGTCTGCCACCAGTTGTCGTGGATCGGCATCTTAAGCTTCTCCACACCCCAGACAACCGCTTCGGGGTTGAGCGGTTCGCCGACACTCTGGACCAGCCGCAGCGGGGATAGATCATAGCTCTGCGTCGGTTCGATCTCCATGCGCATCAGACGCCGTATCGCCGTAGGCGCGGTGTACCAGACAGTGACATGTTCATCCTGCAGAATACCGTACCAGCGCTCGGCATTGAACTCGGCCTCGTCGACGACATTGGTGACACCATGGAGCCAGGGGGTGATGATGCCGTAGGAGGTGCCGGTGACCCAGCCGGGGTCGGCTGTACACCAGTAGATATCATCTTGGTGCAGGTCGAGCACGTATTGCCCGCTCATCCAGTGGGTGTAGAGCGCTTTGTGGACATGGATGACACCTTTTGGCATACCGGTCGTGCCGCTGGTAAAGTGAAGCACCGACATATCTTCGGGGTCGGTCGCTTCGATCGCAAAGGTGTCGGAAGCTTCTGCCATCAGGCGCGGAAGCGAGAGTATCTGTTCATTCTCATTTTCCTCGGCATCGATGAGCAGGACATAGCGCAGTTGTGGAAGCTGGTCCAGAAGTGAACGCACCTTTTTGTCAAAGAGGCGCTGGGTCGTCAGCAGCACTTTTGCGTCGCCGCGCTGCATACGCTGTAGTATCGGTTCGGGGCCGAACTGTGAAAAGAGGGGGCAGAGGACACTGCGGTTTTTAAGGGTGCCTATGGCTCCGATATAGAGTTCCGGAAGGCGTGTAGAGAGGGTAAAGAGACGGTCCCCTTTTGCGAGGCCCAGCGATTTCAGCACATTGGCAAATCGGGAACTCTCCTGTTTCATTTCAAGATAGGTAAACGATTTTCGTTCGCCGCTCTCTCCCAGCCAGAGCAGTGCCGTTTTGTCAGCGAGAGGACCGTTAGCATGGCGGTCTATCGCTTCGTGGGCGATATTGAGTCCACCCGAGGGGAGTCCCTCGAACGCTTTAGCCACATCGTCCCAGTTAAAGGTGTCGTAAGTCTCTTTATACTCTATGAGGTTGGGCTTGACCCTAAGGTCATCAAGCTTTTTTTCGATCCACTTCTGTTCCATCTTGCATCCTTGAAAAAAGTCTGTTTCTGGTGAGTACGTTTATAACCTATCATAATATAAAGTCTATTTTAGAGACCTTATGAAACAATGAGTGTAGAGGAAATTATGATGAGAGTCAAAACGTGGCGATGTATCGATACCGGAACCGGAAGCGCCCAGTGGAATATGGCCGTGGATGAAGCGTTGCTGGAGAACTTCGGCGAGGGCGATCTGCCCATCTTGCGACTCTACGGCTGGGAAAATGCTCTCACTGCAGGCCGTTTCACAAAACTGCAGCGCAGTATTGATCTTGAAACGCTGAATGCACAGGGGCTCACCTGTGTCCGCCGTATGACGGGCGGCGGCGTTCTGGTGCACGGCGGAGACCTCTCGTATGCGCTCATCATGCCCCGCGCTTTTATGGCAGGCAGCGGGGTGAAAGAGAGTTATCGCTATCTGTGCCGCTTTCTTGTCCGTCTTTATGCCGGGCTGGGGCTGCATGCTGATTTCGCCCGGAGTTTGCAGCTTGAGGGGAAACGCTCGGAGGTCTGTCTGGCGGACAACGAAGCGTATGATCTTATGATAGAGGGCAGCAAGATGGGCGGCAATGCCCAGCGCCACACGCGCAAGATGCTATTTCAGCACGGCACCATTCCTATGACCTTGGATGCGGCCCATTTTACACCGATTTTTTTAAGTGATTCGGGGCTGGAACGGGCCGCGACGCTGGAGCGGCTGGGAAAGAGCATAGAGTACAGGAGTCTGGCAGTGCTTGTGCAGGAGGCATTTCGCGAGAGTTTCGGAGTGGAACTGGTCTCCGACACCCTGCAGGCTGAAGAGAAGGTACGTGCAGAGCGGCTGTTAGCGTGTAAATATTCTCAGAAGAGGTGGAACGATGATGCCCAACACGATTAGTCGAAAACCGGAGTGGCTGCGTAAAAAGATCTCTCCGAGTACCCATGCAGCGATGGCGTCTCTTTTGGCAAAAGGGCGTCTCCACACGGTCTGCGAAGAGGCGATGTGCCCCAATATCAGCGAATGTTTTCGCCATAAAGAGGCCACATTCATGATACTGGGTACCAGCTGTACACGCGCCTGCACCTTTTGCGCCGTCACAAAAGACAGACCCTTGGCGACAGACCCGGATGAACCCGAAAATGTGGCCGAAGCGGTGCGCGAACTCGGCCTGCGCCATGTGGTCATCACCAGTCCGACCCGCGATGACCTTGACGACGGCGGTGCCGCCCACTTTTGTGCGACGGTAGAGGCCATCAAGGCGATGGACGCGGAGATCACCGTCGAGCTACTTATCCCCGACCTGCAGGCGAAGGCGTCGGCACTGGCTCTGGTAGCGGCCAGCGGGGCTGAGATCATCGGGCATAACCTTGAGACGGTGCCGCGTCTCTACCATGTCCGCAAAGGGGCGGGGTATGCACGTTCACTGGGTGTACTAAAGACACTGGTATCACTGAACCCCTCTGTGGCGACAAAAAGTGCCATAATGCTCGGCCTTGGTGAACGCGACGAGGAGGTCGAGGCGCTGATGCAGGACTTGCTGGATGTCGGCTGCCGCTATCTCAGTATCGGTCAGTACCTTGCCCCCTCTCTGCACCACGAGGCGGTCGTCGAGTTTGTCAGGCCGGAGCGTTTTGAGCAGCTGCGCAGGCGGGGTCTGGAGATGGGATTTCGCTATATAAAAAGTTCGCCCTATACCCGCAGCAGCTATATGGCCCATGAGTATCTGGCGGCGGAGTGACGATGATCTTTGCATGAAAAAAAGAGGAGATAAGATATGAGAAGTTATGAAATAGTGGTGATCGGTGCCGGTCCCGGCGGGTATGAAGCGGCATTGAAGTTGGCGGAAGCTGGTAAAAAGACCCTTCTCATCGACCGAAGCAAAGCGCGTCTGGGCGGTACCTGTCTCAACGAGGGGTGCATCTCGGCCAAAGCCTACCTGCAGAGTGCCGAATATGTCGCCAAGGCGCCCCACTTCAGCGATTGCGGTGTGGCGCTTGAATTTAAAGGTCTGGACATGGCACGTCTGGGGGCAAAAACAACGGCACTTAAAGATGAGATCCGTTCAGGTGTCGCTTGGCTGCTCGATCAGGCCGGGGTCGAGACGCTCTACGGGTCGGCCCGTTTTGTCGATGCCCACAGTGTGGAGGTCGAAGGGGAGAGCATCGCTTTTGAGAAATGCATTATTGCAACGGGTTCGGCGGTCCGCGAATCGGCGCTGCTGCCGCTGGACGGCAAGCGCATCATCTCCAGTACCGAGGTGTTTGAGCTCACGGCACTGCCTGCTTCGCTTGTCATTGTCGGCGGCGGGCCGATCGCCTGCGAATTTGCCACCTTTTTCAGCGCTTTCGGAGTCGAGGTGACGATGGTCGTGCGCGGTGCACAACTGCTCTCCTCCGAAGATGAGGATGTGGCCAAAGCGCTGCTGCGTGCCTTTAAAAAACGCAACATCAGGGTCATCACCAATGCGGCGGTGAAAAAGGCCGAGGTCAAGGAGGCGGGGGTCGAACTGCTGGTTGCCTCGGAGAGCGAGGAGACGATAGAGAGCGAACTGGTACTGAGTGCCATAGGACGTGTCCCCTACACAGAGGGTCTGCAGCCCGAACGTGCCGGTGTCGCACAGGATGAGAAGGGTTTTATTGCGGTCAATAGCGCGTTTCAGACCTCACAGGAGCATATCTACGCCGTCGGTGACTGTATCAACACTCTGGCCTTTGCGCACACCGCCTATGCCGAAGCCAGGATCGTAGCGCAGAACATCATCGAGGGTGCGTCAGCCGCCAATACCCATGTCACCCCTTCGACCATCTTCAGCGATCCGGCGGTCGCGACCTGCGGTCTGAGAGAGAAAGAGGCGAGCGTGCAGGGGCGCGCCGTCGAGGTCAAAAAAGCCTTTTTCAAGGCCAATGCCAAAGCGAAGATCGAAGGCGACGACTCCGGATTTGCGAAGATCGTTGTCTGCGCCGAGAGCGGTGTGGTGTTGGGTGCTGCGGTCATCGGGGTAGAAGCGACGGAGATCATTCATGAGCTGGTACTGGCGGTAGAGAAGCAGCTCAGTGCTGCAGAACTCAAGCACTTTATCCACGCCCATCCGAGTGTCTCGGAGATCGTTACCTACCTATAAAAAGTGTGTTGTCTCTTCAACATAGTGCTACTGTTTTTCAACTACCCGCTCCCTGCTCAGAGAGTAGACGTCAAAATCATCGGCGATATAGAGCCTTCCGCTGTATGAACTCTTTATCTCATCGTAGACCGTCTCAACAGTGAGTGTACCTTTGTTGTTGTATCGCGGGTCGATGTGGTTGGCGATGAGGTTTTTGACCCCTTTCTCCTGAGCAACTCTTCCCAGCTCTTTTGCCGTGGTGTGAAGCACTTTTTTGACCAGTTTGTCGTAGACCTCCTGCGTAAAGGTGCACTCGTGTACCAGCAGGTCAAGCCCCTCAAGGTAGCTGCCCAAGACCTCCGGAGAGCTGTTATCCCCGGCGATGATGAGGCTGCGTCCGATGAGCGGCTCCAGCATAAAGGCCTTCGGGTCAAGCTCTTTGCCGTCTACGGTGATGCGCTTGCCGTTTTTGAGTTCGCCGTAGAGCGGTGATGGCTCGAGTCCGAGCGATCTCAGCTTCGGCTCATCAACTCTATCGGTGGTGTCGTTTTCTTTAATGTAAAACGCGACACTCTCCTTGGAGTGGAGAAGGGGCAGCACCTTAAGCGTGAACCGCTCAAACACGAAGCTCTCTTCGGGGGCGTATTCAATAACAGTGAGTTTATAGCCGAGGTGCGCTTCTGAAATATCCATGGCACACGCCAGAAAGGTTCGAAGCCCTTTGGGACTATAGATGGTTATCGGCTTTAAAACACCATCGAGCTTCTTCGTGGACAACAGCCCCGGAAGACCATAGTAGTGGTCGCCGTGCAGATGGGTAATGAAGATGGTTTCCAGTCTGCCGAGGGAGAGACCGCTCTTCATGATCTGACGCTGGGTCCCCTCCCCGCAGTCGAAAAGATACCAGTGATCCTCCTGCTCAAGGGTCAAGCCGAGTGCCGAGACATTGCGTTCGGTGGTCGGTTTTCCGGCACTTGTTCCTAAGAATGTGAGCGTCACTCTCTCTCCTTTATAGCTTATACTATGCAGATATGATAGCATTAAGCTGCGTTCAAAAACTTTATGGAGTGATACTTATGCCAGAGAGACACCGCGGCGCCCATCCGCAAGATGCCAAATGTTTTGATGTCACACAGACTGACCGGCTGAGAGAGGCGGTGAAAGAGCTCTCATGGCTGTTGAGCCGGGGTTACAGCATAGAGGCGTCGAACGATCTTGTCGGTGACCATCATCAGCTCACCTCAAGACAGAGGCTTGCCGTTGCCCGTATCGCCTGTTCAGAGGAGGAGGTGCGCAAGCGCGAGGCTAAAAGAGTGCCGCTTTCAGCGATAGAAGGCAAAACCGTAGTGATCGACGGCTTCAATCTGCTTATTACACTCGAAACGGCGCTCGGCGGCGGGGTTGTCTTCGCCTGTGTCGACGGCTGCTGCCGCGACCTCTCTTCGGTCTACGGTTCGTACTCTATCGTAGAAGAGACCAGGGCAGCCATAACGGCTATGGGCAGAACGCTGGAGCACGCGGCCCCCGAAAAAGTGGTCTGGCTCTTTGACCGGCCTGTCTCCAACAGCGGCAGGGTAGCGGCTCTGGTGCGCGACATAGCCCATGAACATAACTGGCCCTTTGAAGCGGAACTTACCGACGGTACGGACGGCATTCTGGCTAAAAGTCCGGAAATTGTCGTCACCTGCGACTCGGCGATCCTTGAGCGCTGTGAACAGTGGTGTAACCTGGCCTGCTTGACGCTCTCGCAGCAGCTTCCCGATGCCCGTATTCTCGATCTGCATGGGTGAAGTAGTTTCGTTCTTTTATCTTTTATAAGTCTTTCGGGAGTATTATAAAAGAGTAAAAAAGGTGCCAGAAGGAGAAAAATATGTCAGAAGCAGCGTGGTTAAGCAAGGCTTTAAGCAGCGGTAAAGTGCTCTGTCAGGCCTGTGCACAGTCGTGTAAACTGGCGGAGGGTGAGTACGGCATCTGCGGTGTCCGCAAGGTCGAGAACGGCGAGCTGAGGCTCCTTGTCTACGGCGTCGCCGCCGCGGTCAACGTCGATCCGGTGGAGAAGAAGCCGATGTTCCATTTTATGCCGCAGAGCCGGGCTTTCTCCGTTGGAACGGTAGGGTGCAACTTCTCCTGTACCTTCTGCCAGAACGCCGACATCTCCCAGTACCCCAAAGAGCACAACCATGAGATCGTCGGGCAGGCACTGCCGCCGGAGCGCATCGTTGAGCTGGCGCTCGAGTACGACTGCGACTCCATCGCCTACACCTATAACGAGCCGATCGTCTTTTTCGAGTACACCTACGACACGGCCAAACTGGCCCATGAAAAAGGGCTCAAAAACATCTACGTCACCAGCGGTTTCGAGACAAAAAAAGCGATCGATCTGCTCGCGCCCTACATCGACGGTATGAACATCGACATCAAGGGTTTTACCGAAGAGTTCTACAGAGAGATATGCGGGGGCAAGCTCAAACCGGTGCTCGAAGCGGTCAAACATGCCCATGAAAAAGGGATCTGGGTCGAGATCACGACCCTGCTCATTCCGGGCAAAAACGACTCCGACGAAGAGATCCGCGGCATCGCCCGATTCATCGCCGATCTCGACCCTGCCATGCCGTGGCACCTCTCGGCTTTTCATCCGACCTACAAGATGACGGACGTACCGCACACACCGGGGTCAACACTTTTGAGAGCATACAAGATCGCACAGGAAGAGGGGCTCAAATATATCTACGTCGGCAACATCGACGATGAAGACCATGAGTCGACCTACTGTCCCGCCTGCCGTGAACGGGTCATCGACCGCCGCGGCCACATCGGCCAGTATGTCACCAACGCGCTCGATGAAAACGGCACCTGCCCGCACTGCGGCTACCAGCTCGAAGGGGTGTGGCACTGATCTTAGAGGGTGTTGTTGCTCTCTAGTGTAAAGTTGTTCTCCTGGGCATCCTGCCAAAGCTGCGCGACCTCTTTGGGCTCAAAACGCTCAAAAAGATAGCCGCTGCTTTCGATAGCGCTTACAGGTTGACGTTTCAGCAGCAGCGTACCGTTACTCTCTTTGGCCACTTCGATGATGGCGGACGGACCAAAAGGCTCAATCCAGCGGGAGGTAAATAGTCTATTTGCCGCTTTTGCAAACACATTGAGTGTGGTGCCGTCCTGTACCAACATAACCGGGCTTTTCGGCACTTTAAAGGGTCTTCCGTGAACTGTGATGTAGCTGCCTGTCCGTGCGTCTACGAGAAGATAGCCCTCTTCGTTCTTTTTCGTATAGTGAAGGAGATGGGTGCCAATAGAGGGAAAAAGACCGAGGTAGGTATAGTGTACAAAGTCGGCATCGGTCTCTACCGTGTTGTTGTCAAACGCTTTTCTGTTGCCATTGTCCAAGGTCAAAAGGATGGAGTTGAAGGTAAACCCGTCTAGAGTGACAAGGTGGGTCAGTGCGTAAGGGTTGTCTTGAACCAATGCCTCTGCTTTCTGGGCTGCTTCGAAAGTTTCTTGGGAGACATAGCTTGGCTGTGTCGGCTGAGGTGCTGCGACATCTGTTTCCTGTACATTGATATGACGGGGTGCAGATGTTGTTTCAAGGCTTTTTGTTGAGGTGACAGGGATACCTAAAAGGGAACTTGCCAACAGGGTAAGAAAGAGAACCGTACTCACAACAAAGAGAAAAACCACCCCTATGACCAAACCTGTCTTCATTTATATCTCCCTACTGTTTAAAGATGCCAAAAACACTTGTTTAAGCGAAAGCCATTCTATCAGCCGTAGGCTAAGATGAAACATAAAGTTAATTTACGTGATAAATTATTCATGACAAAATGCAATGTTATGCTGTTAATCGACAGCAGATAATCCATAATGGAGAGATGAAAACACTCAATGAACTCTACAAACACGACAGACCCAGAGAAAAGTTGCTTGCCAAAGGGGCCGGTGCGCTGAAATCGTATGAACTCCTGGCCATACTGCTCGGCAGCGGGACACAGGGTAAAGATGTTATCAGGCTCTCCAAGGAGATCGTCAAACTGATGGATGATGATTTTGAGGCGTTGACGCTGAACCGGCTTGTGGAGATCCACGGTCTGGGAAAGGCCAAGGCGATGCAGATCCTCTCGGCGCTCGAGCTGAGCCGCCGTTATCTTATAAAGCAGAACGTCAAGATCACTGCGGCCGAAGATGTTCATCGTGAGCTGAAAGAGTATGCGCACAAAAATCAGGAATATTTTCTCTGCATTACCCTTGACGGCGCCTCGCATGTTATTGAAAAACGGGTCATCTCCATCGGTACGCTAAACCAGTCGCTTGTCCACCCGCGTGAGGTCTTCGCAGACGCAGTCAGCGACCGTGCCGCCGGTATCATTATCGCCCACAACCACCCCAGCGGTCAGCTTGAAGCCAGTGTCGAAGACAAGCGCGTCACCAAGCGCCTCAAAGAGGTGGGCACCATCATGGGCATAGAACTGCTGGATCATGTCATCTTGAGCAAGAACGGCTATCTGAGTCTGCGTGAAGAGGGGCTGGTGTGAGTATAAAGATTATTGAGAATGAGATAGAGAAGAAGATCTTATTAATTCGGGGTTTACAAGTGATGTTAGATAGAGATCTTGCGGTTTTATACGGTGTAGAGACGAGAGCATTAAAACAGGCAATAAAACGAAATCGTGAACGGTTTCCAGAGACATTTATGTTTGAGCTTGCTGAAGAAGAGGTTGATATGTTGGTGTCACAAACTGTGATACCATCAAAAAAGTTTTTCGGTGGTGCTCTTCCTTACGCGTTTACAGAGCAGGGAGTATCCATGTTAAGTGCAGTATTAAAGAGTAAAACAGCACTTGAGATGAGCATAAAAATCATTAATAGTTTCGTTCAAATGCGGACATTTCTTTCAAAGAATGCCGGTATATTTCAGCGCTTGGAAAGGCTTGAAGAGAGGCAGAAGTTTACTGATCAAAAGCTGGACACAGTGTTGAATGCCATAGAAGATAAAAGTATTCAGCCCAAACAGGGCATCTTCTTCGACGGTCAGATCTTCGATGCCTATCTGTTCGCCTCTAACTTGATCAGAAGTGCCAAAAAGTCCATTGTGCTCATTGACAATTACGTGGACGAGAGTGTTTTGACGCTGCTCTCCAAAAGAGAGCCGGGCGCCATTGCGACTCTCTATACCAAAACGATCTCCAAACAGCTTCAGCTCGACCTTACAAAACATAACGAGCAGTATGCACCTATAGAGATTCAAATATTAAAAGAGGCGCATGACCGTTTTCTTATTGTCGATGGCGTTCAGGTCTACCACATCGGTGCCTCACTTAAAGATCTTGGTAAGAAGTGGTTCGCGTTTTCAAAGTTCGATATAGCGGCTTCGAAACTCTTGGATAAATTGGCATAAGCCGTTTTATAAGAGTGCAGATGTGTTATGATTACTGTTAATAAAGGAACGCAATGCTTAAGATCTCGAACAACGTGACGCTGGACGAAAATGAGGTGGAGTTCAGCGCGGTGCGGGCGCAGGGTTCCGGCGGACAGAAGGTGAACAAGACCTCGGTCGCGATGCACCTGCGTTTCGACATCGAGGCATCGTCTCTGCCGGAGTTCTACAAGGAGCGTCTGTTGGCGCTCAAAGACAAGCGCATCACCAAAGAGGGTGTCATCGTCATTAAGTCTCAGCAGCACCGTTCGCAGGAGCAGAACCGCGACGAGGCGCTTGAGCGTCTGGTCGAGCTTATCAAAAGTGTCAATGTCGTCGAAAAGAGACGGGTCGCTACCAAGCCGACCAAAGGGTCGCAGAAGCGGCGACTGAAGTCCAAAAAAGAGCATAGCGAAAAGAAGAAGCTGCGCGGCAAGGTCGACACGGAATAGTTTTATTTAAGAGCGAAGAACAAGTGGGTCATCTAATTACGCCAATTTATGCGAATTAAAGAGCAAAGAGCAATGGCCCACGGATTCATGGGATTAGCAGGATGAAGACCAAGAGCTTTTCGTCAGCAGATTTTCGCAGATTGAGCTGATTATATAAGAGCAAGAGCGTGTTCTCTTTGACACTACTGCTATAAAGACTACTAAATCATTCGTGAAATTAGTGAAATTCGTGGACAAAGGCTCTTGTTCTTCAATTCGTGGATAAGGACTTTGTCCAATGCATGGGAGTAGTTTTATTACGAGTCGTACACCCTCTCTCTTTTTTGTTTTAACGAAACCTGTTTTATAATCTGCAAAATCCCAATAATCTGCGGGCGATTTGCTCTTTTACTGGAATGCTTTTTGTATACAAGATCAAAAAAGGTCTTTTATGCCAAAAAACAGTCGACGTCCCAAAGTAATCCTACTCAAAGGCAACGGTCCCATCACCATCAACAGTGAGATGATGGAACTTTTTACTATCACACTCTCCCATGGTCTTATCGGCCTTCCGCTGATAGATCTCCGTGCAGAAAAAGTGATTGTCGTTAAAGACCTGGAGGAGTTTTGGGAGATCCATAAAGTCATCAAAGATAAACCGTGCTGTTTTGTCTACAGTTACGAAACCCTCGATGAAGAGGAGATGAAACGCATAAAAGCTGACAATATAACCTTTTTAGAGTAGCGGCAGTCTGCCCGTTATATTGACAACAATAACCCTCGGCCGACGGATTGTTCTTACCTTTTTAGGTCGTACATTGGGTGGAGGGAACCGCTCTTTTTTCATCCGCAAAAAGTCTGCTTCATAAACATTGTTTCAAGCTAAATTTTTTTTCTATATATAATTTAAAGTGATTAGCAGTACTATAATTAAAGCTCGGAAACAAAGGAGAATATTATGAACTATAACGGACATATTATTGTGGTAGGCGACCTTGGTCAGCTTAAGGCGTACCGCGTTTCAAACATTACCAGTGTGGATAGACAGGAGACAATGCAGGTCAGTCACGCTCAGAAACGGGGGACAGAAAAAGAGTCGACGAATCTGGAACTTATCTTCGACACCGACTACCTCGCAGCACACAGCAGGATCTCGGAGCAGATGAGCGACAAGGCCGGTAACCAGAAGAACGCCTCGGGCGAACCGCACAACGCTGCACTGCAGCAGGAGAGCAGCATTTTAAAGCAGATCAGTACGGACATCGCCTCCCTCATTAAACAGGAGTCGCCATCCATGTGGCACCTTTCTTTCCCGAAAGCGACCAGTAAAAAGCTTAACGAAAAACTGGACCCGCAGGTCAAGCAGTCGCTTAAAAAGTGCGTCGCTGCCGACCTGACGAAGATCGACAGGAACAAACTCCTCTCTCACTTTGAATAGATAGCGGGAGGCCTTCGGGCTTCCAGACCATACTTTCAGACATGCCGCGTTTTTTTTATCCACGAATTCCACGAATGAACACGAATTTTTTTGTCTTATTATAGACGGCTCTTGATCTTTTAACTTTTGCTTTCGTGTTTATTCGTGGATAGGAAAATACCCATTAAGAAATCCCCTTAATCCCAATAATCTGTGGGCATTGTTTTGCACTTTTAACGTTTGCTCTTAACTTCGTGCAGATTCGTGAAATTCGTGGACAGATAGGCCTTTCTAAAAACTCTTATATTTTTCAAACTGCATCACGAAGTCCGCCATCGGGGTGTCCATCGCCTTGATGTGCTGCTCAAGCCACGGCACGATGTCACCTTCAAGATACTCTCTCAATACATGCGCACTTTTTCTGTTTCGCCACTCCATCTCGACAAAACGCGCTTCCTGCAGAACTCGGTCGTGTTCTGCTTTGTGCATGCGAATGGAGGGGTAGTTCGCCTCCTTCATCAGACTCTCTTCGCTCATAAAGTGCGCCTGCATGTAGGCCACAAATGTGTTCAGACTTGCTGTGATCTTATCAAATCCTGCTTCGCTCTCGAGCTGTTCGAGCAATCCATATAGCATCGTCGCCTCTTCGAGATGGACGTCGTTCATGATGTCGAGGGAGACGAGCGGTATGTCGTTGCGTTTGATCATTGAAGACTCCTTGTTAGGTACCATTATAAGGTATCTTTAAACATTCCTGTTGAATCTGCATGATCTGTTGACAGGAATTTTCTTTTATAATATACAAAAGGAGAGACCATGCCGATCTTCGTCGTCCAGAAACATGCCGCCAACACGACCCACTACGATTTCAGACTCGAGATCGGCGGGGTGCTGAAGTCCTGGGTCATCCCCAAAGGCCCCTCCATGGACTCACATGACAAACGGCTCGCCATTCCGACCGACGACCACGCCCTGGCCTACGCCGACTTCGAAGGAAGTATCCCCGAGGGGGAGTACGGGGCCGGAAAGGTGCTCATCTGGGACAGAGGCACTTTCGAGAACCTCTCGCACGACGGTGCAGAGCCTGTCTCTTTAGAAGATGCCTACGAGGCGGGGCACATCAGCTTTGAACTCCACGGCCAGAAGCTTCACGGAAAGTTCACCCTGGTCAAAACGCACTACGACCACGACCATAACTGGCTCCTGCTCAAACACCACGACGAGATTACGGATGAGATGCCGCTCTCGGTCCTTTCGGGCAAGCGCATCGAAGAGTTGTAGACGAAGTTCTTTTTTTGCCCACGGATTATTGGGATTATTAGGATTTTTTAATTTATCCACGAATTTCACTAATTTTCCGCAAGGGGATTCCCCATCTAGGTCACCATTTCATGAATGTTTTTTTAGTTTTTTATCGATTACTCTTGCTCTTTAATCGGCTTCAAGAACTCGCTTCGCAGTGCATACCCGAGGGGGCATACCCTGGGAACAACTTGGTTGTGAGTCGTGAATCTGATAAATCCGTTGATAAGGACTTTGTCCAATGCATGGGAGTAATTTGATTACGAGTCGTACAAAAGGCTCTTGCTCTTAATTCGTGTTCATTCGCGACATTCGTTGACAGTTACTTTTTTCTTTTTTATCATAGACTGCTCTTGCTCGTAATCCGTGCTAATTCGTATAATCTGTGGGTAAACGCTCTTGTTTTTTCATTCGTTGATAAGGTTTTTAAACATTAAAATGTAGAGGTGAAGTGAAAATTGGAGGAAAAAAAAGATGCCGCTTCACGCGGCATCCCGGCGGGAGCGCTTTTGCTCCCAGAGGCGGTTTATGGTCCCAGGCGGTGCACCTGCACCTTGTAAGAGGGCGTAACCCGAAAGGGCCAAGGCCGATAGTGTCGCAAGCCGTCTTGCGGTGCGACTATTCAGAGATCTGAACGGGCCTGCCTGCCATCTTGTCTATGAACGCTAAAGCGCACATGGTCCATAACCGGTACATCGCTCTAACGCGTGCACCCTTGCAGTAATCCTGCACTGACCTGCCTTTAGGCTTTCACAGAGGCCTTCTTACTTGTTTACCCGATCTTTCGCCGGAGTTCAGCACATACCCCAACTCTTTATTAGGGGTTGCATCACTCAACGACTCCAGACCCAAAACCGTCAAAACACGTTTTTGTATCATGGGCTTCCTTTTCAGGTACCTTGTTTTAAGTATCGTACGTACTATAGGTAGTATAGATCAATAAATCTAAAAAAATTATTAAATGGAAAAATTTTTCTATCTAACCATAGTAATTTTCAGCGAAAGGAACATTCAAGAAGGCATTATGCGGCGGTGAAACGCCTAGCTCGCTTGAGAAGGCAAGAAGAGGGAGAGGGAAGCTGTGCCCTTAAAGGCCAACACAGCACCAATAAGGGTAATCAGATTCGTTAGTATGGAAAAGTAGCTTCATTTATCTTTGCTGTTGATCGAGACATTACTAACCTTGCCTCCACTATGTCACACTAAAACTATTTTACTCTCTCTAAAACTACTTGAGGTATTTTCTTTTCTTTACCTGACTCTTTCATCTGTTTGATGTAGGTTTGATACGCTTCTTTTGCTTTTGCTTTATCGTCTAAACCCCAATAGGCATCGCCAAGATTTAAGTAAGCCACTGTTCTGTTTGGAAATTTTTCTAGGATTTTTTCTAATACTTCATCGTCCGGGCTGTTGACGAAGCAGTGCGCGTGTCCGTATTGCTGGATGTTGTCGTCTTGGAGCGTTACTTTCATGGTCAGACCATCTATCGTAATGTCATCGTCAGTCGGGTTGTCCGTTACGACCTCGGTGTCCATCTCGTCATTGTTCTTTATAAAGAACCAGTTGAGTTGGAGTTTCTGTGTCTCTTCAAGGTCGGTGGTCTCTGCCCATTCGCCGTTACTGAACTTCTCGACTTTGGCGGTGTAGGTGAGTTCTTTGTTTTCATCGATTACTATTTTTTCATTGCTTATTTATATGCGTATGACTATCATTAAGAACATTGAGATTATAGTCTCTTTGCGCTCTTAGGTTTAACTCTTCTTCACCTTGTTTATCTTCAAACAGAAGTTCATTGTATCCCTCTTTATCTTCGTATTGAGGTGTTGTTTGTGTTCTTATGACTTTATGAGGGAACATGAGTTTTGTCATATTTTACCTTGTTTTTGAAGACTGAATTTTTGACACTATTTTTTTCATATATCTCTTGCGCGTCTATATGTGTTGTCTGTTCTGACAATTCATACTTTTGTTCTTGGCTATCGTTTACATTTTACATTTTACATTTTCTATACGAAGTTCATCTGCTATAAAATCTATTTTAGTATCACCTATCTCAATAACATAATATGTTTCATCGTTATACCATCTTCCGGTCTGTTTTTTGCTATCTACAACATCACAGTTTTTACCCATATAGACTTTATAACCATCTCTGTCTGTGACCACTACACCATGTTTGTTTTCTTGAAGAAAATATACATATTTACCAGATAATTTTCCCATTTTATAAGGGAAAAGACCTGCATTATATAATTTAGAATTAGTATCCTCTTTTAGCTCGAAACAAAGATGATCCACATTTATTGGTTCCGAATCAAAGCTTGTTTTCCAATATTTCATGTTTTTTTTATTAAAGTCACGGTGATTTACCTCAGACCCAATTGCATTTTCACTTACATATACATTTGCCTGCGATAATAAACGAAACATCTGTAGATAATCGGGGTCTTGACATACAAGTTTTTCCAAACTTGTTTGATTTTTATCACACTGAATGTAGTTTGGTACATCTACATAAAATTCATCCACATATTGTATAGTATCAATTAACTTTTTTTTCTCATTTTCATCTAAACACTGAGCATATAACGTATGCATAAACCCAAATATAGCCACGAGTAATAAAACCCTTAACTTCATTTATTTATCCTTTAACTTTTCAAAATTTCTTTTTTTTACCGCTTCATAACTGCCAACTTCATCGAGCATCTTTTTTGTCGCTTTTAATGCTTTGATTGTTTTATCCGCTGTATAATGTGCTCTATTCATTTTATTCTTATCATAATAAGTCATCTTTGTTCCATCTGAAACTACATTCGTCTGTGTTTTTTCTCCTTTAGGTACACCTGCAGATGCCCACTCTTTTGAAATAGCGTATGCAGCATCTTTTTCCGTTTTTGTGCCCTTAAAATATTTTCCTATATCTGATTTTTTCTTCTCCCAAAAATACAATGGTATCAGATCTTGAAACTCTTTATTAAACAATTGTATTGACTCATCAACTGTCGTTTTACTTTTTAACCAATTAACAGCATCTTTTAGTGTAGAAGGAGTCATTTGATAAGCCCCCACAGCAAAAAGGTGTTTCTTCTCTTTACCCTCTCGCTTTGCTTGAGCAACTTTAATCTCTGCAATAGTCATCTCTTCAATCTTATACACTCCGCCAGGTTTGACATGACCTTCATACACTTTGTTGTGAACGATATCTTGTATTCCATCTCTCCAACCAGTTATATTATAAGCTCCATAATAACCACCAGATTCTTTTGATAATATAAGTTTAACAATTGGGGTTTTAGTCCAGTCAAACTCTTTAACCTCATACTCCCACCCACTCACCAAAGCCTCATCCAAAGCAAGAAGCGTATTCTTCCCTACTATTCCATCAGGTTCAGCCCAATCGTATTGGTGTGTGTTATGCGTTGGTTTATAGTTCTCTTGGAAAGTTCGTACGGCTTGTTCACCATCTTTTCCAAACACACCATCAACCCCATCATCACCTATATCTATCTTCATCTTTTGGAGTGCGGATTGGATCAACTTCACTTCAGCGCCAGTTGTAAGCGGCTTCGTCTTTTTATAGGCTTTTTTCTCTTTACCCTCAACGATGTCGTTTAATGTAACATTGTCCGTCCAGACTTTGTCTACTAGGGTGCGCGTCGCCTTTGTCTTATTGCTCTTATACTCTTTATCTTCGTATTGGATACTCGCTTGAACTTCTTTAATATTATTGACGTCAAGACCTCCAAGGCTCGCGATCTCTTCCATCGTCAGTGTTCTGTTGATTTCCATGTTCTCAATAGTCTCTTCAAGTTCGACTATTTTTTTCTCACCAGTGTCTTTAGTAAATATTTCTAACGTTATTGGGATTGCTTCACCGTCATGGACATTTGCTTTTGCATAGACGGTGAGTTCTTCATCTGTTTTTGCTGTTTTAGAGTATGCCTGCTTTTCAGTGTTGATTGAAACATCGCTTACTTCACCCTCAAGCATAGGTCTCAAATATGAGATAGTCTCTCCACTGTTGCTTGAATATTTACCTGGGTAAACTTTTACGCTTATGTCTATGCGTTTAGGCTCATCTTTCTTTTTCTCGTCTAGTTTATGCTCTATTGTTAGGTCATCTTTTACTGTTGCTTGTTTGGTTATGATTGTTCCTGATGCGTCTTTCTCGTATATCTCTACTGTCAAGCCTTTGATCTCTTCTGTTGTCGGGTTATCGATGTTCAGTTCTACCCGATATGTCACTTCTGTAGCATTAGGCTCTACTATGTTCTTCCCAAGTACCTCTTCGACGTCGAGTTGACGTTTGAGTTCGGTGACGGCATGGCTCTCTTCATCGTCCGGGCTGTTAACGAAACAGTGGGCGTGTCCGAACCTCTCTATGTTATCGTCTTGAACTTGGACTTTCATTGTAAGCCCGTCAATTTCTATCTCATCATCTGTTGGGTTATCTGTGATGATGTCTGTGTCCATATCCTCATTGTTCTTTATAAAGAACCAGTTGAGTTGGAGTTTCTGTGTCTCAGCCAGGTCAGTGGTCTCTGCCCATTCGCCGTTACTGAACTTCTCGACTTTGGCGGTGTAGGTGAGTTCCTGGGTGATGTCGTCTTGTTTTGTCAGGTTGGCCTCTAAGCCTACAACTCTCAGTTTCTCATAGAGCGGTTTTTGAAGGTCTTCAATAGAGACAGCACTCGACGTTACTCCGCCGTTGCCGGAGTTAGCGTCGTAGTTGGCGGTTTTAAAGTGGATCCCGGAAGCGTCGACCGTCAGGACATTGCCGCCCACTTTCAGGCTGATGCCGCTTGCGCCGTTGAGTTCGGTGGTGCCGGCGGCCGTTGCTTTGATGGTACCTGCCTTGAGTTCGAAAGCACCTGTGACGTCCACGCCCAGCTCTTTACCGACCTGGCTGAAGAGGTTTTGCAGGTACTGCTCCTGAGCATCTTGTTCAACATAGAGCGTGACCAGACCTTTAACGCGTTCTACGAGGTCTGCTTCGACGATGGTGGTTTCGTTCTCATTGACGATGGTGATCTTATCTGCGAGGACATTAAGTTCGCGGTCCGCTTTAACAGTCGTGATCTGCTCTTTTTCAACCGTGTTGACATTGTTACCCGTAATGCTGACACGGCTGTCGTTACCGATAGTCATCACGAGGTCGTTTTGTACAGTAAGCTCACAGTCATTGTCGATGATGCTCTTTGCATCATTCTCTATGTGGGTATCTGCATTGTTAAGGACAAGAAGGCTGTAGTCTCTCTGGGCCCTCAGGTTGAGCTGTTCCTCACCGCGTTTGTCTTCGAAAAGGAGTTCATTGTAACCCTCTTTATCTTCGTATTGTGGTGTGGTCTGTGTCTTGATGAAACTTTTGGTCTTCTCTTTAGGCAGGTTATAAGGATGGCGGTTCTCTCCGTTGTGGAGGCTGCCGACGATCACCGGTCTGTCGACATCGCCGTTGATGAAACTGACCAGTA
>JBFHIS010000019.1:0-59888 GCA_041596355.1 Sulfurimonadaceae bacterium | reverse complement strand
GCGTCTACAAGCCAATTCCTTTCTAAGAACCCTATCTTTAAATACCAGTTCAAAGGTATCGGCGCCAAAGGCGACAAGGTTGAGATGAGCTGGGTTGACCGTAAAGGTAAAACCGGTAAAGGCAGCGGTAAGATCAAGTAATCATCGCGTTTTATTTTTCGAGAAAGAAGAGGTTGCCTCTCTCTTCTCTTGGCCAATACCGGTTATCTTGATTTCAATGAGATAGTTTACGTATTGATCTCAGCCATTACGAGATTGTGGAACCGAAAGGCGTTACTATGCAAATAAGATCAACAAAGTCTGAAAAGGTGCCTTTTCAGGTAAAAAGCAACCCTGCCATCGAGTCACCTGAGACGGCTAAAAAACTGCACTATACGTTAAGGGCAGATGACACCGTTGTAGAGATTCTCAGCCTCCGGACAATAGCTGCCCGGTATCTGAACAACCTTGGGATTTTTGGCGGGATTTAACCATTGTAGAAGGGTGGTGAGATCTTCTTCTTTCATTGCGCTACAGCCAGCCGTGGGTGAGTTTTCAGATTTTTGAATATGAAAGAAGATACACGAACCTGCCCCTTTTTTTGCCTCTGAATTATGGTCAATGACCAACCCTATTTTGTAGAGATCGTCATCTCTTCGCATCCATTCAAAACTTTTTGGATTGTTACTGCTCTCTTTATCGATGAGAGTATTGTAATCTTTGGAGTGACTGTCATCAACACAGATGAGTTCTTTATCTGCCTGGATGTAAGGCATCCGTGTTTTGACAGTCGGTGCATAACCAAAGGCTTTTGATATGTTGAAGATACCTGCCGGAGAACGACCGTCACCTTCTTGTTTTACGGGCTCACCTGCTTTTGGTTTGAAGCCAGGTTCGCCGATTCCCCATGCCAAGCCGTTTCGTCCAATGTTTACCGGGATTTTTTCTCCGACTTGGATAAACGTATTCTGAGCGCTTTCATAACGTGTTAAAACAGCATGTGTGTTATTAAAATCACTACTCACTATCATGATCAATTGTTCAGAAGCGTATGCGAAATCAAAGGTTGAAAGAAGAAGTAAAAAAAGCTTTGTAATATGTTTCATATATGGTACACTTAATCCAAGAATATTTATATCGCTATTATATCGCTAACCTGGCTTAGCCTTTCATAAGGGGAACTATAATGAATATCACGATCCGTAAAGCAACGGAGAAAGATGCACCGCTTTTAGCGCAGTCGATGCTGGAAAGCTCTCGTTCCGGAAAGAAAAAAGGGCTTTTTGATGTTATTTTTAATATCAGTGATAAAGAGGCGCTTCTTGAACGTTTGGAGAAGTTGACAACGACGGCAACCAAAAGCTATTGTCACTTCTCTAATTTTCTGGTAGCGAGTGTTAATGGGGTGGATGCAGGTTTTCTTTGCGGGTATGAACCGCGTCTGGCTACACATGAAATTTTTGCTAAAGCGATGGCAGAACTCGGTTGTGACGGGAGTTATGAAGATCGTCTCTCCTCTTATCGGCTCGTTGAACCGGAGTTTGACAAAAAGACTTTTTTACTTGACTTTATGGCAGTAAAGGATGAATTTAATGAGTTCTCTGTTTTGAAAGAGCTTATTCAGAAGAGCCTGCTTACTGCACGTCTAAAAGGGTATCGCATTGTTCAGACGATGGTTGAGATAGGGGCTGTTGAGACGATCATGGTCTATAAAAAACTCGGATTTACCGAGATCGATGAACGTCGCAGTCGACATTACGAAGAAGAGTACGGTCGTCCAGGTATAGTGCGTCTCCAGATTCATCTATAGGATGCTCCCATAGAATACGGCATTTTCTCTCTGGCAGCTCCGATCACCGCCATAATTATGGCGTTACTGACTAAGCGTGTTCTGCTCTCTCTTTTCGCAGGGATCATGGTGGGTGAGGTTATCATCAATAACTATTCCATTGTCAACACACTTCATGCTCTGATCGATCTGTCGGTTCTACTTTTCACAACGTCATGGATATTGAAGACCTTTGGTTTTATGCTGTTGATGGGGGGTGTGATGCATCTTATGGAGCGCTCCGGAGGGGTCAACGGTTTTGTCCACATGTTGAGTCATAAACTTTCCTTGGTAAAGTCCGACCGAGCAGCACTTCTTTTGGTCTATATTATTGGGATCGTTATTTTTATCGAGACCTCTATTACGGTTCTGATCGCCGGAAGTGTTGGCCGGCCGCTTTGTGACGCGCACCATATCTCTCGTGCAAAACTGGCCTATGTCTGTGATTCGACTTCAGCTCCCGTCGGTTCGATCTTAATGTTCAATGGTTATGGTGCTCTGATGTTAGGGCTTATTACTGCGCAAATGAGTCTAGGCTTCATGGGTGGTGAAAGTGTAGAGTGGTTGATACAGGCCGTAATGTTGAACTTTTATTCTATTTTGGCACTTGTTGTCACTTTTTTTGTGATCTGGTTTACGATAGATATCGGGCCGATGCGGCATGCCCTTGTGAAACATGAGATCAGCGAGATCAAAGAGGGCGGGCATCCTATGTATATGATCGCCCCGATCCTGTTGATGATAGGCGGCGTTTTCTTCTTCTTGTACCTGACGGGTGAGGGCAGTATATTGAAAGGGAGCGGTTCAAGCTCTATCTTTTATACCATGGTGATGACTATAACCGTGATGGGCCTTTTCTTTATCATCAAAAAAGTGATGTCTTTTAAAACAGTTGTTGAAGAGAGTGTGAGTGGTATACGTTCAATGATCGGGATTACATCGATCCTCTTTTTTGCCTTTGCCATAGGTCAAGTTACCAGCGATATGCATACCGGAAACTATCTGGCTTCGTATGTCAATGCCGTTTTGTCACCCGCCTGGTTGGCTGCAGCCGTCTTTTTACTGGCAGCGATCATGTCTTTTTCGACAGGCACCAGTTGGGGTACCTTCAGTATTATGGTTCCGATCGCTATCCCTTTGGCCGCTGCGATGGACGCTGACATGGCATTGGTTCTGGGTGCGGTGATCTCGGGTGGGGTCTTTGGTGATCACTGTTCGCCTATCTCTGATACGACGATTATCTCCTCCATGGCAACGGGATGCGAACATGTCGAACATGTCAAGACACAACTCCCTTATGCACTGTTTTCAGGGGTGCTTGCCTTCGCACTTTTCGCACTTTTTGGTATATTGAGGTAGAAGATGAAAGCGAAATTACTCCTGCTCGAAGACGAGAGTGCCCTTAACGAGACTATCACAGAGTATCTGCAAGAACAGGGATATGACGTTGTTTCGGTCTATGATGGGGATGAGGCACAAGAGAAGATCTATGAGATGCCGTTTGACCTTTTGCTGTTAGATGTTAATGTTCCGGGGATCAATGGTTTTGACCTCCTCAAAACATCCCGTGAATCGGGAACGAAAACACCGGCGATTTTTCTCACTTCACGTAACGCTTTAGCGGACGTTGAAGATGGCTTTGAGAGCGGGGCTGACGACTATCTGCGTAAGCCGTTTGCTCTTAAAGAACTGCTTCTACGCATTGAAAACCTGCTAAAACGTAATTTTTATCATGAAAACAGCGATAAAATTGAATTGGGCAAAGAGCTCTATTATGACACTGCATCATTGACACTCTATAAAAATGGAGAGGCGGTCACGTTAAGTGACAAAGAGAGCCGACTGCTTAAACTCTTTATACAGCGCAGAGGGGAACTGATCGTTCATGAGGTGATCCGGGAACAGTTATGGGATTTTGATGAAGAGCCGAGTGATGATGCACTCCGGACCTATATTAAACATCTTCGACAGATTTTGGGAAAGGAGAACATTGTCAGTCACAAACGACTCGGGTATCAGTTTCGCTGAAAACAGAACACTGCGTGCCTTTGTACTGTTGTACGGGGTTATGGCATTTTTGATCCTGGCGCTGATCGGTACGATCTATTATCGCTACTCCAAAGAGTTGATGCTCTCTACTCACCGTCTTTCGATGCAGATCGAAGCCGAGAGTTATATTCCACGCGTAGTGGCGTGGAAAGCGTCCGGGGCTGTCTTAGACACTTTTCCCAAAGATATCGCCTATAAGACGGCTATCTATACCAAAAAAGGCGAGGCAGTGGTTTCCTATTTTGATGAGCCTTTGAACCGATTCACCCCCGGTATCTATAAGGAAGGGGAACATATCCATTTTCTGATGTCGATGGGCACGTACGGGATGAAGTCGATGCTATTAGCCTTTGAGACAAAAGATGATCTTCTTTGGCTGCGAGCGATGTGGATGAATCTGCTGATCTATGGTACTTTGCTGTTTATCGCACTGCTCTCTTTAGGGATTATTTTGTCGCGTCTATTCATTCGTCCGATGCGTGAGGCGGTCATGTTGCTGGATAATTTTATTAAAGACACAACGCATGAACTCAACACACCGGTAAGCACGATCGTGACTAATATCGAGACGATCGACCAGAGCGCTCTCGATGAAAAGTTGCTTAAAAAGATCAGACGCATCGACATCTCTGCAAAAACGATTGCATCGATTTATGAGGACCTGACCTATCTGGTTTTACATCATAAAGTGGCAGTATCAGATGAACCGATAGAGGTTGAAGAAGTTCTGAAAGAGCGTCTCGCTTATTTTAATGACCATTTTGTTCAGAAACAGCTTAAAGTAACGGAGCATTTAACATCATGTATCATAACGGTTGACCGGACAAAGATGACCCGGATCATTGACAATCTGCTCTCTAATGCTATTAAATATAATCGACGCGGTGGAAGTATCGAGATAGCCCTTGATGAGAACAGACTGCAGGTCCGTGACAGCGGTAAAGGGATAGCAACAGAAAAACTGCAGCATATTTTTGAGCGCTATAGCCGGTTTGACACCAGTGTAGGCGGCTTTGGCATCGGCTTGCATATCGTCGCTTCGATTGTTAAAGAGTATGGATTCAGGGTTGAGGTGGAGTCGGTTCCCCAAGAGGGAACGACGATCACTGTTTTTTGGCAGCGATAAAGGCAGCGACTGTGTCGATCTGTTTGTCATCATAGGTGGCGATCTGACCTTTCATCAAGGCTTTCATCGCACCGCCATAGCTACCGTCCTTGTACCCTTTGAGTGCTGCAACAATCTCATCTTTTGACATGGTATTGATGATCTTGCTTTTGTTAAGCGCATGCTTTTCACCCGTACTGCCGTGACATGTAGCACATTTCTTAAATAGAGCGGCACCGTCAGATGCTGCTAAAATAGTGGTGATTCCCAAGATTAATAATAACGTTTTCATTGTCTATCCTTTTAGTGTATGTTTTTCTATCTCTCCACAAAGTGGACGTCTGTTTTGTTGCTATGATAAAAAAAAATACTATCCGCAACTTGGTACATTCCCTGAATCCGAGGCATACTCATGTAGAAAATCTTTAAGATGCTCAGAGTACTTTTTAAGTTTTTTACTGTTGGCATATTTTTCACCTTTGGTTCCTTTATGCCAGGCTTTGAAACCGGCATTGTCATCAGAGAATGCCGCTGTCCATTCATCCTGAGTTTTCATGGCAGCGCCTTTTGTCCCGTTGCCGTGACATTTTTTACACTGCTTCAGGTAGGCTTTTTGCCCCTTTTTGATGTCTGCTGAGAGAGTAGGAACAAAGGCACTGCTCAGAAGCAGGGCGATTAGAATGCTTTTAATTGATGTTTGAGCTAAGTTCATAATTAAACTCCTGTTTTTTTAAAGATGCCACAGTATAAAAAATCATTGTGTAGCGATTGTGAAGTTAAACTATTCTCTCTTAAACGTGAAATTGGAGAGGAGTTCACTCATATAGAGGAGTCAGAGCTTGGATATTCAACAATCATCGATTTAACTCTATTTCTTTACTTTCATTTTATGGTTAGTCAGAGTATAATTGCGCCATTAAATTTTACAGCTACATAAAATAGCTTTGTATGGTTTTTAAGCAAAAGCAAACGAAGTGAAGATTACACTAGTGTAATACTTGTTCAAAGAAGGTACAAAAACGATGAACTCAGCAGAGATTGAAAAGTTAGGCATCCAAAATGTTGGTAAGCTCTATTACAACTTAAGTTATGACGAACTAATTAAACACGAACTGGAAAATGGAGAGTGTGCTTTAGCTGACAATGGCGCAACCATGGTCGACACAGGTATCTTTACAGGACGCAGCCCTAAAGATAAATTTTTTGTAGACCAGGAACCTTCCAACAAGTATATAGGATGGGGTGACGTTAACCAGAAGATATCAAAAGAGAACTATGAAGAGTTATACAAGATCGCAACAGCTCAACTTTCCGGAGAAGACCTCTATGTTATGGACCTTTTCACCGGTTCATCTCCGGCCAGTAAACGTAATGTACGTTTTATCTCAGAGATCGCATGGCAGGCTCATTTCGTAAAAAATATGTTTATCCGTCCTACGGAAACAGAGCTTGAAGGTTTTACCCCTGATTTCACGGTTATTAATGCTTGTAAAGCAACGAATACACGTTATAAAGAGATGGGCCTTAATTCAGAGGTCTTTGTCGTCTTTAATGTTGAAGAGAACATTGCGATTATCGGTGGTACTTGGTACGGTGGTGAGATGAAGAAGGGTATCTTCTCTATGATGAACTACTGGCTTCCACTCGAAGGCAAGATGGCAATGCACTGCTCTGCCAATGTTGGTAAAAAGGGTGACACAGCACTATTCTTCGGTTTGAGCGGCACAGGTAAAACGACACTCTCCACTGACCCGCATCGCGCACTTATCGGTGATGATGAACACGGTTGGGACGATGACGGTGTCTTCAATTTCGAAGGCGGCTGTTACGCAAAAGTGATTAACCTTGATCATAAAAGTGAGCCTGAGATCCATGCTGCAATTCGAAGAAATGCACTTTTGGAAAACGTGGTCTACAATGAAGATGGGGTTGTTGATTATGAAGATGGTTCAAAAACGGAGAACACGCGAGTCTCTTACCCGATTGAACATATTGAAAATCACCAGGCACGTCTTATGGCGGGTCACCCTGAAAAGATCATCTTCTTGACAGCCGATGCATTTGGGATCCTTCCTCCGGTCTCTAAACTTTCAAAAGAGCAGGCAATGTACTACTTCCTAAGCGGTTACACGGCTAAAGTTGCAGGTACAGAGCGTGGTATTACTGAGCCGGTTGCGACTTTCTCGGCATGTTTCGGCGAAGCTTTCCTCCCGCTTCACCCAACAGTCTATGCAAAACTGCTCGGCGAAAAGATCGACCAGCACAACGTTGAGGTCTTTCTGGTAAACACAGGTTGGACAGGCGGTGCTTACGGTGTCGGTAAACGTATGAGTATTAAAGATACGCGTGCGTGTATCAATGCTATTCTTGATGGCAGTATTAATAACTCTGAGTTTGATACAACAAAAACATTCCGTTTGCAAGTGCCTAAAACATTGGCTGATATCAACCCAAGTCTTCTTAACCCGCGCAATGCATGGGAAGACAAGGCTGAGTTCGATGCCAAACGTGACGAACTTGCGGGTATGTTTATTAAGAACTTTACAAAGTATATGACTGAAGATCACGAGTTTGATTACTCCCAAGCCGGCCCTCAAATCGGTTAAAAGTTCCAGCTTCGGCGCAATTTGCGCTTCAGTTCACCTCTCGACGCAGTAGAGAGCCTAATGGCTTCTATTAATGTGACTTTACGTCTTAAAACTAAGCTCCCAGCTTAGTTTCTTAACAGAAGATATCGCCTTCAGGATCACTTCTGCACAACTTGCACCAAATCTGAAACTTTTACAAGTTCAGAACTGGTTAAGATGAGCTTCGCCATCTTTTTATAATCACTAATCACTAATCACTAATCACTAATCACTAATCACTAATCACTAATCACTAATCACTAATCACTAATCACTAATCACTAATCACTAATCACCAATCACCAACCGATTATTGGCTATAATCACGCAACTAAATTATTTGGACTCTTATGGAAGATATGCTCTCAAACTTGGTGACCTATGGTTACATTGGTCTCTTTTTATACTCTTTAGGCGGTGGCTTTATTGCACTGATGGCTGCAGCGGTTTTAGCTTCGCAGGACAAGATGGATCTTGGTGTTGTCATGGTGGTCGCTTTTGTGGCCAATTTTGTGGGTGATACACTGCTGTTTTATATGGCGCGTTACCACAAAATCGACATGATGAACTATCTTCGAAAACACCGTAGAAAGCTGGCCCTTTCGCATATTTTGATGAAGCGTCACGGTTTTTGGGTCATCTACATGCAGAAGTTTGTCTATGGTATCAAGACATTGATACCTTTGGCAATAGGGATAACGAAATATCCGTTCGTAAAGTTTTCGATCAACAACTTTTTTGCCACGATTGTATGGACAGTCGTTGTCGGTTTCGGTAGTTATCTGGCCGGAAATGTCTTGATGAGCGCCTATCAGGTAGTTGCAGACAAGCCTTATTTGGCACCCATCATTTTAGTGGCTATTGCCGCCACTATATGGTTCTATATGAGTTGGGCAACAAAGAAACGCTAAATCTAAAAGTTCTAGCTTTGGCCCATCTTGTATTCAACTCAGACTCTCCTCGTACAAGTGTACGCTATCGGTCTGAGTTAAACACAATCTGCACCTGAGATCCGTTAAGAAAAAGCCAATTTCTTTGCTTCTGATTTGTGTAAATTAGTGTCATTCGTGGACAAATTACTCTTTCTATTTTTTCTACAGTAAAACTACAATTTCTTTATCTTCATGATCTCATCACGAAGCCGTGCAGCCTCTTCGAACTCCAGGTTTTTAGCGGCATATTTCATCTTGGCGTTAAGTTCGTCAAGCAGCTTTTTGCGTTCCGCTTTTGGCATCTTGTCGGCTTTTTTGCTTTTTGCGTAGAGCTCACCTGCATCGTCTACTTTGAGGTCAGTGTCCATTAGACGTTTTACAGTGGTAGGTGTAATACCGTGTTCTTTGTTGTAAGCGATTTGAATCTCTCGACGTGTTGTGGTAATGTCGATGGCACGCTGCATAGAGCCGGTGATCTTTTTTGCATAGAGTATGACACGTCCCTCTGAATTACGTGCTCCGCGCCCGATGGTCTGGATAAGTGCTGTTTCCGAACGCAGAAAACCTTCTTTGTCAGCATCTAGAATAGCGACGAGACTTACCTCCGGCAGGTCAAGCCCTTCTCGAAGAAGGTTGATCCCGACCAGGACATCAAAATCGCCGGCACGCAGACCGCGGATGATCTGATTACGTTCGATAACATCGATGTCTGAGTGGAGATATTGGATCCTGACACCCAGGTCTGCCATATATTTGGTGAGACCTTCTGCCATCTTCTTGGTGAGTACAGTGACGAGTACTCTGTCGCCTTTTGCGACGGTCTTGACGATCTCATCATGCAGATCCTCGACCTGGTTCTCCGAGTCTTTAATGGTGATCGGCGGATCAAGAAGGCCGGTAGGACGAATGATCTGTTGGGCCTTGGCCGCCGAGATCTCAAGCTCATACGGGGCCGGTGTCGCCGAGACAAAGAGGTAGTGGGGCGCTTTGTTGATAAACTCATCAAGTTTTAGCGGCCGGTTGTCGAGAGCGCTCGGCAGACGGAATCCGTAATCGACCAGAACCTCTTTACGGCTTCTGTCTCCGGCATACATGCCGCGAAACTGCGGCAGGGAGACATGCGATTCGTCTACGATGATCATGTATTTGTCATGGTGGAGGTCAAAATAGTCAAGCAGGGTGTAGGGTGCTTCACCCGGTTCTTTACCGGTAAAAAGACGTGAGTAGTTTTCCACACCTTTACACATGCCTGTCGTCTCCAGCATCTCCAGGTCAAATTCGGTCCTCTGTTTCAGACGTTGTGCTTCGACGAGCTTGCTCTCTTTGAGAAAATAGTCCAGTCTCTCATCCAGCTCCTCTTCCATCCGTTTTATGGCGACAGAGAGCTTCTCCTGCCCAACAGTGAACTGACTGGTTGCGTAGACAGTAAATTTCTTGTGATCTTCGAGTTTTTTATTGGAGATGACCTCAAAAGAGTAGATAGCTTCGACTTCATCGCCGAAAAACTCTATGCGGATGGCCTCATCCTGCATATAAGGGGGATAGATGTCGACGACATCACCGCTGACGCGGATATGACCGCTGTCAAAATAGGTGTCGTTACGGGCATAACCCATATCGATAAGCCGCAGCAGCAGGTTTTTCTGGGAGATCTCATCACCCACTTCGATGCTCTGTACCATCTTTTCATACTCTTCCGGATCACCTAACCCGTAGTTGGCCGAGACAGAAGCGATGACGATGACATCATCATACGAGAGGAGGTTCGCCGTTGCCGAAAGACGCATTCTTTCAAGTTCGTCGTTAATGGCACTGTCTTTTTCAATAAAAAGATCTTGGCGAGGGATGTAGGCCTCCGGCTGGTAATAGTCGTAGTAGGAGATAAAATACTCGACATGGTTGTCCGGAAAAAAAGATTTAAACTCACTGTAGAGCTGTGCGGCAAGGGTCTTGTTGTGGGTCATGATGATAGTGGGCATTTTTGTGGCTTCAATGGTCTTGGCCATTGTATAGGTCTTACCGCTGCCCGTGACCCCCTCAAGCGTCTGATAACGGTTCCCTTTTAAGATGCTCTCAGTGAGTGTCTTGATAGCCGTAGGCTGGTCACCCGCGGGTTCATACTCGGTTTTTACTTTAAAGTCTGCCAATGTTCGCCTTCAATCATGGATTGTCTCTCTATTTGTCTTGTTAAATTCATTTTATGTCACGTGTTATAATGCAAATATCTATGGGTAAATATAGAGGTTGAAATGTTTGAAACTATTTAATATCATTCGTTATGCACTTTATGATAAAATTATATCAGATTGCGACAACAACAATTAATTTAATAACAATGAGTAAGAATGCAAGAGTTAACCACTTTAGAAAAACTGAGTCAAAAAGTCAGCCAAATGTTACGCAACTATGATGAGTTGCGCATGGAGAATGCCCAGCTCAAAGAGAGTGTAGAGCTTTTAGAAACGGAAAAGATCACACAAGAGACCAAACTGACACGCCTGCAGGATGAGCTTCTTGAAAAAGACCGCGAGATCGAAGAGATCGTCAACAAGATAGAAAGCATTTTAGGCTGAACCGAAGATGAAAAAAGATGGAGGAGGCAGATAGATGAGCAGAAAAGTGTCTCTTACCGTTAACGGCAGTCGTTTCGACATTGAACTCGAAGAAGCCTTCGCCCAGTACCTCACCAAGCAGATGGACCAGGATTTCAACACCGACGGCAACAACGATGCCAAAACGCTGCTGTATGCCTATGTCCGGAAAAATGCGGAGCTCTTTAAACAGGAAGAAGAGATTATTGCACTTCTGGGTAAATTAGAAAGTTCGCAATAACAAGAGGTCATACTCTACATCTGCCATTTTTATTTCTAATGAGATCGGAATTAAGATAAAAATTGACATTAAGGTGCAAGGTGAAAAACTTGATGATCAGCGGTATGCCGCTGCTTCTGTTAGCTGGATGCAGTTTGGAGCGTACGGTAGAAAGTGAACTTGAGTGTTATGTTAATGCTGTCGTTAACGCTCAAACGGGTGTAACAACAGAGATCAGTCGTCAAGATGCGATCAAAAACAATTTTATCTATCATCTGGTGATTGAGAGCGGCGGTCTGTTGAGCGTGAACGATTCGGAACACTATCGTGAGGTCACCTTGGAAAGCGATGCCAACAGGTCGTTTTCGGTCATTCACGGCGATAACATCAACAACGATGTACAGTTCTGTATGACAAGATCGTTTGATGATGTAGAGTTCATATTAAGAGGTGAAGAAATTACGTATAGATTCGAGTGCGAACAAGATTGATCCCTGTTGTGTTTTGACATAGAAAGATCCCAGGAGGGGGATATTGAGAAAAATAATCCCTAACTATAATGTTTCAGCTCTCTACAAGAATAGTTGATTTAAAATGTGTACAGGTTGCAAGAGTAACCAAACTTTTAAATTTAAGGAGTTCTTATGAAAAGAGCTGGTTTTACAATGATCGAATTGATCTTCGTTATCGTTATTTTGGGTATTTTGGCAGCGGTTGCACTTCCTAAATTTGCTGGTGTTGCTGAGCAGGCACAAGTGGGTAAACTGAAGGCATATGTTGGTACGCTGAACAGAACTGTTGCTCCGTCTCTATGGTCACAGTCAATTTCTTCAAGTGATCATGGTAGTGTTGCAACTGCAGCATATTCAAATGATGTCGCTGCAGTATTACCACCGCTTGAGCAGATCCAGGATGATGGTAGTGACTTTGGTGCTGTTGTGCTACAAGGTAATGCAGGTACAGGCCCTGTTCCTAGTGTTGGTAGCCCTGTTACTGCCGTTGGTGCAGCTGCTAGTGGTCTAATCGGTGGTACTACATATAACATCGGTTATGTTGATGGTAACATGACGGCTGCACCTCAGTTCTGGTTAGATGACGGTACAAATGTAATCTCTAAATAATCAGAGTGTCAAAACTATTTTCCAGGCAAATGCCTGGAAAATAAACTCTTTCTTATATCTTTCCTTTTGTTTCCCTGACTTTTCTTCTATTACCTTTCCTCATACAAGACACACTTCTAGAAACATTGTATAGCTGTAATGTGACATTTTGAATATTGCAAACTTAAAACTGCATGTTCGCCAATTCAAGTACAGAGTGCAACAACAGTCATGCTACAGAATAAGTTCCTGAAATTGTAGCAAAGAAAACTTCCGCAGGTGTTTTATATCCAAGTATCTTTCTAGGCCTACTGTTTAACCTGTTTTGGACATCAACGATCTGTGTGTCAGTGATGTATTGAAATTCTGTCTTTTTAGGGAAGTATTCACGTATCAGACCGTTGGTATGTTCATTAAGCCCACGTTCACATGAGCGATAGGGATGAGCAAAGTAGAAACCAGTTCCCAGTGCTTTTGATATCTTCTTGTGATAGGCAAACTCTTTGCCATTCTCACTAGTGATCGTCAGCGTATGTTGCTTAATGGGTCTCATCAATTCCAGAGTCGCTTTTGTCACTTCGTACGCATGTTTACTTGGCACTTTCTTCATCAAGGTAAACTTTGAATGTCTGTCGACGATCGTCACTATCCCCTGGTGATGGTTTTTACCGATAACCGTATCGATCTCCCAATCACCCACTCTTGACTTCTCTTCAACGATAAGAGGTCTTTCTTCGATTGAGACTCTATCTTTAATATGTCCGCGTCTACGATGTGAAGCACTGCGTTTAGTGTATTTCTTGTTTTTGTGTCTGAGATATTGATGTAGTTCATGATTGCTCTTGCGGTAGACATATTGGTAGATCGTCTCATGACTGATGGAGCTGTACCCATCTACTTCCATCCGTCCACTGATCTGCTCTGGACTCCACCCCTCTTTGAGATGCTCTCTGATATAACTGATATGCTTTTTACTCAGCCTTTTGTTCTTTGACTTGTACTGATATCGCAATCTACTGCTTATTGAAGCACTCATCGCATGATACTCTCCACTATCAAGTTGGTTTCTTCCAAGCTCCCTGCAAATCGTAGATCTGTGCACGCCGATATTATCTGCTATCGCTCTTTGACTTAACCCCTCTTTGATTAAAGCCTCTATCTGATATCGTTGTGCCATGGTTAGTTGTTTATACATAAGTGTCCTTATCTTCCCGGATAATTCACTTATTCTATCGCAGCTAACCTCTTTACTATTTACCCGCTTGTTATATTTTATATCTGTTGCACTTTAAACTTGAATTGGCGGTTCGTTTATCGTCAGATTATTATGTTTTGTCATCTTTGATGCCTTTCAAGATAGGTGATCGTACCCGATTGAAGTGCTAGCCGCTGTGTAATAAGTGCATTGGTGCGATGAAATAAAGATGACTTAAAGAAAAATTATCAATGTATGTTATCGCTAAAATTCTATTTATTGTAAAACTTTGTTAAAGTATGGTATAGTTTAATATAAGAACTAATTATTTACGAGGTTCCCTTTGAGAAAAAATGCATTTACTTTGATAGAATTGATATTTGTAATCGTTGTGTTAGGAATTTTGGCAGCTGTTGCGTTACCTAGATTTGGTTCAACGATAACGCAGGCTCAGATTGCCAGTGCACAGGGTGATGTAGCATCTATACGCGCGTCTATTGCCAGTGAACGGCAAAAAAATCTTGTTCAAGGTGACAACAGCTTTCCAGATCTGTTGGATGCTAATGATGGAAAGCTGTTTTCAGTAGTTCTACTCTATCCTATTTCCGCTCAAGCCGGTGGCGGTAATTGGCAACAAACAGCTGCTAAGGCTTATACATACACGCTCAGCACATCCGGAGGCGATCTGCCTATAGCGTTTACATATGACAATAGTACCGGTAGGTTTGAATGTATCAATAGTAATACTGGAGACAAATTGACGTATTGTAATCGAATAACGCAATAATATTAATAGCCTATGTCAACTGCTCAACAATGAAGTATATTGTCTCAATCAAAGGATTTGAGTGTACTTCTACGCTGTAGCTCTTCTTAACTCCCCTCTGTCGCCATTAACTTATGCTTTTTATTCTCCGGTCAACGTTGGTGTTGAGGTGAATGTTTCTCTTCGCAGTCGTTCTATGAGAGGTGTCATAGTCGAAGAATGTACAGAACCGGCATTTAAAATAGCTGAGATAATCTCAACGACAACGAAGCATTATAGAGATGTACAGATGGATTGTGCCAAGTTTATTGCGACATATTACATCTGTTCATTAGGCGAAGCACTAAATCTCTTTGTCCCTTTTATCAATGAACAATCCACTGAATCTAAAATCTCAAATATAAAAAAAAGTCCTATGGATTTGGGGACAATAGAAGACGAAAAAAATAACACATCGATTAGACTTTCTAAACAACAAGAAAAAGCACTAGACTTTTTAAAAATGCATTCTGTTTCATTGTTGTTTGGTGATACTGGTTCGGGTAAGACCGAGATCTATATGAAATATTTTGAAGAGGTGTTGCGTAAAGGCAAAAAAGTGATCTTTTTGATGCCGGAGATCTCATTGACACCTCAGATGCAGATTCGTCTTGAAAAACATTTTGGCGATGCCGTAGTGATGTGGCACTCTAAAGTGACAAAACCCCAGAAAAAAAAGTTATTAGAGCGTATACATAATGGGTCGGCTAAGATCATTGCAGGGGCCCGTTCTGCTCTGTTCCTTCCTGTCGAAAACTTTGGGTTGATCGTTGTGGACGAAGAGCATGATGATAGCTATAAAGCCAATGCTCGTCCTCGCTATCACGCACGTGATATGGCGATCTATATGGGGAAACTGTATGATGTTCCCGTTGTTTTGGGTAGCGCTACCCCTTCGATGAGCTCTTATGTCAAGTTCCCTCACTTTAGACTCAAAGGTGGACACTTCGCTTCAACACGTGAATTTACTTTTGAAGCCTGTCGTGAAGAGATAACTGATAAGGTGGTATCTGCCATCGTTCAGACAAAAGCCAATGAAGAACAGGCGATGCTGTTTATCCCTACACGCGCCAATTTTAAGTACCTTATCTGCGAGGCCTGTGGGCATACCCACTCCTGTCCATTTTGCAGTGTAGGAATGAGCGTCCATCGAAAAAGCAATGCTATAAAATGCCATTACTGTAACTTTTCAGAGCGTATTCCTTCTAAGTGTACCCAGTGCGGGCATGAGATGTTAAGTTCCAACCGTTTAGGTACGGCAGAAGCGGTCCACTTTTTTGAAGAGACGCATCCTGACATTAAGGTAGGACAGTTTGACAGAGATGCAGTCAGTACTCAAAACAAGCTCAAAAAACTTCTTAAAGCCTTTAATGCGAAAGAGATAGACCTGCTTATAGGAACGCAGATGCTTTCTAAAGGACACGATTATCATGATGTGACCTTGGCAGTCATCTTGGGGTTGGATAATCAGCTTAATATGAGTGACTATAGAGCTAGAGAAAAAGCATTGTCGTTGTTGATTCAAATAGCGGGTAGAAGCGGCCGTAAGAAAGCGGCTAAGGTCTTGGTTCAAAGTTACAATCGTGATTTTTTTGAACCTTATATTGGTCGTTATGAGCAGTTTTTAGAAGATGAAAAAGTATTTCGTCAAGGTTTGTACCCACCTTATACAAAGCTTGCCCGTGTTCTATTTGCGCATAAATATGCCAATAAAGCAGAGGATGCAATGCAAAAGATGGTCGAGAACCTTCGTCAGTTTAAGTCCGTGGAGATCATTGGTTATGGCGTTTCTCAAATAGAGAAGATCGCGAACAAATACCGATACCAGATACTTTTACGAGCAGAAAAGAGCACAGATCTTATCCAAGCAATTAAAAGCAGTAATGTTGAAATGGCTGAAATCGACATGGACCCGATAGAGTTCATGTAATTAGACAAGGAACAATAATTGATAAAATATTTTTTAGAGTTAATAGCATTTAATTTTATTTAGCAGTAAGTCGTTGTATGATTAATAATAACTATTTTTAAAAGAGTCTAGTATGAAAAAAGATTGGTCCGTATTTAGAATCACTGTTTTACTATATGTAATAGTAGTATTACTACCGCTTAGTTACTATTTTGCAATGAATTCGTTTAAAGGCATGCAAAACGACAGTGAGACAATGAACCGTCTTGTTTACATAAATGGAACGATACAACGTGTTGGTACGATAGATGACAACGTTGAACGTGAGCAGTTAATAGCGACAGTAGAAGAGTCCTTTAAAGTCATTGATAATGACTTTCTACAAGCCCAAAATAATGCTGAATATGTAAAGTTGTTTCACGTAAACGAGGGTTATGAGTCTGTGATCCAAACATGGATAGCGCTTAAGATGTCTCTTGCTGATGAGGAGTTACGAAGTGTTTTCAGCGCTAAGTGTTGGGGTGAAGTCAATACCTTTTCCAAGATGACAGAAGAGATGTTGGCGTATAAAAGTGAGACCATGCTAGATCGACTTTACTTGTCACTGCTGTTTACTATGATAGCGGTAATTGTTTTAGTCTATTTTGTCCGGTTATATATTCGAATACAAATCCAAAAATATGCCATTCATGATCATGTGACAGGTCTTTACAATAAAAAATATTTCCATGAAGCTTTGCAAAAAGCCAAACAACTTGCAAATCGTCAGGAAAAACCGCTTTCTTTAATAGTTGTATCGATTAACAAGTATGATGAGGTCAAAAAAGGTTTTGACAATAAACAGTTCGAAGCTTTTTTACTTGAGTTTGGCAGACAGTTTCGGGAGTTTTTTAGGCAAAGTGATACGATATGCAGGGTTGAAGAAAATTGCTTTGTAGCTATTTCACCGGAGGCTAATCTCGACAATGAAAACCAAATGGCGCTTCGTCTTGAAAAACATTTAAGTAATCATCACTTTCAGCTGAAGGCAAAAGTGAATATGCATGTAGGTGTATCAAGTTATCATAAAGATAGTGGAATGCCTCTTCTAGAAGAAGCGCTAGAAGTCATGAAGAGACGCCCGCATATTACTGTTGGAGGTGATTCGTGAAGCGAAGTGCCTTTAGTCTTATAGAATTAGTCTTTGTAATCCTTATTTTAGGCATATTAAGTGTGATTGCTGTTGTAAAATCCAGTGACATGGCTGATCGTGCCAGAGTAATAAAGTTAAAAGCTTTAGCTGGAACTCTAAATCGTACATCGGGTGCTGGGTTTTGGTTTATGTCAAGAGATGAAGGTCATAGTGGCAGTGTCGCATTTTCAGAATATGATGACATGGTCGAACAATATATAGAAATTATACCCGGATATTCAGATGGGCCGTATCTGTCGCACTGCAATAGTACTGGTACTGGTGTCTTTCTGCGTTATATATATACTATGACGTATGAAATACACTGTAGGGATGGAAGTAATATTGAAAGTCCAAGGTTCCGACTATACAATGTTGATGAGGGCATCTATCTAGACTAACGCCGTATTCGAATGTTAGCTCTTATTCCTCAACTCTCTCTAACGCGAGAAGCGCTAAAATCCTTTTACCAGAGGAACTATTATTTATGATTGAACGTGTAAAAACCAAAAAGATATATGTCGGTGATGTTGCTGTCGGCGGGGATGCTCCTATCTCTGTTCAGTCAATGACTTACTCTCAGACACATGATGTTGCTGCCACGGTCGCACAGATCAACCGTTTGCACTTTGCCGGATGTGATATTGTCCGCGTGGCCGTACCTGATATGGCAGATGCTTTGGCCTTAAAGAGTATCAAAGAACAGATCTCTTTGCCGCTTATTGCAGACATCCATTTCAACTATAAACTGGCACTGGTTGCTGCAGAGGTTGTGGACTGTATACGTATCAATCCGGGTAACATAGGCGAGCAGTCGCGTGTCAAAGATATTGTCAAAGCGTGTCAGGAACGTAACATACCGATTCGTATCGGGGTCAATGCCGGTTCGTTGGAAAAACAGTTTGAAAACAAATACGGTCAGACAGCCGAGGGAATGGTGGCATCTGCCGAGTACAACATCAAGTTTCTGGAAGATCTTGGTTTCAGTGATATCAAGGTCTCATTAAAAGCATCTGACGTTCAGCGTACGGTCGATGCCTATAGAATGCTGCGCCCTAAAAATGACTACCCTTTCCACCTAGGTGTTACCGAGGCGGGGACGATCTTTCATGCTACGGTTAAAAGTTCGATAGGATTGGGTGCACTTCTGCTTGACGGTATCGGCGATACGTTACGTGTCTCCATTACCGGTGAACTGGAAGAGGAGATCAATGTCGGCCGTGCGATCCTGAAAGACAGCGGTGCCATGGCTGAGGGGCTTAACATCATCTCCTGTCCGACCTGCGGACGTATAGAAGCGGACCTGGTGAGTGCCGTCAGTGAGATCGAAGAGAAAACCAAGCATATAAAAGCACCGCTCAATGTCTCTGTGATGGGGTGTGTGGTCAATGCCATCGGTGAAGCAGCGCATGCAGATGTGGCTATTGCTTACGGTAAAGGTAAGGGCTTGGTTATGGTCAAAGGCGAAGTGGTCGCCAACCTGGATGAAGCGGACCTTGTCGGCCGGTTTATTGAGGAAGTAGAACGGATGGCAGATAAACAGGAGAAGGAAAAGTAATGGAAGAGTCTCTCTATAATCTCGCATTTGAACGTTCTATACTGAGTTCAATTATTTTCGAACCGACACAATTTGATGATCTTGAGAATGTTCTAAAAGAAGACGACTTCTATCTCCCTGCGCACCGGGATATCTATAAAGCCATTACAGTTTTGGTCCATAGAGATGAACCTATCGATGAAGAGTTCATCAAAAAAGAGCTTAGTCAAAAGAAAAAATTCGATGAAGCAGTGATGCTGGACATCCTTTCGGCAAATCCGATCTCAAATACCGGGGCCTATGTCAGAGAGATCAAAGACAAATCTCTGAAACGCCACCTGCTGACACTCACAACCGAGATCAAACGGGTCACGCTCGAAGAGGAACTACCAAGCAGTGAAGTGGTTGACATGGTGGAGAAAAAGCTCTACGCCATCACTCAGGACTCACAGACCAGTGACTTTAAAGATGCTGATCAGATGACGCTGGACACAATGAACTATATTGCCGAGATGAAGGCACGTGGCAACACGGTACTCGTTGGTGTTGATACGGGCTTTGAAGAGCTTAACAAGATGACGACAGGTTTTGGTAAAGGCGACCTTGTCATTTTAGCGGCGAGACCGGCTATGGGTAAGACATCTTTCGCACTTAACATCGTTCAAAACCTTTTAGACAAAGGCAAGGGTGTCGCTTTTTTCTCTCTGGAGATGCCGGCGGAACAGCTTATGCTTCGCCTCTTGAGTATCAAAACTTCGATCGGTCTGCAAAAACTGCGTGTAGGTGACATGAACGATGACCAGTGGTCACGTCTTAACACGGCCGTCGAACAGATGCAGCATACAAAACTTTTTGTAGACGATCACGGCTCACTGAACATCAATCAACTCCGTTCAAAACTGCGTAAACTCAAAGGCAAACACCCTGAGATCGAACTTTGTGTTGTGGACTATATCCAGATTATGAGCGGAACAGGCAACAAAGACCGTCACCTTGAGGTCAGTGAGATGTCCCGTGGACTCAAGATGCTTGCACGTGAATTGGAGATGCCGATCGTTGCATTGTCACAGCTTAATCGTGGTCTTGAGTCTCGAAACGATAAACGTCCGATGTTGAGCGATATTCGTGAGTCAGGTTCGATCGAGCAGGATGCAGACATCATTATGTTTGTCTATCGTGACGACGTCTATCTCTATAAAGAGGAGAAAGAGCGTGAAAAGGCAGCCAAGGCTGAGGGTAAAGAGTTTACTCCGACCTATGTCGAAAAAGAGGAAGAGGATGCCGAGATCATTATCGGTAAACAGCGTAATGGACCAACCGGCCACGTCAAACTCCTTTTCCAGAAAAAGCTGACGCGTTTTGTAGACAGACCGGCCTATAACGCGGTTGAAGTGGCGTATGAAAACGTAGACACATCTTCGGCAACGATGAACGTAAGTATGCCAACTATTTAAAAATGTTTAGCTTCAGCACATCTTTCACTGAAATCTGACTCTCCACGCACACCAGTGCGCTATCGGTCAGATGTTCAGCAAAATATGCACTAAATCTAAAATTTTTAAATCAACTGTCTTATCTTTCAATTGATTTAACTCTTTTTTTAAATTAATAAACATTAAATTTAACTAAATATGTTATAGTAATCCACTCTTTCAGATTGGATTGTCGTGATATTAATAAAGCCGCCTCTGTTGCTTGGGCGTGAATACCTCTACTTTTTTCTGCTCTTTTTTACACTTTTGCTTTTTTCTCTATCCATAGAATTTTATCACTACAGGAACTTGACTCAATTTGATGACATTGTGATCGAAGTAAAGGTCTTAAAGCACTATGAAAAGAGAGCAGAGGGGAAGAGTTATGAGGTCTTAAAACTGCAGACGGGTGAGGGCGCTACATTTTTTATCACCTCAAGAGCCCCCTTGAAAAATCTTGTCGGATACAAAATCAAGGTATGGGTACTGACCAAGTATATTAGCTTCTTTGACTACATCAAAGGGTTCGCTGCTAAAGGCGCGGTTGTTTCAATTGGCAGAGTCAAAGCAGTCTCGTATGCTTTTGGAGATACCTTGGCAAGGATACACAAGAAGAGAGAGATCTCCCAGATATATGGGGCACTCTTTTTTGCACTGCCTCTTAGCCCAACTTTGCAAGAACGTTTCTCTATGTTGGGTGTTTCCCATCTTCTGGCTATCAGCGGTTTTCATTTAGGGGTATTAAGTTTTGCCCTTTTTGCGCTGTTACGACTCCCTTATACAGAACTTCAAAAACGTTTTTTTCCCTATCGCCATCGAAACAGAGACCTGTTTGTTTTAGTCGTGATATCGCTCGGTCTCTATCTTTTCATTTTGGGAGACGTTGCCTCACTGCTGCGTGCATATGCCATGTTGATTGTGGGATTTATACTGCATGACAGGGGATTGAAAATCATCTCGATACAGACGCTTGTTGTCACCTTGGTCCTTTTGCTGGCTCTATGGCCCCGGCTTATCTTCTCTATGGGATTTTGGCTCTCTATCAGCGGTGTCTATTTTATCTTTCTATATCTGCGTTATTTTGGTGGGATCTCACGATATATCAGTGTTGTTGCTGTTCCTGCCTGGGTCTATCTGATGATGACACCGATAGCGTTGATACTGTTTGGAAACTACACCCTTTATCACCCTCTCTCGATTCTATGGAGTGTGCTGTTTACGCTGTTTTACCCTATTGCACTGCTGTTGCATCTTGTCGGTTACGGGGATAGCTTAGATAACATATTGGATCTTTTTCTTACTATAAGGCTGGAAAAAGAGCACTTCACCTTGTCGTTGTACTGGTTACTACCTTATGGTGTTTTAGCTTTAGGTGCTCTCTATGGGAGAAAGGGGATGTATCTGCTATTGCTGGTGGCTTTTGGAGTATCCGTAACTGCGGTTTATCAGGTAACATAAACGCAGCCCGTAGACAAAGATGATCCAGGAGAGATAGACCCAGGTCAGCGCAAAGATCATAACGGCAAACGGTCCATAGAGGGTATTCGTCGCTTTTGCATAAAAGATGTAGTGGACAAAGACGGCTTTTGAACTGCCCCATATGAGCATGGCGATCAAGGCACTGATGGCGGCTGATTTGTAATAGACATAGACATTGGGTGCGATCTTATAGATGATAAAGAAGAGGCTCCACTCAATGACATAAGGCAGAAGTGCAGAGACCTCTATCACGTCTCTGCCGGAAAGGGTGGTGATAAACTGGTTGATTGTACTGGTCAGGTAAAAAGAGAAAAGTAGGCCGATAGGCACAAAGATGACCAGGAGAAGATAGGTGACAATGATCTTGATATATCCCTGATCTTTCGCTTTAAAAACGCTGTTGACCACGTAAGAGAAGTTGATAAAAAAAAGCAGGGAGATAAAGATCGTGATGGTAAGACTGATGATCCCGAGTTGTGCCGAGTTCTCAATAAAGGTGTCAATATAATTGGTGATCGCTTCTGATTGAACCGGAAGCAGATGTTCGATCATCATTGTCTTCAAGTCGGCATAGTATTGATCAAAACGTTCGAGTTTTGGGATCAATGCGAAGACGATGACCAGAAGAGGAATAATAGTTGAGATCGTATAGAAACTGAGGCTTGCAGCATAATAGGTCAGCTCGTCGTCAAAAAGTTCTTTCAAGAAAAAACGGATGTGACGAAAATAGTGATTACGTTTGATACTTTGGCTGAGTTGCATAAGCTATTGTAGCACAAGAAGCGCTTTGACGCTTCTAGTCAAGCCCCATTTTGTTTGGATTGAGGATGTTGTTAGGGTCAAACGCTTTCTTGATCGTTTTAAAAAGGTTCATCTCCTCATCTGTAAAGGCCATGTTCATATAAGGTGCTTTAGCGAGGCCGATACCATGTTCACCGCTAAGGGTACCGCCAAGGTCGATCGTTGCCTGAAAGACCTCTTCAATGGCCTTATAACCGATCTCTACCTGTTGAGGGTCTTTACCGTCGACCATAACGTTTGTGTGGACGTTACCATCTCCGGTATGACCGAAACATGGGATGTTGATGTTGTATTTTTCGGCGATCTTGTCAAACTCTTTTAAGAGCTGAGGCAGGACGGCGCGCGGTACAGTGACATCTTCGTTGATCTTTTTACTACCGTAGATGGAGAGTGATTGGGAAGCACGTCGGCGTGCAAACCACAAGTCAGCCGCTTCCTCATCGTTTTTGGCGATCTTGAATTCGTTGCAGCCGTTTTCTCGAAAGACCTTCTCGATCTGCGCAAGCTGAAAGTCAAGATCACTTTCGAGGTTTCCATCAACGTCGGTGACGAGAATAGCACCGGCCTCTACCGGCAGACCTTTGTTATAGGTCTGCTCAACCGCACGGATCGTTTTGTTGTCCAAAAACTCCATCGCGACAGGGGTAACACCTGATGCCATTGTTTTATAGACCGCTTCCATAGCAGAGTTGACGGTGTCGAAAATCCCCATGGCCGTTTTTGTCATTTTCGGTTTGGAGAGCAGCTTTAGCGTCACTTCGGTTGTGACGGCAAGCGTACCTTCCGAGGCGATCAAAATACCGGCGATGTTATAACCTGCAACATCCTTAATCGTTCGTTTACCCGCCTTGATGATGTCGCCGTTAGGCAGGACGGCACGAATCGCCATGACGTAATCTTTGGTGATCCCGTATTTGGCGGCACGCATTCCGCCGGCATTTTCATTGACGTTTCCACCTATAGTAGAGTAGTTCTGGCTCGCAGGATCGGGCGGATAGAAGAGACCGACTGCTTCGACCGCTTTTTGAAGATCCATGTTGATGACCCCCGGTTGAACGATGGCAACCATGTTCTCCATGTCGATCTCAAGGATCTTGTTCATATGCTTTTCAAACGCCAGAACAATACCCCCTTTGCTTGGAAGCGCGCCCCCGGTAAAACCTGAACCTGCACCGCGCGGGACAAGAACAATACCATGCTCATTGCAGTATTTCAAGATGGCGCTGACATCCGCTTCATCTCTCGGGAAGAGAACAGCGTCAGGTTCAAAATGAGCCCGTGTAGCATCGTAAGAGTAGGCTATCATATGCGCTTTGTCGCTGTAGACATTCTCTTTGTCCAGCAGTTTTTCAAAAAAGTAAATATGTGAATGGTCTAACATGGTTACTCCTCTATCTTAAAATTTTCGATCAGTTCATGCTCGGGCGTCTCAAGTTTGTTAATGTAGTCATAGAGTGGTTTTGAGGCGCTGTTATACTCTACTAATAACTCTAAATAGTGAGAATCATACGCCTCTAACGGACGACTGGCTTCTCCCCAGACCCACCAAGAAGTCGCGATCTCTTCGACGCGTGAATAGAACGGGAGTTTACTCTCTTTGTACTCCAGCTCGACAGGGGTCAGTTGGATAAGACTCAGTGTCTGGCAGTCAAGGGTAAAGAGGGCGTTGTTGACATAGGTGTACAAAAGTCCGATCTCAGCGAGTCTACAATAGCTGGAGATATCATCTTTATACGGTGCCGGATGCGCATGGAAGGAGAGATATGTGGCAAAATTGTCGGGATGGATCCACTCCACACCGTGAATGTTCTTGGTAATGATATGGTAGATGTCCTCATTAGGTGCCAATAATATGGCACGGGAGTACCCAAAGGCCAGGATGACTTCATCGCCAACCTGAACGTGCCAGTTGCCATTAGGCAATGAATTCTGCTTCAGCCCATCATAGGCTGACAGTGCCAGTGTAGCGACGCCGGTGGATGCGTCAAATTTAGAGACATAGGCATCAGCAACGATAACGCTGTGGTCGCTCGTGAAATGACGGACGACAAAACCGTGGACCCCTTCAGCGATCTGTTGAATGTCGACAGTGGCACTTTTACCGTTGTCACTTACTGTTTTTACCGGCAGATGGATTTCGGCCGCATAGAGGAATAAGGGGAGTAGAAAAATGGATAAGAATTTTTGCACATATGGTCCTAGTTGAAATGTTGAGCAATTATATCTTAGGTTTTCTTTGTCGAGACCAAGATGAAAGTGGTAAGTAAAAAATACAGTGAAGAGGTGAATAATCGTTTAAACTGCCATGAAACAGGGCACATTAGCTCTTGATAAGTAAAAGTTGGCTAATCTACAAAAAATTAATTTTAGGGAGAAGAGCCGATGCAGCGTCTGTTTCTATTACTCTTGCTCCCGCTTGTTCTAAGCGCTTCGCGAACAGAGTTCCTGCGTTGGGAAAACGGGATGACCTACCTTAGCTTTTTGGCAAAGCATGATCTTCCCTCAAAGTCGCTCTATTGGAACCTCGATCGTGAAGACCAGATACTGACAGAGGAGATCTACAGCGGGGTCGGCTATCAGATACTCCGAGATGACAATGGAACAATTGAACAGGTACTGGTTCCTATCTCTGATGAACTGCAGTTCCATATTTACAAGGACAGAGCTGAGAAGTATGCTTTTGAAGCAATACCGGTGATCTATTCATCCAAGCGCCTCTCTTTTACGACGACTATTCAAAACAATCCCTCTTCCGCTATCTATAACGCGACGCATTCTAAACGGGCAATGAGCGCCTTTATCAGCGGCTTTCGAAAATCCCTGAACTTCTCTCTGCATGTCCAAAAAGATGACCCTATCGTAATGATATATGATCAGAAGTTTCGCTTTGGAAAGCCTTTCTCCATGCCTCGTCTTCAGCTCGCAAAGATTCAGCTCCACGGTAAGTGGCATGGCGTTTACTTGGGCCCGGATGAACGCTACTATGATGCAAAAGGAAATGAAGTCGAGGGCTTTTTACTCGGGAATCCTGTCAAAGGCGCCCGTATCAGTTCCGGATTTACACGCAGACGTTGGCACCCGGTACTGCACAAGTATCGTGCCCATCTCGGGATTGATTATGCAGCACCGCGCGGAACCTATATCCGGGCAGCCGGAGCCGGAACGATTATCGAGATGCGCCGCAGCAGAAGTTACGGGAATTTGACCAAGATCCGTCACTCCGATGGGTATATGACACTGTATGCACATCAGCAAAAGTTTCGAAAAGGGATGCGAAGAGGCAAGCGGGTCAAAAAGGGTGAGATCATCGGTTATGTCGGCACCACCGGTTTATCATCAGGCCCGCACCTGCATTTTGGCCTCTACAAAAACAACCAAGCGATTAACCCCCGCAGTGTGATCCAGGTCACCACGAAAAAGTTAACAGGTAAAAAGAAAAAGCAGTTTCTGGATATCGTCAAACGCTACGATGACGAGAGTGAGATGATTTTAGCCGAGAATAGGCAGATTGATAGGGTTATGGACTTTAATAGTGTATGCTATGTAAAACATGATCAGTTTGACGTCGAAGGAGAGTGCAATGCAACACTACGAAAATGAGATGCAACATGCACTTGAACTTTATCTTAAGGGAAGCGAAGAGCACGACCTGCATGCCAGTGAGGTTGCCTACCTTCTTAAAAAGATCCGCAAAGAAGACAAAGATGAGTTTTTCTCATCGCTCTCACGTATTCCTCAGGATGCGCGTGGAGAGGTTCTTCTTGAACTCCCTGAAAAACTCAAAGATGAGGCGATCAGCTTTTTCTCGACCAAAGAGCTTGCTGAAGCGGTTGAAGGTCTTGAGTCTGATGATGCGACCGATCTTGTTCAGGATATCGATCAATTTGATGAAGACAAATCCGAAGCAGTTATCGCGCACCTTGATGAAAATGACCGTGAAGAGATCGAACACCTTCTCCATTATGAAGAGGATCAAGCCGGTGGCTGGATGCAGACCGAACTTTTTGATGCGATCCTCGACGAGAAGGTCCAGACTGCGATAGATCGTCTTAAAGCGCTTAAAGAGTCTGATGAACTTGAAAATGTACATCAAGTCTTTATTATAAATGAAGACCGCCGTCTGATCGCGACGATACCGCTTGAAAACGTGATTCTGTTTGACTTTACCCAAACCTTTAGAGAGCAGCTGGAAACGCGGGAGTTCCGTTCCGTAGAGGCCTCTGCAGACATTGAAGATGTCGCTTCGATGTTTGAGCAGTTTGACCTCTCTGTACTGCCGGTTGTCGACCGTCAGGGACATCTGGTCGGACGTATTACTTCGGATGATATCTATGATGTCATTGAAGAGCGTGCAACAGATCAGATCTATAACCTTGCCGGGGTTAATGATGATGTCGAGCAGGAAGAGGATCTTTTTGCAATCTTTAAAAATCGGGCATCGTGGCTTTTTATCAATCTTATAACAGCGATCTTGGCATCGATCGTTATCGGTATGTTTGATGCCACACTGGTGGCCTTTGTCTCATTGGCGATTTTAATGCCGATCGTTGCTTCAATGGGCGGCAATGCCGGGACCCAGACCTTGACCGTCATGGTTCGTAAGATGGCCCTGGGTGACATCGATATGGTCAATGCAAAGCAAGCGGTCATCAAAGAGTTCCTTGTCTCACTGCTTAACGGTATGATCTTTGCACTTTTAATGGGGATCGTTGCTTATGTCTGGTTTGATATTCCGAAACTTGGGCTTGTAATAGGATTGGCGATGATCATTAATCTTCTTATCGCAGGGACGTTCGGAGCTTTGATACCACTGCTTCTAAAACGTATGAACATCGATCCGGCTGTCGGATCGACAGTCCTGTTAACCACAGCAACCGACGTCTTCGGCTTTTTAAGTTTCCTGGGGTTAGCCTCCCTCATCCTGGTCAAATAAAAAAAGTTCCAGTTTCGGCGCAATTTGCACCGGAGTTCACCTCTCAACGCACAGCAGTGCGTCCTCGGGTTCACATCCGGCACAACTTACACCAAATCTGAAACTTTTTTAAAGTTCACTATTTCGTCATTCCGGACTTGATCCGGAATCTATGAAGTTAGGCTTTCAGCTCAGTCCATTTTCAGATGAGCTGGGTCTGCCTCCTTGGGTATCGCCATCAATTCATACTTGATACACCATCATTTCCGATATAATAATTTTTATGTATACAATAGAAAATATTTCCTTAGAACCCTGCAGTGGCTCGGCTTTTGTCAGGCTGGAGCGGATGCATTACACCCAAGGTGGTCAGAAACGAAGTTGGGATTTAGCCCAGGTCCATGACAGTGTAGCCATTCTGATCTATCACAAAGGTCAAGATGCCTTTGTCATTGTCAAGCAGTTCCGTCCGCCGGTCTATCTGAAAAATCAGGATGGCTTTACATTTGAACTGTGCGCTGGGATTGTTGATAAAAAGATGCCACTTACGAAAATCGCGCAAGAAGAGGTCGAGGAAGAGACAGGCTATGCGGTAAACGTTGAGAGAATGGAGAAGATCACCTCTTTTTACACGGCGGTCGGTTTTGCAGGCGCTAAACAAGAGCTATATTATGTTGTGGTAGATGAAGATGACAAGGTACACGAAGGCGGGGGCATAGAGGTCGAGGCGATTGAGGTTGTCTATCTGCCGATAGATGAGGCGAAAGCGTTTATATATGATGAAAAGATGGTGAAAACACCGGGGATGATGTTTGCGATGACCTGGTGGTTTGCCGAAAAGAAGGGTGACCGCGATGCGGTCAGTGGTTAGAAAGTGTAACTGGCGTTGACGTAGTAGTAACGTCCGGGTTCGTTCATCAGCATAATATCGGAACCATCGAGCAGTAGCGTAAGGTCTTTGTATGTGTTTGACACAGCATATGTCTTGTCAAATACATTATCAATACCGGCAGCGATGCCGAAACCGTAAGGCAGTTTATGGTCGATTTTGAGGTTCATGATGCCCCATGAAGCGATCTCCTGTTCACCATTGTCAGAATCATAGTCTGTCCAGGTAGTGGCACCGACAAATTCAACGGTTGCCGTACTCTCCTGGTAGTAGACATAGTTTAGCGCAACATTCCCTTTTAGAGGCGGGATCTCTGCGAGGTTAGTGTCTGTCTGACCAGGAAGCGCCTTATCTTTCTTACCACGCTGATAAGCAACACCGAAGTCCGCATACAGGTTGTCCAATGCGTAGTAACTACCATCAATCTCAAAACCGTAAATTTTCGCGTCAATGTTTGTAAACGCATTTTGTGTAAATGTCGTACCTGTCAGCACTACCGGAGCCGTAGAGTTATAATAGATGTAATTTTTTAACATGCTGTAAAAAAGCTTTGTTTTTAAGGTGAAGCTTTCATATCTGTTTTCCATTCCAAGATCGACTTCATAGTTGGTCGTCTGATCAAGGTCCGGCGTTCCGACTTCGATCTGTTTCATCTTGTCCATACCGGTTGCAGCCATGTTGCTTGCAGTATAAAAGTACAACTCTCTTGCATCAGGTACACGAGATGATTTTCCCAGACCTCCAAAGAACTTTAGATTGGATGAGACATTATACGTTGAAAAAACATTTGCACTTAGGGCACTGTATTTATTACTCTTTTGATCACTTGCCGGTGTAACCGTTGTATCGTCATAACGCAGTCCGACTTTGACATTCCACGCACCAAAACTGTTGTCAAGTTCACTGAATAGTGCGATGTTGTCAGTGTTTACGTCGGTAATACTGTATTTATAGCCGCCTGCGGGACTCGGCAATGGACCGGCATTATTGGAGTAGACACCATCCCAATTACGTCTGCTCGCATCCAGACCAAGTGTAAATTCGATCTTGTCCGTAATATCGGCCACATTCTTGATCTTTGCACCCTGGGTTGTTGTGGTCAGTTTGCTGGTCATCTGTTTTAGAGAGTCTTCTACACCGTCAGTTAGATTACTGTCTGCAGCGACTCTGTAGTATGTTGACATCGGGTGCTCGACATCGGAGTAGTAGTATTGAAAGTCAAGCTCTTTAGAGGCACTCCCGATGTTACGGATGATGTAGTCGGCCGTATAGAGGTTTGAGTCGTCATAGAGCGCGTCCATTTTACTGTTTGGATACATGATGTCATCACTGCGATTCGCCATGTAGCCAAGACGAAGCTCCTGGTCATCAGTGATATTAAAATAGGCTTTAGCGGTTCCGGTCAGTTTCGTGTAGGCGTCCATATTTTTAAAACGGTCTTGGTACGCAGCGCCGGCAGCCGCAGGATTGTCTGCAACGAAGTTGTCCACCTGGTCAGCAAAGGTATTGCCATCACCGTCTTTATACTGTCCACTCGTCTCTCCTGACATACTCAAAAGAAGCTTGAAACGCTCCGTCCCGCCCGTGATCGTGCCGGCAGCTTTTTGATAACCGAAACTTCCAACACCGAGATTGACATCACCATGGACACCCTCTTCAGGTTGTTTGGTTGTTATCTTGACGGCACCGCTTAATGTACCGAAGTTTTCAACATCATAAGGGCCTTCTGTGATCTCGATACTTTGAATATTATTGGTAGCAATATGAGAGGTTGCCGGGTCCATACGGTTCGGGCAGGCACCGTAGATCTTTGCATCATCGACAAGCACGTTGATGTTGTCTTTTTTCTGTCCGCGAAGGATGATGTCGTTGGCGATACCGCTGCGACGTACCAATGAAATACTCGGAACTTTGTTGGCAAGTGCTTCGGCAAGGTCGGCAGATTTGATCTCATCGCCGCTGACATCTTCAAGTGTTGTACTTTCTACGGCAATCGGATCGATTTGGATCTCTGCTGCTACGAGGGCGGTCGTACAAGCAAGTGATAGGTAAAACAGTTTTTTCATTATTCATTACTCCATAAAGTGATAACTTCTACAAGTTGGGTAGAGTGTAGTAGAAGAGTGTTATATTTGTGTTAAAAAAAGTGCCCAAATACGTAAAGAAGCTCTGATATAATACGCATTATGAACAGATCAGACAAAATCAAACGTATCGTCCTTATTTTTCTTGCAGCACTTGCTTCGGGATACTTTATGTACAGTGGGTTTTCCCTTCTTTTTAATGAAGAAGAGTCGAATACGACTGTGGTCCCGGAAGGGCTCTCTACACCTTCAGAGTAACCTCATTCGGAAACTGCATCGTCACACAGTGCAGTGAACCGTGTTGCCGGATGAGGACTGAACAGTCTACGCCTACAACTTCTCTGTCGGCAAAGGCGTTTTGGATAATCTCTAAGGCTTCTTTGTCGTGGCGGTCACTGTAGGTCGGAACGATCACCGCGCCGTTTATGATCAGGAAGTTTGCATAGGTGGCAGGCAGTCTTTCGTTGTCATAATAGATGGCATCAGTCATTGGCAGAGCGATAAGTCTGAAAGGGTTCCCCTCCGTGTCCCGCAAAGCTTGAAGCTCTTTTTCCATCAGGGAGAGGGCCTCATAGTGCTCATCTTCTCTGTCCAGAGATTGAACATAGATGATTGTCTCTCTGTCCGAGAAGCGGGCCAAGGTGTCAATATGACTATCCGTATCGTCGCCCGCAAGATAGCCGTGGTCGAGCCAGAGGACCTTTTTGGTCCCGAAGTTCTCTGCCAAGATGCTCTCGATTTCAAACTTTTTGGTCAGCTTGACGTTTCGGTTCGGGTTGAGCAGACACTCGGTTGTCGTCAAAATCAGGTCCTCACCATTTGATTCAATAGCGCCGCCTTCAAGGATCAATCGCTCTTTTTTGTAGTCGGCACCGTAACAGTCGGCAATTTTTGCCGTCAAAGCATTGTCGAGAGAAGCATCAAACTTGTTGCCCCAGCCGGTAAAGGTAAAGTCTATCACCGTCGGCTCGGTACCATTGATGACGGTGATACCGCTGCAGTCCCGTGCCCAGGTATCATCGCTGTCAGCTTGTACGAAATAGATGTTCTTTTCTGCAGCGAAATATTTTTTGACCCGTGCAATGTCATCGCAGATCATCAGACACGGTTCAAACTTTGAAATGGCTGTTGCGATAGCAACAAAAGTCTCCGAGGCCTCTTGGAGATATGGCGCCCAATCGCTGTCGGCATGGGGAAAGATCATCTGAACAAACGATTGCTTTTCAAATTCAGCCGGGAGGCGAGGGGATATCTCTGATTTTGTATTTGGCTTAGACATCTAAGGCCTCCTATTTTACCTTTGCTTGTTATAATCACGCATGGCAATTATACGACTCAGCCGCAAGGCATATTTTCATAATCTTGACATTATCGCACAAAAAGTTGGTGCTGTCTCTAAAATTGCAGTGGTCTTAAAAGACAATGCATACGGCCATGGTCTTCTTGAGATGGCACGGCTGGCACATGAATATGGTGTTAGAGCTGCCGTCGTCCATAATAGTGCTGAAGCCGGCAGGATAAAAGAGTATTATGAGACCATATTGGTACTGGGGGGACATGCATATCCGGTTGATGAAAAGCTGCATTATGCGGTCAATTCACTGGCCCAGATAGAAAAGATGCCTTCAGGCGCGCGTGTTGAACTTAAAGTCGACACGGGCATGCATCGTAACGGCGTTGCGATGGAAGAGGTCGAAGAAGCCCTCTTGAAGATCAACGAAAAGGGACTTCTCCTCAAAGGCATTTTTACGCATAACCGAAGTGCGGACACCTTAAGTTCGGAATGGTTCTGGCAGCGTAAAAACTTTGAAAATGTCAAAGAACGCGTGCTGGCTTTGCAAAAGCGGTACGGGTATGAAAGACCGCGATTCCATTCGTCAAATTCTGCTTCCGTCTTTCGTTATAAAACATTTGACGAGGATCTGGTGCGCGTAGGTATAGCGGCTTACGGTTGTCTGGAGATGGACAAAACACTGGAGCAGCCTGAACTAAGACCGGTACTTTCACTTATGGCACAAAAGATCGCTACGCGGAGATTAGAACAGGGGCAGCATGTCGGCTATAACGCAACATTCAGAGCCGAGAAGGAGATGACCGTCTCAACGTACGATGTCGGATATGCCGATGGTCTTCTGAGGGCGGCTTCTAACAGCTACGTAACACCTGAAGGTGAAGATCTGCTTGGACGTGTTTCGATGGACAACAGCTCGTTTACGGGGGAGAAAGAAGAGTTGATTGTCTTTGACAATGCTAACGACTATGCAAAAGCTGCCGGAACAATCGGTTATGAGATCCTGGTCGGTCTGCACTCTGAGATACCTCGGGTCGTTGTCGAGTAGCGTCCCCCTACATAATCTTTTTCGCTTTTACGCCGTAAAGACTACTTGACTCGTCTCGTCATCCAATAATGTTTTTTCCAATAAGGATCATTGATGTTAGAGATGATAACCCCCTGGCTTGAAGAGGCGTGCATAAACTCACCATGTTGCAGATAGATACCGACATGACGGGTGTTATACCCTGTTCTGAAAAAGACGAGATCGCTGGTCTTGATGGTTGAACGTGAGACTTTTTTTCCATAGTTTGCCAACGCTTTGGTTGTCCTGGGAATAGTAATGTTGAAATTGTCTTTGAAGGCTCTTTGGACAAAGGCTGAACAGTCGATTCCATTGGAGCCGAAACCGCCTAGCTTATAGGGTGTCTGATGCCATTTGTTATGGTAAGGGTAGAGTTTATCAAGATCATTGTAGTTGACATGTGCACTTTGAGACGATGGGACTTTGCCGGCTGAACGGGTAGAACAACCGCTGAAAAGTAGTAAAACCAACAGAAACAGAGCAAAACGCATGGTTAAAACCTCTCTAAACAGGTTAACTGCTTATCTTGATGATAGCCTGGGTAAAGATCACGCCGTCGATCCCTTCGATGATCTTCTCTTCGAGATCGGCCCCGTTTTCAAGGCGGCACAATACCTTAGCGTCAAAAAGATAGGTCTCAGCGCAATTTTGAGCCGATTTAGCCAGGGTCTCATTAACAACAATGTACTTCGCTCCGAGATTGTGGGCAAAGATCACTTCATTCAGGTCGGTTGCCTCGAGGGCAAAGGCGATGTTGTTGTGCTGCATATGTCTGATAATATCCAGATTGGATGCTTTAAATTCCAAAAAGAGGGCACTGTTGGGTGGGGTGAGTTCGATCTCACTGATCTCATTAACGTGGTAAAAGGGCTCGAAGTCGATATAGGGGTGGCCAAAGAGAATCATGCGGTCGCCTTACACTTTGTCTCGACACTCGGTCGAACAGTAGAATTTTCCTGAAGAGACGACAGCGTCTTCCGTAGAGATGTAGGTTCCGCAGCTCTCGCATTCAAGCATGGTGGTGTCGTCATCTTTCGAATTTTTCTTCTCATGACGTTCTTTGGTCAGCGGTGTGCTTTTTTTAATAAAGAAGAAGTAGACGACGGCGATCACCGCGATGACAAGTAATATTTTCAACATAGTTTCTCCTTAGATATCGATAATAAGATAGTGGCGGTTCTGGGTCTGAATGATCTGGTGATTGAGAGAAGGGTCCACCTCGTCAAAGACTTTCTCGCCTTTATAGAAGAGCAGTTTACTCCCTTTTTGGACAAAAGGGGCACTCAATTGCATCAACATCGATGTATCGGTTACTGCACGAGAGGTGACCAGGTCGATAGGACGAGGGGCCAACTCTTCAACACGGCAATTGGCTACGGTGACATTTTTGAGCCCAAGATCTGCTTTGATAAACTGTAAAAAGCTGGCGCGTTTTTGCAAAGGCTCACAAAGAATAACCTCTGTCTCAGGGAGTGCAAAAGCGAGAATCATACCCGGGAATCCGGCGCCGGTCCCGATATCCAGGATAGTGTTGACTTTAGGTAAAAACGAGACAGGAAAAACCGCGTCGTAGATGAACTTGTCCATCAACTCCTCTTTTTTTGCCCCGGTCAGATTATGGATTTTATTCCATTTCTTGAGGTGTTCTTTGTACTTGGTTACATAGGTGAAAAACTGTTCGTCAAGCGTGATATCGTCTTTTAAAAGTTCAGCTTTTATATTCACATCGTTCTCTTAAAAAGCATAGAATTTATAGTTAAGAGCACCATAGACCGTGCCCGCATTGAAGTTTGTATCTTTGTCTCTGATGGTCAGGTAGTGGCGGTATGCGAGTTCGATCTCCAAGTCTGCCGGCAGTAAAAAGATCAATCCTGTTTGCACTCCCGCTATAAAAGCGGTTGTTGAGTTGTTGTTGACATCGGCCATGGAAACACCGAAATTTGCGCCGATAAAGACTTTGGCCGTTGACTTTGCGATCACGGTGAACTCGTCACTGAGCCCTTCCAGAGCGATATAGGCGTTTTGTGTTTTAGTGATGTCGTCACCAATGTTATCTGCAGCCGTAAACCCCAGGTAGATTCTTGCATTTTTGTCGCGGAGTCCGGTTTTGAGCCCATATTGCGGTGCATAAGAATAATTGCCGCTTTTGCCCAGGGAGTTGAGTTTCGCGCCGGTTGCACCGCCTTCGACACCGACAAACCATTCCGAATCTTCAGCCAAGAGTGAAAAAGGGAGGATCAACAGTAAAAGAGTAGATAGAAATTTCATATTTAAAATACCTTGTTTAGATTGCTTTTATTTGAATCTTATCATATAACATAAGCGCTCAAATAAAACTTCATTGTCAAAATAAAGGAGTGCCGCGGGCGTTTTACAGCATATGGCCCATCTCGTCTTTTTTGACCTGAAGGTACCCCTCATTGTGCTCATTGGAGTCGATGATGATCGGTAGGCGTTCAACGATCTCAATATCTTCCATTGAGTTGATCTTGTCCGGATTGTTGGTCAGCAGACGGATCTTTTTAATGTTAAAGTGTTCCAGGATAGTTGTGACGATCTCATAGGTACGTTCGTCTGCGGCAAAACCGAGTTGATGGTTGGCTTCGATGGTATTGAACCCTTTGTCCTGTAAAGCATAGGCATTGATCTTGTTGAGCAGACCGATGTTACGTCCCTCCTGGCGAAGGTAGATCACCATTCCACCTTCCTTTTCTACGGTATCAAGGGCGTATTCCAGCTGGTCCCGGCAGTCGCATTTAAGACTGCCTAGCGCGTCACCCGTCAAACATTCAGAGTGGACGCGGACAATGGGCGTTTCGTTTAAGGGCTCTTTATAGATAACAAGGTGCTCTTTATGGCCCTCTTTAAACGCTTTGACTTTAAAGTTGCCAAATCGTGACGGAAGGGTAGCAACATCGGAAATTTTTATATTCATATTTTCTATTCTACTTCATTTTAATAATCTAATCGATATTATATAGTCAATCGAATTATACATAAACTTTATCACGTAAATATTTCAAAGGTCAAATATATGTTCCAACGTTTTCGTCGTAATCGCTTAAATCCGCACCTCCGTGCACTTGTTAGGGAGACACATGTCTCTACTGATGACTTTATCTACCCACTGTTTGTACGTCCGGGAGAAGGTATTAAAACCGAGGTCGCTTCGATGCCGGGTGTTTTTCAGATGAGTATCGATGAGGCTGTAAAAGAGTGCGATGAGCTCAAAAAATTGGGGCTGTACTCGATTATACTGTTTGGTATTCCGGAGACAAAGGACTCTGTCGGTTCCGATGCGCTTTGTGAACACGGGATCATCGCTGAAGCAGTACGTACTATCAAAAAGGTGCACCCTGATATGTTCGTGGTGACGGATTTGTGCTTTTGTGAATATACGGATCATGGTCACTGCGGGATCATCGATCATGTCCATCAGACTGTCGACAACGACGCGACACTGGAGATTTCGGGTAAGCAGGCATTGGTCCATGCCAAGGCCGGAGCAGACATGATAGCACCGTCGGGAATGATGGATGGTATTATTGAGACACTCAGAACGGCATTGGACGAAGGCGGGTATGAGAACTTGCCGATTATGAGTTATTCGACGAAGTTTTCCAGCGGCTATTACGGGCCGTTCCGTGATGTGGCAGAGTCGACACCTTCGTTTGGTGACCGAGGCTCTTATCAGATGGATCCGGCAAACCGACGTGAAGCGATCAATGAAAGTATCGCTGATGAAGCACAGGGTGCTGATATCCTGATGGTAAAACCGGCCCTGGCCTATTTGGACATTATTCGCGATATCAAGGAAAACACACGTCTTCCATTGGCCATATATAACGTCAGCGGGGAGTACGCAATGCTCAAATACGCAGGGGAAAAAGGGCTCATCGATTATGACCGCGTACTGATGGAGACGATGATCGCTTTTAAACGTGCAGGTGCCGATATTATTATCTCTTACCATGCAAAAGAAGTGGCAAAGCTTTTAGGCTAAGAGAGACGGATGTTTAACGCGGTCCTCTACTTTCTTAGCCGTTTTAGTGTTAAATTTAAAGTCGGTTTCCTGATCCTGTTTCTGATCACGGGGATTCTTTTCTGGAATCTTTCGTATATTTCTACCAATTACAGTGTCTATCAGACCACGGTGCAAAATCTTGCTTCTTTGAAAAAAGTACGGGAGATCGAGGAGCTGATCGCATCTTTTCAGACAGAACGTCGCGAAGCACTTGTCTTTTTATACGTTACGCACAATGCTGATGCGTATAACAGTGCTGTAAAGCGGAGAGAGGCCAAACTGGCACAGCTTCAAGAGCTGATGCAACACTGCTCCTATGAAAAAAAGAAAAATATTATCCGCCATGGGCTAAAGACCTTTCCCGCCATACACAAAATGATTCTCGCTGAAAAACTGAGTGGTACGGAAGTCGTTCGCTTCTACACGGATGGCGTTATTAAGCATCTTATCGATATTGTCGCTTCGATTACCCAAAAAAACAGCACCGATAGTTTTGTCTCTTATACGGATATGATTAAAGCAGTAGAGTACAGCGCCCTTGAGTCAGACTTGACAATAGCAGTGATGGGCGAAGGATTGCTCAGCCCTGATCTGTTCGAAGTGATCATGTTACAAAGCGGTAAGGCACAGAATGAACTGGACAGTTTTAAACGTGCTGCCGGCAGTGACGCGACGAAAAGATTACATGCAAGTTATCGAGACAAGGATTTTGTTGAGATGAATATCCAAAAAGAGAACTTCCGCGATCATGTTTTTAAGATCGAGGGGGACCCTTTTGATATTAATGCTTGGAACAGTACTACAAAAACCTATCTACAAAATCTTCAGTTGATCTCAAATTTTGAATTTGAACGTCTCTCTCAAGCGTTGCAGGGAGAGACCGAACATTACCTCGCCCGGGTATACAAAGACCTCCTTATGTTGATACTGCCTATTTTGATTGTAGGACTGATCGCCTATTTCATCTTTTTAGATATTAATATCGCCTTGCGGACAATGTTGGACTTTTTAAGCGGCCGACGTTCGGCTGAGACCAAAAAAGAGCGTCTACTTTTGCTCAAGTCTCCCAGTGAATTGGGGCAGGTGTACCGTAAGCTTTTTGCCTTTAATACAAAGATCAATAAACAGTTCAAAACCATTCGCCAAAACTACGAGTTAGATCCCTTAACCGCACTGCCAAACCGTGTCAAGTTGTTAAATGTCCTGGAACAGGCGCTGGAAGATAAAAAGAGCTTTAGCCTGATCTATATTGATATCTACAACTTTTCGCTTATCAATGACTCCTTCGGTCAGAGCATAGGCGATATCTACCTTAAAGAGGCTGCAACTATTCTGCAGGATCTGGTCAAAGCAATCGCAATCGATCCGATTATGAAGCTGCAGGTCTATCGTATGGGTTCAGACGAATTCGTTATCGTTTGTGCAAATCAACAGTACATATCGCGCGTTGTCGAAGCTTTGAGCGATACCTATCTTGTCCATTACAACGGAATCGATATGCCGTTGACATTTAATTTCGGCTTAGCACACACCAACAGTAAGTCTACTCGAAGCTCTATATTGACGCAAGCAGAATTGGCAGTCAAGGATGCCATTGCTAGTCAGCAGCGTTTTAGTATTTATACAGGTGATGACTCCTATAGAGTCAAATACCAGACAAACCTCGAATGGGTGAAACGTATTAAAAATGCGTTTGAACAGAACCGGTTTGAAGCGCATTTTCAGCCTATTGTCTCTACCAAAGACGGCAGCTGCTTTAAATTTGAAGTCCTGGTCCGTCTGCGTGAAGAGGGTGGGAAAGCCGTGATTCCGCCTAAAGAATTCCTACCTGTTTTGCAAAAGATGGGACTTGAAAAACGGTTAACGAAGGTGGTGATCGATCAAAGTTTTGAGTTGATAGAGCAATGCGGTAAAGATATCTCTATCAACATGACACGTGATGATCTGGACGAAGATATGTTTCGATATCTTGAAACAAGTCTGCAGCTGCACAACGTGAAAGCCTCAAGTGTTTCGATCGAGTTGGTGGAGACAGAAACATTACTTCAGAAACAGTATATTGAGGTCATTCAGATGATTAAAGCCTTAGGGTGCAAGATATCGATTGATGATTTCGGTACAGGGTATTCAAATTTTGCCTACTTGACCAAGATCAGACCTGATTTTCTAAAGATCGACGGTTCGTTAATCAAGAATATCGATATTGATATAGAGAGTCGAAATATTGTAAAAGGAATTGTGGATCTTGCACATTCAATGGACATTGCATTGGTAGCAGAATTTGTAAGTACACCTGAGATTTATGCTATTATACAAGAATTAGGTATTGAATACGCACAGGGCTTTCATTTTGGCGAGGCGGAAAGCTGTGAGGCTATCATAGAAAAAGGAAAAAAGTGAGACATTTTTTAACACTTCGAGATTATACAAAAGAGGAGATTTTGGAGATCATCCATTTGGGCCTATTGATAAAGAAAGAGCTCAAAAACGGTGAACGAAAACCTTATATGCCGAACAAAACGCTTGCAATGATCTTTGAAAAGAGTTCAACACGAACACGTGTCAGTTTTGAAACAGGTATCTTTCAATTGGGCGGTCATGGTCTCTTTTTGTCAAATCGTGATATTCATTTGGGACGCGGTGAACCGGTCAAAGATACGGCACGTGTTATCTCCTCGATGTGTGACATGGTGATGATCCGAACATTTGCACACAGTATGCTCGAGGAGTTTGCTGCCTACTCTAAGGTGCCCGTCATTAACGGTCTTACGGACTCTTATCATCCTATTCAGCTTTTAGCTGACTATATGACGATAATAGAACACAATAAAAGTGAGAATATTGTGGCTGCTTATGTGGGCGACGGAAACAATATGACAAATTCCTGGATGATGTTGGCAGCCAAACTGGGGTTTGAATTACGCATAGCGACGCCTCATGCTTATGAAGTGGATGCCGATATAAGGGCGCAAGCGGAAACGATCGCCAAAGAGAGCGGTGCAAAGCTCCTGTTTACAAACTCTCCTCATGAAGCCGTTTCCGGTGCGACAGTAGTTACAACCGACACCTGGGCCTCTATGGGGCAGGAGGATGAAAAAGAGGAGCGTATTACGGCATTTAGCGGTTTTATTGTGGATGAAGCTCTGATGGCTGAAGCGGACAAAGATGCGATCTTTCTGCACTGTCTGCCTGCTTACCGCGGACAAGAGGTGAGCGAAGGCGTCTTGGAAGGATCTCAAAGTGTTGTTTTTGAAGAGGCGGAAAACCGTCTGCACGCTCAAAAAGGGCTTATGGTCTGGTTGGACAGACAACAATAACTGTTTAATTACATTTGCCTTTATTGCCGCTATACAGGGCAATAGCTCTGCTTTTAATAAAAATTTTTCTTATACCTTAAAGTTTGCTCTTGATTTTATGCTGTAATAACAAAGAAATAGTAGTTTTAAGAAAAACTTTCTTTCTATCAGTGTATACTCTATTGAATTGATGACTCTTTTAAAGGTTAATAATATGTTTAAACTCGTGATTTTACTGCTTCTTCTAACTGGTGTTAGTTCTGCTACACCGGAAGCTGCTCCTGAACTTAATGACAAATACCATGATTCCAGCAATTGCAAAAGTTGCCATATGCCGATTGTAAGAGAGTGGCAGAAATCGTACCATGCCAAATCGCATTTCGCAAGTAATGAATACCTGCGTGCTTCTATGGAGTATGTACAGCGTAAGACACGTAAGTCGATCAACGCCGTGAAAGTACAATGTGCTGTTTGTCACAACCCACGGATTGCCGTTACGGAGACGGGCGTCGATTATGAGATTGCTGCAGTCATGGAACTTGACAAAGGTTCTGCTGTTAACAAGGCGGTTAACAGCGATGACATTGCAGAGGGAATCAACTGCCTGGTTTGTCATAATGTTGATTCGATAGATGAGTCACTGCCGGCTTCGAAACGAGGTATTCACCGTATAAAATGGAATCCGGTCGGTACAATGAGCGGACCGTTTGCCGATGCGAACTCACCTTATCATAAAACACAACAACGCAAGTTCTTCAGTGAAGATCCTAAAAAGCTCTGTTTTGTCTGTCACGCCAATGACCGTTCAGTGAGCGGACTTGTCTTTGCAAATACAGAAAAAGAGTATAAAGAGACTGAAAAGCAGTGTGCTGATTGTCATATGAGCCCAAAAAGAGAGGGTGTCGCGAGTACCTTGCCGATTGAAAATGGCAGAGCAAAAAAACGTATGGTGCGTGAACATAGCTTTGTCGGTGCCCACTCAGCAAGTATGTGGGAAGAAGCCCTCGCGATTAGTGGTAAAAAAGAGGGGAAGAAACTTCATCTTACTGTCATCAACAAAAACCCGCATAATATTCCGACAGGTTTTGGTGCAAGAGAAATTGTTATTGACATCGTATACATGTCAGGCAGTGCAACGGTTGAGAAACAAGAGCTGTCACTGACGCAGCACTATACTGACAAACGTGGCAAAGTGACGATCCCTCACTTGGCTGTAAAAGCGACGAAAGATTTCTCTATTCCGGCCAACGGTACCCGCAAGTTCTCTGTGGATATTCCAAAGGGTGCAGGTAATGCCATTGTGACAGTTTCTTATAGATTGGTCAATAATGAAATTCACGAACTATTGGATCTTAAAGAGAAGCAGTGGAGTGAGAAAAAGTTTATTACGAAAGCGAACATCCGTTTTTAAGAGGCTCTCACCTCTCTAATATGCGGGGAAATAATCTATCCGCGCATCTGCATTGTAATTAGAAAGTCTTCACCCTCTTGTCGTACGGCAAACTGATGCTTACCACAAAAATCGTCATTCATTTTACGGGCAAGTTCGCCTGCTTCAATGAGTGCATCGTCTTTATCATTAAAACTTGATTCTACTGACATATTGGCACGACGAACGCAGCCGCACTCTTTTTCGATAATAACTTTATACATATTCTTTCCTTATTGATAATTTGGCGAAGTATAGTTAAAGAGATTTAAGCGGAGATAAGGAGTGTTAACTCCTTTAATGGATTAAGATTTTGAAAAAGCTATAGTGCAGTATGCAGAGAAAAAAGCTAGTATTGGATACCTGTGGCTTGACGGACTTTTTCAATGATAGGCATAGCAACGTTACGTGCTTTTGATGCGCCGAAAGCAAGGATCTCACGGACTTCATCCTGGTTGTTCTCAAAGTATTCACGCTTTTCACGATAAGGCCGGAAATACTCCCAGATTACATCATGCAAATAGAGTTTGAAGTGTCCATGACCTTCGCCTCCGCGTCTGTAACGTTCCTGGAGCTCTTTCTGCTCACTCTCATCTAAAAAGAGTTTGGCGATGTTATAGACATTACAATCTTCATACTCTTTGGGATCTTCCAACGGTACCGCCTCGGTAACGATCTTTTTAATGGTCTTTTGCTGTTTTTTCTCTTCACCGAAGATGTTGATGGTGTTGCCGTAGGATTTTGACATTTTCTGGCCATCTGTACCCGGTACGGTTGCAACATTGTCATCTACGCGGTGTTCCGGGATCACAAATATATCGCCGTGCAGGTTGTTGAATTTGGTCGCAATGTCGCGAGCCATCTCGACATGCTGGATCTGGTCTTTCCCGACGGGGATGATGTCCGAGTTGAAAAGGAGAATATCTGCCGCCATCAGAACCGGGTAGGAGAAAAGGTTGTGGTTGCTGGCTATACCTCTGGCCGTCTTATCTTTATAGCTGTGCCCACGTTCCAGCAGACCCATTGGCGTAAAGGCTGAAAGTGCCCAGTATAGTTCAAGAACCTCTTTAACGTCGGACTGTACCCAAAAGGTCGATTTCTGCGGATCCATCCCAAGCGAGAGAAAGTCGATGGCTGCCTGCATGGTCAATGACGCAAGACGTTCCCCGTCATGCACACTGGTCATGGCATGGTAGTTTGCTATAAAAGCAAAGACTTCGTTTGTTCCTTGTGAGTCGACCATCTGTTTGATCGAACCAAAGTAATTACCGATATGAAGATCTCCGGAAGACTGGATTCCTGTTAATACGCGCACACATACTCCTCAAACTGATTGTGCAATTATAGCTAATTAGCCTCTATTTTGGATTATCTGTGCGACGAGTGCTCCTTTGTTAATCTTTTATTAGATTAGATGTGATATTCTAAATTATATAAAGAAAAAAGGATGAATTATGAATATTCAAATTCGAGCTAAAGACATTACTTTAAATGAGCACACTAAAACGCATATTGATGCAGCAGTTGAGCAATTTATGAAATATGGTCTGGACATTACTACTACAAATGTTGTTTTAACAAAAGAGAAAAACGGTGTAGGTGTCGAATTTGAATTTCATATTGCCCATAACACTCCGGTTGTCATCAATCAGATCGATAAAGATCTTGATGCCGCTATTGACCTGGCCATTGATCGTGCGAGTAAAGCACTTCGCCGTATGCATGACAAAAATGTTACACGCCGCGGCGGTTCAATCAAAGATGTAGAACTGGTTGAAGAAGAGGCGTAGTCTTCTTTTTTAACCCTTAAGAAGCGTTCCAGCAGCGCTTCTTTCTCCTCTCTCATTTAAATTTTATTTTCAAAAACAGTTTATAATTTTACTAAAATCACCAATAACTATCAGGATTGAATTATGGATAAAATCAAAGTCGTATGTCCCCACTGCACAAAAGTCAATGCGATCCCTCTTAAAGAGTCGTACAACAGAGCAAACTGCGGTGAATGTAAAGGCTCTTTATTAGAGACAAAACCTGTACAGCTTACAAGCGCTGACTTCGACCACCATCTTGTCAACAGTGATATCGTTGTTATCGTCGATTTCTGGGCACCATGGTGTGGCCCTTGCAAGATGATGGGCCCGGCCTTTGAAGAAGCGGCAAAAGCATTTCCTTTAAAGGCAAGGTTTGCCAAGCTTAACACGGAAGAACATCAAGCGCCATCGGCTAAATTCGGTATCCGTTCGATCCCTACAATGATCGCTTTCAAGAACGGAAAAGAGATTGACCGGGTATCGGGCGCCTTGAGTGTTGATCAGATCAAACAGTGGGTAGGTAAATTGCTCTAGCACTTTTGCTATAATGCCTCAATAATTTTGAGGAGCCTTCCATCCGTCTACTATTTCCACTACTATTTCTTTTGTCTACAGCCCTGTTCGCCGAGAGTGTTCAACAGGCAGACAATCCTTATTCCATTCGTATTGGCGGGGGCTTTTCGGATTCAAATGACTTGGGTGATATTTTGACAGGCGATTGGAACCGTTACAGCAATGACACCGCTGTTATTAATCTTGACGGCGGTTGGCGTTTTGTCAAAAATATGTTCGACCTGCCTCTGGACGGTTACCTTAAAGGGGGGCTCTCTTTTTTCAATGAAAACGGCTATCAAGACAATTTTGGTGAAGTGACGGTTTATGTCAAAGTGTATGGAAAGATCGATTTTTACGGAAACAGGGTCCGTATCGGTGTTGGTGAAGGCCTCTCTTTGGCACAAGAGATCCCCATCGTTGAAATCGATGATGCGACGAATAATGACGGCTCTGTTGCCCCAACGGCCAAGTTCTTGAATTATCTCGATATCTCGGTTGATTTCGATGTCGGACGATTGACAAGAGTTGAATATTTACATAATCTCTATTTGGGGTATACTCTTAAACATCGTTCAGGTGTTTTTGGGCTTTTTAACGGGGTCCATGGCGGTTCGAACTATAATATGATCACCCTGGAAAAAAACTTTTAAAGGAATAATTATGTATCAATGGATGCTATGGTTTCACATTATCTCGATGGTATCGTGGTTTGCAGTACTTTTCTATCTGCCACGTCTGTTTGTCTATCATACAGAAAATGCAGATAATGTCGGTTTTATCGAAGTCGTTAAAGTGATGGAGATGAAGATCTACAGATACATTGGTGTACCGGCCTTCTGGGCAACACTGCTTTCTGGTCTGGCGCTAATGTACCTGGCTACCGATCATTATGGTGTCTCTATCTTTCAGATGGGCGGCTGGTTCCATGCTAAGCTCCTTTTTGTCGTGATCCTGATAGGCTACTTCTTCTCAATGGGTTACTACCGTAAAAAACTGTTAAACGATGAGTGTACAAAAAGCGGGAAGTTTTTCAGGATCTATAACGAAGGCCCGACGATACTTCTTCTGATTATTGTTGCTATGGTGGTTGTTAAACCGTTTTGATCGAGCGGGTGATCTTGTCAACCAATTAAAGAGCACGGGTTTTTGGTACCGGTGTTCATACCGATTTAAATCCTTCCGGGTATACTGCATTTTTACAAAACTCCCAAAAACATGATACTTTATAAGGTCTTGAAGAAACTGATATATGATTATGAAGATTCGGAAAGTTTTAGGAAAAGAGAAGCTCTTTTCCTGGCAATTAGCGCTTTAGTTTACGCTTCTCATTTTTCGCTTTTGCCTTAAACAGGATCGGCACGCCTTCAAAGTTAAAGGCTTCGCGCAGCTGGTTGGTCAGGTAGCGTCTGTAGGTGAAGTGCAGTCCTTTTGGCTTGTTCATGACCAGCGCAATCTGTGGTGGACGGATATCATACTGCGTTGCGTAGTAGATACGGATCATCTGTCCTCTCATCGACGGTAAGTGGTGCTTTCGCTGTGCCCACTCCAGGGCCTCGTTGAGTTTGGCTGTAGGAATACGCTGTGAGAAGTTATCGTTGATCTCGATGAGTTTATCGAAGATCTTTTGAACACGCTGGCCGCTTTTTGCCGATATAGTAATAATCGGTGCATAGTGCAAGAACTTAAACCGGTCACGGATCTCCTGTGTGATCTTAGCGAAATCCTCTCCCTCTACCTGGTCCCATTTATTCAGCACGATCAGACAGGCCATACGGTTACTGTCGACCAGTCCGGCGATCTTCTCGTCGAGTTCTTTAAACGGCTCCGAAGCGTCAAGGACGAGCAGGGCGATGTCGGCATCTTCGAGCATCGCTTCGGTACGCATCAATGCATACTTCTCGATACCAAGGATCTTTCCGCGCTTACGAACACCGGCAGTATCGATAAAGGTGATCTCCTGGTCCTGATATTCGATGGTCTCATCAATAGGGTCGATCGTTGTTCCGGCAACAGAACTGACAACAGAACGTTCTTCGTTCAACAGGGCATTAAGCAGAGAACTTTTACCGACATTGACACGACCGATGATGGCAACACGCATTTTTGATAGAACGGTTTCGTCGAACTCACGTATGTTGTCGTTGGGACCAAAGACAGAGTCATCAATAAAGATCTCCTCTTCTGCATTCAGGATCTCCTGATGAAGTGCATAGTCTTCTCTCGGATCAAAATATTCATCATCTTCATCTTCTTCTTCCAGCCCCTGGAAGTACTCATCGTCATCGATCTCGTCTTCATACGGTTCGGCTTCTTCAGGCGCTTGAACTTTCTCTGTTATGACCGGTTCGAGTGTTTTCTCTTTTTCAGGAAGTTGCTCTTCTATCCACTGTAACAGGGCATTGATATGACGGTTGTGTGAGACGGAGATGCCAAAGATGTTTTCACAGCCGAACTCATAATATTCCCACACTTTTTCCATCATTTTGTCGTTGTCGATTTTGTTAACGACAAGGGCCATAGTCTTGCCCTTTTTCTGGAGATCATAGAAGAAGTCTCTGTCCTCTTTCTCAGGTAGACCTTTTCCGTCGACCATATACAAGATGATGTCGGCTTCATTGGCAGCTTTTACCGACATCTTTTTAATGGCATCAAAAAGTTCGTTACCTTCGTCGAGTCCGCCTGTGTCAAGGATTTCGACCTCTTTGTCATTAAGCTGCAGGACGCGGCGTTTAATATCGCGGGTAGTACCTGCCTGTTCGGAAGTAATAGCATCACGCTGTTTGAGTAGACGGTTGAAAAACGAACTTTTTCCAACATTTGGGCGACCGATTATGGCTAATTTTTTCATACTGTTTCTTTGTGTTTAGGTGCATTAGAGGAGTAGGGGGCCCAAGAAAGTCGTCGTGAGATCACGTTGAAGTCAAGTGTAAAAACCTGTTGCTTTTACGGTGCTTTCAATAAAGGTGAAAGCCTGCCTACCCATATCTTATGGTATTCGTTACCGGCATTATACCTAAATTAGTGTTCAACTGTATTTGAGAAAGGGCGTGTACGGTAACAACCGTTGTTGAGATCAGCTTATAGTGCTCTCCGGCATGCTTTCGATATAGAGAGATTGTGACGGGAAGGCGAACCCTGCACCGTTTCTCTCCACGATCTCCATAAGCTCCAGGTTAATACGTTCACGGACTGCCATATATTCGCCCCATACGGTGGTCTTGGTAAAGAAGTAACAGAAGATGCCGAGGGCACTCTCCTGAAACTCTGTAAAATGGACGTATATGGTCTGTTTGTGGATGTCGTCATCATTATTGAGCAGTTCGCGTATTTCTGTCAATATCTGCCGCATCTGTGCAGCCGTTGTACCGTAGGTAACGCCCAGAGTCATTTTAATACGCCGTTTTCCCATCTCCGACCAGTTTAAAATAGCCGAATCGGCAAGATTGCCGTTAGGTACACTGACGAGCGCTTGTGCGAAAGTGCGGACTCTCGTCGAACGAATTCCGATATGTTCGATAGTCCCTTCGACTTCAGGGGTTTTGATCCAGTCTCCTATCTTGAACGGTTGATCGGTAAAGAGGACCATAGAACCAAAAAAGTTGCTCGCGGTATCTTTTGCAGCCAGGGCAAAGGCCATACCGACAAGACCCAATGACGCAATAAAACCGGTGACATTGATACCCCATGTCGAAAGAATATTCATGCCGGCGATAATGAGAACGATCCCTTTTAAAATACTGAGCAGGAGTTTTGCCAGGGTAATACCGTTGTGGGTTTTAAAACGTTTGCTTATCAGATCATCGGAGTTTTCAAACAGCTTGATGATCCGGTAAAGTACCCAGGCAAAAAGTGCGATGGTCAACGTCTGCATGGTATGAGAGATCATGCTGGTAAAACTTTCGCTGAATGACATAAAACTGAAGGCAACGTTAAAGCCTAAGATGACCATTCCGAAGGCAATCGGACGTTGCAGAACATACAGGATCTCATCGTCAAGTGTCGACTTTGTCGTTTGCACCCATTTTACAGCGAGCAGTGCGACCACTTTGGAGAGTTGTTTACGCAGCAGTAAAAAGAGTAAAAAGACAATAAGGGCTGTTATCCACTTTCCCATCGCGTTTCCAAAAAGGGTAACACTAAAAAGATCGATCACCTCTTTCGGAATAGGAAGCTTGTTTAAAATCATCTCTTCAATACTTTTGTTCAGTGCATGGGTTATCTTTGTGACGTCAGTGATCTCACTGAAGGTCTCGGTGATTACTGTTGAGTTCATATCAATGGTCGAGTTTGTTTCCATAAGTTATTCCTGCTGATTTTAGAGCAAAATCATAACTTTTTTCGTTTGAAAAGGGCCTTGTTCTGTATAATAATAAAAATGATGTAGGATATAAGTTTGAACAAAAAACTTTTTTGGCTCTATGTAACGTCGATGTTGCTTGCTATCAGGGTCATTGTCTTTGAAAAATACAAACGTGTCGTGATCACAATATGGTGGGTAACGGCACTAGCGGTAGGCTACCTTGTCAATTCGCTTTGGTGCGGAAGCGGTTTCATGGTTTTAGCGATCGCTGTTGCGATGCAACGCAACTATGTTCGGCGGATGGAACAGCTCAAGTCCAGACTGATACGTATCGGGGATCGGATCGAATTTGCGAAGGAAGAAGAGGACGGTTATGTCCAGCAGTTTGAGAGTGCCAGGGTATTGCGTAAAATGCGTGGCGAAGACGTTGCTATATCGGGCTTTTTTTCAGATGAAATGGTCCCGTTTTACAGCCATTTTTATCTGGTAGAGATGGAGGATAAAAATGCCATTATCCCCTATGAATGGATACTGTCAATCGAACTTGATGATGAACTTCCTGCTCTCTAGCTTCTCTCTTTTTTGATCATCTCATAAGCGGTATTGATCTTCTGGACCTTCTGCGTCGCATCTTTAATGTACTCTTCTGAGGCTCCTTTTGCTTTCATAATGTCCGGGTGGTACTTTTTGACCAGAGCGCGGTACTTTTTCTTGATGGTATTAAGATCATCACTGCGATCGGCCCCCAGCACTTCATAGGCATCACTGACACTGCTTTGTGATGCATTCCCGTTGAACATGGAGGCAAAACGCTGCATGATCCCTTCGACTTCAGCGCCGCTGATCTCTATAAAGGCTGCGATCTTGATGATGAGGTTCTCTTCGGCATGTGAAAGTTCCCCGTCAATATAGGCCAGGTTGATCAAAAAGGTGAGCATCATGAGTCGTTTTTGTTTGTCGCCGCGGGTCAGGGCTTGAAGTTTTGCTGCGAGCATATCAACATTGCGGATAATCTCTTTTTCGCGGTTAAAGATCTCTTTGAGAATCTCGCGAACTTTCTCTTTATGTGATTCGCCAAAGGCTTTCGAGATGTCGCCGAACATATTACTGATGAGTTCGGCTTCGAGCTCATGAACCCGCCCGTCGGCTTTAGCGACTTTGGCAATAAGTGCGACAAAGACACCCAGCTCTGAATTCGCTACGGCTTCGTAGGTCAGAGAGGTGGTCTGGAACTGCCCTTGTGTGTAGTAGTGGCGCTGGAAACGTCTGTAGCTGTTAAAGATCCACCGTAAAATGAAGAACATAAAAATGAGGGTAATGATTGTTGACATGGGTATCCTAAAAAGTTAATACTAGATTATGCCAAAATCAAAACAACATCGATTAAACAGCATTTTTGTATAATTCCGTCAACTAATGATTAGGACAGCAATATGAGAATAATTTTACTAGGTGCACCGGGCGCAGGTAAGGGTACACAGGCACAGTTTTTGACCAAAGAGTTTGACATTCCACAGATCTCGACAGGCGATATGCTTCGTGCAGCTATTAAAGCCGGTACAGAGATGGGCAAGATGGCAAAGGAGTTTATGGATGCCGGTAAACTGGTCACAGACGAGATCATTATCGGTCTTGTTAAAGAGCGTATTGCCCAAGATGACTGTAAAAACGGATTTTTGCTTGACGGTTTTCCAAGAACGGTTCCTCAAGCGGACGCTGTTAAAGAAGCAGGTGTCGCTATTGATGCTGTTATCGAGATCGACGTACCGGATGAAGAGATCGTAAACCGTATGTCTGGCCGCCGTGTTCACCAAAACTCCGGTCGAACTTACCACCTAGTATACAACCCGCCAAAGGTTGAGGGCAAAGACGATGAGACGGGTGAAGAGCTGATCCAGCGTGCGGATGACAAAGAGGAGATCGTTCTTGATCGTCTTAAAGTCTATCATGAGCAGACACAGCCGTTAGTCGATTACTACAGTGCTGAAGCGGCTAATAACAGCGCTATTAAATATATCCGTGTTGACGGAACGCAGAAAATCGACGTTGTTGAAAAAGAGGTTATCTCTCAATTAGTGTAATCTGATGAATTCACACTAACTCTGAATTTTCTTTTAGATGGCGCTGTGATGAATTATCGTCGCAGCAGTCTGTCCATTTCAAACTCGTTGTAGCCTTCGATGACTCTGTTATTGATAACGACTAAAGGTACACGTTTACCTTCATGTTGTTCAAATATCTCTTTTCCCTCCGGACTCGTCTCAATGTCATACTCTGCAAATTTGACACGGTTGTTCTTCAAAAATGCTCTTACTTTTGCGCTGTAGGGTGAGTGCGAAGTGGTAAGAAGAGTGACTTCCCTGTAGCGTGCTTCCGGCAGTGAAGCATAGTTGACAAGACCGTTTGCCGGATAGTAGGAAGCTATGCTCTCCCAGTCCCGCTGGATGCGGTTGTCAAGATAGATGGAGATGGCCTCCGAACGATGCGCACTGTAGTAGTTGTAAATATTTTCTCTGAAATATGGGTTTTTGAAACTCTCTTCATTCTGGGTACTGACGATCGCTAAAAAGAGAGGGTAGTTGTCCTCTTCAATAGCCTGTACCAATTGCTGCTGTAAAAATCTCTTTAACTCTTGGTGGTTTTTTTGCAGTTCAAGAAGAGCCTTGTGATAGCTGTTTTTCATGGCTTTGGGACTGCTGCTTTTAACGAGACGATATGTGCCCATTACTCTGTCGCTGTGCGCTTCATAAGCGAGTATATGATGTCGTAGAGAGGGTTGATAGACAAGCGGGTCAAGCTCTACCCGGGCTTTAAACAGCGGTCCGGCAAGCTCACTGTAGGGCACTGGATAGTGAAATGCATATAAAGAGAGTGAAAAGAGCGTCAAAAAAAATATTTTTAGCATTGGAACTGCCTTTGTTGTCGGTATCTCTAACAAGTCTATAACATCTTAGCTGATAAGATTCCAAGAAAAAAAGGGGAGGGGGCGTTGTGAGACATTACATTTCCAAACTCGATCGTGGTGTGCTCTATATGCTGCTGGCCTCCTTCTTCTTTGCCGTTATGGGCGCTTTTGCGAAACTGACGAGTGACTCGATGAGCTCGCTCGAAGTGGTCTTTTTTCGTAATGTTTTCGGTGTGGCCCTCGTCGGTTTCGCTGTTTTGCGAAAACCGATGAAGCACACCGGCGGCAAGCCCTTTTTACTTTTTTTCAGGGGCTTTATGGGGTTTGTGGCACTGCTGGCATTTTTCTATAACATTGCCCATATTCCGCTGGGTGATGCGATGACCTTTTCCAAGACCTCTCCGATCTTCACCGCGATCTTCGCCTGGCTTTTTTTGCAGGAAAAACTTCCCAAGATAGGATGGCTTGCTGTTTTTATAGGGTTTGTCGGTATTGTTTTTATTACAAAACCGAGCGGCTTGATGCTCTCCAAGACCGATCTTCTCGGTATATTCAGCGGAATAGGTGCAGCCTTGGCATACACCTCCGTACGAGAATTGAAAAAGTATTATGACACCCGGGCGATTGTGCTCTCTTTTATGACGGTCGGTACGGTCGGACCACTGCTACTTCTGTCGGCCTCTCCCTATATAGACGCACCGGAGCTTGATTTTATGCTGGGCGAATTTGTGATGCCAAGCGGTATTCTCTGGTTTTATGTTGCGGGGATGGGCCTCTTCGCAACCCTTGCACAGCTCTATATGACCAAGGCGTATGGTGAGTCTCAGGCAGGCATCGTCGGGGCGGTAAGTTACACCAATATTGTTTTTTCCATCGGGGTCGGAGTGCTGCTTGGCGATACACTACCTGACTTTATAACACTCTTTGGTATAATCTTAATCATTATCAGCGGAATTCTCGTTGTCAAAAAATAGGAGATCTCTTATGGATGCAAATACAATGTACTACGGCGGTTTAGTCGTAATCGCGATCTTGGCCTGGATGTCGTATAACAGTAACCGTATTCTAACGGCAGTCTTTTTGCTGGCGATAGGCGGCTACTTTATCTATGCACACAATACTGGAGTGTCGGTTTCAGACTATACTGAGAAAGCAGTAGAAGAGTTCGATAAAGAGGCAGGATACAAATAGATGATATTAATGTCCGGACCTTGTGTTATCGAGAGCGAAGAGAATATCTTTGATATCGCCAAAAAGCTGGAACGTTATCAGGAAGATGAGCGTATCGATTTCTATTTTAAAGCCAGTTTCGACAAGGCCAACCGCACCTCTCTGGAGAGCTACCGCGGACCGGGTCTTGAAGAGGGGCTTCGCATTTTGCAGAAGGTCAAAGATGACTTTGGCTATAAGATCGTAACCGATATCCATGAGTCTTACCAGGTCAAGCCGGTGGCAGAAGTGGCCGATATCCTGCAGATCCCGGCATTTCTATGCCGTCAAACCGACCTGCTTGTAGCAGCGGCGCAGACAGAGCGGATAGTCAACATCAAAAAGGGGCAGTTTATGAACCCTAACGATATGAAGTACTCTGTTCTGAAAGTGCTGAAAACGCGCGGTTGTGATGAGGTCTCTTACCAAAATGCAAAAGAGAACGGTGTGCTTTTGACGGAACGCGGCTCGAGTTTCGGTTATGGAAACCTGGTGGTAGATATGCGCTCTCTGGTCATCATGCACGACTTCGCTCCGGTGATCTTTGATGCAACCCACTCGGTACAGATGCCGGGCGGCGGTGGCGGAACGACATCGGGTGACAGCTCGATGGTACCACACCTTTCACGTGCTGCGGCGGCTGTCGGTGTGGACGGTTTCTTTTTCGAGACCCATATCGATCCAAGTTGTGCACTCAGCGACGGACCGAATATGTTGACACTGGAAAACCTCTATAAGACAACAGAGACTATTTTAAAAATTCAAGAAACATTAAAAGGATAAACATGAGTTTAATTGAAGGCAAATTAAAAGTTATTAACGGCAAAAAGATCGCTATTGTAAGTACACGTTGGAACCACTTCATCGTCGATAGACTGGTAGAGGGATCAAAGGATGCTTTTGACCGTCACGGCGGTAATGCAGAAGACCTGGACCATGTATTGGTACCGGGTGCATTTGAACTGCCGATGATCATCGACCGTCTGCTGGCAAGCGGTAAATATGACGCTGTCTGTGCTTTGGGCGCAGTTATTCGCGGGGCTACGCCACACTTTGATTATGTCTCTGCCGAGGCAACAAAGGGGATCGCAACGATGTCCCTTAAACACGGGAAACCTGTCTCATTCGGTCTCTTAACGACAGACACGATCGAGCAGGCGATCGAGCGTGCAGGAACAAAAGCCGGCAACAAAGGTTTTGAAGCGATGACAACTGTGATCGAGATGCTTGAACTTTATGAAGCGATCGAAGCGTAATGGCGACTCGTCACCACGCCAGAATGGCCGTTGTCAGCTTGTTGTATGCATACGATCTCGGTAACCAGAGCATTGCCGACTATACCGATGAGATACTCGAAGATAAAAAGATCCGTAATAAACAAAAAGAGTTCGCTTTAGATCTTTTCCGCGGGGTAATGGAGCATTTGCCGGCTGTTGATGAAGCGATCGTAAAACACTTAAAAGACTGGGACTTTGAACGTCTTGGTTCGGTAGAACGTGCAACACTGCGTTTGGGAGCCTATGAGATCATGAACACTGATCTGGATTCGGCTGTTGTCATTAATGAAGCGATAGAGGTCTCTAAAGCTTTTGGAACTGAACAGTCTCCTAAATTTATCAACGGTGTGCTTGACGCTATTTCCAAAGATAAATAATGTTTAAACTGCTGCTTGTAACGCTCTTGACCTTTTCGGCACTCTATGGTGCCAACAGCTGTCTCAAATGTCATGAAGGCATTGAAGAGATCCGCGACCCGAATTCCAAGATGATGGAAGAGATCTATAAAGTCGCGGAGAAAGCCGGCCATACAGGCAATGACTGTATCGTTTGTCACGGGGGCAACCCGACGACGATGGTCAAAGAGCGTGCGCACAAGGGTACGGTAGACTATTTTCTGGAAAATAAAGGTCCCAAAGAGTATTACCCGGCGCCGGGCAGCAGCTGGATCAACCAAAACACTTGTGGGATGTGCCACCAAGAGCAGATCGATGCGCAGATGAACTCGTTGATGATGACCGAACAGGGTAAGATCCAGGGTGCCCTCTGGAGTTTTGGAGCGAAAGAGGGGTACAACCACAGCATGGGGACCTATGCGACCAAAAATCCCGAAGATCCGCATAAACGTTTAGGAACGAGCGCGTATAAGCAGTATATGGCCGAACTTTCAGAGCTTGAGCCGCAAGTCTTTGTTTCAGGAACATCTGAACTACCTCAAGCCCCCACAGCAGAAGAGGTCGAAAAAGATCCCTCTTTAGCGGTCTATACCTACCTTCGTCAGGAATGTCTGCGTTGTCATACCGGTTCTAAAGGACGAACGGAACGGGGTGACTTTAGAGGGTTAGGCTGTGCCTCGTGTCATATTCCCTACTCGAATAGCGGTCTCTACGAAGGCGGCGACAAGCAGATCTCTAAAAAACCCGGGCATCTCCTTGTTCACACCATCCAGTCATCACGCGAAGCGAAAGTCAAAGTCCATGATATCGAGTACTCCGGCGTGCCGGTTGAGACCTGCTCGACCTGTCACAACCGCGGTAAGCGTATCGGTGTCTCTTATCAGGGGCTGATGGAGACGGAGTATCAGGCGACGTTTGACGAAGAGGGGAGCGCGCAGCCAGAACGCCACTCTAAACGCTATCTTCATATGCAAGAGGATATCCATTATAAAAAAGGGATGCTTTGTCAGGATTGTCACACTTCCAATGACCTGCACGGTGACGGTTTTCTAAGCGGAGCCAACCTTGGTGGCGTAGAGATCGAATGTCAGGACTGTCACGGTACCACGTCGGCGTATCCGTGGGAACTGCCTCTGGGATATTCAGACGAGTTTAATGACACTGTAAAGTCAGGTGAGCCGCGCGGTACGGCCAAGACGGTTGCCAAGTATCTTAAGATGGGCTCCATTGCTGAAGCACCGGAGGGCTTTTTAGTCAGTGCCAGAGGCAATCCTATGACAAAAGCGGTACGCCAGGGTGACAAGGTCATGATGCATCTTGCATCCGGTAAAGACCTTGAGCTCACCCCACTGAAAAAACTTAAAAAAGATGGAAAGCTCTCCCGTAAGGCACTGGTCTCAATGGACCAGATCCAGGCACATACGAACGAGCTGGAGTGTTATACGTGTCATGCAACATGGGCACCGCAATATTATGGCGGCCATGTCAAGATCGATTACTCCGAAGGCAAAGAGAATGTTGACTATTTAGCAGCTTCGTATGACCAGGATATTCACGGAACGACCGGTGGTATGCGCTCACTTAAAAAGTATCTTGTTGCCGGAGCAGTGACAGAGAGACGTTCTTTTTTACGTTGGGAAGAGCCGGCGCTCTCTCAAAATGGCGAAGGGCGTATCTCACCGACTATCCCCGGTTATCAAACAACGATCACAGTCATAGGTAAAGATGGCAAAGCGCTGCTGCAGAACCATATCTTCAAGATCCCCAATACAGAGGGTGCAGGTGAAGAGGGGCAAAATGCGATCGACATGTCAGCCGTTCAACCGCATACCATTTCCAAAAAGTCACGTACCTGCGAGTCATGCCACACCTCTGCAAAAGCACTCGGTCTGGGTATCGGCGGTGGTAGGCTCAATGGCGATCCAAGCAGAGATACTATTGTTGATCTAATGACGGCAGACGGTCGTGTCTTACCGACGAAGGTGGACCAGCAGATCCCGCGTATTGCAAACTTGAAAAACGACTATTCGCGTTTTATTGACGAAAACGGTACCCAGCTGCAAACTGTGGGACACCACTGGAGGCTGTCAGCCCCTCTGAATGCTGAACAACGTTCCAAAACAGATCGTGAAGGAATGTGCCTTGCGTGCCATAAAGATATGCCGGATGGTGATCTGGCTGTCTCCGCGATGGTACATGCTACGAAGATGGCCGGTTTTGAGATCGACAAAAAAGAGCATGGCGGTATTTTGAATAAACTCTTACTTGTAGGAGCTTGGTTGCAACTCTTAGTTGGCGTTTTGCTTGGCGGGTATATTATATACAGATTCTTTTTTAAGCGTAAAAATCCAAGGAGATGGAGATGAATAAACTTTTTCTAATCGTACTACTGGCAGTCGGTCTGTTTGCGGATGATATCATTCTGAAAAATTCTGACAAGAGTGTTGAGGCAACAATGGACAAGCTTCAAAACATTGTTGTCAAGAATGGCTTTACCGTTTTTGCGCTTATCGATCATCAAGCGGGCGCCGATAAAGTCCGTATGAAACTGCCGCCGTCAAAAGAGATCATCTTTGGAAATCCGAAGATGGGAACACAGCTGATGCAAGAGAAGATGACGGTGGGGTTGGACCTTCCTATCCGGGTGCTAGTCTTTCAAGACAATGAGCTTAACACAAAGATCGCGTATAGAGACGGTAGCTGGTTAGGTATAGAACATAACCTTACAGAGCAGAAACTGCTCAACAGAATGAATTTTACGTTAGACAATATGACAACAGAGGCGGGACGTTAACAGTGAGTCGAATGACAAGTGAAGAGGCTTTAGACCTTATTCAAAATGCAGATCTGCTGGAGCTCGGCAAGATGGCTTCAGCGAAGAAAAAAGAGTTACACCCTAAAGGTATTACCACTTTTATAGTCGACCGAAATATCAACTATACCAATGTCTGTTGGGTAGACTGTAAATTCTGTGCCTTTTACCGGCATGCCAAAGCGGATGATGCCTATATTCTCAGCCATGAAGAGATCGATCAAAAAATCGATGAACTGGTTGCGATCGGCGGGACACAGATCCTTTTTCAAGGGGGTGTCCATCCCAAGCTCAAGATTGACTTTTACGAAGAGCTTGTTGGTCATATCCATGAAAAATATCCGCAGATCACGATCCATGCTTTTTCCGCTATTGAACTCGACTATATTGCGAAGATCTCAAAGATAAGCATTAAAGAGGTGCTGGAACGTTTGAAAGCAAAAGGGTTGTCCTCCATCCCGGGTGCCGGTGCGGAGATTCTGAGTGATCGCGTGCGTGACATCATCGCCCCTAAGAAACATGACTCTGAAGTGTGGATAGATGTACACCGTCAGGCACACAAGCTGGGGATTATGTCGACTGCGACGATGATGTTCGGTACTGTCGAGACTGATGAAGAGATCATTGAACACTGGAATATGGTGCGTAAACTGCAGGATGAGACCGGAGGTTTCCGTGCCTTTATCATGTGGTCATTTCAAGGGAAGAACACACAGCTGATGGAAGAGATACCGGATATCAAAAAACCATCTTCCAACCGCTATCTGCGTCTTCTCGCGGTTTCACGTCTCTTTTTGGACAATGTACCGAATATTCAAAGTTCATGGGTGACACAAGGGCCGTATATCGGTCAGATGGCACTTAAATACGGCGCGAACGATCTTGGTTCTACGATGATGGAAGAGAACGTTGTCCGCAGCGCCGGTGCAGGGTTTAGAATGGCCAAAGATGAGATGGTCCGTCTGATCGCCGACATCGGTGAGACTCCGGCTATTCGCAATACTGCGTATGATACGCTGCAGATATTTTCCTAGACGATGGCAATGCTGATCAAAAACATACTGTTTTTACTACTATTAATTCAAGGACTCTCAATGGCTTCGAGTATAAATTACATCACAGTCGAGGGGGTCAAAGTCCCTCTCATTCACGAAGAGGACAACCGTCTTCCAATGGTCTCTTTGCAGCTTGTCTTCAAACAGAGCGGTTCGATTGAAGATGGCAAGATACCGGGGCTGGCCAAGATGAGTGCCAAGATGATGAATGAGGGAACTTCGGCATTAGGCAGCATCGGTTTTGCCAAAGAACTGGATGCCAAAGCCGTCCATTTAAGTACACATGCCGGTACGGAGACCTTTGTAATGGAGCTTTCATCGCTCAAAGAGTCGTTTGACTACGGTCTTGAAAAGTTTGAAGATCTTTTGCGCGACCCGAATTTAAGCAAAGAGACTTTGGAGAAGGCAAAATCAGCTACGATCGGTGCTTTGAGCCGCAAAGAGAATGACTACGACTATGTTGCGGCACGCGCGTTGAAAGCGGAGCTGTTTAAAGGGAGTGTTTTGGAACACCCTGCAAGCGGAACGGTCGATGATGTCAAAAAGCTGAGATCCGAAGATATCATCGATTTTTTACAAGAGCATCTAGTGCTGGCAAATGCAGTTGTCGTTATAGGCGGAGATATCTCACTTTCAGAGGCTAAAGAGAAGGCGACAGCTCTTTTGAAAACACTGCCTAAAGGTGAGGAGAAAGAGTTGGCCTTTATTGACGTCGCTAAAGATAGCGAGCATACGGTTCTTGAACGCGAGACGGAGCAGGCCTACCTCTATTTCGGTTCTCCGTACGACCTCCGTGTCGGTGATGAAGATGAATATAAGGCGCGTGTAGCGACCTTTATTTTGGGTACGGGCGGTTTCGGAAGCCGTCTGATGGAAGAGATCCGTGTCAAACGCGGTTTGGCTTATTCTGCCTATGCCCGCGTCAACACAGCCCGTTCCAACGTCTATTTTTCAGGCTACCTGCAGACCAAACTTGAGTCCCAAAAAGAGGCCGAAGCAACAGTTAAAGAGGTGATCGCTACTTTTGTCAAAGAGGGCGTGACTCAAGCTGAACTTGACCAATCTAAAAAGTTCCTGCTCGGTTCCGAACCGCTTCGTGTCGAGACGCTTTCTCAGCGTTTGTCACGTTCGTTCCAGGAGTTCTATAAAGGCCAGGAACTCGGCTCGAGTTTTAAAGATCTTGAGAAGATCAAGAGGTTGGAACTTGCTGATCTTAATGCCTATATCAAGAAGCATACGGAGATCAATGATCTCAGTTTTGCGATTGTGACCAATAGCAAAAAGTAGTATTCTAATACTATGAAGTAATTAAAAAAGTTTGAACGTAAGAAAAAAGTACTGTTCAACTCGCTCCCATGGTCTCCGTGGGAGTGTATATTTCAGTATCGAGTGATTCGTCCATATGCATTCCCACGTACAACGTGTGTATAGACAAGGGACATCCATTACACATCAAAGATCTAGCAGAAAGTGCCGAAGTTGATACTTTATTGACTACACTCTTACTTTTTTGCGACTCGGCATTTTCAGAGAAACATCCCTTCGGGAGCGGTACCCTTGTTTTGTGCCTCTCTGCATTGCGCTGTTGGCGCTTATTCTCCGCAAAAAAAGTAAGCAAAAAACCTCTCGTGGACGGCTTCAGGCCCGACAGGCTGTCGGGTACCATCCTTCCAGTCGTTCTTTCGCTAAAAAACGCACGGGTCACTTCGTTCAATGCGTTTTTTTGCCGCTCTTTCTCTCCTTGCAGTCTGCCTTGCAGATGCCACGAATAACTCAAG
>JBFHIS010000018.1:0-61046 GCA_041596355.1 Sulfurimonadaceae bacterium | reverse complement strand
CTCTTCCAAACGGTGGTCAAAGGCAATGATCTCTGAAGGACATACAAATGTAAAGTCCAGTGGGTAGAAGAAAAGAACAGTACCGTTCTCACCGAAGTTCTCATAAAGGTTGAAATCTTCTTTGATCTCGTTGTTTCCCATGACAGTTGTGGCTGTAAAGTCCGGCGCTTTTTGTGTTACTAACATTTTTGTCTCCTAAATTTTTGTTGTATCGAAACCTCTGAGCAGATACCACTTGAAAGTGTCATCTGTTCAGAGGTCTCAATCATCTTCTGTTATGAAAAAATGACCAAAGGCCTTCCGAAAGGTACCTTGGCCGGTCGCGACAGTGCCCAAAGCACTTCGTAACTTGGCGGGAACTTCGGAAACCATCCGTCGCCGTCGGTAAAGTACAAGAGCATGGTGTTCATGGGGATGTTCGCATCGATGTACTCAAAGACAGGCCGGTAGTCCGTGCCGCCCCCGCCTTTGATCTTGAAGTCCAGCTTTTCACCGCCCTGGAAGGTGTAGTGGGCGTGGATGCGTGCATCGCAGATGATCAGCTCGATGCGGACCGCCGGAAAGTTGGTCATAATGGCCTTGAACTCCTCCATAAAAGCGCCCAGCAGGTACTCGTCGATCGAGCCCGAAGAGTCGACGGCCACGCAGAGGCTCAGGGTGTCGCTGGCGAGAGATGGCAGGGCGAAACCGCGGTAAAGGTGCTTTTTGTTGGGCGGCATAAAGGCGTAGTTGTTGCGCATGTGGCGGTTAATAGCGTTGTAGAGTTCAAAGCGCCAATCCACCCCGCTGGCCTTGACCTTCTTGCCCAAACGTTCAAAGCCCGAAGGGGTGACGCTTTTGCGTGCGGCGACCTCCTTGGCGGTGGATGCGGCGTACTCCCAGTTCGACTCCGTCTGCGGGTCGAGCTCGTCATCGATGCCATCGAGCGAGGCAAAGGCTTTTTGGTCCGCCTCTTCCTGTCCGGCATCATTGAGTTGCATCTTGGGAGGGGCATCGCTGCCGAAGCCGTTATCGTCGTCAAAGGCGTCGGCCCCGCCGTAGTACTCCTCTTTGAGCTGTTCGTAGATCTCCTCGGCATACATCTTGGCGAACTCTTCGTTGAAGTTCGCCCCCTGCGGAATCGGCATGCCGTTTTGGTGCAGGATGTTGTTGATGGCAAAGTCGGTCGCCAGCTGCCAGAGGTTTCCTTTACGGTTGAGTCGGCGCTGCTGGTGGGCAAGCACGTGGTGCATGACGCAGTTGGTCAGGATGAACATGAGCTCGTCGACGGTGCGTCTTTGGATGAAGGCTTCGTTGTATAGAAAGCGTACGCCGTTACTGGCATAGGCAGTTATCTCCTCTTTGGGCTCCTGCTTCAGGCGTGAGGCGAGCATACCGAAGTAGGGGTGTTTGACACTTAACCGGCTTTTGGCCTTGACGAGCAGGTCGTTTGCGTTCATCGTATTAACGCAGCAGCTGGTTAAAGTTTTTCATCCACAGCGTCCAATTGTCCACATGGTCGAGTTCGATGTCGCGCTGACGCAGATCCTGAACGATCATCACTGCGAATTCACCCGGTATCTTGAGGGTGTATCCGACAAGATTGTTGAGTTTTTTGGTCGACGTGGCCTGATCGATACGCATACTTAGTGCCGTACTTAACATATGCAGGGCGGAGGGGTCATGCGGCACCTCGGTGCAGCTCCCTTCCAGAATGGTGTCGATCTCCGGCAGGTCGGCTGCGACGACTCTGAAACCGAGGAAGGCGGCGGCCAACTCCTCGCCGATGGCACCGCTGACCAGCGGCATCAACAGGTCGTTTTCCGGCTCTGAGGCGATCACCTCGTTGACATATTCCCAGGTACGCGGGGTCGCAAACGATCGGCTGTCGCTCTGGGTGTCGAAACTGAAAAGCGCGTCGGGACGATAGGAGATAAAGCCGATAATAGAACTGTCGATCCCTTTGGCAATGGCCCATGCTTTCCAGTCTTCGACACTTGTCTCCATCTCAAGGTGAATAAAACGGTTCGAGAGCGGCGCCGCCATTCTAAAGACAACCCCTCTGTCGCTTTCGCGGTTTCCGGCGGCAATGATCGACCAACCCTCAGGCAGGGTGTACTCCCCGATCTTTCTGTCGAGGATGAGCTGGTAGGCGGACGCCTGGACCATCGGTGCTGCGGTGTTGAGTTCGTCGAGAAAAAGAATGCCCTCTTTCTGGCTGCCGTCGGGCAGGAACGAAGCGGGCGCCCAGATCGCTTTTTCGTTTTTGGCGTCGAAGAAGGGGATACCGCGGAGGTCGGTCGGGTCCAGCAGCGAGAGGCGAAGGTCAATAAAGCCGATCTCTTTCTCTTTGGCGATCTGTGCAACGACGGATGACTTTCCGATTCCCGGAGGCCCCCACAAGAAAACAGGTACTTTTCTTTCACTGAGGTGTTGGAGTGAACGTTTGGCATGTTGGGGGTTCATAAAAAGCCTTATAGTAGTTTTCTTTATATATGCAATTCTGATGCCTCTGCGGCAGGGGCAGGAAGATGACAAATTGGTAGCGTTTAGAAGTTATGTCGACTACTTTGGCTACAGTCGTTCTTTCGCTAAAAACTGCCGCACCGATGCTTCGCATAACGGCTATTAAAAACTTTATCCAAAAAAACGTGCCTTACAGCACCTTTCTTTTGGCATATCGTCGGCTAAAAAATGCAAAGAAATTTGCCTTTTTCTTAACGCCTTTGGCACTCGCTACAACAAAAGGTCTACGGCGTTGATGCTACGCATAGCAACTCTGTTTCCAACCCTAAAAAAGCCAAGCAGTTGGCTTTTTCTTAACGGGTCTCATCTTAACGTTCATCACTCCTTCCAGTCTGTCTAGCAGATGCCACGAAAAGAGAGCAGGCGGTGACGCATTGATTTGAATTTAAAAGCTTGCGCTTTTAGGCTGCCCAGATTTACTCACAGCACTGGCTACTTGCGTCTTATAAGTTGAAAGGACAGCTGTTTTTTTGCTTTAGAGGGTGTGTACCGACCTCTTAGCAACAGCGTCTCTCTCTTTTTCTCGAAAACTGTCTCTCTGACGCGACAGAGAGACAAAGTTCGGTCAATCACAATTTAAAAAGAGAGGAAACTCATGAGCATGGAAAAGGTGCTGCACTCCTTCTCAAGTGTGTTGAAACATAGATAGATGGAACATAGTCGTCAAAAAGAGGCTTTAAAAGAGAGAAATTCACTCTTATTTATGCCAAAAACAGCCAATTTTCATAAAAACACGACATTTTTGTCATCTTTTTACCATATAGGTATGGAAATTGCATTGCGCGACCTGTTTTTTCAGGAACGGCATATGTATAAGTGAGGGTATACATCAGCAAGTCGGAGAGAAACTCTGACTGCTTAAAAGGATTTATTATGTATGACAACGAAATGATCGAGTTTGAAGACGAAATGTTTAACCACTACCTTCACCACTTTGACGAGTGTGACATGGAGCATATCGGTTTTAATGAAGAGTTTGACTGCATCGACGTCGCAGCAGAGTTGATCGAAGAGATCATTTGGAACTAGTCACCGGATCTCTGAACATTATGGTGAACAATTGGCTAGGCGTCTATCGGGTCCACTTCTGTGAATCGGCTAGACGCCTAAACAAGACTATCTTTTACTAAACCCCAAGAGTGACAACGCACTTTTTGTAGATGCTGCGAGTATACTCGGGTCGGGTCGAAACATCACGTCCGAGATCGCCTTGGATGTCTCAAAAATCTCCTCAAAACCGTACTCAGGATAACCGCTCTGCATCACCAGTTTTTCCATAGGTACTTTGGCAAGAACATCGGGATCGAACTTACCGACATTTCCGGGACCGACCGCAAGATAGAATTTATCGAGCGCATCATGTGCCGTCGTCGCATTTAAGATAACGCCGTGAAAATTGCCTTCCAGCAGTGCCGCGACCATTTTGTCGTCGAGTTGGGACTCATCGACAAAGAGAGGTTTGTTCGAGGGTCTGACCGCCTCAAGCGCATGAATGTTGTCGACATAAAAACCGACACAATTGTTGTCTATCTCATCGTAGGAGGTGAGCGGCGCACAGTAGAAGATAGAGGTGTATTCATCGGCCTGCTCTTTGGCCGTTTCGAGTTCATCATAATCTCTCGGCTGGAGAATGAACATCTGCACCATTGTCTCTTCCATGATCTCGTCGATCTCTTCCAGAAACTGCTCGTCGACAGCGCGTACGTTGACATCGACCGTCATGCGGCGACCGCTTTTCGTAACATTCTCAGTATCGTCGGTGTGACGGCGAGTTCGAGAGCGGTAAAGTCGTCCGGGTTTTTAATGGTGGCGTCGGCACCGGCGTCGAGCAGCATTCTGACCATAGACTCTTTCCCGCTGGACGCCGTATACATCAGAGAGGTGACGCCGTTGACGTTTGGCGTATCGATCTCGATCCCGGCTTCGATCAACAGTGAAACGACCTCCGGATTTTCGCCGAAACAGGCCAGCCAAAGTGCCGTGTTCCCGTCAACATTTTTAAGGGTGACATTGGCACCGTTTTCCAGAAGCTCGGCGACGATCTCTGCTTTGCCCTCGCGCGAAGCCTTCATCAATGCGGTGTTGCCGTAACTGCCCTGATGGTCGAGCGCGTCAAGAGGGTAGTCATTCGCCTCCAGCCATTTGATCGTATTGGCGGTCATGCACTTTCTCCCGTTTCGCGATCGATCTGTTTGAGTGAATTGACCGTTTTGAAAAAACACTCCTCTTCGAAATAGTAGGTGTTGTGTGCAAATGTGATCTGATCACCGTTTGTCTCTTGTACCAGTCGGACATCTTTAAGTGGCACATCATAATATTTTTCACAGTGTTTACAATAGAGTCGTGCTTTCATCTTCACCTCGTTAGGACACCTTTAAAACTTCTCGCCGCATTTTTTGGAATGGGAAGAGGGTTTTAGAAGCACCTGAATATGTATCTTTTAATGAGGGTATGCATATTTTGTTCACCCCGTCCCTTGGTAGTACAAGAGTTGCATCTTGACGTTCAGTTAGAACAATGTACGGCTATTGTCAAAGGTGTGATGCACGCACTGTGGTCTCTGTTGAGAGGGGACAAAAGCGTACTATTTTGAAAGATCGGGAGATACTTATGGAGCAATTTTTTTACTGTCAAGCATGTGATGCAAAAATTACGCTTGACCAACTGGCAATGTTAAATGAGGGGAAATGCCCGGGTTGCGCAAGCATAGAAGGTTTTTCGTCGGTACCCAAGAGCGTGGGGGACCCTTTTACGACGGTCACGGTCATCAATGACGCCGAGCTGCTGGAAAAGAGCTTTGAAGCGCAAAAAAAGTAGAACACTTTTTCTCAAAAACAGCGTTTAGAAAATAGAAAGCCCGGTCTTGGTGGTAAAGAGCTCCAGTGCATGGGTGCCGACCAGCGAGTTGCCCTGTTCGTTGAGTGCCGGTGACCAGACGGCGATGCCCATCTGTTTGGGGATGACAGCGACGATGCCGCCGCCCACACCGCTTTTACCCGGCAGTCCGACATGAAAAGCAAAGTCACCCGAGGCGTCGTAATGGCCGCAGGTGAGCATAACGGCGTTGATACGTTTAGCCTGCTGCGGGGTGATGTAGACCTCGCCGTTGATCGGGTCGGTACCATGGTTGGCAAGGTAGAGCATGGAGCGTGAGAGCATCTTGGTGTTCATCTCGATCGCGCAGTGGTTGAAGTAGGTCTGTACGACCTCGAGAATGTCGTTGTCGATGTTGCCGAAGCTCTTCATGAGGTTGGCCAGAGCGCGGTTGCGATAACCGTGTTCCATTTCCGAGAGGGCTACGACCTCGTTACGATCAATGCTTGCCTCATCGGCAATGGCGCGAATAAAGTCTCTGATCTCGTTATAGGCAATATCGCCCTGGGGATGATGATTCATCAAGGCATCGGTAACGACGATCGCTCCGGCGTTGATAAAAGGGTTTCGGGGGATGCCGTGTTCATACTCAAGCTGCACGAGTGAGTTGAACGGGTTACCCGAGGGCTCCCGCCCGATGCGTTTATAGAGCTCGAAACCGTAATGTTTAAGCGCAAGGGTAAAGGTATAGAGCTTTGAGATGCTCTGGATGGAGAAGAGCGTGTCAGCGCTGCCGACACTGTACTGCGTCCCGTCAAAGAGAGTGATCGTCATGGCGAACTGATCGGCATCGACGTTGGCAAGAGCCGGGATATAGTCGGCAACTTTCCCTTGCCCCATCAGCGGTTTAACCTCTTCGGCGATCTCTTGGAGTATGGCGTTATAGTCCATGACACTCTCCTTCCAGGGCATCTCTGAAGCCTGCTAGGGTTTTTTAGAGATACCGTCTACTAAGATGCCATACTATAACGTAATCAGAGAAGATGTCGCAATAATATAGCCGCATTTATACCGTTTTGTGAGCTCTTACTCAACCGTTTTTTCCATGATAAAGTCATCCATGACAAAACCGTTGCCGATAGACTGAACGATACTGCCTTGATTGGTAAATCCCAGTTTTTCATAACTTGCGATAGCGAGGGTGTTGTTTTTGTTGACTGTCAACGTGATACTCTGAAGCCCTTTTTGCCGCGCAAGCTCTTCTAAAAAGACAAGGGCTTCCCTGGCGTAGCCTCTGTTACGGTCTGCAGCATTGATGTAGAGCTTGCTCAAGAAGAGGAGACCCTCTTTTGTCTCGATACCCATGTACCCTACGCTTCTCTCCCCGTTTTTGAAAAGATAGTAGAGAGAGCCTTGCCTGATCTGCCGGGCAATAGCGAGTGTGCTCTGAAAGGTTGCGAGCATATAGTCCACTTGGTCCTTGCCGATGATGGCAGTGTAGTGTTCATTCCATATCGTATGAGCGAGCGTTTTTACGGTCGCTATCTGTTTGTTGGTCGTTACATTTTCGATGGTCATCATTTCACCACTATAGCCGACTTACACTTGAAGTAAAATAGAGGCTCTTCAAGGCAATGTCTCTGTTTTTTTGTGGCAGTGCAATTATGCCTCTTGAAAGGCTGAAAGCATGTAGCTTTTTTCCATTTTGAGCAGATCACTGTTATAGAGAAGGGTCTGTTTGTCTGAAAGTCTGGTTTCGTTGCCGTCTGTTTTGGTGCGGATCGAGGCAGAAGCATTACCCAGAAGCACTTTTATCTCAGAACCTTCTACCATTGCGGAAAGACCGGCCAGCCCCTCTTTGGGCACGGGCAGATTGCAGTAGTAGTCTCCGACACTGTTGACGCCCCAATAGACAAAACCAAGGGCGAGATAGAAGTCGAGGGAGTTGGAGATAGAGGTGAGTCTGAAGCGTTTGACATTTTCTGCGACGGCAAGATCAAAGACTATGCTTAACAATACCTGTGCATACCCTTTTCGCCGTTGGATAAGCGGTGTGAAGATATTATGGATCGTCATGTAGTTGTGGTGGCGGTCGATCTTGTAGAAGATATAGCAGAGGTGGATGTTCTCTTCATCGCTCAAGACCATACAACCGTGTGCCCGCCAGCTGTAATGCCTGTCCCACCATTTCATCGACATATCGGCGAACTTGATTGTTCGGGGATCGAGAATGGTCGCAACCGAGGCGATATAGGCTTCGCGGTTAAGGTGCTCAAGGTGGAATGCGGACACGTTTGCCTCTTTTCAGCTCTCTATTGAAGCAAAAAAGTTGATGGACAAACTTGATTAGTTAAATACAAAGGAAGATAATGACTATTGTAGCAAAACCGGCACGATTTAGACGGAAAAATTGCTTAAATAATAGACAGTGCCGATGCCAAATGCGAAAAGAGGAGCGGCGGTGTGAAAAAAGAGTGTTTAGACAAGAAGTTTACGGATGCCCTCTATGGCTTCATCGGAAAGGGTAAGTGTCAAAGTTTCCAGGTCCTCTTTCATATGCTCGGCTGAGGTGGTCCCGGTGAGAGGAACGATGCCGATAGCTGTGAGAAAGGCGAAGAAGATCTGTGCTGCGCTCTTATGATGTTCAACCGCAAGTGCGCCAAGCGTTTCGCTGGCTAAAATATGGGGATTGGCCGTGAGGCTCCAAAAACTCTGGTAGATGATGCCCTGTTCATTGCACCATTGACGCAGCTCGGTGTCATAGCCCGATTCGTCGTAAAATCTGTTCTGTACAACAGCGGGCTTGACTTCGGCTTTATCAAAGAGTCGCTTCAGTAGGTCAAGGTCATAGCAGTTGCTGATCCCAAGCTGGCGTGCCCCGCCGCTTTCATGGATCTTCTCCATGGCTTTCCATACAGCGAGAAGGTGCGAAAAAGGAAAGAGGGGCGTGTGCAGCAGCAACGAGTCGACATAGTCGCTCTGCAGATTAGACTGAGAGCGTGCGAACGACTGAGCGACCTGTTGTGCCAATGGTGCCTCTTTGTCGTAGGGAATGTTGTTCGGGTCTTGTCCTGTCAGCGGTGTGAACTTGGTCTGAATATAGAGGCTTTCACGTTTTATGCCCGCTTTTTCCAAGATCTGCAGCGCCCTTCCGACCCCGTCTTCGGCGTAGTGTCTGGGCTGGCAGGCGGTGTCGATCCCTCTAAAGCCTGCCTGAACAGCCTTGACGACAAGTTCGGTCGTACGCTCCTTTTTCCAGGCGGTGCCGTAGATGAGCCGGGGGATCTTAACTCCGGCGGCAGTTAAAACAAATTTGCTCTCTTGCATCGTTTCTCTCTTAGGACTTTGTCATTGCACGGTTATACAAGTTTGTGCTCTTTGAGAAACATTGCCAGTTGCGAATCGATGTTGATGATGTGGCGGGTAAATTTCTCCAGAGCGTAGTCGTTGATATATGATCTGCCGATCATCGGCATCCGTTTTGCCTTTTCGTAAAAGTACTGCATCTCGCCCAGAAGGTTTGTATGCTCGTCCAGATGTTCCTGACGTGCGTAGAAATTGTAGGTGAGCATCATCTCTTCTTCAAAGGCAAAATGCTCTTTGGTATGTTCGATCATCTCTGCAAAGAGAGGAAGGAACAAGTTCGCCTCGGAGGCCTTGATATTGGTTAGGAGGGTTAGGAACTCATCATGCTTTTCATCCATCGAAGCAATGTTGAGGTGCAGATTGTCAGGCATCTGATCTCTTTTGTGTAAGGATGCCCTTCTCAATGCATATTGTGTACTATACGGCCATAATGACGGTTCTTAATGCCCGCGTGCACCGAAATGGTACTGGGCACCGTCGTCTTCGATCTTCGGCTCTGCTGAAGGTTCCTCTTCGGGTGTATAGGCGAGTTGAGCGAACTTCTCTTCAGGCATGCTGGAGAGTTGACTCTCAAAGACCCTCAGCTTCTGTTTTAATTCGTCCGAGAAGACGATCATCTCGTCATAAAGACGTTTGGCAAGCTCTTTTTCGGCATCGCTGGGTTTGTTCTTTTTGCCGAACATACCCATGATACCGCTGCTGTTGGCAAAATAGATCTGATAGATCTTTGTAAAGTGGTCATGCAGCTGCAGTAAAGTCGCTTCCATCGCTTCAAGGTGGATACGGCTGTTTCCTGTGGAAAAAAGCATCGCTTCTTCATGAAACCATTTCCCGAAAGCCGTTTCGGTCTGCCCGAGTTTGAACTGGCTCTCATCAACATTGAGCCCTGAGACCAGCAGTTTGACAGAGTTAAGTGTTCGAACATGGGCGGTGCGTGCTTTATGCAGGTTGTGAATCGTCTGCTCTTTCATCATAACAATACCTTTGTTTTGAGGGCACCGTAAAATCCGATATTGAAAGGGGTATTTAGCAGTGTCCGAATATTTATTTTCAAAATTATACCGATTTGGAAAGCCTGATTAATCAGAACAATGTATAAAAAATAGACAGGTTCTCCCCATGTTTGTGGGGTTCAGAGAAGATCGGGCAGTATTATATTACTTTTTATTATTAGAGTGCAGTTTTCTGAATGTATGAAAAATAAGACATTAATGTCGGAAAATCAGAGCAAAACTGTTTCTCGGGAATGATCTTTGCATATCAGTCGCAGTAACATCATAATAAGGACATAACTATGGAACAACGGACCCCGATCAACGAGAGTGTAAAGCTTGACAAATATAAATATATCATGAGCCGTACGGACACAAAAGGTAATATTGAATTTGGAAACGACTACTTTTTTGAGATTTCCGGTTACACCCCCAACGAGCTGATCGGCAAATCACACAACCTTATACGTCACCCCGATATGCCGAAGGTGATCTTTAAGCTGATGTGGGAGCGTCTGAAACAGGGAAAAAATATTTTTGCGGTCGTTAAAAATATGGCCAAAGATGGTCGATACTACTGGGTCACGACAAAATTCGAGATCAAAAAAGATCCAATGGACAACTCTATACGAAGTTATATGGCCTACCGACAGGCTGCAAAACCGAGAACCATCGAATCCATAAGCAAACTCTATAAAGAACTTTTGGATATTGAACAGAGCGGCGGTGCGGAAGCATCTGAAAAGTACCTTTCCGGCTATTTGGAGTCTAAACGCCAAACATACGACGAGTTTATCGACGAGATCATCGGCAACAACGGGGCATTCAAGATCTTCTTTACGGCGATGGCCAAGATGTTCGGCGGAAAATAAACGGGTTTGAACATGCTTCCGGCATTGTTCATGCAAACACGACAGAAACCACCACAAGGAGACCATTATGGAGCATCACGTTATTATTGAGAAGCTTTGCAGCTGTGCCAAAAAAGAGGGGTTGTCACAAATCGATACCTTTGAAGAGAAGCCGGCAGCACTCAATGCTGCAGAGGAGCAGCTGGCTTACATGCAGTCAAGTTTCTGCGGTAAACACAGCTTCGATATTACCGAAGTCGATGACCATTTTGTCATCGGTATGACCGGCGGCGGTTGCGGCTGCGGGACACACGAAAAACATTAGAGACCCGCAGGCTCAATTGCCACCGCGCTTAAGCGCTTCACTTTTCATCCGGTAGCAATACCGGCACCTTCTACACACCTGATTTTTGGAAAAGCCTTTTTTAATTTATAACGGCATACAATAGTTGTAAAGCGTATTCAAACGTTATTTTTAATGACACTACAGTTCGACAAAAATGATTTGAAGAGAAGCTATGCAAGATGCCGACAGCCACAACTTTCTGACACTTATCGAGGCGGTAGAGACCAACTTTTTTATCTATATACGTAACATAGAGGGAGGGTGCCGCTACGTCAGCCCTTCGCAACGCGCTATTCTGGGCTACTACACCGTAAAAGAGTTTTCGGAACTGTTTGAGACGGCTTTAACGCAGGTAGAGAGAAGACAGATCAGCGGTGAAACCGATGCCGTGCACTCTCTTTTTGAAGTTAAAACAGTCCATAAAAACGGTTCGTCACGCTATTTACTGATCTACGAATACCCCTATTATGACAGTGAAGGAAAAATTGTCGCCTGGCAGGGTCTTGCCGAAAATATTACGCAGCATAGAAAGCTCGAAGCCTCTTTCGAACGCAATGAGGCCTTTTTTAAACGGGCACAGAAGATGGCGAAGATCGGTTCATGGTTTCTCGATATTGAAGAGGACCGTCTGGAGTGGTCTGAAGAGATTTACAGGATCTATGAACATGATCCGGCGGACTTTGAAGCATCTTATGAGGCGTTTCTGACAACTATCCATCCCGACGATTATGAGCGCGTCAACAATGCTTACATCCGGTCACTCGAAGAGAAGAGCCCTTACAGTATCGAGCATAGGCTACTTATGCCCGACGGGCGTATCAAATACGTGCATGAGGAGTGCGAGACACTTTTTGACGAACGGGGCAAGGCCGTGAGCTCATTCGGGACGGTTCAGGACATTACGGAGATGAAAGAGCTTGAACTTGAGCACAAGATCAACCAGGAGCTGATGTTCCACCACTCCAAGATGGCGCAGATGGGTGAGATGATCAACAGCATCGCCCATCAATGGAAACAGCCGCTGCACCAGATCAATTCAGTGCTTCCCTCGATCGAGGAGGATTATGGGGAAGGGAGGTTGACACAAGAGAGGCTTGCAGAGAAACTCGACGAGATAGAGCTGCTCACCAACCACATGGCACAGACTATAGAGAGTTTCAAAGAGTTCTTCAACCCTAACAAGCATAAAGCGAAATTCAGTATAGGCGAGGTTCTGAACAAAGTATTCATTCTTTTTAGGGGTGAATTCGAACGGGGAGAGATCGACTGCGAACTGACGATGGAACAGGACTTTTTTATACATGGCTCGGAAAAGGAGTTTGTTCAGGCGATTTTGACCATTTTAAATAATGCCCGAGAGTGTTTTAGCTATCGCGATGTCCGTGAGCCGAAGATCTGGATCACCGTCGGAAACAGTGACGATCAGCATATGGTTACTATTACCGACAATGCCGGAGGCATCTCCGATGCATTTGTCGATAAGATCTTTGACCCCTATGTTACGACCAAGCGTGAAGGCCATGGGACGGGACTGGGGCTCTATATCGCCAAAAAGCTTATTGAGACAGGTCTCGGCGGTACGCTTTCGGTTGAAAACGGCCGAGAGGGTGCTGTCTTTTCGATACGCTTTGCGCTGAAACGGGGGTGAATCATGAACTACTGTTACACTGATGTCTCTATTTTGTATGCCGATGACGCGACGACGGCGCGGAGCCACTATGCCGAGTTCCTGGGACATCTTTTCCATGATGTATATGAAGCGTGCGACGGGGAAGAGGCGTGGATGCTTTATGAAAAATACCGTCCCGACATCGTTCTACTCGATGTGGAGATGCCGAAGATCAACGGACTGGAGCTCGCCGCAAAGATCAGACAGAGTGACGGGCATACCCGTATTATCATCGCAACGGCCTATGTGAATGAGGAGCGGCTGCTTCAGGCCGTCGAGCTGGGGCTGACCCGATTCCTTCCCAAACCGTTCGGACGTCGAGCGTTCAAGGAGACATTGGAAAAAGCGGTGCTTGAACTCGATGACAGACACTACCTCGATCTCGGCGGCTCTTTTCAGTGGAACAGTTCGAAGTACGAGCTCCTTTTTCACAACACGCCGGTCAAACTGACAGCAAGAGAGTGCGCTCTGCTGACCCTTTTGAGCTCAAAGCCGGGTAGTGTCTTCCCCAACTACACCATCGATCTACATCTATGGCCGACAAGTTTCGATGAAGATAACGGCCCCAGACTCAAAGCGCTGATAAAGCGTATTCGCAAAAAACTTCCGGAAGATTGTATTGAGAACGTCTATGGGGAAGGGTATAAACTCAACATCTCCAAATAATTTTTTCTAATATAAAGCCCTCTCGTTTTTTGTCCCTTTTTTGTCACTTTGTTGTTTTATGATATATAAAATATTTATATATCACAAGGAAAATAATATGGAAAGACCTACCCCGATCAATGAGCCGGTCAAACTGGACAAGTACAAGTATATTATGAGCCGTACGGACACCAAGGGCATTATCGAGTTCGGCAACGACTACTTTTTTGAGATATCAGGTTATACGCCCAATGAGCTGATCGGAAAACCGCACAACGTGATACGTCATCCGGATATGCCGAAAGTGGTCTTTAAGCTGATGTGGGACCGTCTGCAACAGGGAAAGAACATCTTTGCACTGGTCAAAAACCTTGCCAAGGACGGGCGTTATTACTGGGTTACGACCAAGTTTGAGATCAAAAAAGATCCGATGGACAACTCGATCAGAAGCTATATGGCTTATCGTCAGGCGGCCAAGCCCCAGGCGGTTGAAGCGATCAGTAAGATCTACGCTGAACTGCTCGATATTGAAAACAGCAGCGGCCTGGAAGCCTCAGAAAAATATTTCATCGGTTACCTTGATTCCCAGCGCCTTACCTATGATGAGTTTATCGATAATCTTATCGGGAACAAAGGTGCGTTCAAACTCTTCTTTAGCGCTATGGCTAAAATGTTCGGCGGAAAATAAAAGATGGTCGGTGCAGGACTGTTGTATCGGTAAAATTGTGTGTATGCAGATAAAGGCCTCTGATGTCTCAAATGCTCGTCGATAAACAAAAGTTGAACGATACCTGCTTTGAATCGGTCTTTGATCTTATGCCGAGCCCATGCGTTATTACGGACGGTCGCAGGATGCTTAGGGCCAATAGAGCGTTGCTGGAGTTTATCGGTTTTGATTCCAATGAAGCTTTTTTTGAACGTTATCAGTGTGTTTGCGAACTTTTTAAAGAGGCGCGCGGCTATCTCTCTGTTTGCGAAGGGGGGCGGCTATGGGTGGAAGAGATTCTCGCTGAACCGGAACGCGATCACAGGATCATGATCCGGCAGGGAAGTGAAACGCGCATATTTCTTCCTAAAGTACAGTGCTACACCTTTGCTGCCATAAAACAGTACATCGTTGTTTTTGAAGATGTCACTTCGGCAGACAGGCTTCAGAACAGACTGCTGCAGGAGTATAAAGAGGCTGTAGACAGAAGTGCCATTGTCTCCAAAACTGATGCCCGCGGTGTGATCACCTTTGTCAATCAAAAATTTTGCGATATCTCCGGTTACAGCGAGGATGAACTTGTCGGTCAACCGCACAATATTATCAGGCATCCGGATATGCCTGCTGCTGTTTTCAGTGAGATGTGGGAAACGATCTCCGGGAAAAAAGCATGGTCGGGGATCGTTAAAAACCGCACTAAAAGCGGCGGGGCCTATTATGTAGATACGGTGATCAACCCTATTATCGACTGTAGAGGCAATATTGTCGAATATATCGGTATACGCCATGATATTACAGTTATAGAGACCGCAAAAAGCAATCTCTATGCAGAGATCGAGGAGACTCAGAAAGCACTTTTATACCGTCTTGGCGAGATCGGCGAGATCCGTTCGCGAGATACGGCGAGTCATGTCAAACGGGTCGCCGAATACTCAAAAATATTGGCACTTAGAGCCGGAATTGACAGAGAAAATGCTTCTATACTCCAGCTGGCCTCACCGATGCATGACATTGGTAAACTGGCGGTGCCGGACCATATTCTCAACAAAAATGGGCTCCTTACGGATAACGAGCGCAAAGTGATGCAGACACACTGCGAAAACGGGTATAACATCTTAAAAAACTCAGACCGCCCTATTTTGAAAGCGGCGGCCATAGTAGCTTACCAGCATCATGAAAAATGGGACGGGAGCGGTTATCCGAACGGGTTAAAGGGTGAGGAGATCCATATCTACGGACGTATCACTGCAGTTGCCGATGTCTTTGATGCGCTGAGCATGGCCCGTCCCTATAAAGCACCGTGGCCGGACAGTGAGATCTTTACCTATTTCAAAGAGAACCGGGGGACGTTCTTTGACCCCCGGCTGGTCGATCTTTTTTTTGAACATCTTGACGAATTTCTTTTCATCAGAGAGAAGTACTGCGAATAGTTCTGCAGCGCATACTTCAGTCAGCCGACTGCAGCAGCCAGCTTCGCATACTGAGGCTGCCGTGTTCCATCCCCTCATATACAAAGCTGCTCCTATCCTTCTCTAAAGAGGCACCCGCAACATACAGCAGCGGAATATAGTGCTCGAGTGTCGGGTGGGCGAGTCTGGCGTAGCGCTGCCGGTTTTCGACATCGATCAGCGCCTCAAAATCCCTCTCTTCGACCGCTTTTCTGACAAAGAGGTCAAATTCCGTCGCCCAGTTTACCGCAGGGGCATCCTGTGGCATGCTTATCTCGCTGAGGTTATGGGTGATGTTGCCGCTTCCGATGACCATGACCCCCTGATCGCGCAAGGCAGCCAGCTTTTTACCGACCTCAAAATGCTCTCGCAAAGAGAGGTCACGGCGGATACCCAGCTGCATTACGGGTATGTCGGCATCGGGAAAGAGGTGGACAAGTACGCTCCATGCACCGTGGTCGAGGGGGCGCTCTTCGACTCGTAAGGGCTCGAAAAGCTTCTGCATCGAAGGCACCAGGAAAGCGGCGTTCGGTGCGGGGTATTGCACTTCCGAGAGGGCCGGCGGAAAGCCGAAAAAGTCGTACATCAACCGACTGTCACTATGTACGGAAACACCTTGGTAAGGCGGTGTCCAATGGGCCGAGACGACCAAAACGGCTTTAGGCTTTAGCAGCGTTTGACCCAGTGTGTGCAGACTTTGGGTAAACGCATTGTTCTGTATAGCGTTCATGGGCGAACCGTGGCCGACAAAAAATGCCGGGGCTCTTTTTTTCGTTATTTGTTTGGCGTTGACAGGCATAACAGCTCCTCCGAGCACCAAAAGAAGAAGTTTGAGAAAGGCTTTACGGCTCATGGCAAACCCCTTTTTAGTGTAATTACACTAATTGTAGCCGCTTTTGATAAACAGGCCATATATTGCAAGGCAAAATGGTGGGAGGTTGGTAAGCCCGGGAGGGCTTATTGGTCGCGTTCCTGTGGTTTCCAACCACCGCCGAGGGCTTTGTAGAGGCTGATCTGGTTGATGAGCAGGGCGTCGTTCAGGGCGATGAAATTGGTCCGTGACGTGAGCAGGGCACGTTTGCTTGCGATTACATCCAAGTAGGTGCCGTAGCCGCTGTCAAAACGCTGCTGTGAGTGGAGTAGAACTTTTTCAAGCGCTTCGGTCTCTTCACTCTGCGCAAGCAGTTTTTCATGGGTGCTCTCGATCTTTTTAAGTGCATCATAGACCTCTTTAAAGGCATTTTTGACTGTCTTGGCGTAGGTGACGACCGCGGCATCTTTTTTAGCTTCAGCGATCGCTACACTGCTCTTGATACGGCCGAAATCAAATAGCGGGACATAGAGTGAGGGACCGAAGCCCCACATTCCTGCCGAGGACTTGAGCAGATTTCCAAGATCGTTACTGCTGAATCCGGCTGTTCCCGTTAGGGAGATCGTAGGGAAATAGGCGGCTTTTGCAACACCGATGGTGGCATTGGCCGCGCGAAGGCGCTCTTCTGCGGCACGTATATCAGGACGCTGTTCCAACAGGTTCGAGGTCAATTCCGCGGGGATACTTAACGGCATGGCCAAAGCGGGAGCCGTATCGATCTTCTTGGTGAAGATCGCTTCGGGAGAACGTCCGACAAGAACCGTCAGCGCGCTCTCGGTGAGCATTTTACTCTCTTTTTGTTCGGAGAGTTTGAGTTTGGCATTGGCATAGAGGGCATGCGCCTGTTCAAGGACCAATGTATCAATAACACCGTGCTCATATTGGCGCAGACGGTATTCATAACTCTCTTTGTAGGCCTGGAGGGTCTCTGCGGTCACCTGGATTTGCCGATCGAATGTGATCAGGGTGAAATAGAGTTCGGCGACACTGCTGATGAGCGAGATACGCACGGTCTCCATATCGGCTTCGCTGGCCAGCATCTCGGCTCGGGCAGAAGCCTCCATGTTGCTGTATTTTCCCCAAAAGTCGAACTCATAGGCAGCGCCGACCGACAGGTCGTAACTGTTGTAGGTAAAACCGGAAAAAGGTGAAAGGGTTTCACCGCTTGTTTTCTGACGGTAGGCCGATGCCGAAGCGTCTATGGTCGGGTAACGGTTGGCGTTGCTCAGACCGAGTGTTGCCCTGGCAAGCATGACGTTGCTCAAGGCAAGTTTCAGATCGTCGTTGTTGGCAAGTGCCTCGCTGATGAGAGTGTCGAGCTGTTTATCGCCGAACTGCTTCCACCATTTAAGATCGACCGGAGAGGTGGCATTGACATCCGAGAGTGTCGCCGGCATCGCCTGCTGTGTCACCTCGAGTTTCGGGGCCATGGAACAGCCGCTTATGAGTAAAACAGCGGTAATGGAGAGGAGAATACTACTTTTCATCCTGGACTCCTTTCTTGGTAAACTTCGCTTTTGCACGCATGATCAGGTAGTAGAAGAGCGGAATAAAAAAGATCGCGATCATGGTAAGCACGACCATGCCGCTAACGACAGTCGTACCGATGATATGGCGGCTGTTGGCTCCGGCTCCCGTGCTGAGCGCCAACGGCAGGGTCCCGCCGATAAAGGCGAGCGAGGTCATGACGATCGGACGGAAACGGATACGTGCTCCTGCCACCGTTGCGTCGTAGAGAGAGAGTCCTTCGCGCAGTTTCTGCTGTGCGAATTCAACGATCAGGATCGCATTCTTCGCGGCAAGCCCCACCAGCGTGACCAGGCCGACCTGGAAGTAGATGTCGTTCTCAAGTCCGCGCAGCATAACGCCGAGGGCAGCGCCGAGGAGTGCGAACGGAACGGTCATCAAGACGGCAAACGGAATGGTCCAGCTCTCATAGAGTGCTGCCAGGACCAGGAAGGTGAAGATAATCGCAAACAAAAAGGTGTTGTTCCCTTTCTCCGCAACCTTCTGCTCCTGGTAGGCCGTACCGGCCCATGCCGTGGTGTAGCCCTCAGGAAGCACCTCTGCGGCAACCTCCTGAATGACGCGCATCGCATCACCGGAGCTGTAGCCCGGGGAAGGTTGTCCGGAGATCTGTCCGGCGGTAAACATGTTGAAGCGCTGGATCACGCTCGGGCCGACGACCCGTTCGGTCTTGACGAGCGAACTGACCGGGACCATTCCGCCGTTCTCGGAGCGTACGAAGATGTAACGGTAGTCTTCGACATTGTCGCGGAACTCAGGATCGACCTGAACGTTGACGTGATAGACGCGCCCGTAGAGGTTGAAATCGTTGACATAGCCGGTTCCGAAGGTCGAACCGAGGGTGCTGTAGATCTGGTCGATGCCGACACCGTAGGCTTTGGCCTTGTCGCGGTCGATGGTCAGACGGTACTGCGGTACACCGGTTTTGAGGGTGGTGCGTACCATCGAAAGTTCCGGACGGGCATTGGCCTTCTGGACGATCTCGTTGATATAGGCGTCCAGCTGGGCGATCTCGCCGCCGGTACGATCCTGAACATAGAGCTCAAATCCGCCGGTGGCGCTCATACCCCTGATCGGAGGCGGGTTGACCGCGAGAACAAAGGCCTCTTTGTTTTGCGAGAGCATACCCATCAGGGCACCCGAGATCGCCTGTGCGCTCTGGTTGGCGTCGGGACGCTCTGACCAATCTTTAAGGTGGGTAAAACCGATTCCGGAATCGGATTTGAAAGCAAAGGTGACCAGGTCGATACCCGCCATTCCGCCGAAGTCAGCGGTGTCGGGATGCGATGCGATCGTATCGGTCACATCTTTCATCACCTCGGTCGTACGCTCAAGCGAGGCGCCCGGCATGAGGTAGGAGAGGACCATCAAGACCCCTTTGTCTTCTCCGGGTACAAGACTGCTCGGAAGTTTCTGTACCGCCCAGATCGCGGCTGCACTCATCACGGCAAAGATGAAGATGTTGAGCAGGGCATATTTGAGTACCCTTTTGACACCGGCGGTAAAGCTGCGGGTGAGATAGTCGAAAAAGATGTGGAACTTGCCAATAAGCCAGAAAGGCTCACTCTCATCTTCACGCAGGAAAACGGCACAGAGTGCCGGTGTCAGGGTTAGCGCCACGATACCGGAGATGACGACGGAGATGACGATAGTGATGGCGAACTGCTGATACATCAGGCCGCTGAACCCGCCGACCAGTGCGGTCGGGATAAAGACGGCGGAGAGGACGAGAACGATGGCGATGACCGGTCCGGTGATCTCGCGCATCGCTTCAACGGTGGCCTCTTTGACCGTCATTCCCTTATTGTCGCGCAAGATCCTCTCGACATTTTCGATGACGACAATAGCGTCATCGACGACCAATCCGATGGCAAGGATCAGCGCAAACAGGGTCAGCAGGTTAACCGAATAACCGGCCAGATAGAGCCCGGCAAACGCACCCAGCAGTGAGACCGGGATGGCCAGCACCGGGATGATGGTGGCGCGCACGTTGCCCAGAAAGAAGTAGATGATAATGATGACGAGAATGATCGCTTCGGCCAGTGTCTTGAGCACCTCTTTGATGGAGGCCTTGACGAATTTGGTCGTATCGTAAAGGGTGTGTTCACGTACATCCTCAGGATACTTGGTCGCCGACTCTTCGAGGGTTTTGTCCAGTGCTGCCGCGACTTCAAGCGCGTTGGCCCCCGGTGCAAGGAAGATCCCGGCAACGGCCATCGGCTCTTTGTTGTAGATGGCATTGAGCATGTAGCGTTCTGCGCCGAGCTCTACACCGGCAATATCTTTGAGGCGGAGTGCGGAACCGTCTGGGTTGGAGCGGACGATGATATTGCCGAAGGCCTCGGCAGTCTTGAGACGTCCTTCGGTCAGCACGGTATAGGTGTAGACCTGCTTGGAGGCGGTCGGTTCGTCACCGATCTGTCCGGCACCGATCTGGACGTTCTGGCTGGCGATGACCTTGACGATCTCATCGACGGTCAGATCGTAAGCCGCCAGTTCATCCGGACGGATCCAGACACGGATAGCGTACTCTTTGCTGCCGAAAAGAAAGGCGTCACCTATGCCGTTGATACGTTTGATGTCGTCAAGGACGTTGATCATGGCGTAGTTGTTGAGCCAGAGGGCGTCGTGTTTGCGATCTTTGGAGGTGAAGGCGATAACGCGCAGCATGTCGGGAGAGCGTTCGCGGATGCTGACACCTTGTCTGCGTACCGCTTCAGGGAGTTTGTTCAACGCGACCTGAACGCGGTTGTTGACATCGACATTGGCATCGGCGGGCTTGGTCCCTGTCGCAAAGGTGACGGTCATACGCAAGATGCCGCTCGGCGAGGCGGTCGAGGTCATGTAGATCATGTTTTTCGCACCGTTGATCGCATCTTCGAGCGGCGAGGCAACGGTTTTGGAGAGGGTCTCGGCGTCAGCGCCGGGGTAGACGGCCTGTATGGAGATCTGCGGCGGAACGATGCTCGGGTACTCCTGTACCGGCAGTCCTTTGATGGCGATCAACCCCGCAAGGACGAGAATGATGGAGAGGACCGATGCAAAGATCGGACGTTCGATGAAAAACTTGGAGAACATCGTTATTTCCCCTCTCCGTTGATCGTTTTATCGATCGCAACGGCAGCGCCCGGACGCACACGGAAGAAGTTGTTGACAATGACCGTGTCACCGGCCTTGAGACCCTTTTTGACGATAAAGTTCTGGCCGGATGTGTCGCCGATGACAACCGGACGTGCGGCTGCTTTGCCCTCTTCGACGACAAAGACGATGGTGCCGAGAGGGTTCTGCAGAATCGCTTTCTGCGGTACCGTCAGGGCACCGTTACGCATGATCCCTTCAACCTTTACCCGTCCGAACGATCCGGGGAGAAGGTTCCCTTTTTTGTTGTCAAAAATAGCGCGTGCCTGGACACTCCCTGTCTTCTGGTCGATGACAGGAGCAACATAGTCGATACTTCCGGTGGTATGGAGCCCCTTGACCGTGAGCGTCGCGGTCAGCTTTTTCTGCAGTGACGCATCCCATCTCCCGTCGGCCTGGGCCTCTTTGGCTTTGATGAAGTCACCGTCCGGAATGGCAAATTCGGCCTGGATAGGGTCGGTCTGGGTAATGGTGATGAGAGGTGTTCCTACGGTCACAACATTGCCGAGATCGGTCGCTTTCATACCGGCAATACCGCTGATAGGTGCCCGGACATCTGTGTAGTTGAGGTTCACCTTGGCCGAGGCGAGTTTGGCTTTTGCGGCATTGACCTGTGCAACAGAAGTCTCATAAGAGGAGAGGGCGGCATCATGCTCTTTAAGGCTGATGGCCTTGTCCGTGTAGAGCGATTTCGCGCGTTCCCAATCGCGCTTGGTTTTGGTCAAAACGGACTCCTGGAGGGCAAGGTCGGCCTGGCGTTCATGTACAAGGGCGGCGTAGATGTCCGGTTCGATGCGGTAGAGCAGCGTCCCTTTTTTGACATACGAACCTTCGGTAAAGAACTTCTTCTGCAAAACACCCGAGACCCTCGAAACGACGGTCGCGCTGCGAATGCTCTTGAGACGGGCAGGATACTCCAGTGTGATGGGCATCTGCGCTGCAGGCGGGACGACATAGACATCCACGTGGGTGGCGGCAGGTGCTTGTGGTTGCTCTGCTGATAGTGGGCTGACCGATACAATAGTCAGTAGTAGTGCCGATATGATCTTATATTTCATCTTTTTTTTCTCCTGTTAAAGTACACTGTTCTATGGTGTCGTTTATGGTGTTGAGGACATGGAAAAATGCCTCGATCTCTTGCGGAGTGAGCTGCGCATAGATGGTCTCGTTAAAGGTTTTGGCCATCGGGATGACGTCGTTTAAAACCTTTTGGCCCTCTTCGGTAAGCCGTATATATTTGATCCGCCGATCAGCGTTATCCTCATCGCGGACGATAAGCCCCTTCTTCTCCAGCGCATCCAGCGTTCGGCTCACCGTCGGTTTGGCCTTGGCGAGCATCATCGCGATCTTGGACTGGGTGACATCGCCGTCTTCGCTGATCATCTTCATTGCTGCAAACTGTTCGGGGGCGATACCGTAGGGTTCGATCCCTTTGGAAAACATGGCGTGGATTCTGTTGCTGACGCCATTGAGGCGAAACCCTATTGAGTTTCTGAGGCTGTATTCCATAAAAGGGCTCCTTTAGTTAGCTATGCAACTATTCCATAGTTAATATTTTATTTCACTTAAATATTCAGGCTAATAGAGTAATAACACTAAATATTGGGAGAAAGAGATATTCCTTTATAGGCGCTACCTGAAACGGATGCAGAAAAGATGGATGCCGGTCTCATAACGGTAATCGAGCGTAAAACCGTGTGTCGTTACGATACTGTCGACGATGTAGAGTCCCAGCCCCAGCCCGCCGTCTCTGTGGTGTTCACTGATAAAGGGCTTGAGATAACGCTCTATAGGTTTTGGCATCGGCTCGGCACGGTTGCTGATACAGAGCCGATCATCTTCAATCGTTACGACAACAGTGCCTGAAGTTCTGTATTTCAACGCATTGTCAAGAAGGTTCGAGAGGGCGCTGGTGAACAGTTCACTGTCCACATTAAGCGTCAATTCCGTCTGTGCATTGATCTCGATAAGCTCTCTCTGCGGCTTTTCAAGGTAGAGGTTTTCGAGGGCCTCTTCAAGAAGAGCGTAGAGGTTTCGCTCTTCTTTGTGTAACTGACTGCTTTGCAGTTTTTCGATGCGGGCGAATTGGTTGATGAGGGTGTCCATACGGTTAAACAAGGTGTCAAGATAGAGGGTCTGTTCGTTGTTCTCCATCATGGCGAGGGTGAGCTTTCCTTTGGTCAGCGGGGTCTTGAGCTCATGCATGATATTGCGTAGAAAGAGCTGGCGCGATGACTGAAGCTCTCCGATGGTCTTGACGGCATCGTTAAACTCATTGGCGATGATGGCGATCTCGTCTTGACGCAGGGAGGCGGTGTCGACAGTACGGTCGCCCTGCGCAAAACGGCGTATCTTCTGGGTCAGTGTCTTCAGAGGGGTGAGGCTTCGCCTGATGGTGAGATAGAGTGCGCTCAGACCGAAAAGAAGCAGAAAAAAGATGAAGTAGAGCCCGCTAAACGCTTCGACCTCACGATTGTCTTTGACCAGGAAGTCGTCATGTTGCAGTAGAGAGGCAAAGTAGTAGGTACCGCCGTCGAGGTAGATAGCAAAAGGGAGAACCCGTTTAGGGTTTTTCATCCCCCTTGGCATCGGCAACTCTCTTGCAGATGCCGGAAGACTGCCGGATGTCAGCAGTTCGAATTGTGCCTCTTTGAGTTCGGCAGTACGCCGGGCGGTGTCCGCTCTTTTGGTGTGGTGAAGCAGACGCATCAGTTCCATACCCCGCTGTCCCTCAAGGCGGTGTTCATGCATCTTGGTGTTAAAAACAAAAAAACCGAAAAGCAGGGCCAGCATCAGCAGTGCAAGAGTGAAAAGCAGGTTGAGTTTGAAAAAGATAGAGTGCTGTTTCATGCTTACTCCGTAAATTTATAGCCGATACCGCGTATAGAGTGGATAAAGAGCGGTTTTTTAGGCTCCTTTTCGATCTTATGGCGTATGCGGCTTACCAGGACATCGATACTCCGGTCGGAGCTCTCCCACGAGATGGCGTTGACATTGTTGGCAATAAAGTCTCTTGAGATCACTTTCTGCGCATTTTTTATGAGCAGGGAGAGTAACTCGTACTCTGCCAGTGTCAGGTCGAGGATGAGACCGTCTTTGGCGATCTGCATCCGTTCGCTGTCAATGGAAAAATGCGAGGGCTGCTTAGAGGTGCTGCCTGCGTGACGGCGGACATGCCTCTGTATCCGGGCAACGAGTTCGCGCGGTTCATACGGTTTAGGCAGGTAGTCGTCGGCGCCGTAGTCGAGAGCGATGACCTTGTCTGCAAGGTCATGTCGTGCCGATGAGATGATGATGGGGATGTCATATTTTTCACGGATACGTCTGCAGACCTCTATCCCGTCGATCTCCGGCAGGGTAAGGTCAAGAAGCACAACGTCATAGGACTCCATGCCCATAGAGTTGAGTGCCGTCAGGGGGTTCTCGTAGGCGAGCACCTCCATGCCGTAACTTTCAAGGAAAGAGGTCAACAAGGCAGTGATTTCGGCATCATCTTCTATCAGCAGGACTTTTGTCATGTCAGATCATTTCTTGTCGTATTTTGGTTTCATACTTGTCATTGTACCACGATCACAGCCGTCGTTTCGACGCATTGTTCTCATCTCTTTACGCATCTCTTTGCGCAGGGTCTTGTATTGTGCTTTCTGTTCGTCGGTAAGAACGGAGAGGGTCTTCTGTCTGGTCTCGTCGCGAAGATCATCCATCTTGTCTTTTAGCTTGATGCGTTCGTCCCGTGACGCTTTTTGGATCGCTTTGATCTCTTTCATCTGCGCCGGCGTAAGGTTAAGCTCGTCAAATATCATACTGTTCGGTGAGGGATGCCCCATATAGGCAAAAGCAGAGACTGAAGTCAGAAGCAGTCCGATCAATAGTGTACGTTTCATGTTGTATCCTTTTTAGGTAGTGTGATAAAGAGAGGGGCTCTCTTTAGCTTTTATAATCATAGGCGGGTTTTGTAAGCGGTTGCTCAACAGTTTGTTAACGTTTGTAAATGAAGATAGTCAGAGACGGATCTGAGGTCAGCGGTCGCAAATGTGATGGGTGCTTTTGGAAACTTGAGAATGGGTTTGTTGTGTGGGAATGGATCTTGTTAAAGAGGACTTTGGATGCCGATCCGCGCAAAGAAGGTCCTCTTTTTGAATTATTTCTCTTTTTGATGGATCAGTTGAATCACCTCGAAGGGGGAACGTTTGTTGGTTTCGGCAATATCGGTGATGCTGCCCTGTCCGGAGTGGGTGATGCCTTCTGTATCCAATCGCCGTTTTGCATCTTCCGGGTCGACACCGAGCAGATGGCTGACCTCTTCGAAAGGAGCGGCAAGCACCGACTCTATGATAAGCGCTTTGGGGTTCTCTCCGCCGCCTGCGTTAAAGACGAAGACGGCGGTCGTTATTATGACGGCCAGCGCGCTGAGGAGAAAGAGTTGTTTGGAAAAATAGCGCCGCATACTGCCCCAGTTGTAAAAGAGGTGAAAGAGTATTGCCGCGACAAAGAGCAGGCCAAGGATCTCATGAAGCTCTTTGACACGACTCTCAAACAGATGGAAAAACATCAATATCCCGGAACCGCCGATAACAATAAAAAGAAGGGCGGTCATTGATGTCGCTAAAACCTTGGCCTCGCTTTTTTCGGTCTTTAGTATGTTGGTTAGAAACATGGAAAACTCCCTGAGAATCTTTAAAATGGAAGATAAGGCGATAGCGCTTTATCTATTGTTATCATAGGCGGGTTTTGTAAGTGGTTGCTCAACAGTCTGTTAATGTATGTAAATGAGGCGGATAAGAGATCATTGCGGTGTACCTACTGTACATTCCCCCTTTTTTTTATGCACCATATCGAGAAAATCCCGGTACGGAAGAGGCCTGCTGCAGTAGTAGCCTTGATAGTAGTCGCAGTGGTTTTTCTCCAAGAAGGCGTACTGCTCTTCTGTCTCAAGACCCTCTGCGATGACATTGAGTCGGAAGCGGTGTGCGATGGCGATAATAGTGGGTATGAGGTCGGCATCATCGGCATCTGTGTCAATGTCCTGTGTAAAGGATTTGTCGATCTTCAGTGTTGAGAAGGGGAGTTTTTTCAGGTACGAGAGCGAGGAGTAGCCGGTACCGAAATCATCGATGGAGAGGCCGATGTCATGTGCACGCAGCAGCTGCATCTTCTCCAGGGTCAGTTCAAGGTTGTCGATAATGATCGATTCGGTCAACTCCAGCTCGAGCTGGTCCGGGCGGAGGCCGCTTTTGCTGAGGGCATTGAGCAGTTTGTCCAGGAAGCTCTCCTCACTGAACTGTTTACTGCTGACATTGACTGCTATCTTACGAAAATGTACGATCCCGTCCAGCTCTTTCTGCATCTGTACAAACTGTAAACAGGCCTGCTCAAGCACCCATTCGCCGATCTCGATGATGACACCGCTCTCTTCGGCAATAGGGATAAATTCGTCCGGTGTGATCTGCCCGAGCTCCGGATTCTCCCAGCGCAGCAGCGCTTCGGCGCCGATTATCTCGCCGCTCTTAAGCTGGACGATGGGTTGGAAATAGAGGGCGAACTCTCCGGCAGCAATAGCGGAACGCAGGGCGTTGTCGATGTGCAGGCGCCGTTTGATCAGTCTGTCCATCTCCGGTCGGTAGAAACTGGTGGTGCCCCGCCACTCTTTTTTGGCCTGATACATCGCCATGTCGGCATGTTTGAGAAGATCATCGGTCGTCTCGTTGCGTTCGTCCGTGATGACGACACCGATACTGGTTGAGGTGGTAAGCTTATGCTCATGGAGGTTGAACGGTGTCGAGAGTACTTTGTGTACTTTCTGTGCGACGAGCTCAGCCTTGTTTATAGCGGTCAGAGGATCGGTACCCAGGTCGGGCAGCAAGATGACGAATTCGTCGCCGCCGAGACGACTGACAGTGTCTTCATCGCGGAGAACACTCCCCAAACGTTTGGCGGTCTCGATCAATAGATTGTCCCCGACCTGGTGCCCCAGGGAGTCGTTGATGTTCTTAAAATGGTCAAGATCGAGAAAGAGCAGCCCGGCAATGATCTTGTGGCGTTTATAACGGGTGATCTCTTGATGGACTTTTTCTATCAGCAGCGTGCGGTTCGGTATATCGGTGAGGGTGTCATAGTTGGCTTGACGGCGGATCTTTTGCTGGTCGTTCATACGGTCGGTGATGTCGTTGACAATACCGATACCCCCGATGACGCGGCGTTCCGCATCGAGTACCGGAGAGGTGCGCATTGAGATCCAGAGCGTTTTCTCTTTATACCGGGTGAGGTATTCGCCTTCGTAAAAGCCGTCGAGATTGTCTAAAACGGCCTGGACCGCCGGGATGATCCGTTTGTCTTTGAGGGTGCTCATATTGAGCCCGATCAGAAACTCTCTCGGGGCATCGAGAAAATCGCAGAACTCCTGGTTCACATCGTAAATATGGAGGCGGGTATCGTAAAGAAAGATACCTACAGGGGCCTCCCGAAAGACCGTTTCGAAGCGCTCTTCGGTCATCTCAAGGTCCTGTTTCGCTTTTTCGTACATGAGCCGCGATTTGATCGTTTTGTAGGTGTTCTCGTTATAGCGTTTGGCGATAGTGAGCAACAGCGCAAGAAAGAGAACTATGAGCAGGGCGATCCAGAGATGGATCTCGCTGTTCTGCCACAGCAGTTGAACGATCAGCGGTACCAGCAAGAAAAAAAGGAAAATATGTATGGCTTTCAATACCGGCGCGAGGCTGCTGACGGCGCCGGCACTCATACCTGCGAATGCGATGATGAGTATGGTTTGGTGCAGAAGGCTTTCGGGTGTAAAAAGGAGCCAGGTCGCAACTGCCCAGACGACGGCAGAAGCAGTTACTCCGGTCAGAAACAGCAGCTCCCAGTACTTCGTAGGATGCCGCAGTTTATGGTGGCCGAAATAGATGACGGAGTAAAAACGGATGAGGGTGATAATGATGACTGCGGCAGACCAGAGGAGAAGGGTGGTGTGGTCGACGACACTCCAAAGAGCCATGCAGAGTATAAAGGCATTGATAACAACTGCGATGGAGGCGATACTCAGGTTTTGATACGCAATGGTGATCATTTCCGCTTTGATCTGGGTACTGTCCGTTATCTCTAGCTCTGTGTCCATTTGGCTCAATCAGTGTTAAAATAGGTCTATACGACTTAAATTACACTAATAATATTAAAGACTGTATTAAATGCAAAGTTGCGGTCAAGGATTGGAAGTGCTTATATTCGGGTCGTTTAGAGGGTGAACAAGAGCTGTTTTGGATAAAGAGTGCGACGGCATCTCATTTTTGTACGGCATATAATAAAAAATAGGCTAGAATAGTTTTAAATAACAAAAGGTTGTTAAATATGATTAACCGGTTTTACAATACGCTCTTGGACATCAAGCTTGAATACCACCTTCTTCGTGAGATCAGGGACGGCGTGATTGTCCTTACTGCCAAATCGCTGGATGCGGAAGGTATTGCCGAAGTCATTCGTATCAACGAGCTGGCGGCAACCTTCAATCTCATCACAAAATGGGACGGTGAGAATATCCAGATCAGAACGCAGTCCCAGTAACACCGGGAGGTTCTGTTTTCGCGTCTCATCCGAAGTGGCGATATCTCTTAAAAGAGGGAAAGGTCTGCGACCTATAGCCGGCCCATTATCAGGTCATATATCACGTAGATCGCCAAAATGACGGCAAAGGCGAACAGTATCGTCTTGAGTTTACTTTTACTCAAGGGCTTTTTGTAGTCGTCCATCTCTTCCAAATTCGGTTCCATCTTTTCTCCTTTTTTTGCGCATAGCTATTATAATACTCCCAAAAAGCTATATCTGTGTTAAGTTTAACTGTTACGGCCGTAAATCCTGTGATCGAACGCGTTTCAGTTGCATAGTTATATGAATATCTTATACTATAAAAGATTAGAGAAAAAGGGGGCACGGTTTCATATCTGTGCGCCAGCTCACAACAGCTCAACAGGGAGGTTTCTCATGATAAAACTGCTTTTATATATTTCAAAACTGAGAATTTGGCCCTTTGTCATTCTCTTTGTCATTCTGGCGACACTTCTTGCGATAGGGGTTGTCGCGGTGGAGAGCTACTGGTTGACAGGCAGGTTCTTTGACAGTAACTTGATGACCGTTGCGCTGGTCACGCCTCTTTTTGTGGGCGGCCCCATCTTATATTTTCTCGCGCATATTATCCGTTATCTGGTCACTGTACAGGAGAGCCTCAAAAAAGCGGAAGAGGAGCTGACAAAGAGCAACAAACGTCTCAGTGATGCACAGGAGATCGCCCATATGGGCTTCTGGGAGTTCGACATTGAAACGGACAAGCTCTTCTGGAGCGATGAGGTCTACCGCATCTTCGGTCTCAAACCCCAGGAGTTTGAGGCAACGTTCGAGGGGTTTATGCATTATGTTCATCCCGATGACCGCGAAGCTCTTGGCAAAGAGTATCAGCGCTCGCTTGAAGAGAAGAGTTTTTACCACATTGTTCACCGTACCCTGCGTAAAGACGGCACGGTGCGCTTTGTCGATGAACGGTGCGAACATACCTACGACAGTGACGGCAAGGCGATCCGCTCGGTGGGGATCGTTTTCGACATCACCGAGCGCATCGCCGATGAGCAGAAGCTTCAGCGTCTTTTCGACCTGCAGAAGAACATCGTTATCCAGACGGACGGCAAACGTCTGAAAAAGGCGAACCTCTCATTCCTGCACTTTTTCGGCTACGTTAAGCTCGAAGATTTTCTAAAAGAGTACGACTGCATTTGTGACCTGTTTGTCGAAGATGATAAGTTCTTTCATCTCAAAATGGTGGACGAGAAGAAAAACTGGATAGTAGCATTGGAGCAGCTGCCGAGGAAGGAGAGGGTGGTCTCGATATTGAGCGGAAACGGGCACAACCACATTTTCAGTGTCTCTGTCAACCGCTTTGACGATGATGATTATATTGTCTCGTTTACGGACATCAGCGAGACGATGCAGGAGCAGATGTCGCTTCAGCAGAGGGTCAGCCGAGACTATCTGACCGGTGCTTACAGCAGGGACTTTTTTCAGACGCATATCCATGACATCATTGAAAACGCCCAAAAGAGAGATAAGTTCGTCGGACTTATTATGCTTGACATCGACCATTTTAAGGAGGTGAACGACACCTTCGGGCACGATGTCGGCGACACGGTGTTGACGCACCTTGTCGCGACGATAAAGTACTCTATCCGTAGCAGTGACCTGCTTATTCGATGGGGCGGGGAGGAGTTTCTTCTTATTATCGAGGCCGAGTCGATGGAGGCATTGGAACGGATGGCCGAGCATGTCCGTCAGCGTGTGGAACATGAGCCTTTTGACCGTGTCGAGCAATTAACCTGCAGCTTCGGTATAGCGCTTCATGACCTCAATGAGACGATCGACAAGAGTATCAAACGTGCCGACGTGGCGCTTTATGAAGCGAAAGCGGCCGGTCGCAACAAGGTGGTCTGGGCGAAGGAATAAGCAGGCTTTAGCAGCACTCCAGTTCGCAACGGCGCAGTGCGTCGAGGCCTGCTTCGTCTTCGGCGTTTTCAAAAAGTTCTTCGAGGTAGAAGACGTTGGAGCAGACAAGGTAGAGGAGGGCCTCTTTTTCGTCGGCTTTGACGTCTCTGTCGTAGTAGGCCTGAGGGATGGTCGGGATCACTTTTTGCCAGTAGAGGTTGACGTGTTCGGCCTCTTTTGTTACCGCTAAAAGCCGGTCGATGGCCAGACAGGCGTTCTCGAAACAGTCTATATTTGTGAATGAGACATAGCGCTCGTCGATGCGTATTTCATTGGTTCCCATAATTGTCCTTGGTGTAGTGTTAAAATACTATGCAATTATGGTACTAGCGATGTTGTAAGGAGGTGTGTCGAGGGGCAGGTAAACGTGTGCGGAGTCGCAGTAGGGCACTTTCACTGTGTGCTCAGGCGGTCATCAGCCTCTTTTGGGGCTGAGGGGAGAGAGTGGACAAGGTCTCAGTCGGCATCTTGTTCAAGATGGTCTCCAGGTGGTTCACCTGCTGTCTGATGTGGTCGGAGAGCGGGACCATCTCTTCATAGAGGCGCTGCGCCTCTGCTTTTTGTTCGGGGGTGGGTTTTCGTTTTATGCCGAACAACCCTAACAGCCCGCCGGCCTGTTTGCCGTAGTAGATCGCATAGATGTTGCTAAAGTGTTCGTGGAATGTCAGCAGGCTCTTTTCGATCTCGTCAAGGTCGCAGCGGCTTTTCTCTGACCTAAAGAGTACGGCTTCGTTGTAAAACCACTCTCCGAAGGGGGTGTCGGTCAGTTTGGAGGTGAAGTGGCTCTTCTTGATGTCGAGGCCGGAGACCAGAAGTTTGACCGAATAGAGCTGTCGAACGATGGAGGTCCTGGCGTGTTGCATGTTTCGAACGTAACGTTCTTTTAACATTTACGACTCCTCATTTTTAAAGATTCGTTTTGATTATAGCGTCGGTTCCCGGGCGGGAGGGGGCTGTTTTTGGTTAAAAAATAGTCAGATAGAGGATTTTAGCCGCTTTGGAAGCTTTGACAAAAGCACTTTTTCTGTCTGTTTTTAGTGCAATGGAGTGTTGAAAAATGTCTTTCGGTAGGCGTTAAAAGGGGTAAAGGGGCGTCGTAGAAAAAGATGTGGATGAGCCACACCTCGGGTTTTAGAAAACGAGGTCTAGGTGTCCTGAGACATCAGAGATGTTTCCGCCCGCTTCGTCTGACGGAGCGTTGTGATGGGAAATAGTAGTCTTAAAGCGTTGGCGAAAGGAATAGAAAAGAACTTACCGCTCTCTCAAGGTATGACGGTTATGCAGCGGCGCAGGCAGTGCGGTGCCGGCCGTTAAGGTAGAGGTTCAGGGTGTGACGACAATGTAGACGATGCGCTCGCCCTGTACGGACTGCATAAAATAGACCCCGCCGTAGCGGTAGTACTGCACGCCGTCTATCGTCACGGTGTAGGCGCCGTCGGGCAGAGTGTCGACGATGGTGCCGGGCGGGTATGCCTCATCAGTTGTCGGTACCTCTACGACGCGGTAGGCTCTATGATGGATGTCCCACACGTAATAGACATCGGCATAGTAGTAATAGGTGCCTCCGTAGACCTGAAAAGAGAGATACCCCAGCGGTAGGACGGGTACGAGGAGTCCTACCGGTGGGAGTATGACTACATAAGCATTGTTGTAAGGGCGGTAGTAGATGCCGTTGGTGTAGTAGAGGGAGACGCTGCCGAGGCTGACGCTGATCGCGGCTTTGGGGAGGGTGCCGATGGTATAGCCCGGACGGTGATAGTACGGCAGCGGTTTCCCTTTCGGCGGTCTCCAGGCCGGAGTCCGTTTCATAGGCTTGGCCGCTTTTAGATGAGAGCCCTGTTTATTTTGGGTCATCTCTTTCTGTTTGAGCGTATGCTGGTTCTTTACGGCTGTTTTGTCGCTGTTATAGCGTACTTTCGGTGTCTGCTCGCGCGACGGTTTCGAAACGTGCATCGATTTCTCGCTGCTGCGGCTTTTGGCGGGGCTTCGTTCAAAGCTTGAACCTGAACTGCGTTTCATCTCTTTACTCGGGCCAAATCGGTCACTGTTACCCCCATGACCGGGCTCCGCACACAGTGTTCCTACTGAGAGTAAGCCGGTTATGAGAACAATCGTCATCTTAGTATTGCGCATGGTGTCTCCTTGCCTTTGTATGATGATACTCTTAATGTGTTATAGATATGTTAGCACGCTTTCGGTAAAGCTGCTCAAAGAAGAGCTAAGCTTCCTTCGCCTTTTTATACTTATATGTTTTTGTAGGTATAGGTATCACCAGACCCCTGTAGTGTATATATTGTAGGTATAGGTGGCTACTGATCTCTATGGGTCAATAATTATCGAGAAATCAACTAACTAAACAACAATCAATAACTTTTTAAGATTAAATATAGGTGCTTTACTTACAATAACTGCATCAACTTATAACCAAAGAAAATCCTTTTTAATGGGTGTAGTACCGCACTTGTGGTAGCTGAAAGTTCAAAAGATATTGGTTGAAACTTACTCTTATAAAAGGATAGAGATGTTCGTATCTAAACTTGTACAATGGTTTTGGATTGGTATAGCAATGGTTGTAATGACAGCATGTGGCGGTGGTGATTCTGGGTCTAATGATAGTGGATCGACAGGTCAGGACAACACAGCACCAATAGCAAAAAATGACACGATTGTGGCAACAAAAAATGGGACCTTGGTCTATTACATACTCACCAATGATATCGACAGTGTTGGGACACTTGACAAAAGCAGCATTGCTATTACCACCCCTGTTGCTCACGGCGAGGTCAGTATCGATACCGATACCGGAGAGATCACATATACACCTGCGCCGGACTATCTTGGAACGGACAGCTTCGAGTATACGGTGAAAGATAATGAAGGGTTGGTATCAAATACGGCTATCGTCAATATTACGGTAATAGAAGAGGAGAGCAAGGTAATCGCGTATAAAGGCCTGACAACCGATTTTGAGCCATGGCTTACAAACGGTAAGAGTGAGGGTACGGCTCTTATCAAAGATATTCATACAGATATGATCTATTCTGACGCCAAGCATCTTACAAAGATGGGTAACATGGTGTATTTTACTGCGAACGATGGTATTCATGGTGAGGAGCTTTGGAAAAGTGATGGCACCGAGGGCGGTACTGTCATGGTAAAAGATATACGTAGCGGCAGTAATAGTTCGTCTCCAACAAATTTAGTAAACGTTAACGGAACACTGTTTTTTATGGCAACGCTGGATGTAACTACCAATGGACTTTACAAAAGTGATGGTACAGAAGCGGGTACGGTCATGGTCATGAGCAGAGAAGGCTTTGACCGCTCTTTCGACAACATGACAAATGTGAACGGTATACTCTATTTTACGTTGGAGATCGGTTACGATTTAGAACTGTGGAAAAGCGATGGCACCTCTCAAGGTACGGTATTGGTCAAAGACATGGGGTACAGTTATGCCTCATACTTCAGTGGGTTTACCGGCGTTGGTGACACATTGTTTTTCAACTACGATAATGAGTTTTGGAAGAGTGACGGGACAACAGCTGGTACACAGATAGTAAAACGAATCAATAATGAGTATAGCTATTCCCGGTCATCTCCGCTGTACTTTACCAATATGAACGGAACATTGTACTTTTCGGCAACAGACGGCATACATGGGTATGAACTTTGGAAAAGTGACGGTACGGAAGCGGGCACGCTGATGGTGAAAGACATTGTTACAGAAGCTTCATCAGGAATACCTTCAGGGCTGACCGCAGTTAACGGTACCCTCTATTTTACAATCGATGACCACGTGCACGGCGATGAACTTTGGAAAAGTGACGGTACCGAAACAGGTACGGTAATGGTGAAAGACATACACAGCAGCGGGAGTTCTTATGCAAAGAATTTAGCCAATATTGACGGCACGCTTTATTTTGCTGCCAGTGATGGCATCTACGGTGAAGAGTTATGGAAAAGTGATGGTACTGAAGCCGGAACTGTCATGGTCAAAGATGTGTTCAGTGATGGGTCCCGCAGTTCATATCCCGGCAATCTTACCAATGTGAACGGCACGCTTTATTTTACGGCATATGTTGAAGAATACGGTATAGAGTTATGGAAAAGTGATGGGACAGATGTTGGTACTACCCTGGTAAGCAACATTTGGTTAAGTAGTAGCTTTAGCGATGAGTCATCTTCTCCGGGACAACTCCTGAACGTTAATGGTGTACTCTATTTTACAGCTAACGACGGAGAGGGCTACAGAAGTTTAGGTGAAAGCGAAGGCTTTAGAGAGCTCTTTAAAACAGATGGCACGGATGCCGGTACAAAAATTATCAAAAAAATTGAACAGTCGACAAAAAATTCTATGAGTACCTACTTGCCTATTGTTAGTATTGGTGCAGTGTCATACTTTTCGGCACATGATCGTTCCTATAATGAAGAGTTGTGGAAGAGTGACGGGACTGAAGCAGGTACGGTACTGGTGAAAGATATTTGGGCAGACAGCGGTTTTTTCTACGAGTCCTCTAACCCAAGTGATTTAGCCGAAATGAACAATATACTCTATTTTACAGCCAATGATGGTATATACGGCACAGAGTTGTGGAAGAGTGACGGTACGGAAACAGGTACGGTGTTAGTTAAAGATATATATAGTGGTGCAAACAACGCTAATCCTAGCGCACTTACTGTTATTGACGGGACACTTTTTTTCCGTGCACTCGATGGGGTAAACGGTTCAGAGTTGTGGAAAAGTGACGGAACAGAAGCCGGTACGGTTTTGGTTAAAGATATATATACCGGGGCCTCTTCTTCAAGCCCTTATGGGTTTACAAATGTAAACGGGACACTGTATTTTACGGCAAATGATGGTATTAATGGTAAAGAACTTTGGAAAAGCGATGGGACTGAGTCAGGTACCGTTTTGGTCAAAGATATATATACCGGTGCCTCTTCTGCGTTTTATCATGACCTAACAAATGTTGATGGTACGCTCTACTTTGTTGTCGATGACGGAACACACGGTGAAGAGCTTTGGAAAAGCGATGGTACAAGTGCCGGTACCGTGATGATTAAAGATATTCGCAGTGGGAGCATTGGGTCAAATATCGGGGCGCTTGCAAATGTCGGCAATACAGTATACTTTAGTGCAAATGATGGAGTATATGGGTCTGAACTATGGAAAAGTGATGGTACAGATGCTGGTACGGTGATGGTTGTAGACATTGCAAAAGAGCCTGCACCATATGCAAGCCCCGGAAATTTTGTCACTATTAACGGGACATTGTTTTTTACGGCCAGCGAGAACCTTCACGGTCAAGAACTTTGGAAAAGTGATGGTACGGATGTGGGCACGGTGTTGATCAAAGACATATACACAGGAAATCGCAGCTCAGATATTTATATATATGGAGCGCTTAATGGAAAATTGCTTTTCAGTGCCACGGATCAAAATGGAACAAAACTTTGGAGTAGTGACGGTACAGGTATCGGTACGAAAATAGTAGTAAATTAAAGGTTTACCCGATAAAAGAGAAAAAGCCTCTTTCGACCGTTTGACGAGGGCTTATAGCTGCATGTTCCTCGAAAGGGTCACAAAAGCCGACATCGCACTCAACAAAATCAATCTCTCTTTATTTTGGTCTCTCAAGCAGAGACTATTGCGCGGCTGCCGCTTCCTGCTCTGCGAGTTTTTTGCGGACCGTCGCCATGTCGAGCGCCTGCGCCTTTTCGACGATCTCCGCCAACCTCTCCTGGAACAGGACCCCTTCCTGCACAAGCACAACGATCTCCTCTTTCATAACCACGGTGGTCGGGATGGAACGGACCTGAAACTGCGAGGCCAGTCCCGGCTCATTATCGGTGTTTATCTTTGCGAAAATAACGCCGGGGGTGTTCTCCGATGCTCTTTCAAAGATGGGTCCATACTGCTTGCACGGCCCGCACCACTCCGCCCAGAAATCCATAATGACGACCTCGTTCTCCGCAATGGTTTTCTCAAAGTTCTCTTCTGTCAATGCCATCAATGCCATGTTTTATCCTTGTGTGTTTAACGGTTCAATGCATATTGGGTTCGAGGCGGGTTTGAGGAGAGGGTGAAGCTTCGATCTATGGTGTAGTGAAAAGTGGAGTATTAACGGATGAAAAATAGGTCTAACTATTAAGAATAGATAATAATTAATTTTATTTGTTGTACTCTGTTTTAAACTGAATCTTCTAATAGGGGCATACTTATGCAATTGATTGACATTTTAGACCGGGTAAACTCTTTTGAAAAAAATGCATTTTTAAAAATTATTGACAATATTATTTCTAGTGAAAATGTTGATCATAAGGCAATTGATAAGGTCATGTTGTCTTCCGAAAAAGATCTTAAAAATACCGACATAAAGAACATAGTAAAAATTTTTCAGATTGTTGAAAATGAATATGAAGAGCATTTATCGGAACAGATGAAAAGCATTATGTCTCAATTGGATATTGTTGTAGATATTATCATCAGAGATGGTAATTCAATCATGAAATATGAGTGGTTCTCAAAATTGTATGAACATGAGCTGAAAGAAATGCGCTCAGCTATTAAAGAACTTTCAACAATTATGGCAAATGAAAAAGGGGACATTGATAGTATCCGAAAGCGCGATTATCAAATATATAAAACTTGTCTTGATGTAGCGTATACCAATGATCTGGCCCACAATCAGGATGCAAAAATTTCTAGTGATGAGCAGCATCTTCTTCAGACATTATCGGAGCAATTAGAACTGTCGCAAAAAGAAATCAAAATGATCAACTACATGGTAATACCCCTTGAAAAAAAGAATATTGAAGAACTTATAAACGATCTAAAGAATATGGGGATTATTTTCTTTTCCAAGAAACAAAATACTATTTATGTACCAAATGAAATAATTACTATTCTTCGTCGAATTAAAAAGCGACCAATGGCCGACAAACATATCAGACGTGTGCTAAAGCAGTTCCGAGAACCACAGATCAATTTGATATGCAAAAAACACAATATTCATTTTAAAGGGCTTGATACGGAGACAAAGCTTCATATAATCATTAATAGTGGAATCAGCTTTTACGAAATTCTCTCTAATAGTATTTACAAAGATGGAACGACACTAAATGAAAAAAAGGTTTACTTGAACGAGTTGGCGGAGAAAGGTCTTCGCTTACCTGAACCATTGAGGGGCACAACCGTCGATGAAAAGATTAAAAATCTGATGTCATATTATATTGAATTGGAGAAAGAAGAAAAGATCGGCATCCCACTAGGTGGTTATGAACAGCTGGTGATTGATATGGAATCTGTATTTGGTAAAACTGTTAATAATATTTTGAAGAAAGAGTTCGAACTTCAAGATGAAAGTGTAATGAACGCTGAATACCTTTTAGATTACAACATCAAACCACGCGATGTTATTGAATTACTGGATGATTCCAAGATGAAACAGTTTTGTTCAGATAAACAGATCTCCTCACGTGGAAACCTAGTAGTAAATATTCTAGAAGCTTACAAGGACATGAAAATCATAGAGTTTGAAAATTATGTAAACATAGGGTTCAGAGATCTGAATGCCTTGAAAGAAAATGGTTTGAAGATAAAGGAAGCAGACCTTGGTATTAAGTTTGAAGACATTACAAAAAGTATTTTTGAATCGCTAGGATTTAATGTAGATGAAAAACTTCGTAAGCAGCTGAACACTGCAAAAAACCAGATTGATATTGTGATTAATTTAGGGAATGATGAAATCATTATTGTTGAATGCAAGACAAGTAAAGAGTCCGGTTACAACAAATTCAGCTCTGTATCAAGACAAATCAAATCGTATGTGGAACTTGCAGAAAAAGCAGGTCAAAAGGTTGTTAAGTCACTTTTGATTGCACCGGATTTCAGCGATGATTTTATCAATGAATGTGAACTAGATTATGTACTTAATCTTTCACTTATTCGCGCAGAATCATTGAAAGCAATAGCCGACGAATTTGAAGAATCAAAGCTAAAAGAGTTCCCGTATACTTTATTGATGCGTGATGTTATGATAAAAGAAGATAGGATCGTCAAAGCTATCAAGAAATAGGGAAGTGGAGATTCAATCCCAGGAGTGTAATTTAACAGTAAGGGTGCTTTTTAACTCATTTTTGCAAGATTCTATTTAGAATTTATATTGTTAAAATTCATCATTAGCTTGAGTTAATCTTTGAGATATAGCTTTATCCAGGAGAGATCGGATGAGAGCTTCCATACCAATATTCTTGATTCTTGCTCCAAAAGACATGGCTCCCATTTCTACAAAAAGTTTGCCTAAAAATTCGTCTGCAAAACTACTAGATATTAAAGGAATTCCTCCCCAATTAATTGTCAAGGGAGTTGTTGGATTAGCACCGAGAAGATTCTTAGTTTTTTGTCTTAATTGTCTTCCAGCGGGTCTGTTTCCAAAACCAGTTGATTCATCTTTTACATTGAGTGTCATTCCATCACTATCATTTCCATAATTAATTTCTATTATATCAACAGGTGTTGTATCTGAATAACCTTCAAAACCTAATGCTTCTCCTATTGTAAAAGGAACATTAGTATTTATATCAACATTGACTAAAGTACCACAAAATTTTTCATACTCTTTTCGTTTAATTCGTTTAGAATCGTTTTCATATACTTTCATAAAGCCTTTACCGGAAGTTATGGCAAAACTACCCCCTGAGATAGTTGCGACTCTTAACGCTCCAGCTAGTCCATTTCCTTGTCCGAAATCATTATTTCTAGTGACACCCGCTTTAATAGCTTCTCCAAGTGCTTCAATGTCTGTATGTAATGTTGGTATAGCTTCTCTTAAAGTATTTAATATACCAATTCCTGAATCAGCAATAGCAAAGCTAACGCTATGATTTTTAGGAAAAGTACTCACTTGAACCAATCCACCATATTGTGATTTTGAATGGTTTAATACATTGTCCGTTATCTCGTTTATTGACCATTCTAGACCTGCTATTACATCTCTAGAAACATCCATATTTCTCATTACAACATCCATAAACTCATTAACAACTTGCTGTTGTTCATCTGACGTTGAAAATCTTTTTGCAACAAGGTGACGGTTATGGAGAGTTATCTCTTCTTTAAAATCATCAGGGCTGATTAAATGAGCCCAATTAGTGTAAATAAACAAACGACTAACTTCTCTATCTGTAGGTAGAGAAAAATGTATTTTAATCTTCTTTTCTCTTAGAGAGTCGAGCATAGTAATAATAGGAATCATTCCATTTGGATAAGCATTCTTTACTCTAGTAAAATCTAAAATAATACTTTCATGTTCTTCTTTTAGAAAGTAGTCAAGAACACGCATAAAATGTAAATGTGCATATGCATCAACTTTCTTGCTGAAGATCACTTTATTACTATTTCTTTTTCTTTTCACAACAGGTGCATATTGGCTAGCTAACATAGTAATATCTTTTTGTATAATTTTTATATATTAAATGTATCTAAACATGTCTTTAATAAACGCCAATTCTAACAAGAGACTAGGGGTCAGATTATCAATATTAATTTTTATCTCTACTCTCGCTAACACATTACCAACTACAAACCCTGTTTTTCCCTAGTTCTTTCGCAAGATAGAGCGCTTTGTCGGCTTGTTCGAAAATGAGATTAACTGATAGTAGCTGAGGCTACGTGAGACAATAAAGTTACTTAAAAAAAGGCGTTGAAGCTTAAATATAGGGGTTTTCGGAGATCAATTGAGATGATATGAGAGTTGTTGGATGGTGGAGCATAGCTCTACGTAACAATGCATATTCTTAAGATGTTTATAGTATTAATAGAAAAGTTATTCCTATACTTATCCCTAAAAATGTTTATATGATCTATTTTATAGGTATATTTAGTTTATTCTTCTAGAGTAGAAAGAATTTTTATAATGCTAGTTACACCATTAAGCGTTTTTGTTTTTGTTACAAGTTTTATGGGTGTTTTATTTCCGAAGTGATTCATGACAGCAACAAAGTCAACGTCATCGTCATCGATACTAATGTCAATAATCCCATATACTCCTGATGAACTATCTTCAATCTTAATTTTGAATTTACCATGATCTCGTAATGATTCAGCAGATTTAACAAAATAATGACTAGTGATAACATCTGTTATAGACCTATTTCTTTCTTGTTTTAATAACACTTTGGCCTGTGCTTGATTGGTTACTGCTATTTCCTCTCCATTTTCATACACCTTAACTGAGAGACTATCATGTTTCTTAACAGGTTTCAATAATGAAGTTTGTCCTTGTCTAATCTTTTCTGTATACAAAGGATTAGATTGAACTTCACGAATAACATGTTCATAGCCCGATGTAATAGCTTCAATTCTTGCTGTTTCTTCTTGATTATTTAAATGCTCAATGTATTCACTTCCTAGTTGCCAACCAACAAGTCCAGTAGTTATTACAGTTAAAATACTAACTATAAAAACAATTTTTTGTGGTGCTGTCATGTCTTTTGTCATGTCTTTGACCGCCTTTGCTATCGCTTTAAATAATTTTAGTTTTGATGAACCATCTTCAATTTTAATAAAAATTTTGAGCATATTCTCTTCATCAATGGATAATGGAATATCTTGATCTTGATATTTTGCCATTTTATATAATGAATAGACATACTCCTGAAAATCAATTATAGCTTGTGCAATATCAGAATCAACATGTCCATGCAATCTGTCAAGTCTATCTTCATAAGCGAAAGAGATGTCTGCCATATCTAGAAAATCATCTAAGGCGATTTCTACGATATCATTTGCGACTAATGATTGTTCCAGTTGATTATAAACAAAGAATAAGTCTTCTATTTTTTCTATTTTTACAGATGCTGGCATGAATACTCCACAAGTTGATTTAAATAAGGGATTGTATCAGGTTTTTTTAGTTTAAATAAGTTGAATAGACTTTATAGTCATATATTATATTTGCTAGGGCGATAAATAACGTTACTCATGCATCCGAGATATAGGGTCAGGCTACCAACATTAATTTTTATTTTTGCTCTTTATTACCAGCGACAACCCCTATTCTCACAGCTTTTTTGCAAGACAAAGTGCTTCTTTAGCTTGTTTGAGGTGATAAGTTTATCTTTATGTGAAGAAGTAGAGCCCTGAAACACGGGGTTTACAGCTTACTCGAATATTTCTTGCATTACTGTTTTCAACAACAGATCGCAAGGAGACCACATGGTCAATCGCGCAAAGATCAAAGAACTGATGAACGAGAGTGCCTGCTCTCATAACAAAGACAAGAAAAAAGGTGAGGGCTGTGACATGCCTAAGCCGGGTTTGGCGGCGGGGGGCTGTGCTTTTGACGGGGCGCAGATATCGCTGTTTCCGTATGCCGACGCCGTGCACCTCGTGCATGGGCCTCAGACCTGTCTGGGTGCTTCGTGGGAGACCCGCGAGACGCTGAGCTCGTACGAAGGGCGTGACCACACCGTAATGGGCTTTACTACGGGCATAACGACCAACGACGTTATCTTCGGCGGGGACAAACGTCTCGAGGACTCCATCGACTACATCATGGAGCACTACAAACCCGAGGCGATCTTCGTCTACTCCACCTGTGTGACGGCCATGGTGGGCGACGACATCGACATGACCTGTAAACTCGGCAGCGAAAAACACGGCGTTCCGGTCGTGCCTGTGCACGCACCGGGCTTTGTCGGCGGGAAGAACCTCGGTTCGCGCATCGCCGGTGAGGCGGTGCTTGAGCATCTCATAGGCACAAAAGAGCCTGAGTTTACGACACCCTACGACATCAACCTCATAGGCGACTACAACGTTACGGGCGACATGTGGCAGTACCTGCCTATCTTTGAGAAGATCGGCATCAGGGTACTCAGCTCCATGAGCGGCGACGGCCGTGTCGGCGACATTCGCGGCGCCCACCGCGCCAAGCTCAACGTCATCGTCTGCGCCAAGTCGCTGGTGACGCTGACACGCAAGATGGAGGAGCGTTACGGCATACCGTGGATCTCGGTCTCCTTCTACGGCAAACGCGACACCACCTTTGCCATCCGCGAGATCGTCAAAGGTCTGGGCGACCCGGAACTCATCGCAAGAGCCGAGAAGATCATTGCCGAAGAGGAGGAGAAGCTCGAAGCGGAGCTGCTGCCGTACCGAAAACTGTTCGCCGGTAAAAAAGCGGTACTGAACACGGGCGGAAACAAGGCGTGGTCCATCGCCTCGGGGCTGCAGGACCTCGGCATCGAGGTGGTGGCGACCTCCATCCGCAAGTCGACCGAAGATGACATCGCCAAGGCGCGTGAGTACCTCGGGCCGGAGGGTCTTTTGATGAAGGCTCCTGCTTCGGAGCAGTCCAAGGCTATTGACGAGCGCGGGGCGCACATTTTGCTGGCTGGCGGGCGCAGTCTCTACACGGCCATCAAGAAGAAGATCTCTTTTATTGATGTCAATCAGGAGAAGAAGGTGAGTTACGGGGGCTATAACGGTCTTCTTAATCTTGCGGAAGATCTTAAGTATGCGTTTGGCAATCCTGTGTTTGCCAATGTTTCGCAGAAGGCGCCTTGGGAAGTGAGCACCGTGAAGTAAAAGCCAACTGCTTGGCTTTTATAGGTGTGGAACCAAAGGTGTTGTCGCATTGCGACCACCGGAGGCAGGCCCCACTTAAAAGGAGTTTCTCTGGAATCCTATGCTGTCCTCATAGGGTTTCATAGAGACTCTTTCTACATTTCTCTCGTAAGCACTCTTACATTTTTGTCGGTTTTTTTGAACTTCTATAATTTCTTATTTCGCACGCTCTAGTTTTTTGATATCTGAAACTTTATCGCCTTCCCTTTCTTTTTTTACGCCGCAAAAAAAAGAAACAAAAAAAGCTCTCGCAACGGCTGCGAGGTCGACGGGCTGTCGACTACTTTCGCTGCAGTCGTTCAATCGCTAAAAATCCCTAACTCGCTACGCTCAGACAAAGTGATTTTTTTAACGCTCTTTCTCTCTTTACGCTCAACTCTGTAGATGTTGCGATAAAAGCAAAGCGGTGACGCATTTTATTTGAAACTGAAAGCTTGCGCTTTCATCCCTGTTTTGACTGTTTGATTGTAGTTAGTGCTGGTGTCGCAATGAGATAGAGGTACTTTATTTTCAAGCAGTTGAGAAGTCCAGAGAGTGATACATCGCTACGTGAGGAGATTAATTTCGGCAGTCGTGCCGAAATGCAAGAAGGTTGTGAATTGATGCTTACAAAGAGTTATTAGTGGCCGGAGGGTATCGTACTCTCTTTTTTTCCTCAAGGTTTTTTCTCTGTACGAGCAGAGAAAAAAAGTTGAATCCTCGTGCTATGAAGTAATAAAAGAAGTATGTACGGTAAAAATATAAGTACTCATCAAGCAATAAAAATAGGTGCAAAAACAACATGTAAGAATTGAAAACAATCGCATCAAAAAAATATTCATATTTCAAAATAAAGCCCTATTTTAGGGCTAAAAACCACCTTTTTATGCCCCAAAAAAGCGTCCAAAACGCTCCCCTAGAACACTTGTTGCAATAACTCCGGTAACAAGGAGTTGCCATGGAAATAGAGCTTAGCAAACACGAACATAAGCCGCTGCAGGTCAACCCCATAAAACATTCACAGCCGATGGGCGCGGCCCTGGCGTTTATGGGAATCAAGAACTGCATGCCGCTGATGCATGCTTCGCAGGGGTGTGCCTCGTATACGAAGGTCTTCTACACCCGCCACTTCAACGAACCCATCGCCATGTATAACACCTCCGTTAGTGACATAACAGCGGTACTCGACGGCGGGGACTACTCCATCCTGATGGCCATCGAGAACATCACCAAGAAGAACAAAACACTGAAACCCGAACTGATCGGCCTGCACACGACAGGGCTCACCGAGACCAAGGGTGACGACGTTCGCGGTGTGGGGATGCACATCGAGATCCCTTACTGTTACGTCAACACACCGGACTACGAAGGGGGTATGCAGAGCGGCTGGGCGTTGACCGTCAAAGCGCTGATCGACCAGCATACGGAAGAGACGACAGAGCTAAAAGCTAACAAGCTTGTTATTCTGCCGCACGTCAGCATGCAGCCGGTCGAAGTGGAGAAGGTGAAAGCCTTTTGCGAAGGGTTCGGTTTTGAGACCTACGCGCTGCCGGACCTCTCGACCTCGCTCGACGGTTATCTGAGCGAGGGGCAGGGCAAACTGGGTACCGGTGCCATCAGCATCGAAGATATCCGCGCCCTCGCCGACAGCGCCACCATGGTGACGGTCGGCGCTTCGATGGAGATCGCGGCGAAGGCGCTGCACAAAAAGAACCCGGGCATCACCCATCTCCATTTCGACCACCTCATGGGTCAGAACAACAACGACAATTTTGTCGCAGAACTGATGAAGATCAGAGCGATCGACCCCTTGCCGCAGGTGAAACGCTGGCGCGGAAGACTCCAGGACGCCATGCTCGACAGCCACTTCCTCATCGGCTCGTCGCACTTCGTGGTGACGGGTGAGCCGGACATGTGTATCGGTATGTGCGAACTGCTTCAGAGTGTCGGCGGCACTATCGACGCCGTGGTGGCGACCAACTATTCGCCGGTCTTGGAGAAGATCGAGGCGGGGCACGTCTTTGTCGGCGACCTCGAAGATGCGCTCGAACACTTCGCAACGGCCGACCTTGTCATCAGCAACTTCCATGCGGAACGGTTATTGCATATGCAGGAGAAACATACGGGACTTATCCTCCGCGGATTTCCCAACTATGAAGAGCTGGGCAACCAGCTCAAAAACGACCAGCTCTATGAGGGAAGCACCTACTTCCTTTTTGAGATAGCCAATGCACTTCGCCATCTTAAACACGGCGGGGAGAGTGCTGAACACGACAGAACAAAATTTTGAAAGAGGTGAAAATCATGGGTGAGACAACAAAAATTACGGTTGAAGGCACAGGCACGGTAGAGGGAGCGATGAAAGTGGCGTTTGCGACCAAGGACATGGAGACCATCAACGCCCACTTCGGCGGGGCAAAAGAGTTTGTGGTCTATGACCTGAGTAAAGACGGTTTCGCCTTGAGCGGTGTGGTCAAGACCGACACCTCCAAGTTCACCGGCGACGACAAGACGGACTTCAAGGTCAGGGCACTTAAGGGCATCAACATCATGTACTGCGAGTCTATCGGCGGTACGGCTGCGGCCAAGGTGATCCGCGCCGGCATCAACCCGATGAAGGTACAGGAGCCGAGAAAGATCGAAGATGTGTTGAAAGAGCTGTTGGCCATGGTCAACGGCAACCCGCCGCCATGGGTCAAACGCATTATGAACATCGAGACGACTGAAGACCCGCGTCTGGCACGCTGGAACGCTGAAGTTTAGAGAACAGTTGCCGCGGGGTGTTGCTCCAAGGCTATGAAAATATAGATAACAAAGGAAATTATATGAGCGAAGTTATTGAAGTAAATGCATTTACAGAAGAGTTGTTACGTCAGTTGAGAGCAACTGACCAGTTCGGTAACTGGGCAAAGATGAGCGATGAAGAGCTGTTGACCAAAAAATTCGTCAAGACCAAAGAGGACCTTAAAGCGATCCCTATTATCGCCGACATCGATGAGATGCTGATCGGTGAGATCAAGATGATCTTCAAAGCGGTCGCGCTGCAGTTTGAACGTAAAACAGGCGTTATGTGTAACGTTGTTATGGAGATGAGCCACGAAGGTTTCGGCCGTTGTATCGTTATCGCCGGACGTATCGTGCTTGTTGACAAGTACTTTAAAGATGCGCACCGTTTCAGTTTCCGTACGTTGGACAAGCTCTATGAAGAGGGTCAAAAATATCTTGACAAGTCATATGAAGTGTACGAACAGTACAAACCGTGCATCACAAACTAAAACTAAAACATTGGAGGACAGATAGATGGCAAATGTAGGCATATTCGTAGGCAGCAGCGGCGGCGTAACCCAGGAAGCGGCAGAGAAGCTCGAGGAGCTTTTCGAGGGTGCGGAACTCATCAACATGGAAGAGGACTATGATGACCTTGACCAGTTCGATGAGTTTGACGTTCTGTTGGTCGGTTCGTCGACATGGGGTCAGGGCGACCCGCAGCGTGACTGGGTCGACCCGCTTTACGAGATGGACAATGACGAGCCGGACCTAAGCGGCAAGAAGGTCGCATTTTTCGGTGCGGGTGACCAGAAAACACACGGCGAGCACTTCGTCAGTGCACTCGGCAAGATGGAAGAGATCTTCCATAAGTGCGGTGCCAAGACCGGTTTCGGTCACTGGCCGACGGACGGTTACGACTATGAGTTCTCATATGCAGAGAAAGCGGGCCGGTTCTGCGGACTGCCGATCGATGACATCAACCAACAGGAGCTGACGGAAGAACGTCTGAATGCATGGGCATCGCAGGTCAAGAGTGAGATGGGTATCTAACCCCTCTTTCGCCTTAGTCGTAACTGCGTTCGTAAAGCGTTCCGGTTATTTACGACAATATTGTAGTAATTTGTTTCGATCAGAGGGAAAAACCCGAGACAGCAAATTGCACTTAACTTATTAACAAGGAAAAGACAATGAGCGCATTAGCAGAGTTTCAAACGTTAACGGACACCGAGGAGTTTTTTGACTTCTTCGATCTTGAATATGACGAACGTCTGGTCTATGTAAAACGTTTTCATATCATGAAAAAATACGGGGAGATGGTCGAAAAAGCCAAGGGTAATGACTTCGGCAGTGAAGAGAAACTGTTGGATTACTATAAGTTTGCCCTGATCACCGTCTATAAAAACTTTGAGAACGGTTACTCACCGTCGGCGGCAGAGGTGTGGGACACTTTTGACAAGCCGAGCGCGTGCAGCAGCTGTTCGACATCTAGCGAATGTAGCGACGAAGAGGAGGTCAGCAATGGAGTTCACGCATGCACAAGCCAGCCAAGTATCAGCTTCAACTAAAGACGAGATCCTTCCTGTCTTTCACCTGGGACAGCGTGTCCGGATGACAAAGCCGATCCGCAATGACGGCTCCAACCCTTTTAACGAACCTAACGAGATCCTGATCCCGGCAGGGGCCGAAGGGTATGTCAAACATATCGGCGACTGGCTGCAGGTGATCCGTATCTATGAAGTACATTTCATCGAAGAGGGCAACACCTACGGCTGCCGCGAAGCGGAGCTTGAAGCGATAGACGATGTTGACGGTTACGACGAAGTCGAGGCGGAGTTACGCTGGCTGCGCGAACACCGGGCCGAAAAAGCCGCAAAAAAAGCAGCTCTCGAAGCGCAATCTCAAAAAGAAGGAGCGTAACGACTTTTTGTGTATTGACAACCAATTGAGCATTAGCCATAACTGCTCCATTGGGAAAAAATGAAGGAGAGAATATGGTAAATGTTATCTTTTGCGGTTTCGGCGACGAAATGGATAAACGTGTCATAGCAAAGCAGGGTGATCTACTGTTACGTGTAGCAGTCGACAACGGTGTTGCTATACCTACCGACTGTAAAGACGGAATGTGCGGCAGCTGTGCAGTTCGTATTGAAGAGATCGGCACGATCCCGTCTGACGATACAAAAAGCGCAATCGATCCAGATGGTTGGGATAAAGACAAATATACAACCTATATGGAAGAGAAAGAGCTTGGCACACTTGTTGAGATGGGCGCTATCAGTAAGATCGAAGCTGAATCAGCACAACAGTATGCACAACAGACACCGGTGAGACTTGCATGTCAATGCATCATCAAAGGGCCTTTGCTCGTAAAACCGTTCGAATAAAACATACATAAGTAAGGAAAGAAGACAATGACAACTCGCGTAGAAATTATTAATGACTTTTTGGCATTAAATGTAAAACCAGGAAAGACTATTCAAGATATCGTTGAAGCATCGGGAAGTGCACTTCCTTTTGGATGCCGTGACGGCGAATGCGGTACTTGTGTCGTAACGATCGAATCAGGCATGGAGTTTTTAAGCGACGTGACTGATAAAGAGAAAGCAGTTATGAAAATGCTTAACGAGAACAGCCCGAAAGCACGTCTCTCTTGTCAAATGAAGATCGTTCAACCGAACGGTCTGGTACGTATTAAGTACTAAACAAACTCCTGCCCGCAAGGGGCAGGTTCTCCCATCTCTCTTCCTTTTCACCCATTCCCAGCCTGACATCACAGCAGATCTTTGTCGCATAATGTAAGTGCAGGAACAAAATATGCAGTTGTATAAAAAAGAGTCTATAACCCTGTAGTAATTACGTAAGATATGATCTATAATAAACCAAAGAAGCGAATTTATGAAACAAGCATTTAACCTTAAGCAGAAACAGTTACCGAGACTCTCCATGCAGACTTGGTTGCCATTGTTACAATGTTCACTCAGTGACCTGGACAAGCACCTGCAGGTGATCACCAGAGAGAACCCCTGTCTGGAGGTGAACTCCGGGTTCGAGGTCTCGGAAAGCTCATCAGAGAGTTCGCACAAGGCCTACATGGATTACCAGAACCATGTCTCCAACTCGTCAACCGACGAGATCGAGTGGATGAGTGTTTCTACAGAGTCGCTCTATGAGAAACTGGACTATCAGATCTGTGCCCCGCTTTTTCCGACACCTATCTCGCAAAAGATCGCCCATCAGATCATCTTTTATATCAACGAAGAGGGGTACTTCGAAGGCGACATCAAAGAGATCGCCAAAACGTGCGGGACCGATGTCTACAAAGTCGAACAGATTCGTCAGCGTTTCGCCTACCTGGAACCGGCCGGTGTCGGGGCGGTCGACTATAAAGAGTCCTTTCTTTTCCAGTTGAACGAGTATGACCTTGACGATGAGCTCAGTATCTTGATGAGTGCGCTGATCATCCATTTTGATGAGATCGAAAAGTACATGAACCATAAGCGCATCCATGATGCCAAAGAGATCCTGCAGCGCTTCAGCAACCCGCCGGCACTGGCCTATATGGAGCCCGAAGAGCATCTTTTGCCGGACATCTTTATCGAGTTCAAAAAAGATGAGCTGACTATTCGTGTGAACAACGCCTTCTACCCGGATCTTACCGTCAACCAGATCGACAAATATGACAACTTTGCCAAACAGAAGTTCAAGGAGGCCCGTGAACTGGTCAAACTGCTGGACCTCAGAAAGGCAACGCTCTACAATGTGGCTTTGGTGCTTATCGAGAAACAGTACGCCTTTTTTATGGGCGGTGAACTGCAGCCGCTTCGTCTTCAGGATGTGGCCGATGTTCTGGGCTTTAACGAGTCGACGATCTCGCGGGCTATCAGCGACAAGTTCCTGGAGTGCGAGCGCGGTACGTTCTCGTTCAAGGACTTCTTCTCCAATGCTATCGGTGATGTCTCGACGTCGGAGATCAAGCATTTTCTGCAGCGTCTTGTTGCGAGCGAAGACAAAGATAAGCCGTTTAGCGACAAGATCCTGCATGAGCGTATCGAGGAGCGGTTTAAGGTGCAGATGGTGCGGCGTTCTATTGCCAAATACCGTCAGGAGCTGGATATCCCCTCTTTTAAAGAGCGGAAGTTTTTGTATAAATTGGAGATGTTGTAGGCGGCTGCAAAAATAGGCGCTCTTCTGTTTTTTTGGACTTCTATAGGTTCGGAACCAAAGGTGATGTCGCTATGCGACCACCGAAGGTCTACTGTCGACTGCTTCACTTCCATACTATTTGTCACTAAAAATCCCTAACTCGCGATGCTCAAACAAAGTGATTTTCTTAACGTGACAAATAGTATTCCAGTTCACTCTGCAGATGCCACGAAAAGAGCAAAGTGGTAACGCATCTATTTTAAAGTAAAAGCTTGCGCTTTTATCCCTGTTTGGATTGTTTGAAGGCAAGCAGTTTGTTGTGTCGAAAATGCTCATTAATTGGGGTTCAAACAAATATTGGCGTCTAACCGCCAATTAGCCCGAAAGCCGATAAGTTTGTTAATATGACAAGTGAATAGTGCCGGAGGGTATTGCACTCTCTTTTTTCCGCTAGGTTTTTCTCTGTGCAAGCAGAGAAAAAAGTAGCATACTAGTGATGTGAAGTAATAAAAAAGTTAGATAGTCGTAAAAAGTTAGTACTTGTCAAACAATATAACCTTTACAAACACAAATTATTAGTCGTATATGTAGCTTTTTGTAGGAAAATGACGGGATTTTCCCGGAAAGTGTCTTATTTATTGAGCGTTACGACCACTTTGTAAGATCGGCAGGGACAGAAGCGGGTCGAATAGAACATTATCGCCTTCGACTGTAGGGATATCTGTCAGGAGAGGGAAAGCTCCTGCCGGGAAGAGAGCCTTTTTCAGCAGGTGCTTACCGGGGTAGAGTGTGCCGGTGTCAGCTTGCGGGTGTATCTTCTGCCGTAAAGTAGTTGTCATGCATCTGCTTGCTGCTGCCGACACTGCTTTTTGAAAGTGCCGATTCATTGGTCTCGCCGGTTCGGATACGTTCCACCTCCAGCACCGGTGTTACCCACATCTTGCCTGAGCCGCTGCCGATGTCCTGCGTGTTGACACGAATGGCCTCTTTGGCACGGAGTAAAAAAGTCTCGGAGGACAAGACGATGTCCAGACGGACTTTTTCGTCAAGGTCGATATCGCCGTTCTTTTCAATAAAGCCAAGCCCCCCTTTTCCGATAACCGAGCTGACGGTCACCCCTTCGATCTTCTGGTCGTAAAGTTCCTGCAGTACATCGTTCAGACAACTGCGGTTAAATATCGCGGTCAATAAGTACATGTGAATCCTTGTTACTCAAGTTACCCCTACAGATGCATCTTCTGTTCTACACTTTTGACAAGGTGAACAATTTTGTCGTTTTGAACAGGTCAAGACAAAAATGTCCTCTTTTATCAGACCAGTGCCGACCGTGAGATGGAACGGCAATTGCATCAACTGCTAAAAGACTTGGGCTCTTATCGACGCCCACTATTAAGGAAACGAAAATGGCAAGAGATGATTTGATCGGCGGCGGACTTTGGGAAGAGTACTCATTAGAAGTACAAAAGCGTATGAACGAACCGATGCACATGGGTGAGATCACGGAAGAAGAAGCGGGCGATGACAAGTTGATCATTGCCGATTTCGGTGCCGAGAGCTGTGGTGACGCAGTCCGTCTCTACTGGTTGATCGATCCTAAAAACGATGTCATTAAAAAGAGTAAGTTCAAAAGTTTCGGCTGTGGTACGGCGATCGCTTCGTCTGACATGATGGCGGAACTCTGTATGGACAAGACCGTTGAAGATGCCCTCAAGATCACCAATATCGATGTAGAGAAAGCGCTTCGCGACAACGAAGATGTCCCTGCCGTTCCGGGTCAGAAGATGCACTGTTCGGTCATGGCTTACGACGTTATCAAAAAAGCGGCGTCAATGTACATGGGCGTCGACATGGAGAGCCTTGAGTCAGAGTTTATTATCTGTGAATGTGCCCGTGTCTCCCAGGATACGCTTAAAGAGGTGATCAAACTTAACAAGTTGACATCGATCGAAGAGATCACCGATTACACCAAAGCGGGCGGTTTCTGTAAGTCATGTATCAAGCCGGGCGGCCACGAGAAAAAAGATGTCTATCTGGTCGATATTTTGTCAGAAGTAATGGAACAGCTTGAAGCTGAAGACAAGACACGTAAGATCATCGAGGCAAAAGGTGACGGTACCTTTGAGACGATGGGGCTTGTTCAGAAGATCAAAGCGGTCGAGTCTATTCTCGAAGAGTACATCCGTCCGACGCTAAAAGCTGACGGCGGTGATGTTGAGTTGATCGACATCCAGGAGATCGAGGGAACATTCCAGGTGCTTATCAAGTACCAGGGTGAATGTATGAGCTGTTCGATGAACACGACAACGACACTTGCGGGTATCGAAGATATGCTGAACTTTAAACTGAAAGCACCGATCAAGGTGATCGTTACCTAATGTCGTACGCAACAAAAGAGGGCACATTCTCCTACCTGAAACAGTTTCCCAAGTACAGTAGGGACTTCTTCCGTTTCGACGGTGATGTCTTTGTTTCGTCACTTGGACTCGGTACGTTCCGTAAAGAACCCTACCGTGAAGAGAACTATATCGTCAACTATAAAGATTCGGTCAAGATGGCGGTACTCAACGGCATCAACCTGATCGACACCGCTATCAACTACCGTTATCAGACTAGTGAACGTGAGATAGGCGAGGCAATACAGGAACTCATCGCAGAGGGAAGTGCCACGCGCGAACAGCTTGTCATCACTTCTAAAGCCGGCTTTCTGCCTCTGGACTTTCCGTTCCCCGAAAACCCTTACCAGTGGATCGAAGAGAACGTCGTGACTCCGGGACTTGCGGCTAAAGAAGATATTGTGGTCGACCAGCACTGTATGACACCGGCTTATCTGCGCTGGAGTGCGGAGCAGTCGCTCAAAAACCTTCAGCTTGAGACGATCGATATCTTTTTTCTGCACAATCCGGAGATGCAGCTGGGCTATGTGGACTATAAAAGTCTGAAAAAGCAGGTCAAAAAAGCGTTTGAGCTCTTTGAAAAGCTTGTTGACGAAGGGAAGATCCGCTACTACGGGATCGCCAGTTGGAACGGCTTTTTGTACGAAGAGAGCAATGCGGAGTACATAAGCCTGCAGGATATGGTCAAGATCGCTGAAGAGGTGGGTGGAAAAGATCACCACTTCAAGTACATTCAGGCACCGTATAACATCGCCAAGACACAGGCTTATAACTACAGCAATCAACAGGGCCCGGACGGGCGCTATTACACCCTGATGCAGGCTGTACACGGTTATGGTCTTAAGATGATGGGCTCATCGTCGCTGCTGCAGGCCAATGTCTTCAAGAGAAAATTCGATCCTAAGGTCGGCGAACTTCTGGGCACCGGCGAACTTAACGATCTGGCAAGCGCCTTGCAGTTTGCCCGCATGGGTCATGTCGTCAGTTCCCTCTTCGGCGCAGTGCACCCGCAGCATGTCGAAGACAACCTGATGTTGGCCTACATACCTAACACAAAACCTGAAAACCTGGCCCAGCTCTTCAAGGGCGAACATGCTCTATGATGTTATCGTCGTAGGCAGCGGGATCTCGGGACTCTATTCGGCACTCTATGCCAAAAAAGCGGGCTTTAACGTCGCTGTTCTGACCAAAGGCAACCCGTTCCGTTCCAATTCGGCAGTGGCGTCCGGCGGTATCAATGCGGTTATCAACATCGCCGAGCTCGATTCGGTAGCGCGTCATGTCAGCGATACGGTCGAAGGGGCAGACGGGCTGTCGCATCTTCAAAATATCGAGAAGATGTGCGAGGAAGCGCCGAACATCGTCAACGAACTGCGCGAGATGGGTGTCGGTTTTGACGAGGATGCCGATGGGAACCTGGAGCAGCGTCCTTTCGGCGGTGCCAGTGCAAACCGTACCTGTTATATCGCCGACCGCACAGGTGCCTCCATCGTTCAGACCTTGCTTGTAAAATGCCGGAACGAGGGAGTCCATATCCTCTCCAACCACAAGTTCCTCAACATCACCAAGTACAAAGGGAAACTTTCAGGTGTCACGGTCCTTCGCCGTCACAACACACAGGTCATTGCACTTGCCTGTAAGTCTCTTGTTCTTGCCGGTGGGGGTTATGCCGGTATCTACCGCGGTCACAGTACCAATTCACAGGAGAGCTCGGGTGACGTTATCGCTGCAGCGCTTCGGGCCCATATGCGTCTGAGCAACATGGAGTTTGTACAGTTCCATCCGACAACGCTCGCCAGTACGGGCGCCTTGATCAGTGAAGCCGCCAGAGGCGAGGGTGCCTTTCTTGTCGATGAGACAGGGGAGCGTTTTACGGATGAACTACAGACCCGTGACAAACTCTCGCGTGCTATCACCACGCACATGATACAGGGGCATAAGGTCTATCTTGACTTCCGTCATCTTGATGAGAAGGTGATAGAGACAAAACTCCCTTCTGCCCAGAAGATGGCGCTCAATGCGGCAGGGGTGGATATTCGAACCGAACTTCTCGAGATCACCCCTTCGGCACACTACTCCATCGGCGGCATCTGGACGCGTGAAGACACCTCGACCGACATGCCGTTTGTCTTTGCCTGCGGCGAGTGTGCGGTCACAGGTGTTCACGGGGCCAACCGGCTGGGCGGGAACTCTCTGCTCGAAGGGGCTTATTTCGGGCGTCTTGCAGGCCGGGAAGCGGCACGGGCCGCATTAAAACGTGATTTCCAGCCGGTGGATTACGCCGATGTCAACAAAGAGATGCGGCGCATCGAGTTGATCGTCGAGGGTGAAAGCCACTTCAACATTAATGCGATGCGTAAAAATCTGGGCGAATCCCTCTTCAGACATGCAGGGGTCTACAGAAGTGAAGCGTCGCTGACCGATGCACTCGAATATGTCCACTACCTGATGAAACGCAGTTACGGGCTGCACTGTGTCAACAAAGAGCGTCACAACAATGTCGAACTGCCGGCCATTCTGGAGTTCCAAAATGCATTGACCATTGCGGAGGCGTTGGTCGTTACGGCGATGCAGCGTAAAGAGAGTCGCGGTGTCCACTACCGCGAGGATTACCCGATGCGTGACGACCGGCATTTTGATTCGGCGTCGTATGTGCTGCAGCTGCAGTACAACTATATGCGGGTCTCTTTTGAGAATGCGGTAAAAAACAACCTGTGGTATAACATCAAAAAGGCCTTTGGGCTGTAACGAACAAGGCACCGAGACGTGCTTTAAACTAATAAAAGGATGAACAATGGCAAAAGTAATGTTACGCGTAAACGATGAGGGTAAAACACTTTTTTACATCGCTAAGAGAGATATGGAGGAGATCATTTCAGATCTTGAGTTTGACACGGATGAGAAGTGGGGCGGTAATGTCACATTGACCAACGGTGATGTCTGGTTTATTGAGCCTGCACCTAAAAAGCTTCCGGACGAAGTGGCGGCGAAGATCGTTTCCCGCGGGGATAACTAGGCTTCTTTAGTCCCGGTTCTTTTTCTTTGTGGTGTTGATAGGGCTTGAAAGTATGGGCTTTATCGACTGCTCTCTTACCTTTTTTTATAACTTCTGAATTGCTTACTGTTGATATTGAAATGTAGGCTTTTATTCTACGTACAATAGTCAACTTGCATACTTCCCATACTGCTTTAGACAATCAAACTATTTTAATACTCTTTATTGACTTTTGACATGATTTTAAAATATAACCTTTGTCTCATTCTCTCTTACTTTTTTACACCGCAAAAAAAAGAAACAAAAAAACCTCTCGTGGCGGCTTCGCGGTCGGTGGCTACCGACTACTTTCCTTCCAGTCGTTCACTCGCTAAAAACGCATGGGTCACTACGTTCAATGCGTTTTATTAACGCTCTTTCTCTTCTTGCAGTCAACGCTGTAGATGCCACGAAAAAGAGCAAACGGTAACGCATGATCTGCCGCGGTGATGCCAAAGCATAACACCTTGTCGCGTCGACCTAAAAAAGGCAAGAAATTGCCTTTCCCTTAACGGTCTTTGGCTGTTAAAGCTTTCGCTTTTATCCCTGTTTGAATTTTGTTGGGATAAACAGTTGGAGGTGTCGAAAAAGCTCAAGAACTGGGGTACAAACAGATATTGGCGTTTAACCGCCAATTAGCCCGGAAGCCGAAGTATTTGTATGTAAGATGAGTGACGTACGGACAATAAGAAGTAATGAAAAAAGCTTGAACATCAAAAAAAGTCAGCCTTCATCAAGCATAACCACGAAGAAAAGAGTCACATAAAATGTCAAATCAGTGACAAAAAGGGCCTTTAGCTGTTAAAGAAGGTACTGAAAAGGCTTATAGTCCGTAATAAAGCGCGCAAGGTTGATCATAAAACGCCAATCTTGAACCGGTTGCGGTCGTAGAAAAGTCAGCGACTTTTTTGGAAGCTGTCGAGCTGTAATCGTAGTAGTATAGTGACATCGTAATCTCCTCTGTTTTAATGACTTTATGCAAAAAGTATTCCAGAGGTTTTTTTTAAAGATCGATATTGTACTTTCGGATCTTGTAGCCGATCTGCCTCGCCGTCATTCCAAGCTGGGCAGCAGCTTTGGTCTGAATACCGCGACTGTCTATGAGGGCCTGGATAATTGACTCTTTCTCCATCTCTTTGAGACTGGCTTTGGTCAGCATCGGTGCGTGCTGTTCCACGACCGGTTCGGCCGGGACGGGAGGGGTGACCGGTGCTGCCGCCTCCGGTTGCGGCGGTTGGAATGTCTGTGACGGCATCGCCATCTTCTGATAGTTGAACGGCAGAACGTGGTTGAGCATCTCGGGCTGGACCTCGCCGTCCGGACAGATAAGGACAATACGTTCCATCGTGTTCTGGAGCTCACGGATGTTCCCCGGCCAAGGGTAGTCGAGCAGCAGTTCAAGGGCCGGTTTGGAAAGGCTCATCTGTTTGCGGTGCTCTTTCATAAACTTGCGCATGTAGTGTTCGATGATCAGCTTGACATCTTCGTAGCGCTCGCGCAGCGGCGGAAGGTTGACAGGGATGACGTTAAGACGGTAGAAAAGATCTTCGCGGAACTCCCCTTTTTTAACCATCTCTTCGAGGTTACGGTTGGTCGCGGCAACGAGACGGACGTTGACCTTGACCGTTTTGTTACCGCCGACGCGTTCAAACTCCTGCTCCTGCAAAATACGCAGCAGTTTGACCTGAAGAGAAGGGGTGATGTCACCGATCTCATCCAAAAAGAGGGTGCCGCCGTCGGCCAGTTCAAAACGCCCTTTTCGCGTCTCTTTTGCGTCGGTAAAGGCCCCCTTTTCGTGACCGAAAAGTTCACTCTCCAAAAGCGTTTCACTGATGGCGGCACAGTTGAGTTTGATGTAGGGACCGTTTTTACGCGGACTGAGGTTGTGCACTGCCGTGGCGATCAGCTCTTTACCCGTTCCTGTCTCACCGCGGACAAGGATGGTCGCATCGCTCGGGGCCACGGTCTCGAGCATGCTGAAGATCTGCTGCATTTTGCTGCTTTTACCGATGATGTTCTCGAACTTGTGGTCGCTGAGCATCTCATCTTTGTAGTAGGTCTTGAGCTCTGTGAGGCTCTCTTTCTCTTTGGCAAAACGCTGCTGAGTCGCCATGGTCCCGGCAAATAGCGAACCGACGATCGTCAACATACGGACGATGTCATCAAAGTTGAGAGGGATATTGTTACCGCTGCTGGCAATGTTTGCCGAGATAACGCCGATGACACCTTCATCCTGGATCAGCGGGACGGCGACATAGGAGACCGCGTTGGTACTGACACTGCCCATCTTGTTAAGGTAATTGATGTTGTTATGAATGTTTTCGATGACAACAGGTTCCGCACTCTGTGCTGCAAGACCGGTCGCCCCTTCACCAAGCTTGTAGGTGGCCATCATCCGCTGCTGCGGTGAAAGGTCGATGGAAGAGAAAAGCTCAAGTGCGCTCTTGTCGTCATTGAGTATAAAGAGGGCACAGCGGTCCAGATAGTGGTGACGTTTGAGAAGGCGCATGCCTTTTTCGATGGTCTCTTCGACATCTATCGTATTGGTGAGCATCACGGCAATGTCGTAAAGAAGTTCGATCTCTTTATAAGCAAAAGTAAGGGCGCAGCTCTTGCACTCTTCGTTGTCAGGAATATTAATTGTTTGATACATGATAAGGAGTATTGTACTACATCGAGCTGTTAATTTAGTACAAAAAACTGTATAAATAATAACCAATTTGCAAATATAAAGTGGTATGAAATATGCATTTACTTCTGCAAATAATCCATCATAAAGAGGCAATAATGCATATTACAGTTCACGGTACAGAGACACCACTTCTTGGAAAAGAGGTAAAGGTAGGAGGGGAAGCACCTGCCGCACGCATCACAAGGTTAGACGGTACACAAAATGTCATCGGTATGATCGCACCGACAACACAACTGTTGATCGCGATACCTTCGCTTAAAACTGAAGTCTGCTCGTTAGGGGCCAAAAAGTTTAATGACAGGGTCAAAGAGCTTAAGAAACTGACGACGGTCATGGTCACGACGGATGACCTTGAATTTGTAAAAGAGTATGCCGAGAGAGAGGGTATCGACGGGGCGGAACTTGTCGTAGACACAAACCGGAATTTTGCAAAGAAATATGGTCTTCTGATCTCTGAAGGCAAACTCAAAGACAGATTGGCCCGTGCCGTCTACGTCGTTGACCGTGACGGTCTGGTCGTCTATAAAGAGTTGGTCCCGGAGATCGTCGACGAGGTCGATTACGATGCCTGTTTCGAGGTTGTTGAGCAGCTTTTAAACGAGAAAAAGACGGGTCATTCCCACGAAGAGTGGATGAGCGTTTAATACGACGGCCTTACAAACAAGAGGAAAAGAAGATGAAAGATTATTACTTACAGTGGTTTCACGAGCACAATTTTAATATCAACAATCTGGAGTCCCGCGGTTATAACGGGAATACTCCGCTGCTGCAGGCCGCATTGGAAAATGATGAGTATATGGTGAAGATGCTCATCGAGTCCGGTGCCGATCTGTATGCGGTCAACAGCGATAATAACGGGGTGTTGTTTAATGCCTGTTATGCCAACAACCCTAAAACCATTACCATGCTGATAGAAGCCGGTGCCGACATTGATGACATCAATGAAAACGGCGAGACGGCCCTGATGTATGCCGTTTCAGCCTCTAAAAACAGCAGCGTCGAAACGCTGCTCAGTATGGGCGCCGATAAAACATTGGAAAATATGGATGGCCTCAGCGCGATAGATTTTGCCGTGAACCGGGTGATATTCAAACAGCTTCGACATGCATGACACCTACAGCGACACGGTTCTGACACCGATGCGTGTAGCCCGCACAACAGGCTACATCGACTGGTCTTCTCAGCCCTCGCTCTTTAAACACTATCCCCGTTTTCTTTTCCGGTACGCGTATGGAAGCAATGACACCTTGAAGAGTGTAGAACTTTCCCGTTTCATTTCATCACGCTCTACCGTCGGCGGCAAACCCTACTACAGGCTCAATGTCCCTTCAGCCGGCAACCTTCACCCGACAGAACTTTATGTGCAGGTACGTGGGGTCAAAGGGGTGCTCAGCGGTATCTATCATGTTGATGCGTTGCATGAAGAGCTGGTCCTTCTCCGTGAGATCGAAGGCGATGGGCTTGAACCGACCCTCGGATTGCAAAAGAAGTTTAACGGGATGCTTTTTGTGGTCAGTTGTGTTCCCTACCGTTCGGAGTGGAAGTACGGTGACCGTGCGGTACGCTACTGTTATATGGATGCGGGACATCAGGTCGGGGCTATCTGTACTTCGGTTGTTGCCGATGGACATACTCCGACAATATTGTCACAGTTCGACAGCGCTTCTCTTGAGGCGCAGATGGGCTTCGGGGATGAAGAGTACGCTGCGGCAGTCATAGCGTTCGGAAAAGAGAGCGAGAAGGGCGTCGAAGCAATGCGCTCGGCTCTGATGCGTGTTGCGCCGACAGATTATTGTGACACTTCAGGGGTAGTACCGGCGCAGCTCGCCGGTGAGGCGGTCTATTCGGCGACCGATCTCCCCACTGTTTTTACAGTCGGAGAAGATGTCATCACAAAACGGCGCTCCGCCCGTAATTTTGCGCCTGAAGCGCTGCCGACACCTCTCTTTGAACACTTTATGCATTGCCTGTGGCAACCGCCCGGAGCGCTGTCGTGTTTCGCTATTGTGCTCAAGAGCGAGACGGTGGACTGTGGTCTCTACAGAGAGAACAAAATGGTTAAAGCGGGTGACTTTGCCGAGATGTCGGCGGCTCTTCTGGTCGACCAGCGGTTTATTAAAGACGCGGCTGTTATTGTTGTTATGACTGCGGAGCGTTATGGTTCAACTGCGTTGATGAGTGCAGGGGCATTTGCCCAGCAGTTGTATCTTGACGCGACAAGCAGGGGTGCCGGATTTACCGGTATCGGTGCTTTTTATGACCGCAAACTGCAACGCTTCTTGGAGACGGAGATGCCTATAATCTATGTGGGTGCACTGGGAGTAGAGCGAAAATAAGGAATTTTCATGAATGTGATGATGAAGAGTGTTGAAAACAAAGAGGCGACGAAGATCCTCAATATCTACCGTTTTTTCCAGAAAGACGGGAACCTGTACCTGACCGAGGATGTGGAGTCGCTAGACATGCTTTTCGATGCGGTCGTTAATGCGATTGATAACTGCGGTCCCCTGAAACCGCAGCTGCCCTACAATGAGTTTGTCCGGCCGAGCCGGAAGGTCCTTGAGGGCGATGCGGGGTGGGTCGGTCATTTTGAAGAGCGTGACAACCGCCGCTTCTTTTTGAGCGATATTCATGATTATCTGCGATTGATGTATGGGCGAAGAGGGTAAAAAACTCTCTTCTCTTTTCTGGTTGTTTTAATTTATAACACGGTGTTTTTTTGTCTACTTTTTTCTATGGCCTTTTGATAGGTGTTTGATTGATGGGGCTTTATTGACTTCTCTCATACTTTTTTGCGATTCGGCATTTTCAGAGAAACATCCCTTCGGGAGCGGTACCCTTGTTTTGTGCCTCTCTGCATTGCGCTGTTGGCGCTTATTCACCGCAAAAAAAGTACGCAAAAAAGTTTCCACCTTTAAAAACTCTGAATATAGATCGATTTTATTCAGAGGCATTCCTGTTTGATTTGTTGATATTTCAGATATCTTTGAGGGTCATATTTTTGATTG
>JBFHIS010000017.1:0-71076 GCA_041596355.1 Sulfurimonadaceae bacterium | reverse complement strand
GGTAAGCGGTAAGCGGTAAGAAAGATGGCGTAGCTCATCTTAACCAACTCTTAAACAGTAAAAAGTTCCAGATTTGGTGTGAGTTGTGCCGGGTGTGAACCCGAAGGCGTACATCGGTACGTCGAGAGGTGAACCCCGGTGCAAATCGCGCCGAAGCTGGAACTTTTTAGAAGTGGTATTCTACGCCGGCGCCATAATTCGTGACAGACTCACCCAACACCGTATAATCTATATAGACATCCAAATGGTCCATAACCGTATAACCGCCGCCGATGCCTGAAGAGAAGGTAACATCTCTTGAATTTACAAAATCGTCACCTAAATTTGGAAAGATAATCCCGAAACGCGGTTTGACATAAAACTTATTCCCGACAGGGATGCGATAAACAGCATAAGTACCCAATGTCGTCACATTAAATTTTGTATCGCCGCCCGTTACATCGAATTTTGGATCAATAATTGACTTCGTCAATTCGACCTCTACTGCAAAATTTTCCAATACACTGTCTAGTGTCATACCGCCGCGGATAACAGCACCTACACCCATTTTAAGATTCTTGACATCCGGAACCGCTTCCAGCGCCAATCCGCCGCCGGCATAGAACCCGACCTCCGCTGCCATCAGGCTGCTGCTTAACATTGCTGTTGCTAAAAGTGCTTTCGTCGTTTTTTTCATAAGTTATTTCCTCACTATCTAATAATTTAATGCAAAAATAGTAACATAGGTTTGCTATAATAATTACAATTGAACCTGGAGAATACAATGAAGTTCCTATTTACGCTCTTAATTACACTTAGTACTTTCGCCTTTGCGGACCTGCATGACACCCTTTCGAAAACAGACAAGATTAAAATGGACCACCCTATAGCAGTGCTTGAGACGACCCAAGGCAATATTGAGATCGAACTGCGCCCGGACTATGCCCCTATGGCGGTAGAAAACTTCACGACCCATATTAAAGACGGTTACTACAACGGTCTTATCTTTCATCGCATCATTAAAGATTTTATGATCCAGGGAGGCGACCCGAGCGGTACAGGCCGTGGCGGGGAGTCAATATGGAACCGACCGTTCAAAGATGAATTTGCACCCAATGTCACCTTTAACAGATCCGGGATCCTTGCTATGGCCAATGCAGGGCCGGGAACCAACGGCAGTCAGTTCTTCATTACGACCGCACCGACACCATGGTTAAACGGACGCCATACGATCTTTGGATATGTTGTCAAAGGGATGGATGTCGTCAATAAGCTTAACAACATTGCGACTTCGGGTCGAAGCGGCGGAGACCGTCCGCTGCAGAAGCAGGAGATCATTAAAGCCTACATCAAACAGTAAACTCCAAAAGAGGCCGGGCAGCGCTCCTCAAGGAGCTGATGATTTCATTGAGAGTTCTCTGGAGCAAGTATTCAAAACCGGTTATATGGCAATCCGGGTTTTCAAATATTCTGAAGTGCTTTCTGTACTTTGAGAGCTTGTACATGTTCTTTAACATCATGTACACGCACAATAGCGGCCCCGTTTCTTGCAGCGGCCAAGTGCAGAGCGAGTGTCCCGCCTAAGCGTTCGGAAACTGCTGACGGGTCGATTTTGTCGATCAATGATTTACGACTCGCACCGATAAGAAGCTGCTTTCTAAGACGTAGAAAGTGTTCTAAGTGGGTGAGTAGCATCAGGTTGTCTTCCAGACTCTTTCCAAAGCCGATCCCGACATCCAAAATAATACTTTTGATCCCATACTCATGGGCTTTTGCTATGCGCGCCTGGAAGAAAGTGTATATCTCGTCCAGGATATCGCCATATTGCGGATTCTCTTGCATATTTTCAGGTCTGCCTTGCATGTGCATAATGATCGCCGTTGCATCGAATTCTGCGATCACTTCGCACAGTTCATCACTCTCTAATCCTCTGATATCATTAATAATGTGAAAGCCTCTCTCAAGTGCATACCGCGCTACCATCGGCTGAAAGGTGTCGATGCTGAATTGGGCTTTTTCAAGCAGTGCTGAACCCTCAAGCAGATCGATCAGCGGTCGGACCCGTTCGAGTTCCTCTTGCGCACTCACCTCGACAGACCCCGGTCTCGAAGAGACGCCGCCGATATCAATGATCTCGGCACCGTCTGCTATCATCATCTCGATCTTTGCTAAAGCGTCCTTCTCTTTAAACCGGCTCTCTTTAAAGAAACTATCATCATTGGCATTAATGACACCCATCACCTTACAGTGGCGCGGCTTCTCTGTTTTGAGAATGATCTGCAGTTGATGTGCGACCTCTTTTAGGCCGAAAGGCTGCGTCAACTCTTTTTGACTTAAGATCCTGAAATGTTTTTTTGACCCGATTAAAAGACAATCAACATACTCTTTTGTCGCCATAACCGTACCTTTTGGAACAGCCAGATCTGCACCGACAGAGAGCGCATCCTGTTTCAGGACATTGGCACCGGCTGACTTAAGACCGGTTATACTGACGATATAGAGCTGCGCCTTTGCACTCATGATATTGAGTCCTCCGGCATCCACACCGATCTCTTTTAGATATTTCCGAACATCAATGCCGATGGAGAGCTGCTTAACTACCACGCGAAGCCTTTGGCAGGAATGTCATCAAGAGTGTGACCAGGACCGTCTGCAGACGGGCATTTAACTCAAGAAGCCTATAGCTGCGTTCAAATATCTCGATCTGTTTTTCGCTCAATATAACACCGTCTACAACCGTAGCTCTGCGGTAGAGTGACTCGATCAAAAGTTTTGCTTCATGCTTGGCCAGACGCTCATGCGCTTTGACAAAATCGAAAAGTGTTGAGAGGTTCAGGTTGCTGAGCTTAATATCGAGCTCTTTATGCATAACGGGGCTCTGCTCTTTAATGATCTTAAGTCGTGAGCGTACGGTCGAGAGCAGTGTCGACTTGCTCTCTGTGATCACGACCAGCTCTATGTTTCGAGGCGGCTCTTCCAACAGCTTAAGCAGTGCATTCTGGGAGATAACATTAAAGGTCTTGGCCGCCAGGATAAGATACTTGACCTCCTCTTCGGCAATATAGGCTTCAGCCATTACCGCTTTCGAATCGTCTATCTTAAAATCATCTCTTACAAAACTGACAACACGGTGCGGGGCCAGAGCCTGTTGCAGCAGAGCGCTTCTCTCTTCTATATTGTCGCAAATTATAATATGGCTGCCGAGCCTGTTATTCGTCGACATTGACCTCTCCAAAGAGAACGGCATTAAGAGACTTGTCCAGCTGACGGTAAAGTTGAAGCAGTTTAATATCCAACAGCGGGTCGTATGAACGCAGGGTAAAGGCATTTTGAAAATCCTCATCCATCAACCATAAAAAGCTTTGATCCTGGTTTTTAGGCAAGTCTGCAGCCTTGTCATTTCCGCGTCCGATATACCAGAAGAAATAGTCGTCCTTGTACGAAAGGCTCAACATATCTTCGAGCATATCCAGTGTACCGGTGTTCATACTGTAATAGTTCGGGTAGAGACTTTCAATGCGGGCAACCGATATCATCGGTCTGTCGGTTATGGCTTTATTGATCGTGTTGACAATGTAATGTCCAAACCATTGACGGTCTGTATCCGTTACGATCACAATACTTTTACCGGCAAGGACCTGTTTAAGAGCATGGGCCATTGTGGCTGTCCACTCAAAACGGGACTCTTCAAGCCATGAGAGCATTGAGCCCTCGTCACGAATGCTATCGAGTGTCCATTTAATGAAGCCCTGCACAGTAGGTTTACTTATCTAATTCGTAGGCGTTATGCAATGAACGGACAGCAAGTTCTGCATACTTTTCATCGATCACCATTGAGACTTTGATCTCTGATGTCGAGATCATCTGAATATTGATGTTCTCCTGGGCCATGCTGGAAAAAGCCTTAGCCGCAACACCCGTATGTGACTTCATTCCTACACCGACAATAGAGACTTTACAGATACTCTCGTCAAAAGTAGCGTCTTTGATCTCCTTTTTCTGACAGAAAAGTTCAACAACTGCTTTTGCATCATTTAGTTCATTCTGCGGTACGGTAAAGTCCATGTTCGTTGAACCGTCATGTCCGGATGTCTGGATGATCATGTCGACATTGACATTGCTTGCTGCCAATGCACCAAAAATATCCGACGCGATCCCAGGACGGTTGACCACACCTTCAAGAGCGATACGTGCTTGATTACGGTCGAGTGCAATACCGCTTACTAATGGTTTTTCCATGATGTTTTCTTCCTTTGTGATAAGTGTTCCCTCTGCATCAGAGAAGCTTGAACGGGTAACAAGATTGACGTTGAGTTTTTTTGCCAACTCAACAGAACGGTTTTGAAGGACTTTCGCACCGAGTGACGCCAACTCCAACATCTCATCGTATGAGATCCTGTCAAGTTTTTTGGCACTGGGTTCGATACGCGGATCCGTGGTGTAGATCCCCTCAACATCGGTATAGATCTCACACAGGTCAGCCCCGATCGCACCGGCAACGGCAACAGCAGAAAGGTCAGAGCCGCCACGTCCGAGTGTGGTGACCAGACCCGCTTCATTAACACCTTGAAAACCGGCGACAACAATGATCTTGCCCTCCGCCAAAGCCGTTTTGATCGGTGTCGGATCAATGCGTTCAATACGCGCTTTTGTGTGCACAGCATCCGTTACGATCCCGGCTCGTCTGCCGGTCATCGATATTGCACTGTGACCCATTTCATTGAGTGCGATTGAGAGCAGTGCCGCAGTAACACGTTCACCTGAACTCAGCAGCATATCGACCTCAGCACGCTCAGGTGTCTTGCTGAAATGTTCGGCAAAACCTACCAATTTGTTAGTCTCGCCGCTCATTGCAGAGACGACAACAACGACCTGATGCCCCTCTTTAACTGTTTTGGCAACTCTGTTGGCAACGTTTTGAATACGCTCCAGATCACCGACACTGGTCCCGCCGAATTTTTGTACTATTACCATTACAGTAACCCTTCTTTTTTGAAATGCTCTATAACCTGCTCATAGACAGGTTTCTTAAATTTTGCCACCATATCAAGTACCAACCCGACCTCTATATATTTGTGATCTTTAAATTCAGGATGTTCCGTTTCAAGATCTATCAGCTTGTCATCTTTGATACGCACTAAAAAATAGCGCTGTGTCTGCCCGTGAAAAGGGAACATCTTCTTGGCTACATGCTTTGGAAAGTCATAAGATATCCACTCAGGATGTTCACCGATCACTTCGATCTCCGCAGTACCGATCTCCTCTTCCAGCTCTCTAAAAAGTGCTTCCGTAGGCGTCTCACCCTCATCGATGCCACCCTGCGGGAACTGCCACATACCTGAGATGTCACTGCGCTCAGCCACAAAGATTTTTTTCTCGTCAGGATAACTGGATGAGACAATAATAGCCGCTACATTTGGACGATAATTCTTTGTCTTACTCATAACTTCATCTTTATTAATGGCATGTTTCACACCCTTGTTTATACCGCGTATTATAGTAAGAAAGATTTAAAAATGGATAAATTCATGCGCTCAAAAACAGTAAACTCCCTATTCTCCGTCTTCTGTCAACCGATGGAACTTAAAAAAAACCCAGCCACCCTCAAAGTGAAGCGAGAGCTGCCCTTAAGCACCTCTTGCAGCAGCAAAGACTAATCCAGAACTAACACAAAACAAACTAAACTACGCCCATGCTTTTATATATACATATCCCTTTTTGTGACTCAAAGTGCCACTATTGCAGTTTTAACTCCTATGTCGATCTTTTCCACCTTCGAGAATCGTACATGAGGGCACTTTTAGTCCAGCTCGAATTTGAGCTAAAACGTTTTAAGACAACGGAAAAGAGTATCGAGACCATCTTTATAGGAGGAGGAACACCTTCTACCGTAAAACCGGAACTGTACCGTCCTCTTTTTGAACTGTTGCACCCCTACATCAAGGATGATGCAGAGATAACGTCCGAGGCCAATCCCAACAGTGCTACTTTGGAATGGTTACAGGGCATGAAGTCCCTGGGCGTCAATCGCATCAGTTTCGGTGTTCAGAGTTTTGATGATGAAAAGCTTAAAAAGCTGGGTCGTGCGCACAAGGCAGTCGATGCCGTATCTGCCCTTCAACGTGCCAAAGAGAGTGGTTTCAAACATCTCTCCATTGACCTGATCTATGCCGTTGACGGTGACACGAAGGAGCTGCTTGAGCATGATCTGGCTACCGCGTTTACGCTTCCTATTGACCATTTAAGTGCCTATGCGCTCACCATTGAAGAGGGAACGCCTTTTGCAGCAACACCCGATATTGCCAATGAAAAGATCGCCATGACCGAATGGTTTTTGGAGCGTCTCAAAGAACGCTTTGCAAGTTATGAGATATCAAATTTCGGAGATTACCGCTCACACCACAACCTTGGGTATTGGCAATATAAAGATTACATCGGGCTCGGTTCAGGTGCAGTAGGATTTTTAAAAGAGACCCGCTATTACCCCACGAGCAATGTAGAGGCCTATATTGAAAACCCTCTCAATATTCAAAGTGAACAGCTTAGTGAAGCATCAATGAAAACAGAAAAGATATTCTTAGGCCTACGTTCTATCGTCGGTGTTTCAGAAGATATCCTCTCTTCTAAAGAGTTGCGTAACGCCATGTTGCTTGCCGATGAGAAAAAACTCACTTATAGAGAGGGGCGTTTTTACAATGACGACTACCTCTTAAGCGATGAGTTGGCACTCTTTATTGAGCAGTAATTACAATACGTGCAGGGCCTTTCACCCCTTTTTAAATATTTCAGCGATATAATCGCAAAAACTATTATTTAGGCGGTCAGTATGTTTGGTATGGGTTTTGCCGAGATCTTGATTATCGGCGTTATAGCTATTCTCTTTTTAGGACCGGACAAACTTCCAGAGACGATGGTCCAGATCGCAAAATTTTTTAAATCAGTTAAGACCACCGTTGCCTCAGCGAAGAGTTCTATTGAAGAAGAGCTTCACATTCAAGAGATCAAAGAAGAGGCGAACAGTTATAAACGCCAATTGACTGAAGCGAGCAATGAACTTGGACGTGCAAGCGGTATCGAAGAGCTTAAAGATGAGATGCGTGACATCAAAAAAGAGACTTATGCCGACGCGGATACTCCGGACAAAGTCACTGCACCGCCGGCTCCTGAGAAGGCTGAAGTCGTGACCTTTGCCAAAAAATCAAAAAAATTAGACATTGAGACACCCGAAGAGAAAGAAAATGACTCAAAACCAAGTGAGAACGTGTAATGTTTGAAGATTTAAAACCCCATCTGTATGAGCTTCGTAAACGCTTGGCCATCTCGGCTATCAGCATCGTAATAGCCTTTTTCGTCATGTTCTATTTTCATGAGATCTTATTGGAATGGATGATCGCGCCGCTGAACGAAGCGCTCATCGAAGTGGGTAAAAAGTCACTTCATGCTGCTGAAGGTATGGTCACGACCAACCAGGTCGGCGGAGCTTTCTTTGTTGCCTTGAAAGTTGCCTTCTTCTCCGGTTTACTCGTAGCCCTTCCGGTCATATTGGCACAGATCTGGATGTTCATCGCACCGGGGCTCTATGCCAATGAAAAGAAGATGCTGCTACCGTTTATCTTTGGGGGCACCAGTATGTTCGCCGTCGGTGTTGCCTTTGCCTACTATGTCGTCACCCCCTTCGGTTTCGACTTTTTGATCACCTTCGGTAGTTTCAAGTTCACACCGCTTATCAATATCGAAGACTATGTCGGATTTTTTACCAAGATCATGTTTGGTTTCGGACTCGCCTTTGAACTTCCGGTCTTTGCCTACTTTTTAGGGCTTTTAGGGTTGGTAGACGACAGACAGATGATCGCCTTTTTCAAATATGCCGTGGTCATTATCTTTATCGTAGCGGCACTGCTTACCCCACCGGACGTGCTTACGCAGCTTCTAATGGCGGGACCGCTTGTCATCCTTTACGGTGTCTCGATCCTGTTGGTCAAGATGGTCAACCCTGCTCCGCCTGAAGAGGAGCAAGATGATGAGAACGGTGAAGATGGCGTTGCTATCTTAAAAGATGCTCTCGGCATTGAAGATGATGATGCAGCCAGACCCACTCAAGACAAGTAGCTACGACTTCACGCTTCCGCCGGAACTGATCGCAACTCACCCGGTCGAACCGCGGGACCATGCCCGACTCTTGGTTTACGACCGTCAAAGTGACACCATTACCCATTCGCGTTTTGATAAACTGGAGTCATTTTTACCTAAAAAGTGCGCTGTTATCTTTAATGACACGAAAGTGATCAAAGCACGCTTGTATGGCTACAAAGAGAGTGGCGGAAAGTTAGAGTTACTGATCAACCGTCCGCTGGATGCCTACAATGTCAACGTCTACATACGCGGCAGGGTCAAAGTCGACACCGTTGTCAAGTTTGACGAAGGCTTCAGTGCCAAAGTGACAACCCTGCATGAAGACGGCAGTCGGGATGTCCATTTTTACCTCGACAGCAAACGACTTAGATTTGAAGAGATCCTGCCTATTATTGACAAACAGGGGCACATCCCACTCCCGCCCTATATGCAGCGTGAGGATGCCAAAGAAGATGCCTCAGACTATCAAAGTGTCTTTGCCCGGTATGAAGGTGCCGTAGCCGCACCGACCGCTTCGTTGCACTTTACCAAAGAGCAGTTCGACGCGATCTGTGACAAGCACCCTCACGCCTCTGTTACACTGCATGTCGGTGCCGGAACCTTCAAACCGGTCGACAGCGAGATCATTACCGATCATCCGATGCACTCCGAATATTACAACATTTCGCCGGAGGCTAAAAAACTCTTTGACAGCGATCTTCCGCTCCTTTGCGTCGGAACAACATCGACACGGACTATTGAATTCCATGCCCGTCACCTTGATCAGCTCTCAGGCGAGGCCAACCTCTTTTTACACCCGGGCAACAAGCCCCTACGGGTCAACCATCTTTTGACAAATTTTCATCTTCCGCAATCCACACTGCTGATGCTGGTCGCCTCTTTCATCGGTGTAGCAAAGACACATGAACTTTACCGTGAAGCTATTGAGAACAGATACCGTTTTTACTCTTACGGCGATGCCATGCTCATCCTTTAAAACGACACAATCTTTCTTTATATCCACTTTCAGAGCCATCCTTAAGTATTAACTTTCTATAATAGTTGCCAAACTTAAAAGGCTTTTAAAAAACTATTATGAACAATCTCCGAATTTTAATAGTTGATGATGACAAAATTACAACAAACATCCTTGCCAGCATGCTTGAAAATGAGCAGCGGGAGGTCGTTTTGCGTAACAGCGGTGCCGACGCACTAAACACCTACAACAGCCAAAAATTCGACATCATACTTTCAGACATCAACATGCCGGAGATGAGTGGCCTGGAGTTGATAAAAAAAATCCGTGAAAAAAATAAAAAAATAAAAATAGCTATCTTTACGAACTTTGACAACAAACAGCACATGCTCACTGCTATCGAGTATGGTGTCAATCAGTTCTTTTCAAAACCCTTTCAAAAAGAGCACTTCCTTGATGTCATCAACAATCTTACCAATGAGATTCTTGCTATCCGAAAAACGGAAGTTGAACTGAACCGTCAACAGAACATCCTGCATGCTATTAAGGAGATGTCCGAAAAATTACTGCAACATGATGACTGGCATGAAACACTGCATCAGCAGATGAAAATACTCAAAGATGCCGCAGATGCATCCTCGATTTTTATCTTTAACAACATCAATACCAAAAATCCGATTATCGCACAACGACATCTCACTATCAATGATAATTACGAAGCATTTACACCCAACACCTTACACTACAAAGATCTGAACCTGCTCGATTGGAAAGAGCGTCTGTCGAGAGATGAGTATATTCATGGATACATAGACGATTTTAATAGAGAGCAACAGTCCTTTTTAAACGCTTACAAGATCAACGCACTTCTCATGTTGCCTATCTTTGCCAACGGGACCTGGTGGGGGTTTATGGGGATAGGCAATCATGAGAGAAAACTCTTTGACAGGTCCAGTCTTGAGATGCTACAGACTGTTGCCCGTACAATCGGCGCAGCTATCAATAATCAGCGGAACCTGCGGAACTATGAGATCAGAAGTGCCATGTTTGAGCACACGGTAGATGGTATCGTTATTACCAATGCAGAAAATGAGATCATCAATGTCAATAAAGCATTTACCAACATCACCGGCTTTACGAAAGAGGACGTATTAGGTAAAGACCCGAAACTCCTGAAGTCTTCTATGCACGATAAACTGTTTTACATGCAGATGTGGGAACAGATCAACAACGACGGCTATTGGCAGGGAGAGATCAAGAACCGTAGAAAGAACGGAGAATCTTATATAGAATGGCTCAGTATTACCGCGATCAAAGATGTCAAAGGCAATGTCCAAAATTATATGGGCATCTTTTCCGATGTCACTGCACACCGGAGCAGTGAACTAGAATATGCTCACCTTGCTACGCATGACTCTCTTACCGGTTTGGCGAACCGGGTTCTTTTAGAAGATCGTTTAAACCAGGCTATAAACCATGCCAAGCGATTTAAAAAGGGGGTCGCAGTGATCTTCTGCGACCTTGACAATTTTAAACCTATTAATGACACCTATGGACACATGGCAGGCGATCTTGCATTGAAAGAGTGCAGTGACTATTTCTGTTCTGTTGTACGTGCCGAAGATACTGTCAGCCGCTACGGAGGTGATGAGTTTGTTATTATTCTTGGTGACATTGAAGAGACACTTGAGATCACTGCCATTACGGAAAAGATATTAAATATCGTCAATATCTCTTTCGAGATCGATGGAAAGAAACTCTGTTTACAGATGAGTGCCGGAGTAAGCTGTTATCCGCGAGATGGAAATAATACCGTTGATCTTGTCCAAAAAGCTGATCAGGCCATGTACAAAGCAAAAAAAGCCGGCAAAAACAGGGTCTATTATTATAGTAAATCTTGCCAAGAAGAGGTTATTGATCACACTACCATTGATTTGCCCGCGGATGCTTACTGTTAACAGATCGTAATACGTCCGTCTTTAACCGCTATCTTTCCTTCCAATTCATACAGAGAAACCTGTTCACCAAAATGTTTTAAAGCCTCTTCGTAACTTGGTCCATTTTGACAGAACTGCAAGAACAGATCGTCTTCGATCGCTTTGGCTTGGCCGTACTGTGCTACAAAAAGATCGATATCGTAAATGATATCCGCTTCACCCGCTTTGACCAGATCCATCGTCCCATCACTCTCACCGCTTCTATGTGGAAAGGTATAGATCTTTTTACCCATTTTTTGCGCATACTCGACGCTTCGCATGGAGCCGCTGTTACGCAACGCTTCAGCGACGATCAGAACATCGCCCAGTGCCACCACCATCTCATTACGGGCGACAAAGCTCCAATTGGCCGCTAACGTCCCCTCTTCGTACATACTCAGCAGCAGACCCTCTTGTTCAATATGTTCCAACATATCACGATGCGTCATAGGGTACCGGATATCAAGTCCACAGGGCATAACGGCAATGGTATTGGCATAGCCGGCACCAAAATGGGCCTGACCGTCAACACCCATGGCCCCGCCGCTGACAATCGTAACACCGACACTGGCAAGCCTGTGTGCAAGGTCCGCTGTCATCTGCTTGGTATACTGATTTGGTTTTCGTGTTCCGACTATACTGACTTTCGGTCTCTCAAGCAGCATGGTATTCCCTCGAAAAAAGATCTCTTTCGGCTCTTTTTTCATCTCAGAGAAGTGGCGATACGCCTCGCTGTCCAGTGTCTGTGTCATTTTTCTCTCAGTTTGTCGATACGGACCAACTCGACTTCATCAAAAAGAGGTGTTGACGCCTTAAGCGCCTCAAATGTCGATTTGTGCGGATGGCAGATAGCAATACACTTGCCGTACTTCCTGGCGATCCTGATCGCTTTTTTGATCTGTATTTTAATCGCGTCAACATCTTCATCATGATCCAAAAAGATATCACGGGTCTGGTACGGCATCTTATAACGCTTCATCACCTTCTCAGCCTTCGAATCAGCCGTCGTGCGAGAGTCGATGAAACCTATCTTTTCAAGCCTCATAGCAAAGATCAGCTTGTTCATAGCCTCGGCATCTGCGGTAAATTTGCTGCCGGTATGGTTGTTGATAAACTTCACCTTCGGAAACTGCTCTTTGAGCTTATGAATACGCTCGACTATCTTCTCTTTCGAGTCACTGGTCAGAAGAGTAGACTTCTCCGGCGAGTTGAAGTTCATCGCTTCCATCGGCAGGTGGACCATATAGTATGGCTCTTTTGCTGCCAATTTCGCTGAATTGGGATGACGTGCGGTCGGAGGCAGAAAAGACATGGTGACGGGCAAACCGAGTGCCTTGATATTTCTGACATCGCCCGAAAATGAAACATCATCAAAGATAATCGCCAACTTCCCTTTTTTACCTTTGACCTTCTCGATCTTTTTGACAATATGGTTAGGCGGTTTTGCACTGTTGTCATACTCATGTCGGGCAGTTTTATTGGTGAGTTGGGTGATCTTCTGCTGAAGTTTTTTTGTCTTGGCTTGATGTTCGTTTACAACACAGGCACTCTCATCTTTAGCTTGGTTGTAACCGGCATAAAAACCGACAGTACCCGCCGCGCCAAGAACAGAGACAATTGCCAGCACCCAGTAAAAGTAGTGTAAAAATTTCTCCAGATCAAAACGCTTGTTGGATGACGACTTTTTTACCGTTCGTGGAGAAGTTCTCTTTTTTGCTGCCATTAAAATCCCATATTATAGTAATTGTTTATTTTAGACAACCCTGCGTTAGATGATGATTAATATGGCGTTGTGTAATGTAATTGTAATTTCTCCCAGCTAATCCAAGAATGTTATAGAGGTTTGATGAAAGATAAGTATAATTAGCCTCATGATACGAAAAGTCTTTAAAAAACGATCAAGCAGCAACAAACTTGATGCCATCATCACCAAATACAATATTCCGAGAGAGTATCTCAGCGTGAATAGAAATGCAGTGTCCAAAGCTGTTTTAGTCGGACTTTTCTTCGCCTTTATACCAATGCCGCTGCAGATGCTTGCCGTTATACTGATGGTCCCGTTTCTAAAGTTCAATGTCCCGCTCGGTGTCAGCCTCGTCTGGATCACCAACCCCGTCACCATGCCTTTCATCTTTTACGGCGAGCTCATTATCGGTGACCTGATCACCCTCGAACCTGTCACACAGGACATTGACTTTATGGTCGAACTTTTCACCATGGACTGGTTCTCAACTGCTTTTCTTACAAAACTGATGGAGATCATCGTTCCGATGTACATAGGTGCACTCTTTACCGCTACGATCCTCGCCATCAGCAGCTACTACCTCGTCCGCTACCTATGGTGGCGCTCAGTCCACCACCAAAAACTCAAAAAAGAAGCGCGCTTCCACAAAAAACTGTAGTGAACTGTGCTACGTGCTACGTGCTACGTGCTACGAACGATACATCATATTATTCACAACCATTGACGAGCAAAGCAATGTCAAAACCAATGCCTGACGAGCAAAGCGATGTCAAACCATATCATTGTAAAAACTAAAAGAGTGGTGTAGCTTCAAGGAGTTTAGTAAGCGGATGCCCTCATGGGCCTGACGAACAAAGCGATGTCAAACCATATCATTGTAAAAACTAAAAGAGTGGTGTAATTGCAAGGCGCATAGAGAGGAAGTGCCCTAGTGGGCATGACGAACGTAGCAACGCAGCAAGTGCGCCGCTATTTTAGTTTTTAGAAGTGTCTACGATTTTGTTTGCAGAGATCCATGGCATCATTTCACGAAGTTTGTTACCAGTTTTAGTGATAAGAAGCTCTTGATCGTTAGTACGCTCAGCGTTCATACGTGGGTATCCTGCCTGACCTTCAAGGATGAAGTCTTTTGCAAAACGACCGTCCTGGATCTCAGTAAGAATATCTCTCATCGCTTGCTTGGACTCAGCGTTGATAACACGTTTACCCGAAACATAGTCACCGTACTCAGCAGTGTTAGAGATAGAGTAACGCATATCAGCGATACCGCCTTCAAACATCAGGTCAACGATCAGTTTCAGTTCGTGAAGACATTCAAAGTAGGCAAGTTCAGGAGCATAACCTGCTTCAGTCAATGTTTCAAAACCGGCTTGTACCAGTGCAGCTGTACCGCCACAAAGAACTGCCTGCTCACCGAAAAGGTCAGTTTCTGTTTCGTCTTTGAATGTTGTTTCGATAATCGCAGTACGTCCGCCACCAATTGCAGAAGCGTAAGAAAGAGCAAGCTCTTTAGTCGTACCAGACGGGTTCTGACCGATAGCGATAAGGTCAGGGATACCGCCGCCGCGAACGAACTCAGAACGTACTGTATGACCCGGTGCTTTTGGCGCGATCATCGTAACGTTGATATCAGCAGCAGGTTTGATACGTCCGTAGTGGATATTGAAACCGTGACCAAAAGCGATAGTAGCACCAGATTTAAGGTTAGGAGCGATCTCGTTGTTGTAGATCTCAGCCTGGTTTTCGTCCGGAAGAAGGATCATAATAACATCAGCTACTGCAGATGCATCTGCAACCGTCATTACTTCAAAGTTTTTCGCTTCTGCTTTTGCCCAGCTTGACCCGCCTTTACGAAGACCTACAACCACTTCAACACCACTGTCACGTAAGTTTTCAGCGTGTGCGTGTCCTTGTGAACCAAAACCAATCATTGCAACTTTCTTGCTTTTGATTAAGTCGATATTACAGTCTTTGTCATAGTAAACATTCAATGCCATGAATTGTCCTTCATATTGTGCCTTTTAATAGGCGAAAATTTCGCGGATTATACCCTAAATAATCAAAAGAATAGTTTATAGAGAGCTTAGTTTAGGTAACTTGACAATCCCCTTTAATGTAAGCGTGATAAAATTCACTCAATATTAACCGAATGGATTACATTATTATGAAAAAATTCAACCTTGTTAAAGAGATCATCGTCATTGACAGAAGTGCACTTTTGACTGCCATCAACACCAATCAGGAGTTTGCCATCAACTATAAAGGCGAGGTGGTTATGCCGCCTTATGCAGAAAAAGAGATCTGTGTCTTTAAAGGTAAGGCGGAAGCACCGAAAGCATCGGCTCTCTCTATGCCGAAACCGCAGACTGTTGCACAGATATTAGGCAAAAACTACAAAGTCGTTGAAGATGAAGATCGCATCCTCATCAAGGCGGCAGGTAACTGGCAGGCACTTATCGCCATCAACCTGCCAAGCGCAGAGTATGATGACACCACGTCAGACGGTGTTGCCGAGTTCGGCGACAAAGAGATGGAAGAGATGGGTTGGATGGCAACCGACTTTGACATCGACTACAGAGACATGGTCGAAGAACTTGAGTCAAAGGTCGATGGCGTTGTCTTCTGTATTGAGCAGGAAGAGCCTTACCAGTTCAGCGGTATGGGCGTTATTTTCGACATCCAGGAGGCGAGAGATGTTCTCTTCGCCTACTGTCAGAATATCGTTAAAGAGAAGCTGGCGAACGACCCTCTTTTCCAACCTGACAAACTGACCGATGATGAAAAAGAGGCCGCAAAATTCTTTAAAGCACTGTAACTTTACACACGCTGCGGCGAGCCAAGCTCCCCTCCGCTACGTTAACACTGGGGTCTCCTCGGCGGAGTGCCCGCGCGCAGACTTGCCGCGCTTTTTATATTATACTCTCAAGCTGTGGCCGGTAAAACTGCAGCCCTCTTTTTCTATTCCTTGTTAGCCCGAAGCCAGCGTTCCAGAATGATCTTGGCGGCTATGGAGTCTACCCTTCCGTCGCGTTTATATTTTACTTTTCCCTTGATCATCTCTTCGGCCTCAATAGAGCTGCCCGCTTCATCCTGATAGTGCACAGGGCCTTCAAAATCAACCAAATTCATAAAATGGGCTACCCGGCGGCGCATCTCCTCTTCTGAACTGCCACCCATCGGTATTCCGACAACAACAGCGTCTACTTCCCACTCCTGGATCACCTTTTTAACCGCTGCCGAAGCCTGGTTACGGTTTTTTCGTTCAACCGCTTCAAGCGGAGTGACGATCCCCTGCCCGCCGCTGTAGGCCAGCCCTATCCGTTTAAGACCCAGGTCTATTGCAATAATCTTCAACCTATTTCCCCAAACAGAATGAGCCGAACATCTTGTCCAACATCTCATCATTGTCAAACGGTCTGGTGATCGAAGCCATGGCATGAATAGCCTGATTCATGTGAAAAGAGAAGATCTCAAGATCCTGGTCGCCAAGCGGTTCGATCGCTTCATGGATCTCGCGCAACGTGTTCTTCACCGCTTCGATCTGTCTTGAAGAGATCAACATGATCTCATCGGAGACATTTTGTCTGTCCATGATCGTCTTTAAGTTATCGATCAGCTCATCGGCACTCTTTTTGGCACTCAGTCCCATCGGCGAAAAAGTTTCGAGAGCAGCGGTGTCGAAACACTGTTCAAGATCCTGTTTGTTGATCACGCTGATAAACGCCCGCTCATTTTTATGGGCATTCATCACTTCAATGATCTTTCTGTCTTCCTCATCAAGCGGCCGGCTTCCGTCAAAAATGGCAATCACAATATCACTCTCTTCAACCGCTTCCATAGAGCGTTCGATCCCAATACGCTCGATCTCATCACCCGCCTCACGTATCCCAGCCGTATCGACGATGCGGATCATGTGGGAACCTATCTTGACCTGCTCTTCGATCGTATCTCTCGTTGTACCGGCTATCTCACTGACAATCGCGCGGTTATAATTGAGCAGCGCATTCAACAGGGAGCTTTTCCCTACGTTCGGTTTGCCGATAAGAGAGACCTTAAAGCCCTGCATCAGACCTTGACGGCTCTCGCTTGCCCGCAGTGTCTTCTGCAGATTCTCTGCGATATCAGCCAGACGTGCCTGTATCTGCTCTATCAGGTCTTCCGGCAAATCCTCTTCCGCATAGTCGATCGTTACTTCCGAGTAGGCTAAGGCATGTAACAGCTGGTCGCGCACCTCTTCGACATACTCACGAAGAGAGCCTTTCATCTGCTTGGCAAGGATCTTGGCGGCATCTTCGCTTTTTGCCTCAATGAGTTGGGCGATGGCTTCCGCCTCCGTCAAGTCGATACGACCGTTCATGAAGGCACGTTTCGAGTACTCTCCGGGGGTTGCCAGTCTGGCCCCGGCATCCAATGTCGCCTGAAGGATCTCCTGTGCGACAACAACCCCGCCGTGACACTGAAACTCGACCACATCTTCACCCGTAAAACTGTTAGGCCCTTGAAAATAGATCGCGATCGCCTCATCTATCAGCTCATTCTTGGCGTTATAAAGCGGCGTCAAATGGGCATAACGCACCGTAAATGTGTCGCGCTTCGTCAAGGTTTTGGCAATAGAGAGTGCATTGTCGCCACTGAGACGGATGATGGCGATCGAGCCAACCCCAAACGCCGTAGCAATAGCCGTAATCGTATCGTTCATAGATTATCCAATATATATAAGTGCTGAAATTTTAGCTAAAAAAGCAGAAAAAAGGGTAAGTTAAAAAGCCTGCAATACCCAAAGGGGCAGACCCAGCGCATCTCGGAGTGACCAAAAGTGCAGATAAAAGGTCATCCTTCGCAGGTATTTCGTACATCTGCTGTGGTTCCGAGCCTAAAAAAGCCAAGAAGTCGGCTTTTCCTTAACGGTTCTCAGGTGTATATTATACCGGGTGTGAATCCGAAGTCGCACTCCGTGCTAAATGCTAAAAGATGGTGTTAGCTCATCTAAAAAGTTCACAATGAACTAAAGTTGTAGATTTGGTGTAGATTGTACCGGATGTGAATCCGAAAACGTACATCGTACGTTGAGAGATGAACTCCGGTGCAAGATGCGCCGAAGCTACAACTTTAGTAGTTGTTGTAACCGTTTACTATGATAAACTTCGCCCCGTCGCGCGTCGAACGAATCGCCACATACTTGTCCGGATACTGCTCCCGAAGCTGCTTCAAAGCGATCTGTACCAATACCCCGTCCAGGACCTTTGTCTGGGCACGGCCGTCACGTTCTATAGACTCGCAGACGCCTACCAGATAACGGGTGATCGACTCTTCCTGATTTTTCAAAAACTCAGCGATCTCTAAACGCAGTTGCAAACCGTATTTGGCATTGATCCAGTTAAAGATCATGTATGAGAGCGCCTTGTAACGATACCCCTCTTTTCCGATCAGAAGTGCCGCATCGTCACCGTTGAAATCCAACATCAATGTGTTTTCATCATAAACAGTGACCACGATCTCATTAAGCTCAAAACAGATTTTTGAAAAAAGTTCATTCATCTGTACCTGTACTTCAGCAGCTATATTGTCGATATCCTCAAAGGCCTCATCGTCTTCATCATCAAACATCCCCTCAATAGCATCTTCGATGTAGTCGTTCTGCTCATCTTCATCATCTTGATCGGTGACATAAGAGGTCGGTAAGATGGTGTCATTCAATGTACGTTGCTTCGCCATCACTGGGACAGCTTCTTCAACCTCATCCTCTGCAGTTTCGACAGGTATCTTCGGCTGAGGCGTGACAGATGCCGGTCTGTTTCTCTTCTCTGCAACTTCTGCAGCCGGTTTTTCATCCCGCTCTTTTCGCAGTGCCACAATGATCGCACTTTTTGCAAAAAGGCCTAAAAACCCTTTAGAGGGGTGCTGAATAATCTCAACCTGGAGCTCTGTGACAGAGCACTCCAACGCCTTGGCTGCTTTAGAATAAGCAGACTCAAGTGTTTTTGACTCGACCTTCAGCATGTTATGACTCACCGCGAACTTGTTTCAGGGCTTTCATTGCTGCATGTTGCTTGTTGACAATAACCTGCTGAGCAATTGAGAAGATGTTATTCACGAACCAGTACAGAACCAGACCTGACGGGAATGTGATAAAGAAGAACGTAAAGATAACCGGAAGGTATTTAAAGATCTTCTCTTGCATCGGGTCTGTAAAGTTGTTCGGTGTTATGTGCTGCTGGTAGAACATCGTTGCACCCATCAAAATCGGTAAGATGTAGTACGGGTCCATACGGGAAAGGTCATTGACCCAAAGGATCCACTCCGCACCCTGCAGTTCAACCGCGTTCAGCAGTACACGATAGATCGCAAAGAAAACCGGGATCTGCAGTAACAACGGCAGACAGCCTCCAAGCGGATTTGCACCCTCTTTCTTATATGTTTCCATCACTGCCGCGTTCATACGTTGCGGATCGCCTTTGTATTTGGCCTGAATCTCTTTGATCTTCGGTGCAACATCTTTCATCTTCTGCATAGAGAGCATCCCTTTGTAGGTCAAAGGGAAGAGGACCATACGGATCAACAGTGTTAAGGCGATGATCGCCCAACCCCAGTTTCCAAAGATACCATGCAACCATGAGAGCACTTTAAAGAGCGGTGCCGCTGCAAATGTGAACCAACCGTATTCAATCGCATTAACCAGTACAGGGTCAATAGAATTTAATACTTTATACTCTTTTGGTCCGATGTAACCGTTAAAGGCAAACGCTTTAGAACCCTCAACATACACAGTCGGATTATCTTCACGGTCACGGTCGACTATTACCGTAGTATCTGGCGTTAAACCGTAAAAGATCGATGCGAAGTATTGGTCGAACGATGATGTCAAGTGGACGTCATTAAAGGTCTTACGCCCTTCAGCATCGCCATCTTCGACAATATCTGTCAAACCGTCTGCATGGTAGACCATTGCCCCGTGAACGGCCATCATCATCTGACCTTCACGCAGTACATGCTGACCTAGATAGACAAAATAGCGGGTGTCGTTTGAGAGTGCGATGTGCGCGTCATAATGCCCGTCTGCATAGATCGTCATCTTTTTGACAACCGTTTGATTGCTCAGTTTCTGCTGCATCGTCACAACAACCGAGCCACCCTCATCAATGGTTGCAGTGCGCACATTTGTGGTGTATGGTGTTGTCAGCGCTTCTTTGTTCATATCAACATCGGCAAAACGGAGGTGCAGCGGTTTTGTCCCAACTTGAGCGACCATTTCGGAGTGGATATTTTCGTTGTTGTTGTATTTCTCATCTTTGAGAACTTTTGAAGCGATACGGCCAAGCGTATCGATCGTCATGGTAAATTCTGTAGACTCGATACGGACCAGGTTGCTTGAACCGCTTGAAGGAAGTTGCTCGTCGATAGCGACACTATGGTCCAGAGTCGCATTCGGAAGAGACGGCGATGATGACGTTTGTTGAACAGCACTCTGTTGCTGCACTGTTGCATTTGCTTCTGACTTGACTTGTTCAGGCGGGAAAATAGCTGTATACGCTACAAAAAATACAAACGAGAGGACTACGGCCAGAATCAGGCGTTGATTAGCAGACATATTGTTTAACAAGGACTACCCTTTAAATCGGAAATTTTTTATTATAGAAATTTTTTTGTTCTTAGTCGGAACGAGCCAATACTTTATCGAATTAATGGTTAAATTTTCCGGTTTTTCGCAGAAAAAATGCTTTTGTGGATAATCTATTCCGCCAGGAAACAGTTGGTTACAGGAAAGGATGCGCAGCGCCGATCTGTAAAAAGCGATATAAAGCGGATTTTCTTCAAATTGCCACTTGGCATATTCGGAACAGGTGGGGTAATATCGACAGCTGCCATAGCCGATCAACGTAAAAAACTTTTGGTAGATACCGAGGAGTTTAAGGAGTGCTTTTCTGATCATCTGTAATGCTGCCTGCGCGTTGTAAGGTCTTGATAAAGTCAAATTGGAGTTGCTCGTAGGTGGTCGAGGCCAAAGCCTCTTTTGCGACCAGGATGTAGGTTCCATCTTTAAGATGGGGGCACTGCTCTGCAAAGATCGCCCGCAGTCGTCGTTTAGCCTGACTGCGGACAACGGCATTGCCCACTTTTTTACTGGCTGTGAAACCATATTTTTTGACTCCCTGCTGAGGGAGATAGAAGAGAACCAGAGAGCGCGAGTGCTGGCTCTTGCCCCTTCTATAGACGAATTGAAACTCGCCGTTTTTTTTGAGAATCGAAAAACTGCTTACACAGTTAGTGATTTTCTACCTTTTGCACGACGACGGTTAATTACGCGACGACCGTTTTTTGTTGCCATACGAGCGCGGAAACCGTGAGTACGTTTACGTGGCGTACTATGAGGTTGGTATGTTCTTTTCATAAGTCATATCCCTTAAATAATTTTTAGCTCGCAATAATACGAAGTCCATGCTTAAAGTGTGGTTAAGGTTGAACGAATCATCTGTAAAGATCATAATTTTGCTTCAATTTAGCGCCGCTTGGTACCTTTGAATGACGCAAAAGCACGATCGTTTACTTTCTGGCAAAGCCGGTAGTTAAAAATATCTCCCGTAAAAACAGTGTTAAAGAGAGGATGAGTGAGACCATCGCCAATATAAAGAGTAGTGCTATCAACAGGTACTCTTCAAACTCCAACATCGCGCTCAGAAACATCGTTACGATAACAACCGCCACAAGCAGGCCGGTAACGCTGCAAAAAAGTATGGCAAGGTTCATGTTGCGCATTCTCTCGGCAAGAGAGTCACGGCGCGCTTTGATATAGTCGGCCGTAAAGTTTTCAGGTACGTCGTCCCCGTAATGGTCAAACTTCTCAATTTTATCGATGATCCGCGAAAGCCTGCCCGTGAAAACATTTAACAGTGCACCCACCGCAGCAAGTAAAAAGACAGGCGCCACCGCAAGTTGTATAAGCTGGGCAACGCCATTGACTGCAGTAATATCGGCTGAGAGGGTCAACATATCGCTTCCTACTCTAAAAGAAAGTCTCTAAGCGGTACATCGGCTTTAGACTGATCATGGGCATTGGTGATGTCCAGTAGCTCCTGCTTCATCTTGACATGACAATCTTTACACCCCTGTATCACTTCGTGCTCTTTTACCCCGTTGTTGATCTTTTCCATCGGGTGGCAGGCAAAACAGTCGTTCCCGCACTCTGCCATCGCATTGGGATTGGCACTGTGGCAGTTGATACAGCCCAACATCGGGTTGTGACGCATATCCGTCAAAATATTTTTTTCCAAGGCAGGGTGACAGGTCAGACAGTCTCCTGTACAAGCGAACAGAGAGACGGTTAAAAAGATAACTACTGCAACAATTTTTTTCATACCGTTATTATACTTTTTAAAAGTGAATAGCGGCGTGAGGTTCGACCCTCACACCCTTAACTGACAGTGACGCTGATCTCATCACCCTGAACATCGAAAGCAACACTATTGCCTTCGCTTACTTCACCTCCGAGGATAAGGTCTGCCAAACGATCTTCGACAATCTCATAAAGAGCACGTTTAAGCGGACGTGCCCCGTAGACCGGATCGAACCCTGCCTGTGCGATATAACTCTTGGCCGCATCGCTCAATGTCAGCGTAATATCACGTTCTTTGACCTTCTCCGCGATCTCATTGAAGAAGATGCTCACAATACCTTCGATCTCACCTTCGCCAAGCGGGTTGAAGATGACGGTATCGTCAAGACGGTTTAGAAATTCCGGTTTAAACTTGCTTTTGAGCTCGGCCAGTACAACATTCTCAAGATTCGGATCGCCCTTCATACTCATGATCTTGTCGCTGGCGATATTCGAGGTCAGAATGATGATAGTGTTGGTAAAATCCACCGTCACCCCTTTGTTGTCGGTCAAACGTCCGTCATCGAGTACCTGCAACAGCATGTTGAAGACATCAGGGTGCGCTTTCTCGACTTCATCAAAGAGAAGGACACTGTAGGGTTTACGACGCACCGCTTCCGTCAGTTGACCGCCTTCATCATAGCCGACATACCCCGGAGGTGCACCGACCAGACGGGAAACGGCATGTTTCTCCATATACTCACTCATATCAAAACGGATCAAGGCATCCTGCGAGTCAAACAGGAACTTCGCCAGGGTCTTGGCCGTCTGTGTCTTACCGACACCCGTTGGCCCAAGGAACATAAACGAACCGATAGGACGCTCTTTGTCCGAGAGCCCCGCTTTGTTACGTTTGATAGCGCGGGAGACGGCAAATGTCGCTTGCTGCTGACCGATAACATCTTTGTCCAACTCATCCTGGATGTGCAGGACCTTGTCTTTTTCACTCTGGAGCATCTTCGTTACCGGAATACCCGTCCAGCGGCTGACAATGCCGGCGATAGACTCTTCGTCAACACTGTTTTTCAGCAATACGCCCTCTTGCTGCATTCTCTTCCACTGCTCTTGCAGCTTCACCTCTTCGGCATTTAAGCTGGGGATATCGCCATATTCGATGGCTGCCGCCTTCTCAAAGTCACCGCCTTTCTTCGCATTTTCAGCTTCACGGCGTTTGGCATCAATGTCGTTTTTGATATTGGCAATACGTTCAAAGACCTCTTTTTCCTGTTCAAACTGTGTCTCCAAACCACGTTTTTTCTCTTCCGCGTCTGCCAGCTCTTTTTCGATCTCTACAAGACGTTTTTCATTCGAAGCCGTCTCATCCATCTTCAACGCTTCACGCTCGACATGCAGCTCCTGAACCTCGCGTTTGACTGCCGCCAGAACATTCGGCTCAGACTCGATCTGCATCTTCAGTTCGGCCGCCGCCTCATCAATAAGGTCGATCGCCTTGTCCGGCAGAAAACGGTCTCCGATGTAACGCTCGGAGAGTTTTGCCGCTGCTATCAGTGCCGAATCGGTGATCGTGACATTATGGTGTGCTTCCAGACGTTCTTTGATCCCGCGCAGTATCTGCAGAGACTGGTTGATCGACGGTTCTGCCACATTGACAGGTTGAAAACGGCGCTGCAGTGCCGCATCTTTTTCAAAATATTTACGATACTCTTTAAGTGTCGTCGCACCGATAGTGTGGAGCTCACCGCGGGCAAGTGCCGGTTTCAGGATATTGGCGGCATCCATACCGCCCTCATTTGCTCCCGCACCGACGATGGTGTGGATCTCATCGATAAAGAGAATGATGTTCCCGCTCTTTTTGACTTCATCGATCACCGCTTTAAGACGGTCTTCAAACTCACCGCGGTACTTGGCACCGGCGATCAGCGCCGACATGTCCAGCGCCACAACACGTTTGTTCTGAAGACTTGTCGGCACCTCTTTGTTGTAGACACGCTGTGCAAGTCCTTCGGCCAACGCTGTCTTACCGACACCGGGTTCACCCAAAAGAATCGGATTATTCTTTGTTTTACGGATCAGTATCTGCATCATACGGCTGATCTCTTCATCGCGCCCTATTACCGGGGCCAGTTTTCCTTCTGCCGCTTCAGCCGTCAAATCGATGCCGTATTTGTCGAGGCTTTCAAGGTTTTCATCGGCTGTCTGCGACTCGATCTTCTGACCGCCGCGCATCGCCTCAAAGGTCTTGGTCAACTCCATCATGTCGACATATTTGGAGAGGATGCTTTTAAACAGCTCCTCTTTCATGTTGGCCAGTATAAAGGTATCGACCGCTAAAAAGCTGTCCCCACTCTTCGTCATCTCACCGACGCCGCGTTCAAGAGCCTGAACAAGGTTACGGGAGATACGGATGTTCTCTTTAGAGACCGATGACGATTTCGGTAACTTCTCTGCGATGGATTTGACATCCAGCTCTATTGCTGTTTTGTCCACGTTCATCTTGTTAAAGGCCTGATTCAGGACCGAGTTACTGTTGGTCAACAGTGCCCAGAAAAAGTGGACGGGCTCTACTTCCATGTTTTTATTGTGCAGTGCCAGTGAAAGCGCTGACTCAACTGCCTCTGTCATCTGATGGGTCAGTTTTTCAAAAATAGTATTCATAATGTTATTCCTTTTATTTGTATGTAATTATTATAACAACTTGAGTGCACCTTTGTCAAGTTAAGTTGACAGTAAGTGACTAAAGTCCAAACAACTAATATTTTACCGCACTCAATAGTACATCATAACAGTTTGATCTGCCCGAATTTGCACGCTCTATCTTGCGGAGGATACGTTCATGACAAGGTATTGGCTTCATCACTCCAGTCTCAAAGCGAAAACAAGTATTCTGTTTATGTTTTGAACGCCCCTGCAGAAGGGAGCGCAGGAGCTCTCCAGATACAAATTGATAATTAACCAACATTTAACTATAATATCACCTTTAAAATTATGAGCGAGAATGGTTATAAATGAAAAACAAAAAATTTATGTTTATGGGTGCAATAAGCGCTGTCATTGCAGCAAGTCTTATCTTCAACAGCACACTCTTTGCTAAAGAAGTAAACAGCGGAACATCAACTGATAAACCAACCGTTGAAGCCTCACGTCTGCAGGCATTGGCTAAGTTCACAAAAGTACTCAGTATTGTCGAAAAATACAACGTCGACAACCTGACCATTGAAGAGCTGATGGACAAATCGCTTAAAGGGATGATGACCAACCTTGACGCCCACTCCAACTATCTCGACTCAAAAAGCTTTGAAAGTCTAAAAGTACAGACCAACGGCGAATTTGGCGGTTTGGGTATCACTGTCGGTATGAAAGACGGTGCTTTGACCGTTATCGCCCCAATCGAGGGAACGCCCGCGGACAAAGCCGGTATGAAAGCCGGCGACATTATCTTAAAGATCGACGACAAGTCGACCCTGGGTATGGGACTTGACGAAGCTGTCAGCATCATGCGCGGTCCAAAAGGATCACCGATCGATTTGACCATCGTTCGGACCGGCGAACTGAAACCTCTTGACATCCACATTGTTCGCGACATCATCAAAATAGAGTCTGTTTACGCCAAAACGATCGGTGAAGAGATCCTCTATATCCGTGTGACCAGCTTTGATAAAAAGGTCGTAGAAGATGTCACAAAAGTGATCAAACAGCACCAAGGTGAAACGAAAGGTATCATCCTCGACCTGCGTAACAACCCCGGCGGGCTGTTAGACCAGGCTGTCGGCCTTGTTGACCTCTTCGTCGATGAAGGTGTTATCGTCTCTCAAAAAGGGCGTGACACCCGTGAAAATGAGACCTATAACGCAAACGATTCAGCGACCTTGACAAAAGCACCGCTACTGGTTCTTGTAAACGGCGGAAGTGCCTCTGCTTCAGAGATCGTCAGCGGTGCGCTTCAGGATCATAAACGCGCTGTAGTCCTTGGTACAAAGACTTTCGGCAAAGGGTCTGTTCAAGTCATCTTGCCGGTAACAGCCACCGATGCGATCAAATTGACTGTTGCACGCTACTATCTTCCCAGCGGACGTACGATTCAGGCTGTCGGTGTCACACCGGACATCGAAGTTTTGGCAGGAACTGTCGACACGAAAGAGAACCAATTTTCTCTTAAAGAAGCTGACCTGAAAAAACACCTTCAAGGCGAACTTGAAAAGGTCGATGGGATTAATGAGAACAAAGAGAGTGATAAAAAAGAAGATGAAAAGAACATCATTACTGAAGAGCAACTCACAAAAGATATTCAACTCAAAGAGGGGACTGACATCATGAAAGCCCTAATCATAGTCAAAGGATAACAAACATGGAAAAACGTGAACTGCTTTACGAAGGTAAAGCCAAAAGACTTTTTACAACTGACGAGCCTGAGATCCTGATCTCTGAGTTTAAAGACGATTTAACTGCATTTAACGGTGAAAAGAAGTCAAGCGAAGCCGGTAAAGGTGTTTTGAACAACAAGATCTCGACTGAACTTTTTAAAGTCCTCGAAGCAGAAGGGATTCCGACACACTTCATCGAGATGATGAACGACAACCACATGCTCCACAAGCGTGTAGATGTTATCCTTATCGAGGTGATCGTTCGTAACATCGCGACAGGAAGCCTCAGCCGTAACCTGGGAATCGAAGATGGAAAAGTCCTTCCCTTCACACTGGTAGAATTCGACTATAAAAATGATGCTCTCGGTGATCCTAAACTCAATGATCAACATGCCCTCATCCTGGGACTGGTCGATTATCAAGACGAGTTGGACAAGCTCCGCCGTATGGCCCGTCAGGTCAATGATATCCTGAAGCCTTATTTTGCAGCCAAAGGACTTAACCTTGTCGACTTCAAACTTGAGTTTGGTAAAGACAAAGACGGTAATATCATCCTGGTCGATGAGATCTCTCCTGACAACTGTCGTTTCTGGGATGCAGAGACAGGCGAAAAGATGGATAAAGACCGTTTCCGTCAAGGTCTTGGCGGGTTAACGCTTGCTTACGAAGAAGTACTCAACAGAATTTTAAACAAATAAGGAAAACAATGACTGCAATTATTAATATCTCACTAAAAAACGGTGTACTGGACTCTCAAGGTAAAGCGGTCCACCACGCCCTGGATTCTCTCCATTTCAACAACGTGACAGACGTTCGCGTCGGTCGTCAAATCGTTATGCAGCTTAACCAGAGTGACGAGGCTAAAGCACATGAAGAGGTGACACAGATGTGTGAAGACCTTCTTGCGAACACCGTTATCGAAGATTACGAAATCGAGATCACAAAATAATGAAAGTAGGTATTGTTCAATTTCCCGGGACGAACTGCGAATATGACACCCAGTACGCTTTTCAAAAACTAGGTGCGGAGACGGCTATCCTGTGGCACCAGGAGACGACTATTGCGGACGATATCGATCTTGTTGTCATCGCCGGCGGCTTCTCATACGGTGACTACCTCCGTTCAGGTGCCATCGCTTCCAAATCGCCTATAATGAAAGCCGTCAAGGCCTACGCTGAAGCGGGTAAAAACGTACTAGGTATCTGTAACGGTTTTCAAGTATTGACAGAGACGCATATGCTGCCGGGGGCTCTTAAACGTAACGAGCACCTCCATTTTATCTCGAAACACCACAACCTCAAAGTCGTCAGTAACAGCAACGCCTTTTTAAGTGCATTCAATGTCAATGATGTCGTTAACATCCCTATCGCTCATCACGACGGGAACTTCTACATCGATGAAGCGGGTCTCAAAGAGCTTTATGCCAACGAGCAGGTTCTTCTGCACTATTGTGACCAGAACGGTGAGATCTCAAACCCTAACGGTTCAGTCGACTCTATTGCCGGTATCTGCAATAAAGAGAAAAACGTGTTTGGTCTGATGCCCCATCCGGAACGCGCAATGGAAGAGGTTCTTGGCTCTTCTGACGGTATCAAAATGCTAGAAGGGCTAATGTAGTTTTGAAACGGCTGTTCCTTCTTTTCACCCTGCTGCTTGCCGCGTTCATAACACCGGCAGCACTACAGGCAAAACAGAAAGTGATCTATCTTTCGTATCATGACGAAAACTATAAAGAGAACATCCCCGAACGTGTCTTTAACGGGGAGTACTTTCCGATAACCGTCAAGACGCTCTCCACCATTCAACAGCACAACAAAGTTCAATACAGTTTCAAAGGGGGGCGCGGTGCGACACTGCAAAACCCCGTTCCCCAACGCGTGAATAAAGGTTCTTATGTCTTGGACACCTTCTATTTTCTTGCCACTTCAAGCACTATTGTTCTGCCGGATATCACAGCCTCCATCGGTGAAGAAGAGACAACGCTTAAAGGCCAAAAGATCGAAGGAGTCTCTCTCAATCCGGACGATAAATTCGCCGGTATTTTAGCGGACAGTTTTACCATCACCTCGATCGATGCAAAAAAATATGACAACAAACACAACATTCTGACCTTCGAAGCCGAAGCTGCGCACTGTAATATCAACAGGTTTAAGCTCAATGGCGCGAATGAGCAGGGTTTTGAAAGTGTCAGAAACGGCGTGACTACCTCCAGTATGACTTACTACGCCGTCATCCCCAAAAAATTCGAGACTCTGGAGTTCACCTACTTCAACCTGAAAAAAGAGCGCTATATGAAGGTCAGGCTTCCTGTTGAACTGCTGGACGACTCTGTTTCGACACAGAGCGACCTGAAACCGACTGAGAATAAAAACTATCTCATCAAGAGCGCCATAGCCGGTGCTGTTATCCTTGTCGCGCTGATCCTGCTCATCGTCTATCGTAAATGGTGGATCACACTCTTTATCATTGTTCCGGGCATCTACATCGCACTGCAGGCGACACCTGCTGAGATTATCTGTGTCAACGCAGATGCACCGCTCTTTTTACTACCGATCGAAAATGCTACCGTCTTTGACAGATTACCGGTTCAGGGTAATTTTGAGGTCAAACACAGTGTAGAGGGTTATAAACAGATCACACACAACAATAAGATAGGATGGGTCAGTGAAGACGATGTTTGCTCGAATTAACTGGGTCTACGATCTTCTGATTATCTTTACGGGCCTGGCCTTAAAGATCATAACCTGGAAATTTGTCCCTAAACCTTACGGTTCAAAGATAGCTTCGCATTTTATTCAGACAATGATGTTCAACCCGGTCAAAGTTGTCGGCAAGATCGATCCTGAAGCACAGATGCTTATTGCCAACCACCAGAGTGACATCGACATCTCTATTTTGGAGTGTACCACCTCACGCGACCTTGTCTGGGTGGCTAAAAAAGAGTTGTTCAGCATTCCTTTCTTTGGGCTGGCTATTCGCCTTTCAGACGATATTCCTGTCGATCGAGGAAGCAAAGCTGCCCTCGTCTCTCTGGTCAGGGAAAGTAAAAAACGTCTGGACCAAGGCCGTTGTATTGTGATGTTCCCCGAAGGTACACGTTCCAACGGTAAAGAGATGCGCACCTTTAAACCCGGTGCCAAAATGGTAGCAGACAAGTATTCGCTACGTGTTCAGCCTGTCGTTCTTATCAACACGGCACGATATTTCGACCTTAAAAACAAGCGCGGACAAACCGGTGCTATCACCGCCGTCTTTCTTGATTCGTTTATCGCCTCTAAAGAAAATGAGAACTGGCTTGCAGACCTTCAAATAACCATGCAAAATAGCTATGATGAATATATTGCCAAGCTTAACGATTAAGAAGCGTCTCCAATGAGTTGGCAGACCTTACTGGCTATCGGTGCGGGTGGTTTTATCGGTGCGGTTTTACGCGCCTATCTTAATGGTGTCGTTTCACACCATTTTCCGCACAACCTTCCTTATGGAACGTTAAGTGTCAATCTTATCGGTTCATTGGCGATCGGCATACTGTTTGCCATCTTCGCCAATACGACACAAGACACTGTTCTCTCCGTAGAGGTCAAATCGTTTCTCACAACCGGTCTACTGGGTGCATTGACCACCTACTCGACTTTTGCAATGGAGAGTTTCTTTCTGCTGCAGGGAGGAAGCTATTTTTTGGCAGCTGCCAATATGGCGATGAACCTCTTTGGCACCGTTTTGATGGCCGGCGCCGGTTTTACACTCACTTCGGCACTGTTCAAATAATATAGAGCACCTCTCATCCCTTTATCAACCGAGTTTACGTAAAAACTCTTACATACTGTTTTCTGCGACTGACTCTAAAAAAATCTCATAATCTGCCTGCGAATGGAAAACAAAGATCACTTCCAAATCATGCTCTTTTAACATCTCATTTACAGCTCTGAATGCAATAACAGCAGCCTTCTGTTTGGGATAACCGTAAATACCGGTAGAAATAGCAGCAAATGCGACACGTTTACACCCGATCCTGATCGCCTCTTTTAGACTGTTACGATAACAGTTTGACAATAGTTCGGCACAGCTCTCTGCACAGGAGGCATAGATCGGACCGACTGTGTGGATGACATACTCAGCCGGCAGGTTCCCGGCTGATGTGGCAACGGCTTCTCCTGTCGGTAATCCATCAGGGTAGCGGCGGCTGCGAAGTTCTCTGCACGCATCCAAGATCATACTGCCGCCTGCCCGGTGAATCGCCCCGTCAACACCGCCGCCGCCGAGCAGAGAACGGTTGGCGGCATTGACAATGGCACAGACATCTTCCTGAGTGATATCGCCGACTTTGGCTTTAATCTTCGCTGTTAGCTGCTGACTTGGCATCATCTTCCCAACGCATTCTCATCTCTGAATTTCTCGATTGTTTCCAGGTACGCATCCAGGTTTTCAAATCGATGATTGCCCCCTTTCTCGATAGAGAAAGCAGCCCCGTCATATTTATCTTCTGCTTTTGTGTAGTCCAGCAGTTCATCGCCGGTCTGAAGCAGAACAAGATAACGTTTGGGATCGTTTAACTTTCCGACCGCAAATTCATACAGGCTGTTAAGATGGCCGCGTGTGAACTCAAAAGCTTCCCCGCTGCACCAAAAGTGGTTAATACCCACATAGGGTGCCAGGGTGATAAACGGTTGGGTGGAGGGGTTGATCAGCACGGTTTTAATGCCGTAAAGTTCAGTGAAATAGGTCGCATAAAAACCTCCCAGCGAAGAGCCGATGATCAGGTCGACCTCATGCTCAAAGATCTGGCGCTTTATAAAACTGATCGCTTCAACCGGATCAACCGGCAGATCGGGTGCCCATACGTTCTCTTCGCCAAAATAGCGTTTTAGAAGTTTGGTCTTGGTCGAATTGCCGCAAGAGGCGAAACCATGTAGATAAAGGATCATTCAAACCCCTATTTCGATGATCTCGTCCGCACACCAGTGTGCCAGGTCCAGTTCATGGGTTATCAACAGCATGGCCGTTGAGTCAAGATGATTGAGCAACAGTTTCATCACATCAAGCTGTATGACATTGTCCAGTGCCGATGTCGGCTCATCAAGCAACAGCAGCTGCGGTTTCATCAGAAGGGCCCGGACAATTGAAGAGCGCTGAAGCTGTCCGCCGGAGAGTTCGTGAGGCTGTTTGTCTAATAAGGCACGTTCCAGGTTCATCTCTTGCAGGTAATGCTCAAGGCCATCGAGAGAAGCGACATCTCTGATCTGACTTATAATGCTGTATCCCGGATGGAACGAGGTGTAAGGGTCTTGAAAGACCTGAGAGACACGGCCTGAGCGTACCCTGCCATTTACGGGTTTAAGATTGCCGAGTATCAGTTCAAAGAGTGTTGTCTTGCCTGAACCGCTGGCGCCGACAACCGCTTTGATCTCCCCGCAGTTCAAGGATAGGGAAAAATCTTTATAGAGCAGTTTTCCGGGGGTATAGCCGAAATCAAGCTCCTCGACTTCCAGAACGGGTTTCAACGTATCTGACCGCTGCCGTATATCTTGAATTTGTAGGTCGTCAAACCTTCGATCCCCATTGGGCCGCGTGCGTGAAGTTTGTTGGTCGAGATCCCAACTTCGGCACCGAATCCGAAAGAGCCGCCATCTGTGAAACGCGTCGATGCATTGACATAGACCGCTGCAGCGTCGATTGCATTTAGAAACTCTTCGGCAGAGGTGTAATTTTCAGTGACAATAGCCTCTGAATGGCCGGAACCAAAACGGACAATATGCTCGATCGCCCCCTTAACCCCGTCAACAACCTTGATGTTCAATATATTGGCAAGATACTCGGTATCGTAATCTTTGTCGGTTGCATGCGCTACGTCGATGATCGCCTGGGTATTGTCACACCCTTTTAATTCTGTCATCGTCTCATCAAAAGCCATCTTTAACTTCGGCAATGTCTCTTTGGCGATCGCACTGTCGACCAGAAGTGTCTCCATCGCATTACAGACACCCGGACGGTCCACTTTGGCATTGACAGCGATTGAGATCGCATTGCCGATGTTCGCATCTTTATCGATGTAGGTGTGGCACTGGCCTTTGTCATGTTTGACAACAGGTACGGTCGCATTTTCACTCACATAGCGGATCAGTCCTTCCCCGCCGCGAGGCACGATCAGGTCAACATATTTATCCATCTTGATCAGTTTGGCAACACCCTCGCGGGTAGCATCCGGCAAAAGTGAGATCAACGCTTCAGGAAGATCGTTCTTACGCAGTGTTGCGCGCAGTACATCGGCGATCGCTGCGTTTGAATATTCAGCCTCTTTACCCCCTTTTAGGACACAGACGTTGGCAGACTTAAAGCAGAGTGCCGCAGTGTCTGACGTGACATTCGGTCGAGACTCAAAAATAATTCCGATCACACCGATAGGGATCGTCACTTTCTCTATCTTAAGTCCATCTTCCGTGACCCATCCGTCGAGAACCCGACCGACAGGCTCTTTCAAAGCAGCGATCTCTTCGATCGCAACCGCCATCGCATCAATACGTTTCTCATCCAGGTAGAGACGGTCTTTAAGTGATGCCGCCAGATTATTCTCATCGGCTGCACGCATATCTTTAGCGTTCTCTTCTATTACACGCATCGTGTTCGCACGCAGAGCTTCCGCCATCTCACGTAAGATACGGTTTTTGTCATGCCCGCTCAATGTCGCTAAAATGCGAGAACTCTCTTTGGCTTCTTGTAAAAATTTTTCCATATTTATTCCTAAGTGCAGGTAATTAAAAACCTGCTGTTTGTATAAAGAGCTTCTAGAGGTGCCCTAAAGGTAATTATAACAGAGAGATAGCTATATCCAATAAAATAGAGACAAAGCTGTCGATTTAGTGTTGATTGTGTCAAACTCAGACCGAAGGCGTAGAAGCGTCAACAACACACTGCAGCGAACGGCTTGACCGTGAGTCGAGCACCGATACATCAAGTGGTCTGAATTTGGCGCAAAATGCACTGAATATGTCCCCTATTTTGCGTACTTTTCTATTATTTTTACGATTCTTCCGTTATCCTCTTCATAAGCCACTTCCGAAGCGGTCATCCCATCATCATTAATGTACTTATTACTTGCACCCGACTTAACAAGAGACCAGACAGCATCTTCATTGTTAAGTTTTGCGGCCGTGTGCAGCGGTGTCGATTTGTGTTTGTTACGCACATCGATCTTGGCACCGTACTCGATTAAGAGACGAATAGCACTGGAACTGCCCCCTTCAGCTGCTTTATGCAGAGGCGTGTCACCATTTTGATCACTCATGTTCAAGATAGCTCCATGTTGCAACAGTGTCATGATCATCCTGTTTTTACCCAGATAGGCGGCAATAAAAATAGCCGTCTGGCCATTTTCCATCTCTGTATTGGTCTTGGCCCCTTTTTGAATAAGAAACTCCACCATCTCCAGGTGTTCATTGTAAACAGCAAGTACCAAGGGGGTCTGACCGTGTTCATTCACAACATTAATATCGACACCGTTTGCCAATTCCGTCTTTATGGCTTTTATATCACCATTGGCCGCTGCATTATGGATCGTATCAGCCATGACGGCTGATACTAAAAAAATCAATATCAATAAAACTTTTTGCATCTGTCTCTAAACCTACTATTATAAAAAATTATATGATAGTAACATTTTAACCTGAAGTTAGCGTAAATGGGGATTAAGGGAGGAGAGAGGGGGAGGAACAGCCTGGGCTGCTCCGATATAAATTAGTCGATCTCAGCGTCGATGACATCGTCATCCGCTTTTTTAGCGCCGGCATCAGCAGCTTCGCCACCCTGCTCTTTTTGGTACATACGCTCAGCCATTTTGTGGCTGGCTTCAGTCAATACTTTGACCTTCTCTTCAATGGTCTCTTTTGTTGCAGACTCATCTTTGAGTGTCTCTTTCAGGTCAGTGATCGCTGCTTCGATCGCCGCTTTTTCGTCGGCATCAACATCATCACCCGCTTCTGAAAGTGTTTTTTCTGTCTGAGCAACAAGTGCGTCAGCCTGGTTGCGTAATTCAACAAGCGCTTTACGTTTTTCATCTTCTGCTTTATGGTTTTCAGCATCCTGAACCATTTTGTTGATCTCTTCCTCACTCAATCCAGATGAACCGGAGATCGTGATAGATTGAGACTTACCTGTACCTTTATCAGTAGAGCTTACTGTCAAGATACCATTGGCATCGATGTCAAATGTCACTTCGATCTGAGGCACACCGCGTGGTGCTGCCGGGATGTCTGAAAGTTCAAACAGACCAAGAGACTTGTTGTCTTTAGCGAACTCGCGCTCACCCTGAACAACGCTGATAGAGACCGCAGGCTGGTTATCTTCTGCTGTTGAGAAGACCTGAGATTTCTTAACAGGGATCGTTGTCCCTTTTTCGATGATCTTAGTCGCAACACCGCCAAGTGTCTCGATACCAAGTGACAGCGGCGTAACGTCAAGAAGAAGAACGTCTTTAACATCTCCGCGTAGAACACCACCCTGGATCGCGGCACCTGCAGCAACGACTTCATCCGGGTTAACCCCTTTGTTCAGTTTTTTACCGCTGAAATATTTGGAAACAGCTTCTTGTGCTGCCGGTACACGTGTAGAACCACCGACCATGATAATCTCATTGATCTCATTGTTGTCAAGGTCTGCATCTTTCATCGCCACTTTAATGTGGTCGATCGTCTCAGCGATCAACTTCTCGATCATCCCTTCGAACTTGGCACGCGTCAATTTTACGACAAGGTGTTGAGGCCCTGCTTCTGTCATCGTGATAAACGGAAGGTTGATCTCTGTCTCAGTCGACGAGCTCAACTCTTTCTTGGCGTTTTCTGCAGCATCTTTAAGACGCTGAAGTGCCATCTTGTCGTTTTTCAGTTCGATACCATGCGTGTTTTTAAACTCACTGTTCAGATAATCGACGATCTTGTTATCGAAGTCGTCACCACCCAGGAAGGCGTTACCGTCTGTTGAAAGAACCTCAAACGTTCCGTCAGAGATCTCAAGTACCGTAACGTCGAACGTTCCACCACCAAGGTCATAAACCAATACATTCTCTTCCGCTTTAGACTCAAGTCCGTAGGCAAGAGCAGAGGCTGTCGGCTCGTTGATAATACGAAGCACGTTAAGACCTGCGATCGTACCTGCATCTTTCGTTGCTTTACGCTGTGCATCGTTGAAGTATGCCGGTACGGTAATAACGGCATCAGTTACCGTAGAACCGATGTACGCTTCTGCGTCTTCTTTCAATTTTGAAAGGATCTTTGCAGAGATCTCTTGCGGTGTGTAGATCTTACCCGCTACATCGACCGCAGCCATACCGTCTTTGTTGACAATGTTGTATGTTACTTTGTCATGAGCAGCTTTAGCTGTCTCTTCGTCCATCATAAGACCCATGATTCTCTTAATCGAAGAGATCGTCTTTTCAGGGTTTGTGATCGCCTGACGTTTTGCAGGGTCACCGACAAGGACATCGCCCTTATCTGTAAATGCTACAACCGACGGAGTTGTGTTTTTACCTTCGCTGTTAGGGATGATCTTCGCTTCACCACCCTCGTAAACTGCGACACATGAATTTGTTGTTCCTAAATCGATACCAATTACTTTGCTCATTTGTATTTCCTTTGTAGTTATGTTTTAAATTTTACTATAACAATAATCATCAAGGTAAAGAATCTATCTCTTAACGCTTAATGCTTCTTGCTTAACGCTATTGCGAATTAGTTCGCAATGACGACCATTGCATCACGCAAGGTTCGTCCTTTGTATTTGTACCCTTTTTGGAAGGTACTGACGATCTGGCCGCTTTCGTGGTCAGGACTGTCGACTTGCTGTACCGCATGGTGCACATTCGGATCGAACGGTTCGTCTTCGTTCACCGGTGTCACACCGTGCTTCTCGAGCACACTTAAAAATTGTTTCATAGTCAGCGCAACACCTTCACTTACTTTTTCAAGTAACACAGCAGGGTCAGCTTCCATATCTTTGGCTTTAATTGCCCCATCCAGTGCATCAAGTACCGGGATGATATCTTTTGCAAATTTTTCATTTGCATATTCAAGCGCTTGATACTTCTCACGCTCAAGACGTTTCTTAATATTGTCAAAGTCGGCATGGACACGTGCATATTTATCCTGCAGTGTTGCAACCTCATTTTTCAATGTCTCAAGTTCGTCTTCGACCTCTTCGACTTCAGCCTCTTCGTGCGATTCTATCTGCTCTTCGAGTTCTTCTTCAATCGATTGTGTCTCTTCGTTTTTTTTATCTTCAGACATAATTGTTTAGTAACTCCTTTCTTGAATTCTGAGGCAATTATAACATATGAGTCATTTACTGTCAAGTAATATCTTATAGTATTAGACTAACTATACTTTAGTCTATATGACTCATATATGCAAAACCCCTGTATCTGGGGCCTAACGACAAATAGTCTCATCATCTTTTGCTAAATTACTCATAAAAATTGTATAAACTTCTATCAGTTCAGTACCCGGAAGTTGCCTTCTGTTTACTTTAGCATGCCGCTTAAAACGGCGTTAAAGCATCTGCCGGACGATCGGCTTTCTTAAGCAATAATCTACCTCTTCGACTGAAGTGCCCTTTTACATAATCCTCCCTATAATCATCTTACAAAATACCTATAGGCAGACCATGAACCATTCAGCCATCATCTTCGACTACCACCAGCGCACGAAGCACCACCCCGACCGCTATGCTGCATCATTGGGCTATATGGATTGGGCAACACAGCCGGACCCCTTTAGAAGCTACAGCGGTACACGTCTTGTAAAGCTTCCACTCTCGTTTGAGAATCCGACAATGAGCTATAACGCCATCATGAGTGATGCACACCTCCCCTCTGCACCGGTTTCTCTCTACTCCATTGCGCAGCTTTTCCAGTTCTCACTCGGTATCGCTGCCTGGAAATGCATAGGGACCGACTGTTGGGCACTGCGCTGCAACGCGTCAAGCGGCAACCTGCAACCGACCGAAGCGACCATCATCCTGCCGCCTGTCCACGGGATCTCTGACAAAAGCGTCATTGCCCACTATGCGGTCAAAGAGCATGCGCTTGAGATCCTGGCTGAATTTGAGACCGACTACTGGCATGATCAGAAACAGCACGGCTACTTTGTCGCTCTCAGCTCGATTACCTGGCGGGAGATGTGGAAATACGGCGAACGCTGCTTCCGCTATGTCAACATGGATCTCGGTCATGCTATGAAGGCCGTCAAAGTGAGTGCAAAAACCTTGGGACTGCAGACATCCAAGATCGAGAACCTGCCACTCTCTGATCTTGAAAAGCTGATCGGGCTTGACCAGAAAGAGCGTTATGAAGTAAGTGAGCCGGAGATAGGACAGAGCCTGCTGCATATCGGCGAATCAGTCCAAAGCGAACACGATCTCTCACAGCTGATCCAGGACCTGCCCGCAGCGTTTCAAGGCAAAGCGAATCTCTTAAGCCGTTCCCATCACCCCTGGGAAGCCGTCGACCTTGCCATGCAGGCATCGCAGGTGGAGACAATGCCTATCGAAAAGCATAGCCTCCAGAGCGCTGAAGCGGAACGTATGCCCAATAATTTCAGCGTCAAAGAGGTGATCTTAAAGCGCCGCAGTGCCCAAGCGATGGACTTTGCCCGCACGCACATCAGCTCAGAACAGTTCAGACAGATGCTGCACGCCGTCACCGCACCTGTCGACGACTTTCGAAGCCGTGTCAATTTTGCACTCTTTGTCCATGATGTCGAAGATCTGGACAGAGGGCTCTACTTCTACCTTCGCAACCCCGAGCACATCAGTGCCCTTAAACGTCTCACACGAAAAGATTTTCTCTGGAAAGAGAAGATGCCGGGGCTCTATCTCCTGGAAGAAGGCGACTTCCGTTCCCAGGCCAAATTCATCTCCTGTTCACAGGAGATCGCCGGAGACAGTGCTTTCTCTCTGGGGATGATCACACAGTTCAGAGAGCCTATAGAGAGCTACGGTGCCCATGAGTACAAAGAGCTCTACTGGGAGTGCGGCGAGCTCGGGCAGCAGCTCTACCTCGAAGCGACGGCCCTCGGTCTCAGCGCCACCGGTATAGGCTGTTACCTGGACGATGTGATGCACCGGATGCTGGGTCTGGAAGACGACACCTTCCAGACGATGTACCACTTTACCGTCGGACGTGCTATTATCGACACCCGTATGAGCATGCGCGAGCCCTACCCCAACCGGAGCTGAACGGAGCTACTTTCGCAGTGTGGCGATCAGCCGTTTATCACTCAGCAGTAGCCGCAGTGCATCATCGATAGAGCTGCAGACGACATCACTGTTCATCAGGGTAAGCGTGCTGCACCCCTCATCGCCGATCAACGCCACACCGAGCAGCGCTCTCTGCACCATTTCGGCATCGTTGTTTCCGTTACCGACCGCGGCACAGTGCACGGAACCGAGCTTCTCGACATAGGCAGCCTTTTCGGCCGTATGGTCTTCACTGCTGAGCACCATGACCGTCACATCGAATCCCTCGAGCTGTTTATGGACACTGCCGAAGGTGTCCGAAGTGATCACATGGACCTGGTAGCGTCCGCTCAGGTCGCCAAGCAGAGACTTAGCCCCCGGTTTAAGCAGACCGTCTTCTGCCAATGTGCCGTTATAGTCCAGGACAATATGACGAAGGGCCAAGGTTTTGTAGTGCGGTACGACGACTTTCTGCTCTTTCATATCTGTAACTCCCTAATGGTGCCTCTAAATTTTGTCAAATCTTACCATTATCCTCTTTATACAGTGCCCTCTTAGCGAATCGGGAATATTATGTTGTTTATAAAACCCGGAACAGCTCTGAGAATGACCAGAGCTTTTCACCCAAGAAGAGAGACCATGGAAGACGTAAAACTAACACAATACAGTCACGGCGCAGGCTGCGGCTGCAAGATCTCACCCAAGCTGCTGAAACAGATCCTTGAAACTTCAAGAGAGACCATCGAACATCCGCTGCTGCTGGTCGGGAACTCGACCAATGATGATGCGGCCGCTTTCGACCTCGGCAACGGCACCTCTGTTTTAAGTACGACCGACTTTTTTATGCCGATCGTAGACGATCCTTTTACCTTTGGGCGTATCGCCGCCACCAACGCTATCAGCGACATCTATGCCATGGGCGGCAAACCGCTGATGGCGATCTCCATTTTTGGATGGCCGATCAACAAGCTTGATGCCGATGTCGCCCAAAAAGTGATCGACGGCGGACGTGCCGTCTGTGAAGAGGCAGGTATTCCCCTTGCCGGCGGCCACAGCATCGACTCGCCGGAACCTATCTTCGGTCTGGCCGTTACCGGCATCGCCGAGAACAAGAACATCAAACGCAATGACACTGCCGAGCCTGAGTGCGAACTCTTTTTGACTAAACCTCTGGGTATCGGTATCTTGACCACCGCACAGAAACAGGGCAAGATCACAGAGGGCGACATTCAGGTCGCCATCGACGCCATGTGTACGCTTAACAAGATCGGTGCCGAGATCTCTCAACTCGAAGGGGTCACCGCATTGACCGATGTCACGGGGTTCGGCCTTCTGGGTCACCTGACTGAGATCTGTGACGGCAGCAATATCAGCGCGATCATCCGGTTCGACGATGTACCGCTTCTCAACAATGTCGAAAAGTACCTGGCGATGGAGTGTGTCCCCGGCGGCACACGCCGTAATTTTGAGAGCTACGGTCACAAGATCGGCCCAATGAATCCCAAGCAGCAGGACATCCTCTGCGATGCCCAGACATCCGGCGGACTGCTTTGCGCTGTCCGCAGAGAGAGTATCGATGCTTTTTTAGCGCTCACAAAAGCTGCCGGTCTGGAGTTGCGTTCTATCGGTGAGACGCGCCAACGCGGTAAATACAGCGTCGAGGTGCTTTAAGTTGGCACTACCCCTTACGGATGATTTTCGCGCTATCGTCTTAGAGTCCCGGCCGCTCATCGACGTCCGGGCCCCTGTCGAGTTTGAAAAAGGGGCTTTTCCTACATCCACCAACCTGCCGTTAATGAACGATGAAGAGCGTCGCCTTGTCGGTATACGCTACAAAGAGGCCGGTAACAGCGAAGCGGTCAAACTGGGGCACACCCTTATTCAGGGCGATGTAAAAGCGCAAAGGGTGCAGGCGTGGATCGACTTTCTGCAGCAGCACCCCGACGCCTACCTCTACTGCTTTCGCGGCGGACAGCGTTCGAAAATCTCGCAGGAGTGGCTGGCCGAAGCGGGTATTACCCTTCCCCGTCTTAAAGGGGGCTACAAAGCATTCCGCCACTTTCTTATGGAAGAGTCGGAGCGCATCAGCGACGAGGCAGAAACGATCATCATCGGCGGGACGACCGGTACAGGCAAGACCCTCTTGATCCACAAACTGGACAACGCTATTGACCTTGAAAAGCTTGCCAACCACAGAGGCTCTTCCTTTGGCCGTTTTTCGACACCGCAACCCTCGCAGATAGACTTTGAAGACCGCCTTGCCTATGCACTTATCCGCCACGAAAGCGAAGGCCACAGCCAACTTGTTATCGAGCATGAGAGTCACAATATCGGCAGGGTCTTTATACCGAAACCTGTTTTTGACAACTTCCAACATGCGAGCCTCGTCATCCTGGAAGCGCCCATAGCGACCCGCGTGCAGATCACCTTTGACGAGTATGTCACCGCCTCGTTGATCGAGTACAACGAACATTACGGTGACGAAGGTGATGAGCGGTGGTTTGAGCAGATGCAGGGGAACCTGAGCCGTATCCAAAAACGACTGGGCAGTGAACGCTACCTGCACCTCAAAAGCGTTCTTGACAACGCCTTTAAAGTCCAGCAGATCAGCGGCAAAACAGAATCCCATAAAGAGTGGGTACAAACACTCCTGGAAGAGTACTACGACCCCATGTACAACTATCAGATCGAGAAAAGCCCTATTCCCATCATCTTTCGGGGTAATGAGAAAGAAGTGCTGGCCTTTCTAAAAACACAAGAACGGGCTTGATCACCTCTTCTCTGCATCCGCCAAAGTGAGGCAGAAGAGCACCTCTTTGCCCTCTTTTTCCAACGCTTCGGCCGCCTGCGTCAATGTCATACCGGTGGTGATGATATCATCGACCAAAATAACGTATCTCTCTTTAAACGCTTTGAGCTTAAACCTTCTCGGATGCAGAAGCCTGTATTGAAAACTTTTGCCTGAATAGCTCTCTTTACTCGTGGCGATCAACCTGTTATATCTGGGATGAATGTACGCTGACCTAAGCGCCTTGTTCAGAAGAGCCGTATGCGAGTAACCGTGTTTGACATGTTCATCGACGCCGAGTGAGACCACTTCCTCTTCAAAACTGAAGTTCTCGCCAAAGCGGCTAAACGCGATCTCGGCCAGGATGGAGTAGATGTAGAAACCAAGGTCGGTGTGTTTGGTGTGCAGCAGCTTTTCGATCTCGCTGTATTTGTAAAAGGAGTAGACATCGATGTTGCCGCGGATCTTGCGTTTGTAGAGTGAGGGTTGCAGACTCTCTCTACGGCAATCTTCGCAGATGTGCGACAATGACCACGAGGTGCAGAGCAGGCATTTCATGTCAGAAACTCTCAACTAATTTTTTCATGCAGTTATTGTAGCATGCATTTAAAAAAGTGGCTATGATGAACAGGATTGTTGTTTGATTCTTGAAAGAGAAGAGCAAGAGCCTTCCCACAGATTCAGGGGAGTATTAGGATTGTTTTTTGTCTTAAAAGAGAAAGGTCAAGAGCTTGTCGTCATCGAATTCCGCGAATTAGCGCTAATTTTAAGAGCAAAGAGCAAGAGCGGGTGTCAGTAGATTAAGCAGATGTAAGCAGATTGGTTTTTAGGGTTCTTGCGAACCAAGAGCAAGAGCGAGAGTCCACGAATTACACTAATTTCACCAATTATTTATTAGTCTTTCAAAAAGAAAGGGCAAGAGCTTTAGCCCACAGATTATTACGATTAGTGGGATGAGTTGAAGAGCGTAAGGCAAGAGCGGGTGTCAGCAGATTAAGCAGATGTAAGCAGATTAGTTTTTAGGGTTCTTGCGAACCAAGAGCAAGAGCGAGAGTCCAGGGTCTGCCCTCCCTCGGGTATGGTCCTTATCATCGAATGACGCGAATTAACGCTAATTTTAAGAGCAAGAGCAGTCGTCCGCGAATTACGCGAATTTTCACCAATTATTTATTACTCTTTATAGCAGTAGTATTGAACTTAACTTACTCTTGAATCGGCTTAATCTACTAAATCTGTTGATAAACTGCTCTTCGCTCTGTTCTTCGATTCGTGTGCATTCGCGTAATCTGCTGACTTAGACTCTTGCTCTTTGTTGCGTTAGCAACCCATCCTGCTAATCCTACTAATCCGTGGGCAAACGCTCTTTTTTTCTCCCACAGATTATTGGGATTATTAGGATAAAAAGCTAGAGAAAGAACGAAGAGCAAGAGTAAGAGCGTTCTGTCCACGGATTACGCGAATTTTCACCAATTATTTATTACTCTTTATAGCAGTAGTATTGAACTTAACTTACTCTTGAATCGGCTTAATCTGCTAAATCTGTTGATAAACTGCTCTTCGCTCTGTTCTTCGATTCGTGTGCATTCGCGTAATTTGATGACTTAGGCTCTTGCTCTTTGTTGCGTTAGCAACCCATCCTGCTAATCCCATTAATCCGTGGGCAACTGCTCTTGCTCTTCGCTCTTGAAATTCGTAGACTAGAGCTCTTAATCGTCGATGGCGTTAGTCCATCTTCAATACAGACATAAATGCCTCTTGCGGCAGGTTGACCTTACCGATAGACTTCATCCGTTTTTTACCCGCCTTCTGCTTCTCAAGGAGCTTGCGTTTACGGGTAATATCGCCGCCGTAACATTTTGCGGTAACGTTTTTACCCATAGACTTGACCGTTTCACGGGCAATGACCTTGTTGCCCAGAGAGGCCTGGATCGCCACTTCGAAAAGCTGACGGGGGACGATCTCTTTCATGTTCTTGACCAGTGCACGTCCGCGTGACTCCGCAGATGTTCGGGGAACGATGACGGAGAGAGCATCGACCACTTCACCCGCCACCTTGACATCCAGCTTGACCAGGTCACCTTCGCGGAAACCGATAGGTTCATAGTCAAAAGAGGCATACCCTTTGGAGATGGACTTGAGCTTGTCGTAAAAATCGACAACGATCTCATTCATCGGTACCGCATATTCCAACAGCACGCGCTCTTCATTGAGATAATCCATCTTGGTCTGTGCGCCGCGCTTTGAGATAAGAAGATTGATCACATTGCCGAGGTATTCGCTCGGCGTGATGATCGTCGCTCTGACATACGGCTCTTCAATATGCGCTATATGGTTGATCTCCGGCAGCTCTGAAGGGTTCTGTACCTCGATAAGCTCACCGCTGTTCATCGTCACATTGTAGACAACCGAAGGGGCTGTGGCAATAAGATCGAGGCCGAACTCACGTTCAAGACGCTCTTTGATGACCTCCATATGCAGCATCCCGAGAAAACCGACACGGAAACCGAAACCGAGGGCAACCGAAGTCTCCGGCTCATAACTTAACGAGGAGTCGTTCAGTTTAAGTTTGTCGAGCGCGTCACGAAGGTCTTCGAACTTGTCGGTGTCTATCGGGTAGAGCCCGGCAAAAACAAAAGGCTTGGCCGGTTCAAAATCAAGAACAGGTTCCGCAGCCGGATTTTTTGCATCGGTGATGGTGTCGCCGACGTGAACGGAGTGGACCTCTTTCAGGCCAAGGACGACAATACCGATCTCGCCGGTCTTGATCGCGGTTGTCTTTTGGCGTTTCTTCGGATGCGGGTACATCAGGTCGAGGACCTGGTGCTGCTCTTTGTTGCTCATCAAAAGAATATTTTGACCTTTGGAAATCTGTCCGTCAAAAACACGGACCAGGGCAAGTGCCCCCAGATAGGGGTCAAACCAAGAGTCATAAATGATCGCCTTCGTCGATGCGTCCGGGTCGCCCTCAGGTGCCGGAATGCGGTCGACGATGGCATCAACCAGTTCACGGATACCGAGGCCGGACTTCGCCGAGACCATCAAGGCGTCCGTTGCATCGATCCCGATACTGGTCTCGATCTCTTCGGCGACACGCTCAGGCTCAGCAGCAGGAAGATCGATCTTGTTGATGACCGGTACCAGCTCCAGGTTGTTGTCCAGTGCCAGGTAGACGTTGGCGATCGTCTGCGCTTCCACACCCTGCGCCGCATCGACGATAAGGAGTGCACCATCCGACGAAGCCAGTGATTTACTCACCTCGTACGAGAAGTCAACGTGGCCCGGGGTGTCTATGAGGTTGAGGATGTAATGTTTGCCATCTTTAACATAGTCTAGGCGTACCGATTGCGCTTTAATAGTAATACCGCGCTCTTGTTCGATGTCCATGGTGTCCATCATCTGCGTCGTCAACTCACGTTCACTTACGGAGCCGCACTCTTGAATAATTCGGTCGGCCAACGTCGATTTACCGTGGTCAATGTGTGCAATAATCGAGAAATTTCTAATGTGTTCTATTTTCATGTATATCCGAGGAAACGGCCAGAGCCGTTTGGTTTTAGGGTATTGTTATGCGAAAAGTGAATTAACGCTTTCATTGTGATACACGCGACGAATAACCTCTGCAAAGAGAGGGGCTACGCTCAGTACGGTAATAGTGTCATGCGGTTTCGTCACCAGGGTGTCTGAGATACAGAGCTCATCCAGCGAATCGCTGTCGAGGTTAACATAGGCTTTACCGCTTAATACGCCGTGCGTTGCGATCGCCATAACAGATGTCGCGCCCTTGGCTTTAAGCGCCGCTGCCGCTTTGACCATTGTTCCGGCCGTATCGACCATGTCGTCAACAATAATGATATCTTTGCCTTCGACGTCACCGATGATGTTCATCACTTCCGACTCGTTCGCTTTTTCACGGCGTTTGTCTACGATGACCATCTCAAGTCCCAGTTGTTCTGCAAAGTAACGTGCACGGGCAACCCCGCCGATGTCCGGTGATGCGACAACAGGATTGGCAAGTTTTTTTGATTGCACATACTCTTTAAAGACGATCGAACCGTACAGGTTGTCAACCGGAATGTTAAAAAAGCCCTGGATCTGACCGGCGTGAAGGTCGATCGTAACGACACGGTCAATCCCTGCCGCTTCGTACATGTCCGCTACCAGTCTCGCCGTAATCGGGACACGAGGTGCCGCTTTACGGTCCTGACGGGCATAACCGTAGTAAGGGACAACCGCAGTGATAGAGCTTGCAGACGAACGGCGAAGCGCATCGGTCATAATAAGCAGTTCCATCAGGTTGTCATTCGAAGGGGCACCTGTCGACTGAACGATAAACACGTCACGTCCACGAACACTCTCAGCGATCTGAACTGAGATCTCACCATCGGAAAAACGTTTTACATCAGCCTTGGCCAATGGAACATCAAGTGTTTTACACACTTTTTTAGCAAAATCAACAGAAGAACTACCGGCAAAAATCTTATATCCGCGCATGGGTCACCTTTTAGGTAAGGGGCATCTTTCATGATACCCTTTAGTAATAATAGTGCAATTATATCGTGAGAGTCTGAGGAGTGGGTAAAAAAATATAAAGTAGCATCGCGAGATGCCACTTAAGGGGTTAGTTTACAGTCTAGAGATTGCATCTGCCGGAGCGTTATTGTTTACGCTAAACGATCCAGCCCCCGCCAATGAGCTTGTTATCGTCATAAAAGACGGCCGCCTGTCCCGAAGCGACACCAAGCACCGGCTCGTGCAGTTTGATCGTTGCGCGCTCACCGTCGATCTCGACATGACACGGGACCGCGTGGGTACGGTAACGCAGTTTCACCGTCGTGTCGAAACTGGTGCGCTCGTCGAACATGTTGACATCTTTAAGTTCCACATCGAAACACTCGAGCTCCTCTTTCAGGCCGACGACGATCTGGTTCTTTTCGGGGATGATCCTGGTCACAAAATGCGGGTCATGCGCCCCTTTTACCGTGAAGCCCTTGCGCTTGCCGATGGTGTAGTGCATGTACCCCTTGTGCTCACCGACCACATTGCCCTCGCTGTCAAGGACCTCTCCCGGCTGATCGACTTTGACATAATCTTTCAAGACGTCGGTATAGGTGGTCTCGACAAAACAGATCTCGCTCGACTCCGCCTGAGAGGCGAACGACTCCAGCCCTTCGATCTGAGCCGCATACGCCTTGACATCTTTTTTGTGACGTGAGCCCAGAGGAAAGACCAGACGGGGCACGATCTCTTTGTGGATATAAAAGAGGAAGTAGGATTGGTCTTTCGTGTCATCTTCGGCCTGTAGAAGATAGGTGCCGTCATGCTGAATGTAGTGGCCTGTTGCCAGAAAGTCGGCACCCACCTTGTCGGCAAACTTCATCATCTCACCGAACTTGAGGTTACGGTTGCAGAGCGCGCAGGGGTTGGGGGTTTTACCCTCTTTGTAAGTTTCGATAAAAGGGGTGACGACCTTCTCTTTGAAGGTCTCCTGCAGGTCCAGGATATGGAGCTTGACGCCGGCAAAGTCCGCTGCCTTCTGGGCGCGTGCCTGATGGACTTCATGGTAGCCGGGTTTGGAGTGGAGTTTCATATAGACTCCCTCGACCTCGTAGCCTTCCTCTTTCAACAACATCGTCGAGACGGTCGAATCGACCCCGCCGCTCATTCCTATCAATACTTTTTTTGCCATGCTCTCTTCTTCTTGCCTATTATGTTGCGTAATAATAACCAAAAGAGGCTAAGGGTCATACAATCCTTACCAGTTAACTTGTTTACTCAAGAATTCTCAAAAAGAGAAAGAGCAAAGAGCGAGGGTCAACAGATTAATCCGATTAAACAGATTAGTCTTTGGGGTTCTAACGAACTAAGAGCGAAGAGCGAAGAGCTTTTGGTCATCGTATGACGCTAATTAACGCGAATTTTTAAAGTGAGAGTTGAGAGCGGGAATCAACAAATTTAGCAGATTATTTAGTAGTTTTTATCGTAAGAGCGTTCTGTCCACAAATTGTACTAATTTCTCGAATTAATTATTAGTCTTAAAAAAAAGAGCAAGAGCTTTTTATCAACAGATTTAGCAGATTAAACCGATTAGTTTTTTGTGGTTCTGGCGAACGAAGAGCGTTCTATCATCGGAGGAGGTTAAGAGGCCACCCTGGGGTGTTACTCTAATTAACGCGAATTAGTTTATAAGAAAGAGCAAGAGCAGTCGTCCGCGAATTACGCGAATTTTCACCAATTATTTATTAGTCTTTATAGCAGTAATGTCAAATGGAACTTGCTTTATATAATCGGATTAATCGGTTAAATCTGTTGACGGTTCGCTCTTAGCTCTCTGCTCTTCATTCGCGTTTATTCGTATAATTCGATGACTGACTTGCTCTTTTTTTCTGTCATCAAATGACACGAATTTTCGCCAATTGTTTTAAAACAGTTTTTGTTCTTAAAATTAGTGCAATTTGTGTAATTAGTACCCAAGGGGGCAGACCCTGGACGATTGCTCTTCGCTCTTCTCTAATCGGCTGAATCGGCTCAATCTGTTGATTCTCGCTCTTAGCTCTCTGCTCTTCATTCGCGTTCATTCGCATAATTCGATGACTGAACGCTCTTGCTCTTTCATTCGTGCTATTAGTGTAATTAGGTGGACTATGCTCTTGCTCTTCGCTTTTAAACCTATGGTTTCAACCGCTCTTCTACACAAAACCGCTTACGAATCTCTCCCCGACTTGATCTTGCGATCTTCGAAAAACTTGGCAAGGGTTTTATAGTAGGTCGTATCGGAAAGCCCGCCTTTTTGCAGACCGTGCATCTGGACTTCAAGCGATTTTTCGATCTCACCGACAATAAAGTCCAGATCATCGCTGATCGTGATCAGTTTGACATCCTCCGCATCGATCATCTCGTACGAGATCAGACACTCTTCTATGAAATGGATCAGCGGGTTGTAAAACTCCTCACCGACCAGAAAGAGACGGACCCCCTCCACCTTGCGGGTCTGTACCAGGGTCAACGCTTCGAAAAGCTCATCAAGCGTGCCGAATCCCCCGGGAAAGATGACATAGGCAAGAGAGTACTTGACCAGCATCACCTTGCGTGAAAAGAAGTAGTCAAAACTCTCCTCTTTCGTCGTGTAGGGGTTTTTGAGCTGTTCAAACGGGAGATCGATATTGAGACCGATGGACTCTACCCCGCCCATTTCGAACGCACCGCGGTTGGCCGCTTCCATAATACCGGGACCGCCGCCGGTGAGCACGTTGAACTTTTTAGCCGCCAGCTTCGTTCCGAGAGCCCGTGCCATCTCGTAGTACGGGCTCTCCTCTTTCAGCCTGGCACTTCCGAAAATGGTAACGGCGGGACCAAGGTCACCCAGTTCGTCATACCCTTTTACAAAGTCCGCTATGATCTTGAACATACTCCAGGCATCACCGGACTTGATGTCACGTACATACCGTTTGACGACCTCTTTGGGAACATGTTTCGAACGATGTTTATTCTTTGGCATGATCTATCCTTATACTATTTTAACGGCTATCTCACCATCTTGGAGAAGGAGCTTCGCTTTTGCAGCCATTTTACCATCTTTATAGACCACTGCCACCTCATACGGTTCGAGTGACAACACCGAACCGTGCTCAAGCCCCAACAACGTCTCGTCATCGATCGTGCTCCCGGCAACACAGAGATAATAACCGTCAAAGGCACTTTTCTCCGAAATAGCGTCTTCTATTGCGAATGCGAGTCTGTTGTCGCCGGAGTGCAGACGCTTTGCCATAAACGGCAGGGTTCCATCCAAGAGCAAAACGGCACTGCTCTTACCGAAGGTGTGCACCGCGTACTCGGCACCCTTACGCAGTACGGTGGCAGCAATGGCACCCACCGCCGCTTCTACCTTTGTCCCTTCGACATCACTGCTATCAAGAGAGGCCGCTGCGGCCTCCGGTGTAGCGGGGAGAATCGGCTCTCTCTTGAAAGCAAACGCTATGACCCCTTTACGATTCTGCAGTGTGACAGAGACACTGTAGTCAGATATCCTCTTAAGTGCGCCGGCTTTGAGAAGGTACTTTTCCAGCTCTTTTTCAACACTGTAGACGATCTCTCCGCAGAGCTCACCCAACAGCTCTCTTTCCAGAGAGGTGAGAGGACGATCAAGCGGGAGGTCGCTCTTGCCCGCACCAAAAGCTGTTGCCAGGATCTGCAGCGCCAGGGCATTCTCTATATGGAGGCTCTCAAGATAGCGGTATGCCGGCTCATAGCGGAACCCCGCTCCGGAGGACGGCCGCCCCTTTCCGACATGCACTTCGTCACAGAAGACCCCTCTTCTTTGCAGAGAATGTTCTATCGTTTTGGCCACTTTCGCCATGCCGGCTTCGAACAGGGTCTCGCTGCCTCTTGTCGCTTCCGTGGGTTCAAACTGCTCGAGGAGCGCCTCGAGTTCCGTACGGGAGAGAAGCGCTTTGGCTGTTATTTTGTCGGCGCTGTTCATACGTTGAGCCATCGCTAAAACTGCTCTTTCAGCCGCTTAAAGAGTCCGGCAAGGCCGCTCTCTTTCGGTTTGACATAGATCTGGCGTTCCACTTTTTTGACCAGCTCTTTGGCAATAGCACGGAGATCCCGGCTCGGCAGCGAAGAGGGAAAAGCCTTGGCAAAAAGAGCGCGCCGTTTCACCGAACCCGAGACTTTGATGTCGGCGTTGATCTTGCCTAAAAAGCGGAGGTCAAGGTCGGGCCGGATGTTGCCGACGGCCACTTTATGGATACGCTCGAAGATGGAGAGGGCCTCCTGCTCGTTGGCGACCTGGTTGAGCAGCAGGTACATATCGTTTCGCTCGCGGGCGGCCACTTTCACGGTCGCGTAGGCATCGGTGATCGCGGCAGGGTCCGGCACGGTGACGATGATGACGTCGTCGGCTGCCTGTAAAAAGAGCTGGGTGTTTTTGCTGATGCCGGCACCGGTGTCGATAATGAGGAGATCGAGGTCATTGAGCATCTCGGCCTCTTTCATAAACTGCTCAAAGACCGTGTCATCGGAGTAGTTAAGGATCTCTTCGCCGCTCTCGCCGGGTATGAGCACGAGGTTCTCCATGACATGGATCAAAATCTCCTGGAGTCCGGCTTCGCCTTTAAGCAGATGGAGGATATTCTTCTTGACCGAGACGTTGAACATGACATCGAGGTTAGCCAGGCCGATGTCCGCATCGAAGATGCCTACCTTGAGCCCTGCCGATGCCAAAATGTAGGCGAGGTTGGCGCTGATGGTACTTTTGCCCACACCGCCTTTACCGCTGGTGACGGCAATAAAACGGGTCTTTTTTGCGCGGTTGTTGTGATGCATCAGCGCATTCCCAGGCGCAGCAGTGGAATAAGCACGCTCTCGCGTTCGGCCCAGTGGGGGTGCGGCAGTGTCAGTTTAGGGCTCTTCATCTTGACTTTGTCGAAAAAGATCAGGTCCAGGTCGAGGGTACGCGGGGCATTGGCGAAGCTGCGTTTCCGGCCGAAACGTTTCTCGGTGCGCAGCAGAAAATTCAGCAGCTCGAGCGGGCGCATCGAGGTAGAGATCTCTATGACCGAGTTTAAAAAATCGTCCTGGTCGCTGTAGCCGAAAGGAGGGTTTTGTAAAATCGGTGCGGTGTGCAGGACCTCAATATGGGGTTGACGTCTCAGGTAGACCAGAAGGTGAAAGAAACGGCGCTTGACGTCGCCGATATTGCCGCCGATGCCGATGATGGCACGGTGGCGAAAGTGTGCGACCGGTATGTACGATGCGGGAAAGCCCGGCTCTTTGTAGAGCGTGAGCGTGGGCGAGAGCGTACGTACAATCCCCACGGAGTTACGCTTGTGGCTGTTGTTGTGCCGCTGCTTGTTGTGCCTGAAGTGCCTGTACTTCCTGCATGATCTGGCTCATACCAAGCATTGCCAGGTGGTAACCGAACGGTCCGAATCCGACGATTGACGATGCGCATACCGGTGCGATCATGTTCTCTTTTCTGAAATCCTCACGGCGGTGGATGTTGGAGATGTGCACTTCGATCGCAGGGATCGCAACGGCAGAGATAGCGTCGCGGATCGCGATAGAGGTGTGCGTGTAGGCTGCGGCATTGATGATAATGCCCTGCGCTTCTCCGTAACACTCCTGGATCTTGTCGACAAGTTCACCTTCGAGGTTCGACTGGAAAAACTCGATTTCCATTCCGTTTTTGTCTGCAAAGTCTTTCATCTGGGCGTGGATCTGCTCCAACTTCATCGGTCCGTAGATCTGCTGTTCACGAACACCTAACATATTAAGATTTGGACCTTGAATGACAACAATTTTCATTGATAACCTTTGTTTGTTTATAGTTGCTTGCATTATAGGTAAAGATTTATTTCAATCCCTTGAAGCGTAGAACAATTGATGCAGTAATGTCACACCCCTCCTCATCAACAGAAGCGCTTCCCTTTTGTCTTTTTTATCAACAGATTAAGCAGATTTCACAGATTATTCATTAGTCTTTTAAGCAATAGTGTTAAAAAAGCTTGCTCATCACGCTTACTCTCATGGACCAACAGTCCAGTGCAGGGAGCAACTAAATTGCGAGTCGTAAATCGGATTAATCTGCGTAATCTGCTGACGGTTGTTCTTCCTCTTTTTTTGTTGTCAACAGATTTAGCAGATTTCACAGATTATTCATTAGTCTTTTAAGCAATAGTGGTCATTACAACTTGCTCCAATCGGCGTAATCGGCGTAATCTGCTGATAAAAACTGCTCTTCGCTCTTTAATCTGCTGACGGTTGCTCTTGCTCTTTTTTTGTCAACAGATTAAGCAGATTTAACAGATTTTTTATTAATCTTTTTAGAGAAACATTTGATAATTCTTGTTCAATACTCTTTTTTGTTGCAGTGAAGATTGTCCAAAATTGACCAACAGCCCGATCTGTAGATTTGTTGCTTTTAAATAGTTGATAAGTTGAGCTTCATGCACAGACTCTAATCGAGCAATTGCTTTGAGTTCCACAATGATCTCATCATAACAGATAAAGTCAGCAAGATAACCTTTTTTCAGGACTTCACCTTTATAACGCACTGCCACGGGTTGTTCGCGAGAATATGGTATTTTCCTCTCTTCGAGTTCGATTGCCAGAGCTTCTTGGTAGACAGCTTCAAGGAATCCTGGTCCCAGTTCACGGTGCACCGCCATACAAGCACCTATGATGCCATAGCTTTCATCACTCAAGATTCTCTGATTTATAGACATATCATCAAACAAATATTTCTCCAAAAACAATATTTTTAAATCAATAAAAACATTATATCAGTCAATAGAGATTATTTTCTTTTTGTTGTCAACAGATTAAGCAGATTTGCACAGATTTTGTATTAGTTTTTACAGCAATAGCGTTAAAAAAGCTTGCTCTAATCGGATTAATCTGCGTAATCTGCTGACGGTTGCTCTTTGCTCTTTCTCTCAAGGACCAACAGTCCAGTGAAGGGAGCAATTTAATTGCGAGTCGTAAATCGGCTTAATCGGCTTAATCTGCTGATGAACGCTCTTGCTCTTCTTCTTTCTTGTCAACAGATTAAGCATATTTGCACAGATTTTGTATTAGTTTTTACAGTAATAGTGTTAAAAAAGCTTGCTCTAATCGGATTAATCTGCGTAATCTGCTGACGGTTGCTCTTTGCTCTTTTTTTGTTGTCAACAGATTAAGCAGATTTCACAGATTATTCATTAGTCTTTGCAGTAATAGTGTTAATTATAACTTGCGCTTTACTCTTGGGTCAGCGTCGTTAACAGGCTTCTTCTTTCTCTTTTAACGGCTTGTTGGCGGGTGTCAGTTCCTCGCACTTTTTGCACTTGCTGTCGATGATCTGCTGGCGGTGGAGCATTCCGGAGAAAACGGCATACAGTATAATGATGTTGAGCACAAAAAGCAGCAGACTCATCGTCTGGTCCGCGCCGTCTACGATAAGCAGACCGGTTATGGAGTATGTTGCCTGGAGCATGGCCATATAGACAACCGTTCTTTTAATATCTTTGTTGAAAAAGCCGTAAAGCACATGGTGCATGTGGGTCTTGTCGGCAGTGCATATGGACTTGCCATGGCGTTTGCGGCGCACCATGACGATGATGGTGTCGAGCAGCGGGACGGCGATAAGGAAGAGCACGGTCACAGGCTGCACGTAGGCCGCTGCCTTGATGACGAGCAGGCCGATAACGAAGCCAAGCACAAGCGAGCCGCTGTCGCCCATAAAGATGCTGGCGGGGTTCCAGTTGTAGAGCATAAAGGCAAAAAGTGCTGCGATAAAGCCACCGGAGAGCATCATCATAAAGGGGTCGTTGAACTCATACCCTATCAGAAAGAGCGCCCCCAGCATGACGAGGCTGAGTGAACCGGCCAGTCCGTCGAGTCCGTCTATGAGGTTGAGGGCGTTTGAAAAGCCGACGATGGCAAAGATGGTAAAAGGGAGCGCTAACCAGCCAAGGTTCATTTCGACGCCGAAGAGCGTCCCGAGGGTGCTCACGCCGATGCCGTCAAAATAGACGGCCGCTGAGGCGAGTGCGATAACGATGAACTTGGTGTTGGGTCTGGTGTCCTGTTTGTCGTCAAGCACGCCGACGACAAAGACGGCCAAGATGGCGCCAAAGGTAAGAAAGTGTTCAAAAAAGAGGTGAAAATGGAAAAACGGCTCCACCAGCATGACGGCCAGCGTAAAGCCGATGCCCGCGCCGCGGGGGTGGTGGCGGGTGTGCATGCTGCGGGAGTTGGGAACATCGACCAGACCCAGTTTCAGGGCGTTGTTAATGATGATCTTGGTGACGACAAGTGTTAAAATAAAGATGATAGATAGTTCCAAAAACACAACGTCCCTCTCTAAAGCGACCTTATACCGTATTTTCTTAAAACGGTTACCTCATCGCTAAAAAAAATATTATATCACACCGAAAGTTACAATGTGGTTACACTTCTGATGAAATTTTAAACAACCACATAGTGCACCACGCTTTTCGTCCCGGAAGGTTAGCAAGATGCAACAAAATATTGGTTGAGTCTCTGCCCGGCCGACCAAGACAACCGGCTCTTAACAATATAAAGAGTGAAGAGCGGGAGTCATCGAATTACGCTAATAAACGCTAATTTTTTAAGAGCAAGAGCGAAGAGCGTTCTGTCCACGAATTACACTAATTTCACAAATTGTTTTAAAACTGCTTTTGCTCTTCATTCGCGTTCATTCGCATAATTCGATGATAAGGGCTATGTCCAATGCATGGAAGTAACTTAGTTACGAGTCGTATTAACTTGCTTTTGCTCTTGAATCGGTTGAATCTGCTCAATCTGCTGACGGTGTTCTTGCTCTTTTTTCTTATCAACAGATTTAGGATTTAGCAGATTATGCATTAGTCTTTATAGCAATAGTGTTAATAGAACTCGCTCTTGAATCGGATTAATCGGTTGAATCTGCTGACGGTCGCTCTTCGCTCTCTCATTCGTGTGCATTCGCGAAATTAGATGACTATTTTGCTCTTTGTCGCGTAAGCGACCCATCCTGCTAATCCCTCTCATTTGTGGGCAACTGCTCTTGCTCTTCAATTCGCGTTCATTCGCATAATTCGATGACATTTCCCCGTCGCTCTTTATTCCCTGAGTAGCGCGCCACTTCTGTTGAAACGACGACACCTGTTCCCTGACACAGAGCCCTTCTTTATAGAATGCAACTTTACACTATAATGACGGAATTTTATACTAATGGACGCGGGTTCGCAAGGAAAACATGAAGCTTTTACTCTCCCTACTGTTTGTCCTCAACATCTTCGCCAACGAATTTGAAACGTATGCAGACCGTGATCATCACTACTTTGACACATACTTAGCCTACAGAGTGCTTAAACAAACCGTTTTCACTGTGCCTACCGATGTTTACAACATGGCCACATCTCCTTTTCAAAACCCTTCCTACTCTTTAGCTGCATTTGGTCTTGTCACAGCGCTTGTCGTTGTCGATAAACCGACCACAACCTTCTACCAGGAACATATAGAATCCAACCTGGATCTCTACAGTCTTAAAACGATCAACCCGAACAGTGATATGGCCTGGTTAATGGGTAGCGGTGCGGACAGTTGGCTGACCTATGGTTTAGCAGCGTGCTATGTAGGCGGCTTTGCTCTCGGTGATGAAAAGGCTCAAGTCTCTTCCCTGCTCTCCGTAAAATCTATTGTTTACTCAGTTGGTATTTCACAGCTGCTTTTAAAGTCACTCACAGCACGCCAAAGGCCAAAAAGCAACCTGAAAGAGTGCAGCGGTACGGACCCTTACCAGACTTGTGACCCCTACGACTTTGGCAACTGGCATACCCCGAAAGCCACGTCAGACTCTTACGGTACTTCCATGCCGTCATTTCATACTACGATGTTTTTTAGTGTGGCAACAGTTTATGCAGAAGTGTATGACAACTACTGGCTTCCCTACATTGTAGCGGGGGTGCTCTACACCTCAGATATCAAAAGTCACCATCATTGGGTCAGCGACCTGGTGGCGGGCGGTATTGTTGGCACCTTTATAGGTCATCAGGTAGTAAGGTCTTATAGAGAGGGCGACGAGGAGAAAAAGGAGGGTCTCACCATCATCCCCACCTTAAATGGAGTCACTCTCTCGTACAACTTTTAAGAGCAAGAGCTTTGGCCCAGGGCCTGCTCCCTCGGGTACGAATTAGTTATTTCTCTTTAAAGCAGTGGTGTTGAATAGAACTCGCGCTTGCTCTATTCGTGGAAATTAGCGTAATTAGATGACGACTGCTCTTGCTCTTCGCTCTTGAATCGGTTGAATCCGCTCAATACCCAAGGGGGCAGACCCTCTGCTGACGGTCGTTCTTCGCTCTCTCATTCGTGTGCATTAGCGCAATTCGATGATTAACTTGCTCTTGCTCTTGAAATTCGTGTTATTCGTGTAATTAGTACCCAAGGGGGCAGACCCTGGACGATAGTTCTTTCTTGCTATTAACGAATTATGACTCGCGTTTAAAAAACTGCGGGATCTTGGAGAGGTTCTTCGAAACCAGGGTGCCCAGATGACCGACCCTGTTGTTTCGGAGGGCACGAATGTCCTCTCTGGTCTTCATGATGATGTTCTTGAGACTTCTGTTACTCGCACCGCCGGCTCGCATCTTGACAAGCACTTCGGGGATGTAACGCGTTGTTATGCCTTCTCTTCCTAGAAAACGGAGTATGGAGTCGTAGTCGGCTGCGATCTTGAAACCGGTGTCAAATGCACCGTAGGCTTCGTAGACTTTCCGTTTGACATAGAAGGTCGGGTGCGGCGGCATCCATCCGTTTTGCAGTTTACGCATCGTAAAGTCGCCGCTTTTCCAGTAGCGGATGACTTTAGTGGTATCTTCTTTGGTGACGTAGATAAGGTCACCGTAGATGGAGTCCACATCGTCAGCTTTGAACGCTTCAGCGATCTTGGCGACAACGTTCTCATCCTGAAAAAGGTCGTCAGAGTGCAGAAACCCGACCACGTCACCCGTCGCCAGGGCAACCCCTTTGTTCAGCCCGTCATAGATACCTTTGTCTGGTTCTGAGACAAAAGTCGTTATCTTGTCTGCATACTTCTTTATAACGTCTACCGTACCGTCCTTGGAAGCCCCGTCAACAACGATGTACTCAATGTCATCATAAGTCTGCGACAGCACCGACTCTATCGCCTCGGCGATGGTCTCTTTGTTGTTGTAGACGGAGGTGATGATCGATATTTTCATATATTCAATGTTCCTTTTTCTGTCAACGAATTTCACGAATTGTTTATAAAAACTTACTCTCGCTCTATTCGCGTGAATTAGAGTAATTCGATGATAAGACTCTCTTGCTCTTCTCTTTTCGTGTTACGTAGTACGTGCTAAGTGCTACGATCTTATTTTTACGCGTCATGCGAAACGATGTTTCGTTTACGCTTCGCCTCTGCAGGGTTCCCCTGATAGACGGTGTACGCATTGAGCTCTTTCGTAGCAACCGAGCCGACGGCAAGTACGCTGTGGCTGTGGCAGGTAACGCCTGGGCATACGGTCGCCTTAGCCCCTATCCAAACGCCCTCTTCCAAAACGATCTTCCCGAGAAGAAGGTCAAACGCCTCTTTCTTGTAGTCATGGCTGCCGGTCAAGAGGTAAGCCCCCTGCGAAAGTACCACATTATCGCCTATGGTGACCTCAGCAAGATTATCTATCCAAACCCCTTCTCCGACCCAGCAATCGTCACCAATTGTCAGGAACCAAGGGTACTTTATGTTGACATTAGGCTTTATGACGACCCCCTGCCCAACCGTAGCCCCGAACGCTTTTAACACTGCAACTTTCAGAGTTGAGGGAAACGGCAGCAGTGTTTTAAAAAAGAGCATATTGGTAAAATACCAAAGTGTCTTTTTGAGAGTACTTCCGGGTTTATACGCTTTGTTGCTGTATTGGTTTAATTGGACTTTATTCAAAATTCTATCCCATATTCAGATTTTAAATATTTCAAAACTTCTTCTCTGTCTTTCCCAGCTCTGTAATAGATCTCGTTGATCTTCGCATCAACAAGAAACCGGTACCAACCGCCCTGCAGGAAATGCCAGACAAGCCCCGGCTTTCCGTCGAGAAATCCAAGTTTAAAAAAGTAGCGCCATGTAAAATAAAGAACGGGGCGTAAGAAAAGAGGCAATGAAGCATAGCGTATCTTCAGCCATCGTTTACGCTGTTCCTGTCTCCCCAAAAGGTTCGGTTCGACTTCGTCGTACTTCTTAAAACCGTAAATAATGTTCAAGATGTCCACCGCCTCGCGCGTTGCATAATTATTGTGCTTCTCAGTCCACCATGTAAGATTGTTTTTATTGTCATCAACAAGATCATTCTCGAACTGTACTGTTTTCCCTGAACTGAGCTTGATGTGTTCATCCATCCAACGCTGTTCCATCTGCCCTTTTTCGTACCGCCATATGCGTAAAAGCCATGTCGGATAATACCCACCATGTTTAATCCATCTGTCCATGAAGTGCACACGCCGTTTAATGTACACACCCGACACATCATCGTCCAGTGTACTCATCTTAGTATTGATCTCAGCGGCCAGTTCCCGCAGGACGTATTCATCTGAGTCCATCTTCATAACCCACTCTGTCTCTATCGGGCAATTGTCCAATCCCCACTGAAATTGAATAGCATGGTTTCCCGGCCATTTGTTCGCATATACCTTTGCACCCAATGACTCCGCGATCTCGACCGTCTTGTCTGTTGAATAACTATCAACAATAAAAATATCTTTTGCAAAAGGTAGTAACGACTTTATACAACGTTCAATGTGAAGTTCTTCATTAAATGTAAGAATTAGAACTGATATAGCTTGTTTTATCATTTTCCAACCATCTTTTCAAATACATCTTTGAACTGCATTGCTATGTTCTTCCAGTCATATTTTTGTGCTAACTGTTTAGAATTTTTTCGCATTAGTTCGCGATCTTTTCCTAACATCTCAATCATCGCTTGAGCCGTCTCTTCAACACTGTTGTTGACCCACTTGCCACAATCTGCCTCTTCGACTTCAGACCAAGGGGTTTGCTTACTGGCGACAATAGGTGTTCCTGCGGCAAGACTTTCGACATAGACATTCCCGAAGTTTTCATTGTGTGACGGTAAGACAAAAAGATCAGCATTGGCTAAAAAGTCTATCTTATCTTGTCCATTGATAGCCCCTGTTAAGAACACTTTATCTACCAAGTCCAGTCTTACTATTTGCTGCCTTAAGTTCTCTTCCTCATCTTCATCTTGACCGGCAATCAGAAGCTTGGCTTTTGGATAATTTTCTAGCACTTTCACAAAAGAGTCTATGAGAATGTCAAACCCTTTTTTCTTTTGCAGCCGTCCCATTGAAACAATGATCTGCTCCGCGTCTAACTCTTTGTCAGCATACTTTGTCATAAATTCAAACTTTGAAAAAGTCGAAGACTTTTGAAACCCATCATATTCTATGCCATTAGAAACAACTTCTACTTTTGCGTTTGGAAAAATAGTTTGAATCTCATGTTTCTCCTGCTCAGCAGTAGCATGCCAAGTAACTTTGTTAGAAAAAGGCTTTATCAACCAATCCAACCACTTTTGTTTGAAACTGCTGCCATTGTCTAAGCACCAATCGCCTAATGATCCTCGTGGTGAAAGTAAAATCGGTTTTTTAAATAATCGTGCAAAAAAGAGAGAAATAGGTGTTGGGGTATTAAAAACAGACTGAACATGTACAACATCGGCTTTTTTTATATCTTGCCATACGTTTAAATATAATTGCATTGAGAATTTATCTACTTTTGTTTCGTTGTAATACTTAACAAAAAAACTATCTTCAAACTTTTTCCATCTATTCGTTTCGACATCTAGCTTAGAAGTCATATTTGTATTAGTTGTACTGACATAAACTTCTATATCATCAAGTTTTGCTAACTCTTGACAAGTATGAAGTGTTGAAAAGATCGGACCACCATATACTGTTGCAGGAAAAAAAGATGGAATAATCAAGCTAATTCTCATGTGATCTCTTTGTGTTTTATTCTCTTAGAATATATTAAGACATTGGCTAGTGCTAACAATAAAATCAATTCATTCACAACATAGGTTCTTGCGAAATATGCCATTAATACTATGAGCAATATCAATTGCATAGCACGATAAAATTGTTGATTTGTAACACTCAGGTATTTTCTTACTTTGCCAAGGTTTCGATAGGTAGTATAAAAAATAAAAGTAAAAAGTGTAAACCCAAATAATCCCTGTTCTGAAATTATTTTTAAATATCCACTTTTAGCTACAAAAATACTATCTTTCATATAATGTAAATGCTCAGCTGAAATATATGGGTAAGCAAAATTATGAATATTACCAAGCCCTGATCCAAACAAAATATACTCTGGAAACTTTACTAAAAAAATCTGAATAGGTGCATCAAAATCTTCACTGGCTATATCTCGTTCAAGAACCCTTTTTTCAACAATCAATGAAATAAAATCCCAATATTTGAAAAATAAAAAACCAATAACCAGCATAATAGAAAATAAGTAGATAGTCTTTTTTACATCAAATTTAATTTTTATTTTTGATGTCACCATGATATACAAAGAATCGATTAAAAACAATATCACGAAAAGAACCATTCCGCTTGTCGATAATGTTGCAAATGCTGTAAACAAAAATATATATTTTAGTAACTTTTCATATGGTATGAAAGAAATATCATATCGATTAAAAGCCTTAATAATGAAAAAACCAATTATCAACGATATTGAGAGTGCTTTAGGTTCTCCTCCTAAAGAACTCATCCTAAAAATATTATCCCACATCCCACTTCTAAGGTCTCCTATAGTACTACCAAGTGGGAAAATATCTAGATGAGTAAATTGATATATAAAAAACTGTGCCCACCCCAATATAACGAGCAATATCAATGCATATAAATAGGTTTTCAAGTAATGATATACGTCTTTAGTACTATTTATATAATTGAATGCAAGAGGAATAATACTAAATGTCATTAATAAAAGAAGTAATTGTGCAAGATACCTACCTTCTGAACGAAAAAAGCCCCCAGTCTGTAAAAAATTATCTATAAAAAATACCGAAATTACAATTGTCGTCACAATGGCATAAAAGAGAAAGAAGACAATATACTTATTTCCAAGATAGAATAAGTTTTTTCGCTTTTTGATAGAAACTATTGTTGTTACAAAAATCATAATCAGTGTAGTAATTTGATAAGCGGTAAGATTTAATCCAAGATTATACATCCAAGTATGAAATGGAAGTACAAATATCGATACATGAAAAAGATTATAGTCCTTTTTTAATAGTTTGTATAAAAAAAACACTATCAAAAACGAATAAATTATATTTGCATATAACATACTATAACCTTTCTTCAAATATTATGCAAAAAATTTCAACTTTTGATAATAACACTTTATATTAATCTCAAGTGCTTTAATAGTGCATTGACGGTCTGTCCCTGATAGCGCAAACTATAAATTACACTTTTTATATAATTTGTCGAAAAAAGTCTAAAGATAATCAGGAAAGACTTTCCTACATATTTCAGTACTTTCTGATTGCATTTCATATATTTTTTACATAGTCTTTTATTTTCATTAGTTTGTTCTTTGTTTCTTGGCTCATTTTTAACAATATATCGTGCAGTTTTAGAATCTTCATGTAATCTATAGATGTAAACATATTCATTTAGGCGATACAATTTGACACCATCTTGTTTAAACCTCCACCACAAATCTGTATCCATTGTATAGTGTAACTCTTTTTTCATGCCACCTACTTTATGGAATAAATCTAAAGAAAAGAATGTACTTGGTCCATAAACATTTAATATGCCAAAAGTAGACAGTATATTGCTCCCTCTTTCACCTAGTCGACATCTTATGATATTTTTTTCTGCATCAGTCATGATAATTCCGCTGCTGAGCCACTTAATATCGGGATTCTTCTCTATCTTGACAGCAACTTTCTCTATGCAGTTTGGGACTAAAATCTCATCAGAATTTAACCATGTTGCTAAAGTTCCAGAGCACACACTAAAGCCTTTGTTAAAAGCATCAGATTGCCCTTCGTCTGGTTCACTAACCCAATAATCTATCTGTTCTTCATACTTTTTTATAATATTTACAGTGTTATCTGTAGAACCACCATCAATGACAATAAATTCTATATTTTTATACGACTGTTCAAACACACTAGTTAAAGCTTCTTCTATATACTTAGCACCATTATAAACTACCATTACAATACTAATTAAAGGTATAGAGTCGTCCTTTTGTATTATATCCCCATTTAAACGCCGTCCACCTTCAGCAAGACGTTTTTCATTTTTTGGTAATAATTGCATCAATACAATCCTCCAAAAATCAAACAATCTTTAAAATAATTCTTCATATGTTTTCCTCTCAAACATATCCAATATACCACCTACGGTACAATTAAAAACTTGATACCCTTTAGCTTTACAATACTGACTAAAATAAAATAGATTCTTGATATATAAATAATTAAAATACAAGTCCTTATATACATCTTCAATATTCTTCTGATTGTTTTCAGGATTTATACCATAAAAATGACTCTCTTGTTTTAATAATTCATTACAAAACCCTGTGCTTTCTACACCTAGTAAATATACACGATCTGCTTTCATATAAAGAGCACTAATCATTGCCTGTCCTATGACAGCTGCACCATAGGTGACCTTTGTCAAGTCAAAAGTTCTGTATTTATGAAAGGGGGTTAAAAACAGACTCGTATTCAACCAATAAATTTTAAATTTTGGATCATTAATATAAGGTTTGAATTTATCTAAGTAGTACCACTTGGCATTAAGTAAGAATGTTACATTCGGATTCTTTTTCAATACTGCATCTAGCATTGTGATTTCCCATTCACCCGATGCTAGTTTTGGATCAACAAACACATGATATGTTGGTTGTATATATTCATATTCTTCGTGTTTAAAAGCACGATTAACAAAAAAAGTGATCTCGTCTTTTAAAAGCTTTAAGTTTTGTTGTTGTACAGATGGTCCGTTTCCTACAATAAATACGCGTTTTCCTTCATGCGCACTTAGTAAGTCTTTATTTTTGTTCATATATGAATATTTACCAGTTAAGCCTTTTAAGTAAAATATACTTTTCAATACTAAGTTTACAACTTCAAAGAAACAATCATCCAAAAAATGTTTAAAGTTCCAAAAATTAAATTTTGCCATTTTTACTCCACAAAACCTCTGCAATTTCAAAGTCAATTTCCCAATCTATATCAAATGCCACTTTTTCATTCAATTCATATAAGAAAGGGCTCTCACCAATCCTATCATTGAATTTTTTGTAAACATCTATATCAGCTATAAACACTCCACTATTAACCTCGTAAACTGGTTTAATAGTCTGTGTTCTTGGCCATTTTTCAACACTCCTATCATAATTAATTGGCTCATTTTCGTTCCATAGAAACTTTTGCAACTTGGTGACACTCATTAATGAATCATACTTGTTTGAATTTGAAAAATAGTTATCTATGGCTCTTTGATAAACTTCTTCATCTACAAAAGGTGAAGTTACATGTGTCCATAAAACAATGCCTGACTTAATGATACTTGGAACATATTTGATCAAATCATCTGTTGATGTCGATGAACTAGCTAATTCCTCCGGTCTATCGTCAATAATAATTTTAGAATCATTAAAAGATTTGGCGATTCGTTTGACTTCAGTATCATTTGTTGATACAACAATCTGCGCAATTGCTTTTACTTTGAGAAGCTGTGCCAATTTTATGTAAATCAAACCTTTTTCTACACCGGCAAAAGGTTTAATGTTTTTATTTTTCACGCGTTGACTTCCTTGTCGACATGGAAGAAAGGCTATAATATTATTCATCTAATAGGTCTCCTAAATTATTGATAATTTTAAAACTATGTTTGTGAGACATCTCTTTCATTGTGTCTTTAACCAACGAATACTGACACATATAAATAAATTCAATATCATTGGCTTGAGAAGCTAAAAAGTCCGACTTTGCATCACCTATCATAATAATTTTTTTCTCTGAATTTTCGGTTGAGATTTCATTAACAAGGTCTTTCTTTTTTCTAGGAGAGCCAAGTATCTTGTCAAAATAATTATGAATATTTTTGGCGTTAAATACTTCATTCAATTCATTTTCATCACCACCTGAAGCAATATAGATTTTTTTATCCTTATAATATTGTAGGAACTTCATAAACTCATGTGTAAACTCTGATTCCTTATATAACAAAACGCAGCTATTGCCATAGTCATGCAATATTTTTTGATATAACTCTTCATTAAATTCTTGGTTGAGAAACTCTTCAATAAAAACTCTCACCAGGTGATAGCGAGATGTACCAAAATTATTTTTAAAATATTCACTAAAGGCCTCAACAATATCTGGATCATAATGGGTTATTGCTCTTTTAAGTGCTTCTACCTTTAAAAGATTTGAATCAAATATTACACCATCACAGTCAAGAATAATCACATCATAGGTATCTAGTTTCATTGATCTACTTGTGCATGTATTGATTTTTGAATCAAGTCTTTATAGTTTGTTTTTGTCAGACTTACAATTTTTCTCTCTCTTTTTGAGAATATCGAAATAATATTTTGATTTTCTTGCATTAAGTATAGTTCTTTTTTGGATTTCAATTCTGTATAACCATCAAATCCCATAAGTTCAATATTATTTGCACCTAAATTAAGAGCAGTCTGTAAACTAATAGAAAGAGGTGAGTCATGAGAATGCTCAATAAAATCAATACTAGCTAGTTCATATATATTATCACTGATAGGTATATTTACATTAATTTTACGAGGGGATGGTTCAAACACAAACCGATCAATAAAATCATAGTGAATACTATCATTTAACTTTGTTAACTCATCGCCAGAAACACAAAAAAGTTGTTTATTACGTAAAGTTGAAAATTTATTGATATATTTTGAAGTTGAATGAATGATGACGATACTATGATTTCTATTAAGGTATTTAACTATTGCATCAGTATACTTTTCTATTGAAGGACCGCCCCCAATTATGACGCATTTATCCACTTTCAGTTCATAAGTAAAAACCTGCAATGTATTCTGGGTATTTGCACTCATTGTATTTACAATACTTGTAATAGAATAACGGTCAATCTCAATAGCATCCATTACATCTTTCTGAGGTAAAGCATAACTTCCGGAAACCATATACGGAAGGCTTGTTCCCCATTTATATAATTTCATCAAAGGATCAAACAGTTCAACCAATTGTCCAAGTTTATTTAAATCAACGTCTAACTCTTTTTTTGCTTTAAGATGTGTCAATAATAGTTCTAGCTTTAGGTTACCTGCTCCTCTTCCCATTCCTAAAATAGTGCTATCAATGATCTCAACTCCACATTCAATGGCTACAAGCGAGTTTGTAAATGCCAACTCAAGGTTATTGTGCCCATGAAAACCTAGTTTGACATTACAATGTTGTTGAAATAACTTTATGGTTTTTTCTAATTCGTCTGGGTACACAGCTCCATATGAATCAACCAAATAGAGATAATCCACATATGTATCAATATCACTTATTTTTTTATATATATCATGCTGTTCATCTATCTCTGAAAGGTACATTATATTGACGGCCACTTCAAAGCCAAGAGATTTTAGAACTTTTGCTATCTCTAAACTGTGTTCTATTTTTCCAGGATCAGTAGCTATTCGGACAAGTTCAACAAGGTCAACACACTTTGACAGTAATTTGGTAAGGTCTGCAGTTGTACAATCTTTTGCATTGAGCATCATGGAAATTTTTTGGGACTTATTCAATGCTGATTTAACTTTTTTTATAGTATCGAATGGTGTGTAGTAAAACTCCCCTAAATAATCCTCCTTTTCGATACTCTTATATCCAATTTCAATATACTCAATTGGTAATTTAGCCACTAGTTTGCAATAACTATCTACAAGTGAAGTTTCAAAATCCCAAAGCGTATAATATCCTCCATCACGAAGTGTACAATCTAATATTTTCAAGTACATAGCCCCCTCTTTCTTCATATTTGTCTCAATGTAAAGTTACATACATTTAGTGTGTCATGTAGCATCTAGTTGTATTTGCTTAGAACAATTAACGCCCATACTTTTGACCAATGTAATTGTTTATTGATAAATTTAACTTTTGTATCCATTGGCAACTCAAATTTGTTTATATTTTTTCTAAACCAATATTCAAACGGTAAGGTAAATCCCATCTTCGGCCTGTCGATCACTTCATTTGGTAAAAGTGATCTTGTCGCATCTGCTAAAATAATTTTATTAATGTTTTGGTCATATTTTTTTTCAGGACTGATTCTAAGTACATAATCGACCAACTCTTTATCTAAAAATGGCACTCTTATCTCGAGAGAATTTGCCATTCCAAAGACATCAGTATCTCTTAGAAGTTGATTTTTCATATACATATTTAGCTCAAAGAAAGAGATTTTATCGTCAAGCACTTTGACATGAGACGAATTATACTCTTCCCATAAATCGACTATGGTTTTGTACACGAGATTCCTATCAATGTCCAAAATATCTGCGATCTCTGTTGGCGTAAAGATGCCTCTTGTTGGAAGATAAGTTGCCAAGTCATTTTCAATTTGCAACAATTCCAGTTTTTTGTACTTGTGAGACATTTTTAACATCTGAATAATAAAGAAGGGTATCTTAGAAAGGAAGTCCAGTTTTTTGGCATTTTTAAAAGAGGGATACCCATAAAAGATCTCATCCCCACCAACACCCGACAAGACTGTTTTCAGACCACTTTCTCTCGCCGCTTTTGAGACAAAGAAAGTGTTCAGCCCATCTATACTGGGTTGATCGAATGAATTCATAAAATCATCAATGGACTCTAAAAATAATTTTTCATCGATAAGGTACTTCGTATGTTTTGTGTTATATCGATCAACTACTAGGTCCTGATAATACTCTTCAGACAGATCTTTTTCTTCAAAAACCAACGAAAGCGTCTGCAAATTATCTTTGTACTGTGCAGCGATAGCTGTAATAGCTGAAGAGTCTAAACCACCGGACAAAAAAGTGCCGATCGGAGCGTCACTTACCAAGTGCCTCTTTATACTGTCATGCAACAAGTCATTTACATCTTTCACTATCTCCGGATATGGTTTTACAATCTTCGGTTCGTATTTATATTCATCATACTTAGTCGTTACAAGAACACCTTTTGAATAATATGCATAATGCCCTGCCGGAAACATACTAATATTTTCATAGATCGTGATAGGTTCTGGCACCGATCCTAAAAGTAAAAAAAGTATTTTTGCTTCGAGGTTGATGTTGCTTGAGAAGTTTTTCAACGTTTTAATCTCTGAGGAGAATACAAAATTATTTTCGTCTTGAAAACAGTATAAAGGTTTTATTCCACTTCTATCACGGGCTAAAAAAATGTCACCACTTTCTTTGTTATATATAGCAAATGCAAACATACCGTTAAGTTTGTCAACAACCTTCTCTTTGTACTCAATAAATCCATTCAATATTACTTCCGTGTCGGAATGTGAATGAAAGCTATACCCTCTCTGCTCTAAATCAATTTTTATTTCTTCAAAATTATAGACTTCACCATTATAGATAAGAACATAATTTTCATTGTCACTTAGCATAGGCTGATGACCATGAGTTGAGAGATCTAAGATTGAAAGCCTAGTGTGTCCAAAAGCAAGGTTATTATCAACATAAACTCCATTATCATCAGGACCACGGTGATCTAACTGTAATAAACTCTTTTCAAATATTTTTTGATCAATATTTGTTGTTGAAACTTGGCCTAAAATACCACACATCTTTCTATACCTTTACTACATTACAATATTTATTGATGCTAAAAATATTATTCACTTAATTTATCCTCATATAGCTCAATATATTTTTACAGCTATTTTATTATCGAACTCGCTCATGACTTTTCTCTTCCTTGTTGAAAAAGTTCATCATAGTTTTGGGCATCTAATACCTATTTTATGCCGTTTGCCAAACCATGTATGGAAAAAGCCAATTAATATTGTGTTCTAGCATATCACTGTTATCCTCTATTATAACTCATTGTTTTTGACCCAACATTCTTTTTGATAATCATAATAGACTAAATTTGGACTATATCGTTGTTTAATCTTATTTGGTAATAGTTTCAATAATCTAAATACCAATACTTTTAATCTCCAACTTTTTGAGAATATGTCTCTTATTTTGTTAAATTCTTCCATGTACTTTGTCATATCAGTTGAAAGTTGATTACCATGTTTTCTAAAACCTCCAAGACAACTTTTTACCAAATAAAGATTTTCAACCTCTGAAAACTTCTTCCATAAATAATAATCACCTGCCAGTTTAAATGATTTAAAGGTATTCATATCAACAAAATCAAGCATTTCTTTTTTCCAAAATGTCGACTCTTGCTGAATAAAAGGTAACCCACCTGCACCATATAAGCCTTGTTGTATACCTATTTGAGAGTACCCCCAAGGATAATCTACACTTGTTATTTGTCCAGATTGATTATAAAAAACGTACATACCAGTTAGCCAAAATATATCTTTATGTCGATTAAGAACATCCACAACTGTAGTGAATGCACTTTGATGATATAAATCATCCGAATTTATATATGCAACAATGTCTCCTGTACACACACTGAAGCCTTTTGACAATGCGTCATACATACCATTATCATGTTCACTAACCCAATAATCTATTTTGTCTTCATATTTTTTGACAATATTTAAAGTATCATCCGTTGATCTACCATCAATAATGATATATTCTACATTATCGTAAGTCTGAAAGAGTACACTTTGAATGGTTGCTTCCAGATACTGTTCACCATTAAAAACAGCAGTAACAATACTAATCAATGGTAAGTTGTCATAAGATTTTTTAAAGTACCCTTGTGTTCTAAGACCACCTTCATGTTTTCGTTCATCATCTTCAGGTAAAAAATAATGAGTATTAAATTTGCCTTGCTGTAGCTCAAAATCAGATTTTTCTTTAACGACATTTCTAGTTGTACTAAATCTATGATCTAAACATATATTCTTTTTCATTTATATTCCTAACTTGTGCAATACTGTACTTAATATTTTTTTTAATAAAAACCATATATCTACATTATAATCTTTATTGATAACATAAAAATCTTCCACCTTATCAAAGTTATATCGGCGTGCATCAATTTTCGATATTTTGAGTAAATACCACAGCTTAGCATTCATCTTTTTAATAAGCGTAGGCCTGTAATGTTCAACAAAATAAGCGGAAACCAAATTATAATAAAGTATTAGCTTTCCATCCTGCGATTGTGTTGTAATCGATCCTTCATGAGCTCTAAAGAAGGATAGATTCTCATTCACAAAGGCAAATGTACTATAGCTATGAGCTGTGAGTAAGAATATTAAGAGATCATTACCAATAGCATGTACACTAAAATCACTATGAACTTTATTTGGAATATTTATTAATAAATTATATTGCAGATCCTTCAATCGAAACAACGCACACCCAGGTGATACAGGGTAATTATTTTTAAATAGAGCTCCATCAATATATTTTTCACTATGGTAAAAACCACTTTCTCCTATATCATGGAACTGTATTCTCTTAGTCGTTCCATTCATAAAAACTTCTGTACTGGTAAAAACAAATCCAACATCATGATTTGCTAAAAAAGGTATAGTTTTTTCTAAAAATTCTGGCGCTATTAGGTCATCCGACCAAAGTATCTTACCGTACTCACCAGAAGCTTCATCAATACATCTTTTCCAATTTCGAACAGGACCGATATTAGTCTCATTTTGGAATATTTTAATTCTGCTATCTTCTTTAGCCAGTCTCTCTAAAACGCTCCATGTGTTATCTGTACTTTTGTTGTCAACTATGATTATTTCAATATTCTCATATGTTTGATTGCGAGCACTTTGCACAGTTTCTTCAATAAGGTCTTCCCTATTGTAGACAGGTATTAAAATGCTGACCAATTTATCCATACTAATCTTTCCTTTTATATTCTGTTGCGATACCCTTTGGCTCAATTGCTACTCACCAATTACACTGCAAGATCTCACTGGCGATATTCGAGCCTAAAAAACCGCAGCCGCCTGTAATCAAGTATTTCATGCATTAGCCTTTACGAACTCTCTGATCTTTTTGATAGCATCATCGCCCATTCCCGGATAGAGCCCGATCCAGAAGCTGTCATTCATGATCTTATCGGTGTTGGAGAGTGTGCCGACTTTTCTGTACTCTTCACCTTCATTCAGGCTGTCGAAGAGAGGATGGCGCAACATATTCCCTGCAAAGAGGTTTCTGGTCTGGATGTTGTTCTTCTCAAGATGCTCGACGATCTCATTTCTGCTGAAGTTGACGCCATCTTTCAGTGTCATCATAAAACCGAACCAGCTTGGGTCTGAATCGGGCTGTCTCTCGACCAGGGTCAGTTCGTTAACGTCTTTAAGACCTTCATAGAGCTTTTTATAGTTCTCTTTACGTTTCTCGACAAAGGTCGGGAACTTTTCGAGTTGGGCGACACCGACGGCTGCCTGCATATCGGAGACTTTGAGGTTGAACCCGAAGTGGCTGTAGACATACTTATGGTCATACCCTTTAGGCAGTGAACCGAACTGTTGTGTAAACCTTGCACCGCAGGTGTTGTCGACACCGCTTTCACACCAGCAGTCTCTTCCCCAGTCACGCATGGAGAGCATGATCTTTTTAAGCAGCGGGTTGTCCGTATAGGTCCCGCCGCCTTCACCCATGGTCATATGGTGCGGAGGATAAAAGCTTGATGTCCCGATATCACCCCATGTCCCGGTCGGTTTGCCTTCGTAGGTGGAGCCGAGTGCATCACAGTTGTCTTCGATAAGCCAGAGATTGTGTTTGTCACAGAAGGCTTTGATCGCTTTGATGTTGAACGGGTTACCCAATGTGTGGGCGATCATGACCGCTTTGGTCTTGGGACCCACAGCTTTTTCAAGCTGGGTGACGTCGATGTTGAAATGGGTC
>JBFHIS010000016.1:0-71105 GCA_041596355.1 Sulfurimonadaceae bacterium | reverse complement strand
CAAGTACAGATGTGGATAATCCCGATAACAGCTTTACAGCCAGCAGTACAACAGGCACTTATGGGGCCTTTGCTATTGATGCGGCGGGCGCCTGGACCTTTACAGCGAACGATGCCTTTAATGAACTCAATGTCGGTGATAGCTATACAGAGACCTTCAATGTCACCAGTGTGGATGGCACGCCAAGCACAGTAACGATCACAATCAACGGTACGAATGATGCCCCAGTCGCCGTCGATGATGCCATCACAGCCACTGAAGATACACCATTTACTTCAACCATTGACTTAGATGCCAATGATACAGACTTAGATGGGGATGCGTTAACTGTTGTAGCTGGTACTTACACAACAGCTCAAGGCGGAACCTTAGTTCTAGCAGCTGATGGCTCTTACACTTATACACCAGCACTGAACTTCAACGGTACAGATACCGTGGATTACACAGTGACAGATGGCACACTTACAGATGTCGGAACATTAACAATTACTGTCGATGCCGTCAATGATCCGACAGTACCGGTGGCAGACACGGCAACGACAAATGAAGATACTTCAGTGGATATCTCAGTACTTGCCAATGATACAGATATAGATGGAAATAACGCAACACTTGTTTCAGCGACAGATGGATCTAACGGTACAACTTCAGTGAATACAACAACAGGTGTTGTGACCTATACTCCAAACGCAGACTGGAGCGGAACGGATACCTTTACTTATACCAATTCTGAAGGAAACAGTGAGACTGTCACAGTCACAGTTGATGCTGTCGCGGATACACCGGTTATCACGATCGGTACTGCGACTGAGACAACTTATGTTCCGCCTGTAAGTGTGGGACTCATTAAAGAGACGTATTTAAATCAAACTTTCGGTACAGTCGACAGTAACCAATTAGAGACGATCACGGATAGCTTGACGGCTGATTCCAGTGTTACAGTTACACAGCCATATAACACGGGTAGTGATAGCGCTGCAGCCACTGATCTTACAACTGACAGCATAGAAGTCACTACCGGTCTGATCTATCTAGAAGCCGGGACAACGATATCTTTGGACGGTTATTATGATGACTCATTATATATTGAACTCGGTGGCCAGGTATTGGTTGAGACTACTGGCGATTCTTGGGGACAGTATGATACAAGTAGTGTTGTAACCGATCAGGCTCAAGGTAGTGGAACGATTACAACAACAGGTGTCTTTACAGCTACTCAATCTGGATATTACACTCTGGAAACATATGTTTATAATGATAGTGGACAGGGTGATATGTCAATCAATGTTAGTGTGAATGGTGGTGCTACAGTGCCATTAGATACGACTAATTTCAATATATACTCAAGTATAGCGGATGTTTCAGGTTATGAAACATTTGAGATGACTGCAGGCAGTGATGGCGGTGTATATCCTGTGCCTACTGCTATTGATATGGCACTTAATGTTGATTTGGCAGATACAGATGGCTCAGAATTCCTAACTGTTGTCCTTAGTGCTTTCCCTGAAGGAACTACTTTCTCGATGGGTGCACTCGATACAGCTAGCGGAGACTGGATTATTACTTTAGCTGCGGGTGATAATTTAACTGGTGTTCAAGCCACTCTTCCTGATGGATACACAGGTGAATTTAACTATAACGTGACGGCTACAGCTACGGAAAGCAGTAATGGCGATACGGCCAGTGCAACGGCTAATGTTGTTAATTCTAACCCAGTAGACGTGTTCATCAGCATGGATGAAGCGAATTTAGCCAATGGTACAGACCCGGATGCAACGGCATTGGTCACTAGTGGTACTTTAGCTTCAAATGTCATCTCTGTAGATGGTGTCGTTGCAGATGGCAGCGGTCTTATTACGGTTACATCAACACATGGTGAACTTGTTGTTGATACTGCAGATAATTCATATACCTATACATTGACCGGTGCAACGACCGAAGGTGTAAATGATAGTGATGTTTTTGTGTACAGTGACGGTACGACAACCGGGCAGATTGGTGTTGTTATTACAGATGATGCCCCAGTTACAACAGATGCAACCCAAGAGATTGTTCTTCCATCAGTCGATACCAATATTCAGCTGATTCTTGATTTTTCAGGTTCAATGGCTTTCAGTATTGATGATGGAAACGGTGGAACAACAACTGCCTTGGCCATTATGCAAACCGCTGTTACAGATATGTTAAACAAGTATGCGAACCTTGGAGATGTAATGGTCAGTATAGTAACTTTCTCAGACACTGCAACCACTTATCAAAGTAACGGTGAAGTGTGGATGACTGTTGCTGAAGCTACTGCCTACGTCAATGGTTTGACAAATGGGGATATGGGTGGTGCTACATACTATGATACTGCTTTGACACAAACTATGACTACTTATGACACGGCAGGAAAAATAGTCGATGGACAGAATGTCACCTATTTCTTAACAGACGGTGCACCTACAAGTGGACATGAAATTGACGCAACAGCGGAGTCCACTTGGACGACTTTCCTAGACCTAAATGATGTCAATGCTTTTGTTTATGGTATGGGAACAGGTGCTTCTCAGGCCAACATTGATCCGATAGCTTACGATGGTGTAACGCCGGTCAATACTGACGGGGTGGTTGTGGCGAATGTAAACGACCTTCCACCTGTATTACGTGATTCAGTTATCCAAGCTTCAGGCGGTGATATCATTACCGGCGGCGGGCTCGGAACCAATGTCGGTTTTGGTGCCGATGGTGGTTATATCCAAAGCCTTACATTGGATGGAAGTACGTATACCTACGATAGTGTTGCCAATACTATCTCTGTTACGGGTACCGATAACAGTACCTATAACAGTGTGACGCACGAATTGATTATTGAAACCGCCCTGAACGGAAAGTTTGTTATCAATGTCGATACTGGTGATTACACGTATACGGCGTCAGGTGAACAGACGGTGAGGGAGACTGAAAGTATCGAATACAGTGTAATCGATGCTGATGGTGATACCAGCAGTTCGACATTGACCATCGGTATTAGCCCTCCGGGAGGCATTCCTTATATCCTAGAATCAGATACCACTGTGGTTGAGAATACGACACAAGTCATCGGTACCGCTAAAGATGTCGACGGTACGATCGACAGCTCAACCCTAACAGCAACGCATGGTACAGTTGTACTCGACGCAAACGGCGATATTATCTATACGCCGGACAGCGGCTATCTGGGCAGTGATACGATCAGTGTATCGGTCACGGATAATGATGGCAATACTACTGTTAAAGATATTTCAGTTACGGTTCTTACTGCAGTTGACAATGCTCTGATTATGAGTATCGACACGGGTACGCATCTTACAGATATGATTTTTGTAGACGATTTCAACACCAATCTTGGTGATTGGACGGGCACTAATATATCACTAGACAACAATGCGATGAGAATCGACGGTAACGGGGATAGGGCAACAAATAGTACCACTTACAACTTTGGTGTGGCACATGCTTTTGAAACGGTGACTATATCGTTCAATACGGATATTGAAGCAAACAGATGGGAAGATAACAGCGATACAATGAATATCTATATCAACGGTAACACAGGTACTGCTGATTATACCAGCTCAGCAGAGAGTGCACTCGATAATGGAGCAAGTCATAGTTTCACAGCGGTACTTGATGCGAATGGTCAATTAGTTGTTGATATTGTAAATGACAGTAGTAGAGACAATGAAGATCTCTGGATCGATAATTTCAATGTAACGCTTCCTCAGGATGTCTATAAGTATGATGTGGCGCTCAATGCAGAGTTATTAAACAACAGCGGAGCACTGTCAGATGTCACGCTTACAAATATTCCAACAGGTGTGACACTGCAAGACAGTAACGGTATTGAAATCGTGCAAAATGCAGACGGAAGCTATACCGCGACGCTTGATGCCAATGGTGATGCCGTTGTCTCGATAATTTCGCCTAGCATTTTAACGCCGGCAGAGACAGGGGTTATAACATCTTCAGTAACATCTACAGATGGTTTAGGCAATGAAATCACTACAACGATAGGCGGCTCGTTAGATGATAGTGTAGTATACGGTGCAGGCGATATTATAGATGGAGGTTTGGGCAGTGATACCATCACAATCGAAGCCGATATCAACCTTGATTTCTCTGACGCCAATATAGCCAATCATCTGTCAAATATCGAGCAGATCGATCTAACCAGTGGCGATCATAGTATTGTGAACCTGTCGCTTGATGACATCCTAAGCATGACAGATAACAACAACACCATCACGATCACCGGTGATGCGGTTGACAGTGTCGGTACGGTTGATACGACCGGATGGACAAAAGGGGCAGAGACAGTCAACGCTGTGGACTCTACCATTACGTATGAGTACTCCAACGGCAGCGACAGTATCACTGTAACTATTGATGACAATGTCAACAATACGGGACTGTAATCCTCCCGTAAAGTACTGTTGAGCTATGTCGGAGGTTCATGACATGTCTGAAAAGCTCAAATGAATCCATATTACGGCTATCCAACCAGCCATATTGTATAGACTCTGAAGATCAAGGGGGCACAGGAACATCGGATCGTTGTTTACCGCTTTCATGAGCGGATGTTTGCGTCATTGAGTATTATTGAATTAATAAAATGAGGAAGGTCGGTTATGAACATCGCGGTTTCGGGCTGTCTACTGGGCGAAAAGATCCGTTTTGACGGTGGTCATAAGCATGACCGTTTTATTACCGATGAACTTGCCAAGTATGCAACGTTCACATCATTTTGTCCCGAACATCTTGCTTTCGGGACGCCACGACCTTCAGTACGTCTGGTGTCACAAAATGGGACGATGGTAGTCGAGTCCAACAAGAGCGGTGATGATCTTACCGGGATGCTTAGCGTCAGTTCAAAACGCGAACTTGCGTCGATCGCCGGAGAGCCGCTGACGGGGATCCTATTTAAATCCAAGTCTCCGAGCTGCGGACTGGGCAGTGCCAAGACCTATCTGCCCAACGGATTTGCCGGAGGCAAGAGCGACGGGGTGTTTGCCGCACTTTGCAGAGAGGCATTTCCGCTACTGCCGATGGAGGAAGAGGGACGTCTGAACGATCCTTGGCTGCGCGAAAATTTTGTGATGCAGCTTTTTGCTTATGACGCCTTTGAACAGTTCAAGGCAAGCGGGCCGAAGATGAAAGAGCTTGTGGCCTTTCATCAATGCCACAAGTTTATGCTGCAGGCGAAAGACGAACTGGCGTATCGTCAGCTGGGCACGCTTGTCGGCAATCATACCAAACCAGGGTTTACAGAGCTTTTACAGCAGTACGAGACCCTCTTCAAAACGACCATCGCCAAAAAAAGCAGTGTCGGTAAGACACACAACGTACTTGAACATATGGCAGGGTTTGTTAAAAATGATCTGACACCGGTCGAAAAAGAGATGCTTCATGAACAGATAGCGGATTATGCCGCGAAGATTGTTCCTTTGATCGTTCCATTGAGTACCCTGGAAATATTTGCCCGCAAATACGACGCCGATTACCTGCTGACGCAGACTTTTTTGAAGCCATATCCTAAAGAACTCGCACTGCGTTCGGACATAAGAAGCGGAAAATGAGACGTATTCTCTGGTTCAGACGCGACCTGAGAGTGGAAGACAACCCGCTCTTGTCGCTTGGCGGCGAAGTCTTTCCGATCTTTATCTTTGACATCCATATCCTCTCTAAACTCCCAGTGGATGACCGACGTGTTTCGCTTATCTTCTCAAAGGTGATCGGGCTCAAAGAGAAGCTCCATGCGAAGGGACTGGATCTTAAAATATACTTTGGCGACCCTGTCGATGTCATCGCCTCGCTTCTACCTCTCGGCTTTGACGAGGTGGCTGCCAGCGGCGATTACGACGCTTATGCACGAGAGCGTGATCTTAACGTCTCTCACCTGTTGGCGTTCAACTATCTGCAGGACACCTATATATTCGGACCTGAAGAGGTACGGAAAACCGATGGCACGCCTTATCTGGTCTTTACACCTTTTTACAATGCTGCCAAATCGATCTTCACATCTGAACATATGCAGGCATTTCAGAGTGTCAAGCAGCAGCTATACCCTTGTTCGTACGAGGGGATCACCAGTTTTGAGAAGAGCAAACCTTGCGTGTTGCCTTTGGAGATCAGTTCAATAGACTTTATAGAGAACAGTCCGGAAGTCCCTGCCGTTGAGGCAAAGCTTGACGCTCTGGACAAACGGCTGGATGATTATGCACAACATCGGGACTTTCTTGACAAAGAGGGAGGCTCGGACCTCAGTATAGAACTGCGTTTCGGAACGCTTTCGATAAGAGCGCTCCTGCGCTTTTTACATGACCGAAAAAGAGAAGGTAGGCAGACAGAGCCGTTTTTTCGACAGCTGGTTTTCCGGGACTATTACGCTTATCTGCTTTTCCATTTTCCAAAACTGCAGAGCCAGAACTTTAAATACCGTTTTACGGGTGTGGAAGACAAGGCGATGTACGATGCCTTTTGCGACGCAAAAACGGGTGTGCCTGTTGTTGATGCCGGTGTCACCGAGCTCTTGCAGACAGGTCGAATGCATAACCGGGCTCGTATGATCTGTGCCTCTTTTTTTACAAAAGACCTACTGCTGCCCTGGCAGTGGGGCGAAGCCTTCTTTGCACGTCATCTACTCGATTATGACGCCGCTTCCAACATCCTTTCATGGCAGTGGAGCGCGGGAACCGGGGTGGACCCTCAACCTTACTTCCGTATCTTCAACCCGTACCTACAGAGTACAAGGTTTGACAGAGAAGGCGATTATATTAAACGTTATCTACCGCAATTGGCGGCACTGACGCCTAAACAACTGCATGACGAAGAGTATTTTCTTTCCAACAGCGTTCCGGACTACCCCAAACCGCTCGTCGTTCATAAAGAAGCAGCAAAAAGAGCAGTTGACTGCTTCAAGGCAGGTTGACCCGTGAACCATGTTGTCTTTTCTGATCCTTCCGCCCGGTCCGTAACGTACATTGAGAAGGTGACTGATCGGATTCAAGATGTATTGATATGGTCCAGTTTTATAAACAATACAGGGGTAAAGATGAGACGAACTCCTGTGACCGTGACGCATAAAAAGGACTAAATATGTATAGATTCTTGCTATTTTTAATTGCGCTTATTACATTGAGCGGATGTACAAGCAACCATTTGCCGCTGAGGACAGTTGACTATGTCGATCTTGGGCATTACGGCGGGAGATGGTATGAGATAGCCCGCTATGAGCACAGCTTTGAGAAGGGATGCCGTAATGTGAGTGCGACATATACGCTCAAGGAAGATGGCGATATCAGGGTAGTCAATCGTTGTACAACAGAAGAGGGCACCGTTAAAGAGGTGGTGGGGCGCGCGTATGCTACCGATACGACCAACAGCAAGCTCAAAGTCAGCTTTTTCCGCCCCTTCTACGGCAACTACTGGGTCCTGATGCTTGACGACGCCTACAGTTATGCCCTTATCGGGGACCCGTCCAGAGAGTATCTTTGGATCCTCTCTCGCAGACCGACACTGGAACCTGCCATTATAAAACGCATTCTGGAAGAGCTCCCCGAATTCGGCTACGACAGCAGCAGACTGATCTGGACAGAACAAGATGGGTAGCACTGTCAGGTCATTAAAAACGACTCATGAACCCCTGTACACTGAGGTGATTTTAGATAGGATGGTCAGAGGATGAAAAATTACATTATAGTATTGTTTTTTATTATATTTAATCTTCCGCTATTCGCACAGAAAGAGGCTGTCACACTGCAACTGCAATGGCTCGACCAGTTTCAGTTCGCAGGTTTTTATATTGCCAAAGAGAAGGGCTTTTATGACGAGACCGGTCTGGATGTGACACTAAAAGCCTATGCGCCCGATATCAGTCTGGTTGACGAAGTGGTCTCTGGGCGTGCACAATATGGCCTCGGCCGTTCCTCGCTGCTGCTGGAACGTTCCAAAGGTGCTCCTATTGTTGCCCTGGCTGCGATCTTTCAGCGTTCACCTTCGGTTCTTATCGCAACAGATCCCAAGATCAAAACGCCTAGGGATTTGAAGGGCAAACGTATCATGATCACTTCCGACCAGGTTGCTGCAGCTGCCATCATGGGAATGTTACTTGCTAATGGAATACATTCGGAGGACATAATATTACAGAAGCATTCGATGAACTATCGCGATCTTATCGACCGTAAGACCGATGCGATGTCCTGTTATCTCTCTAATGAGCCCTATTTTCTAAAAAAGGCGAATGCTGATCTTACGATCTTAGATCCTAAGGCGTATGGTTTTGATTTTTACGGCGACCTGCTGTTTACCTCGGAAAAGGAGATAAAAGAGCATCCGATACGGGTTGAGAAGTTCTATGCGGCAACGGTAAAAGGGTGGCTCTGGGCTTTTGAACACATTGAGGAGACGGCAGTCCTTATCCATGAAAAGTACAATATCCAGAACAAGTCGATAGCCAGTCTTATTTACGAAGGCAAAACGCTAAAAAAGTTGGCCCTGTCCGGGGAGAAACAATTTGGAACGATCTCCATAGCACGTTATAAGAAGATCGCCGATGCCTACCGTCTGAGCGGGTTGTTACCCAACCCGGTCGACCTGAAGGCATTTGTGAACCCGATGGGGCTCGGAAAAATCAAGGTAAAGATCGGGGTTCTGGCAAACCGTCCGAAAACCGATATACGCATGCGTTGGGAGCCGCTGCTGAAATATGCCAACGAGACGCTGCCGCAATACAGCTTCGAGATGGTCCCGCTGGCTTTTGGAGAACTTGAAGAGGTGATCCGCAATGGCGATGTGGATTTTCTCTTTGCCAACACCATGATCTATGTGCACTATGAGAACCACTACGGTCTTACGAGGATCGCAACACTGCTGAACCTGAACATGGCGGAGGACGAAGGGCTGAAGCGTTACGGCGGTGTTATCTTTACACGTTCAGACAACAAGGATATCAAGAGCTTGGACGATCTTCAGGGCAGGCGGTTCGGCGCTGTCGTTGAAGAGTCGTTCGGCGGCTGGGTCATGGCGTATGAAGCTCTGCTGGAGAGGGGCATCGACCGTTCCGACATCGATCTGAATTTTCTCGGAACGCAGGATGCCGTTGTCAACGCGGTGCTTAGCGGCAAGGTGGATGCAGGTACGGTACGTACCGATATATTGGAGAGGATGGCATATGAGAAGCGGATCGATCTTTCCATGTTCAAAGTACTTTCGCCGCGTACATACGAAGGCTTTCCTTATCTTGTCAGCACCAAGCTCTACCCGGAGTGGCCACTCGCCAAACTCAAACATACGCCTGAACGGGTTGCGTATGATATTCTTGGTATGCTGATCAAACTTACGCCTACGGATGAGATCGCCAAACGTACCCAGATCGCCGGTTGGACGATCCCTCTTGACTACTCCGATGTCCATAAAATGCTTAAAATACTTAGGCTCCCGCCTTATGATCGGACTGATCTGACGGTAGAAGACGTGTTTGATGTCTACGGTACTTGGATATACCTGGTTGTAGGACTGTTTATCCTGATCAGTGCCGGTATTCTCTATGTCCGACATACAAATACTCTTCTTAAAGCCTACAATGAACTGCTGGATAGTGAAGTCAAAGCCCGGACACATGATCTGGAGGCGGCCAATAAAAGGTTGAAGGTCCTTTCGCGTACCGATCCTTTGACCAAGATCTATAACCGCGGCTATTTTATGGAGCAGGCCGAACAGTATCTGGATATTGCCAGACGTAACGGCACGCCGCTTCATATATTGATGCTTGACCTGGACTACTTTAAAAATATCAACGATACCTATGGCCATGCCGTCGGGGATAAAGTGTTAAAGTGTTTCACCAAGGCTGTCTCTGAACGGTTGCGTAAGACGGATCTTTTCGGACGTATCGGCGGGGAAGAGTTCGCGATCTGTCTGCAGAACAGCTCGACAGAAGGGATTCTCGACTTTGCAGATGAACTTTGTCGAACGATTGCCTCTATTGCCTGCAGTTATGATGTCGGACGCAGTGTCAACTTTACTGTCAGCATCGGGATAGCGAGTTTCACGGATGAAGATGGACTTGCAGAACTGCTGTCAAAGGCAGATGAGGCACTCTATAAAAGCAAATGGAATGGACGCAACCAGGTGAGTGTTTATCATGAATTACCCCCACAGGACTAAAGTGCAGTTATATATACTTTGGTGCCTCTTTTTCAAATAATTACCAAAAATGGTTAAAAATCAGGTGAAATGCTATACTAAAAGTACCGGATGAGAAAATAATAGACTATACTGTATTATAAGAAAAACAAAACGGGAGGTGTGTCATGAAGATAGCTTTAACTGGGGCAAGCGGGTTTGTCGGTGCTGTGTTGCAAAAGACATTTGACGATTGTGTCATCATCAACCGTGATGATATTGAAGCGAGAATTCTGAGAAAGCTTAAAGGAGTTGATGTTGTTATCAACCTTGCCGGAGCACCTATTATCAAACGTTGGAGCGATCCATATAAAGCGGTATTGATTAAGAGCCGTATTGAGACAACACGCAAGCTGGTTGGGGCTATTAATAAAAGCGAAGTACAGCACTTTATCTCCACCTCGGCTATCGGCATCTACCCTGATGATATACCCTGTGACGAATTTACATCAAAAATCTCAAATGATTTTTTAGGCGGCCTGGCAAGAGAGTGGGAGAGTGAAGCGATGCTCTGTCACAAACCGACGACCATTCTGCGTTTCGGTGTTATTCTAGGACCAGAAGGCGGGGCACTGACGCAGATGCTGACCCCGTTCCGTCTGGGCGTAGGTGGTATTATAGGCAATGGAAAGATGATGACCAGCTGGATCGATATGGCTGACTTGATGAAGATATATCAGTTTATTATCGAAAGACGTCTGAGCGGTGTCTTTAATGCGGTCTCCCCCAACCCTGTCACCAATTACACCTTCACCAAAACACTCGGCGCTGTTCTGCATCGTCCGACGCTTCTTCCCGTCCCCGAGTTCGTACTGCGTCTGATGTATGGTGAAGCCGCTTCTGTTCTCACCGGTTCAAAAGAGGTCTATCCCCGCGCTCTGTTGAATGAAGGCTTTACCTTCGACTACCCTGAACTCGAAGACTCTTTACACCATCTTCTCGGGTAGATCTTATCTACCGGACATCGTCTTTTTTAGTGCCTGTAAAAGAAAGTGACATTGAGAAGAAGATAAAATACAATTTTATCAATACGAACTGATCGTAAAAGGAAACTATACAGTGAAAATACGCGTCTATTACGAAGATACCGATCTGGGCGGGGTGGTATATCACTCCAATTATTTGAATTTTTGCGAGCGGGCACGCAGCGAGCTCTTCTTTTCAAAAGGCAAGTCACCGGTACTTGAAAGCGGTCATTTCGTAGCGAAATCGCTTGAGGCTGACTACATCAAACCGGCACTTTTTGCAGACGTACTTGAGGTCAAAACAGAGCTGATATCTCTGAAGTTTGCGTCATTTTCACTCAGACAGAGTATTTACAGGGGTGAGGAGAAGATCTTTGAAATGAAGATCAAGCTGGCGTACTTGACCCACGACGGTGAGATAGGGCGCTTTGATGACGGGACAAGAACAATGTTAAAGAACCTGCTCTCATAAGACTACTCTCCGGAATCTATGAGATTGAAATGCGATTTGGCCGGCTGGACAATTGCGACAGGGTAGACTACCTGGTTCTCAACCAGCGGAAGCTCGTAGAGACGTTTCTCACCGGTGATCTGATTGTAGAAGAGATCGACACCTATGGTCGATGCGTAGTTGATCCAATCGTAGACGATATCATTGCTTAAGAGGGTGTTGGCTTGCACAAGCGTATCGTTTTGTATGCTTATGGAGTTGGCGATGTAGAGCTTGTTACGGTCTTTAGTCTGCGTCATAGAGAGCACCAAAGGGTCGTAGTTGATCTGTGTTGAAAGTACGTTGGTGACGGCTACCTCATAGAGAGAGAGTTGAGAGAGGATCATGGTACTTTTGATGAGCGGGGTGTTCAGAAAGAAAGAGCCGTACGCTATCTTCTCATTTTTGTCAAAATATTGTCGAAGACTGCTCTGCGTTTTGTCGATGCCGTAGGCGATGACTTTTTTCTCTTGAGGCTCAAGATCAGCTCTGTAGGGCACTTTCGTCTCTATTGCATCCTGCTGCCGGTTTGAAATGTGGAAAGGCTTGTCATTTTCAAGATAACTCTCTTTGGTCATCTCCAACAGTTTCTTACCCTTAGATGAGACGTCGTACATAACGATCAATGGGGAACTGGCCCTGGAGATCAACTTCTCTATCTGCGCGCGGTAGTCGATGGCACCGAAGTAGATATTTTCAGGTGCTGTTGAGAGGTCGTCTTTATGGATGGTCGGAAAAAAGATAGAAAGTTCATCTTCTTTTTCAACGATAACTCTTGCACCTTGCAGTGTTACAGGGGCGATGACGTATGTAAACCCTTGCTCTTTGATCGCATCTAACACTTTTTCGATCGCTTCCGGACTCTCATCGTCGATCTGAAAAGTCTTTAGGGAAAAAGGGCGATCGCGTGTTAAAAAGTAGGCAAAAGCTGCCGTTGATGTCGTATGTGCATATCGGCCGATCAGCTTATCCGGCAGGATCATCGCCATCTTGACTTCTGCTGCAGATGCTGAAGGTTTGAAGTATGCAGACTTTTGTGCACAGCTGCCTACGAGGAGTGCAACAGCAAAAAGCGAGAGATAATAGAACAGTTTCATTAACAGAGACCTTGATTATAAACAGAAAGTTTTTACAGGTGAACTCAAAACTAAATATTGTTTATTTTAAATGTAATGTGGAATTGTAACACAAGAGATAAAATGAAAGCCCCTCGGAAGAGGGTGGGGTTAGAGGGTCGAGATGGATTCGTCCGAAGGAATCTCGACGGTGACGTTGTCATCAAGCTCCGGCAGTACTCCTGCCTCAACGACTTCAAAACGTGTACCGGCGGGTCTGACAATAGAGACAGGGTAGTGGACCTGATTGTCGATCATTGGAAGTTTATAGCTACGCTCCGTGTTGGTTATGGCATGAAAAAAGTAGTCTGCGCCGACAGTCGATGCATAGTTGATCCAATCATACACGATATCATTGCTCAAAAGAGAGTTGGCCTCTACCAGGGTGTTGTTACTGATGTTGATAGAGTTGGCGATATACATGTTATCACGGTCTTTTTTCTGCGTCATTGAAAGAATGAGCGGATCGTAGTTGATCTGCGTTGATAGTATGTTGGTCACATTGGTGTCATACGATGTAAGTTGGGAGACGATCATCGTACTTTTGATCACAGGTGTGTTCAGAAAAAAGGTTCCGAACTGGATTTTTGCATTGTCTTTAAGGTGCCATTGGAGGTTGGTCGTCTTACGATCGATGCCGTAGGCGATGACTCTCTTTTTCGTCGGTTCAAGAGCGTGATCATACTCTTTCTCAAGTTTTTCAAATACCGCTTTACGGCTTGTCTCTAAAAAGTGTTCCGTATTGGACATATAGTTCTGTGCCGTCTGTTTATAAAGCTTTTTGCCTTTAGCCGACTTGTCATAGAACACCACCAGCGGCGAGCTGGCATGAGGGGTAAGTTTTTCGATCTGTGCATTGTAATCAATGGCGCCGAAGTAGATGTTCTCAGCGCTCGTGTTGAGATCGTTTTTGTTGATCGTCGGGAAATAGACATTGAGTTTTTCTTCATTCTCAACAATCGTCCTGGCTCCTTGCGGGGTCAACGGCGCGATAACATAATGGAACTTCTCTTTTTTGATCTCAGCTAAAACACGTTCCATCTCTTCGGGACTCTCATCGTTGATCTGAAAGTTTTTCAAGACAAAAGGGTGGTTACGTGTCAGGAGATAGGCGAAGACAGCATTCGATGTCGAGTAGGCATAACGGCCGATAAGCTTATAAGGCAGGATCATGGCGATCTTAAGCTCTTCTTGTACAAGATGGGATGAACCGATATTAAAGAGACCGATATAGATCAGACGCTCATCTTCAAGATCATCGCAATCCAGTTTGTTGTCGGCAATGGCCAGGAAGGTGAAGATCTGGCCCTCGTCGAGATAGGTTTGAAGACAGGTTCTATTACAGTCCTCATCAATATCGATATCGATAAGTTGTATATAGGTGGTAGGAAGGGGAATAGTAGAGACTTGGCTGCTTTCTGCCATTAGAAAAATCGGAATGAGAAGCAGCAGAAGATGTTTTATCATAGACAACTCTTTATGGTTTTAAGATCAGTTAATGTTTCGCTTTTGAACGAAGGATTGCGCAGCAGGAATTGCGGATGGAAGATTGGTACGATGATGTAATCACCGAAGTTGATCTTATGCCCTCGGACCTGTTCAAAATCCGCCTCATCACCGCTTAAGAGACTGTAGGCCTCAGCGCCCAGTGCCATCACCACTTTGGGCTTAATAAGTTCGATCTGCTTATAGAGAAAGGGCTTGCAGCTTGAAAATTCGGATTTGGATGGGGTCTTGGTGCCTAACGGCTTGCATTTGACCGCATGGGTAATAAAGACATCTTCTTTACGGATACCAAGAACATTCTCGATCATCTTGACCAGAGAGTCGCCGGACCTGCCGACAAAGTAGCCGTTGGCGGCATCTTCATTGACAGAGACATAGGCATCAACGATCATAAGATCGGCTTTAGGATTACCCAACCCGCCCATACTCTGCTGACGTGATTTGCTAAGGTCGCAGAGATGGCACTGCGAGATCATATCCTGAAGCTGAAACAGGTCGTCAGGAAGCTCCAGTGCTGCGCTGGGTCTGTTGGTCACAAAAGGGTCGCTGTAACTGAATCCGAGTGCTTTCAAACGGTAGAGGTTCTGCAGCATGACAAGGTTCTGATAGGATTTCGTGATAGCCCCTTAGCGTGTAGAAAATAATTATAGTAAGTGTAGTTGATGAAGTGTTAATTTTCGATAAATTGAGGCGTTTGTATGGGCAGGAAAGAGAGAAAATACCGCAGAAGAGAGCGCTCTTGCATACGGTAGTGTTAAATAAGACTATTTAAGTGTACTCCATCCTATAAAAGCCCAGGTAAAAGGTTTCGGAATGCGGCTTTCATTTGCAATAAAACGGGCATAGTACTCTCTGGCTTTTGTCTGTTGTTCTTCATCGAGTCCGCCAAGGCTCCAGATCATTGACTGGACAAATTCGGTGTCGCTGCCGTAGCGCAAACTGCCGCGCTCTGTGGCGATGTAGTCGATTGTCGGGAGGTAGCCGTTTTGGTAGAGAAGGACGGGGATGTACCAGAAGTCGGGTTTGGCGATGATCTTTTTGCCGATGTAGTCAAGTATCTCCATATCGACAAAACTGCCGCCCGCTTTATAGGTGATATAACAGCTTTTTTTTGCGTGCATGGACATCTTGGAGAGCGCCATGTCAATATCTTTGACCTCTACGCTGCGCGATGCTACGGCAACATCGACGGGCGGCAGAACACTCCAGTCATCTTCCCAGCTCAAGAGATAGGTTGTGATGTTGGTTATCCCCTCGCGCGCGGCATACGCCTCCAGTTCGACAAGCATCTGCTCCGAGAAGTCGATGGCGATTACCTCTTTGACCTGTTTGGCAAGGGGAATAGCCAATGTTCCCGGTCCGCACCCGATATCAAGCACGACCTCGTTGCCGTCAAGCTTCATGCGGGAGATGAAATCGTTTACATAGGGGCTGTTGATGACCGTTGCGGCCATCCCTTTGGATTTTTCATCCCACTCACTGCTGTTTTTGCCTTTAAAGTCGGTCGCAGCTTTGTGCTCCCGGTACATTTCTGCAAAATCTATCTGTTGTAAAAACATTTTTTTTCTCCTAATTATGGTGATTGATCGGAAAGAAAACCGCCTGGTTCTCAAGTCCGTTTATTCTGTAGCTTCTGATCAGCTCCTGAAGCTGTTCCGAGTTCAGAAATGCAAGCAGAAGCCGGGCATGTTCATACTGCGTCGGGCCAATATGCTCTTTGGTCCCGATAGCGGCTAGATAGGGACGGCGGAGTGCCGGATCGTCAAATACGAATCCCTTCACTTCCGGATGCGACTGCTTTTGCATCAGAAAAGGGATCACGCCGTAAAGCGTGTACCCTTTAAGACGGGCGACATCATTTAAAAAGCCGCGTTTTTTGGTCGTGAAACGGATCTGGTTCTCTTGCGGGTTGAAACCGTACTGGGCACGCATCGCACTGTAGACCTCGAAGGTCCCGCCGCTGGCGTGGATCAGGAAGGGGGCACCGGAAAGATCTATCTTTGTCAGCGCCTGCTTCAGGCTCTTTTCACTGCTGATCCTGGCAGGATCACTGCTGTGCCCGACCAGCATCTGTGCGTTGCGTACCCAGGGCGTCAACTCTTCGACAAAGCCGTCCGCCGCCAGATCGACCATCGTGTCGCTGGCATGCATGGTGACAAGATCGACAGGGTGTGTACGCGTGTAGGCGTCAAGCTCATGCTTCGGCCCCGACACCATCAACTTGACAGGAATGTTGTAGTGCTCTTCAAAGGCTTCGGCTACCTTCGCCCACATCCCGCTCATCGTCATCCCGCCGATCACGGCGACGCGAAGCGGTGGCGTGTCTGCGCCCGCAAGTGTTACGGCGCTGAGTGAAAAGAGGATGAGTGCTATCAAAGCCTTTCGCATCAGAAGGTGTACCCGAGGGTGGCAAAATATTCGCGTCCCGCCATCGGGAAGGCCATATCGTAGCGGACCAGTTCGTCGGTCAGGTTTTTGACGCCTATCTCGGCAGTAACGGCTTCAACCGGGTTGTAGATCGCTTTGATACCGAAGGTCGTGAAGCTCGGATTGACCACGTAAGAGCCGTCAAGTTTCTGCTCATACGCCCCTTGACGGTACCGCATGTCACCGTAGAGTGCAAAGCCTCCACCGAGCTCCTGTTTGGCAAAACCAAAGAGCTGTTGCTTCGGCACATCGACGATCTTTACATCGTTTTCGTTACGGTTATTGATAGAGATAAAGGTGTAGTTTCCGCCCAGACTGTAGTCGCTTCCCACATAATTTAGTTCCAGTTCGGTCCCGATATGGTCAAAACTTCCGACATTCTGGTTCTGTTCTAGGCTCGGGTCCGGCGCATAGACAACGCTCTGGATAGCGTCATCGACACGGGTATAGAAGCCGTTGATACGACCGGAAAAGCCGCCGCTGCGTTTCTGATAACTTACTTCATAGTGTGTCGCCGTTTCGTTGTCGAGGTCAGGATTGGGCGCATATCGGTTGAATTTACGCGAATAGCGCTCTTTCATCGACGGCATATAGCTCTTTTGTGCCACGCTCACCCGTATTTTTGTTGTGGTGTCGGGGCTGTAGATGAGTGCCGCTTCCGGATTGAAACTGCTCTGGGTCTGAAGGTCGAGCAGGTCGAGATAGGCGGTGTTGGTGTCGTAGATCTTGTCCGCCTTGCGCCGGTCATAGCTCGCTCCCGCGAGAATCTCCCACTGCGACGAGATCGTATACTGATCTTCCAGTCCGACGGAGACGGTATGGTCTTCGTAGTTTTCCGTCAGGGTCTTCGCTTCGGTTACCTTGTCCAGGTCGTAGCCTTCATGCACATCTTTTTTGTAGTTGGCCGAGGCTGTGACGAAATGCGCTCCCAGCTGTGTACCGAACTCCACGCGCGCACCGGCGCTGTAATCTTCGTATCGGCTCTTGAAGGAGCTCCCTTTGTTCATCGTCGTGTAATTATTATCGTCGTATGAAAAAAGAGAGTTGGTAAAGGTGTCGTAATAGGCTACGGCTTTGAGGTAACTGTTGCCGAAGTTTTTCTGTCCGGCAACAGAGAGCGTCTCTTTATCCCATATAGGCCAATCCCAGTATTTTTGGCGGCTGTATTCCAGGTCGGTTGCCGGTGGCTGCTCTTTCTCACCCTGCTGGTTGGCATAGCTGATGGATATCTCACTGTTGTCATCGGCAATATAACCACTCTTAAAGCTGAACTTCTGGTCTTTGCTCGCACTCTGAAGACGGTCGCCTTCGGGCTGTTCGGCAGTCGCCATGTAGTCGTCACTGAGACGAAAATGGTCCTGGTCACTGTAGACGCCACCGAGCTGCGCATAGAAATGGTCCAGGCGTGTTCCTACGTTGAGCGTTGTAACGTATCGGGAAAATTGGCCGTCGTTGTCAAAATAGAGGTCACCTCTAATGTTTCCCTCGATCTCTTTAGTCGGTTTTTTCGAGATAACATTAATGACACCGCCGATAGTGTTGGCACCGTAGGCGACAGACGAATACCCTTTGGCAACATCGATCTCCGAGATGTCGCCGGTGAGGAAACGGCCATAATCAAAGTTGCCGTCATACGGGACATAGACAGGGATGCCGTCGATAAAGACACCGACTCTTTGCGCGTTAAAACCGCGAATGTAGAGGGTCGATTCGCCGCGTCCGCCCTGAACGTCCTGGTTGATACCGCTCATGTTGTCAAGAGCCTGCGAGAGTGTTTCCGAGTTATGTTCGGCGATCTCGTCAGCGGTGATGACCTCTTCAAACGGGCTCTCCTCGATAGGGGTGTTAAGGACATTGATCTGTCCCAATTCGTATGATTCGGCAAGCAGCGCGGAAGCGAGTGCCGAAAGTAAAAGTACGGTTTTTTTCATTGTATTTCCTTAATATGGTCTATAGGATGTGATCGGTGTCATCCTTGGTGATTTTCTTTTTCCGCCGTGTGTATAGAGAGGGGCGGCAGTCTCTACAGCAGTCGATTCACGTTCTCTCTCCTTTGTTCAAGTTGGGTTTTATCTCGTTCATAAACCGCTCAAGCATCGTGGTGTTTTCTTTAAATGCCGTGGCAGCCGGTTTTAATACAAGGTGGAGGTTTTTGATCTCTTTTGAGAGGGTGTTGATATGCCCGATGCAGCCCTCCGGTGAGCCTATGATGCCGTTGTCAAAAAAAGTCTGACCGTCGAAAAAAGCGTTACGCTCATCCAACAGTGCTTCATAGTTGGGCAGGTCAAAATGGGGTTGGTGCTGCTCTGCCTGAGCCGCGCGCATGCACTTGACAAAGTGGTCGATCCCGGGGATCGCGATGCGCTGGGCTTCTGCAGCGGTGTCAGCAACGCAAAAGACGCGCATTACCACCATCTGCGGATCGTGTCCGGCAACCTGTCGGTAAAAATGCTGGGCTTCAAGACACTCCTCGATTGATGCACCCTGTGACATCATGAGGCCGTAGCCGTGTGTCGCAGCATAATAGATAGTCTCTTCGGAGGAGAAGGTCGCCATATAAAATGGAATCTGCTTTTGATACGGCCGCGGTGTAACGGTGCTGTTGCTGAGGGCAACGAATTCGCCGTTATAATCGACCACTTTGCTATGAAGGAGCAGATCGACGGCTTCGACACTCTCGAACATGACAGTTTTAAGATCTCCTTTACGGCGTAGAAAGTGGCGGGTGTCGGGGGCAAACCCTCCTTTGGCAAAGCCGGCGTTGATCCGCCCTTTGCTCAGCTGATCCAAAACGGCGATGCTTTCGGCAAGGCGGACCGGGTGGTAGAAGGGGGCAAGAAAACCTGCAGTTCCTAGTCGTATCTTTTCAGTACGGGCTGCGGCATAGGCGATCATAGCTGCAGGGTCTGGAATGACACTGAAGTTGTTGAAATGGTGCTCGCCGAACCACGCTTCGTCGAAACCGAGTTCATCGGCCAGTTCGACCAGGCGCAGCTGGTCGATCATGCTCTCGTGAGCACTCTCTTTGAAATGTTCGCTGAGGCAGAAGAGACCGGTTTTCATGAACGTTCTCCGAAAAAGAGTGATTCAAACTTCTTCCGCTCCTCGATGAGCGAACCATTTAAAAGTTTTGGATAAAAGCTGTGGATAAGCCAGCGTATTCCCATAAGCCGCATAAACGAAGGCGGTCGGGTGATGTAGTTAAATGGCGTTTCAGGGACCGTAAAGACCCTATGCTTCTGTACTGCTCGGAGGTTTTTCCAACGAGGATTGAGTTGAAGATTCGACGCGAAGCTCTTATCCATCGCCACGATGACATCGGGGTCGGCGAGCATGATCGTCTCGAGCGCAATCTTCTCCATGCCGTAGTTGGAGCTCATCTTGCAATCGAGGGCATTTTCGGCACCGGCATAGCTGAAAGGTTCCAGATGAAATGAACCGTCGCATTCGCTCGAGAGGCCGTCAATACCTTCGGCGAAGTAGTAGCGTACTTTTGTACGTTTAGCCAGTTCTTTTTGGAGTGCGTTGATAAGACCCAGGGTCTCTTCGGTGTAGGCAATAAGTGCATCAGCGCGTTTTGTATTGCCGGTTATCTCGCCGTAGAGGGCGAACTGGCTTGAGAGATCATTGATAGAGTCGTTACGGACCAGCAGGACCGGGATGTTTAGCGCCGAGAGTTTTTGGAGGGCACTGTCGCTCCCCGTCATTCTGCCCCACATCAAAATGACGTCGGGTTTGGCGGCAGCCAGTATCTCAAAGTTGGGCGTATTGCCCTGACCGAAGAAGCCTCCGGTGACGGCGCGCTCTGCCGCAGCGCCTACATAGGGTTTCTGCGCCTCGGTGAAGGGAGTGTTGAGTGCAGCAACGAGTGAAGGGTCAAAAGCGATGACACTCATTGTCAGCGGCGGAGAGGCCGCGTAGATCCTGGTCACCTTTTCAGGCAGAGTGACACTGCGGCCGTAGTCGTCGGTGACAACACGCGCCTGGGCAGTGATCGCCGAGAAGATCAGGATAACAAGTAGAAAAAGTTTCATCGGATGCCTTTGTCAAAAAGTGGGATACAGCGGAGATTGTCAGCGTGGCTGATCAGCTCGGCTTCGATGCCGTAGACCTCCCGGATCATTCCGCCGGTGATCACCTCTTCGGGAAGGCCGTCGGCGATGATCTTTCCGCCGTTCATGACGACGACGCGGTTGGAGACCATCAGGGCGTGGTCTGGGTAATGGGTCGTTTTTAAAAACGTATACCCCTGGGCACTGAGCTGGGAGATCAGCTCCAGAAGGCGGATCTGATTGCCGTAATCGAGTCCGGAGACCGGTTCGTCCATGATGAAGGTGTCGACCTCCTGTGTCAAGGCACGGGCAAGCAGCACCATCTGTTTCTGCCCGCCGCTGAGCTGCCCAAAAGGTTTGTTCGCTATCGTTTCGATGCCGATGCGTCTAAGTGCTTCGTAGGCGATCTCTCTGTCTTTTGCCGAAGGGACGGCGAAAAGACCGAGTTTAGAAACGCGTCCCATCATCACCATCTCCAGCACACTGTAGTTAAATGGCACGCTGTGATACTGGGGAATATAGGCGATGTGTGAGGCGATCTCTTTATGGGCATAGTCGCGGATCGGTTTTCCCATGAGCCGGATATCGCCGGTTTTGGCGTGCATCAGCCCAAGCATCAGACGGATCAGGGTACTTTTTCCGCAGCCGTTGGGACCGAGAAGACTGACGACGTCGCCTTTGTGCAGCTCCAGATCGATCCCCTGGAGCACCGAATGTTTGGGGTAGGAAAATTCCAGGCCGTTTACGGCGATAATAGGAGTCAGTTCCATGCGGCCCTCGCATTTTTGAGTACGACGATGAAGATAGGGATCCCGATCAGCGAGGTGAGAATACCGATAGGGATCTCGACACTCAGTGCCAGACGCGACACCGAATCGGCAAGCAGCAGAAAGGCGCCTCCGACGATCGCCGAGAGGGGGACGAGGAGACGGTGCGACGGCCCCACCGCCATACGGACGATATGGGGAATAATAAGCCCGACCCATCCGATGATCCCCGCCATGACGACTGCAAGAGAGCTGGCAAGCGTCGCTAAAATGATCGCCGCAAAACGGATCATCGGGACATTCACACCCAGCGCTTTGGCCTCTTCGTCACCGAGACTGAGCAGATCGAAATATTTGGAGAGCAGCATCAGTCCTACGATGCTCACAAGCATCGGAACAGCGACAAGCATCACACCTGAGAGCGAGGCCATGGAGAGACTTCCCATGAGCCAGTAGACAATGGCAGGAAGGGTGCTGTAGGGGTCGGCGACATATTTTATGACAGAGAGCAGGGCGGTGAAGAGCGAGCCGCTGATGACGCCGCCGAGCACCAGCATGATGGTCGAGCGGGAGTTGGTGACCATCGAGCCGATGGAGACGGCGACACCGACGGCGACAAAACCAAAAGTAAATGCCAACGCCTGAACGACGTACCACTGCTCGCTTATCAGCATACCGAGTGCTGCCCCGAAGGAAGCGCCTGCGAGTACCCCGAGGATTCCGGGCGATACGAGAGGGTTGACGAACATCGCCTGGAAGGCTGTACCTGACGTGGCCAGGGCTGCCCCGATGAGAATGGCGAGGAGCACACGGGGAAGACGGATCTCCATGATGATGGTGTCGAGCAGCGCATAGCTCTCAAGGGACGTGCCGCCAAAGAGTTTAAACTGCAGATAGCCCATCAGTGTGCCGAAGTCGATGGGGTATTGACCCCACAGCAGCGATAACGCTGCGGCTATGGCGAGAAGCATCGTAGCTCCGCCCAGCCAACCTATAGGTTTTAAGCGCTCCATCTCTGCCCCTAATATTTCAGGTTGATACTGGCATAGAGCCCGAACGGTGCACCTGTCTGGTAGGTGCTCGCCGTTGTCGATGCTGCCAGGAAGTTATCTGCGGCAATGATGGTAGAGATGTACTTCTCATTGGTCAGGTTTGTCGCCGTCACACGCAACAGGGTACTCTGCGAACCCAATAGTGCACGCGTCCGGTAGGAAGCATCCAGATCGACAAGGGTGTAGGCACCTATCTTCTGTGTGTTCTGGACATCGCCGTAGCGGCTGGAGGTGTAGCGCACGCTCGGTGTGAGTGTCAAACCGCCGACATGGTAAGAGAGCGCGCCTTTGGCCATAAACTCGGGCGCATCAGGGAGCTGATTGCCTTTTGTCTCTACCGTCGTCGTCGCGCTGCTCTTAAAATTCTCGGTGAAGGCATATCTGTTATATGAGAGCGAAGCTAGAAATTCGAGTGTTTCGTTGATCGGTCCGTAAGCGGAGAACTCCGCACCATAGCCCAAGGCATCACCGATGTTGGCCGGGTAACTGACATCGTACTCAGGGTCATAGATATTAGCCTGTTTGTTCTGCACGAATGAGACAAAGAGAGAAGGGTTAAGCGTGACAGCCCCGACGGTGCTCTTCATCCCAAGGTCGATATTGTCAGAGAGTTCGAGGTTGAGTTTGTCCCATAGTTCCTGAAGTGCAACCCCTTTGCTGACAAAACTGCTCCGCTTGGAGATGTAGGTCGGGAAGAGGTTGACGTCGAACCCGTAGGTGCGTGCATAGTCAAGATAGAAAGAGGTGTCGGCAGCAGCTTCAAAGCCAAGATAGAGTGAAGGCAGCCAGGTGTGAAAGGTCTTGGCATCAACGCTTGCCCATGTGTCGAGGGTGCCGTTGGCGATGGCCGTATCATAATCGCTGCTGGTGTTGGCATCTGTACCGAAGGTATAGCTTTTGAGTGCGCCGATCGTAAAAGTCTGATATTGCGTCCCGACCCTGTAGCTGAAACGTCCGATGGTACCGCTAATCTCTACGAACGGTGACTGGAGGATATGGTCATCGGTATCGGCAAGGATGCTGTAGCCGTCATAGACAAGGTTGCCGTCGACGACCTTGTATTTAGTCTGATCGGACGGCGGCCCCGGCGGCTGCTGTCTGTGGTACCAATAGCCGGCTTTACTCGTAAGCGCATCGGAAAAGAGATGTTCATAGGCAACAGTAGCCCCGTAGAGGTCGTGCTCCATATGCCAGTCCATAACGCGTTTTTTTGCCGCATTGGAGTACCAGTAGTCCCCTTTGTCCGTTTTATAGTAGGGTTTGAATGTAACGGTGTCATCTGATGTAGGACGGTACTCGAAATTTGCCAAAACGGCGGTCGTATCAAAACTCTGCTTGTTCCAGTCGTAATAGTTGACATCGTCCGACACGGTCGGCTGCGTCTTTGCAAAATCTTTGTTGAAATAGGTGTCAAGATCGCTTGCCTCTGTGTAGCTCAGACTGTAGTAGTTATGGTGATCGTCGGAGTTGTGGATGGCAAACAGGTCGGCTCTGAAGACATCATTGGGCGTATAGCTCATGCCTATCATACCGTTGTAGCGTTCAAGGTCGCCTGCCCCTTTGGTCTTATCGCTTTTGATGTGCGAGAGCGAACCGAACAGTGAGACATCGCCGACTTTTCCGGAGTCAACGCGGACAAAGGTGCGGTTGAAACTGTCCGAACCGAAAGATTGCGAGAATTTTCCTCCCAGTTTCTGAGACGGGTTGAGAACGTTCATGTCGACTTTACCGATGAGACTGGAGAAACCGAGGTTTTTGTCAACCGGCAGATACCCTTTTAGCAGGTCGATCGATGCGGTGTTCTCCATGTCGAGCATCTGCTTTCCGCCGCCGGGATTGCTGGAGATAGGCATGCCGTTGATCATGTAGACACCGCCGGGACCCGATTGGGATTTACCGCGTATACGGATAGGATCATGATAGGAAGGTTCGTTGGAACCGGCCTGGTCGACGGGTGTAAAATTGACCGACGGGGAGAAGTTGATAACGGTGTAGGGATTCATGTTCGCCTGGGTGCTCAGGGTAGCAATACTTTTAGCCCCGTACCTCTGTGCTCCAGAACTGAGGTTGGTGTCGGTGATAAGCTCGTCATTATCGATGGCATTTTCAGAGACAATAATGCTCTCTATACTCAGTGAGTCGGCAGCGAGCACCGCGGATGCGGCGATCGAGATCATAAAGGGGATCATAAGTTTCATTGGTCTTCTCCTAAAAGGGTTTTGATTTGTGCATCCGTAATATCTACATCTAAAAAGAGTTTGTAAAATTCATGAACGCGATGATTCAGGTCTATGTTGTATGCTGCAGGATGAAAGAGGCTTGCCAGCCACTCTATACCGATAACACGCATAAAAGAGGGCGGACGGTCTATCCAGTTGAAAGGATTCGCCGGGATAAGATGGATATTCCCGCTTTTGACTGCGCGCAGGTTCTGCCACAGCGGATCGTTGAGAAGGTCGAAGAATACGGCACCGTTCTGTACGATGATGACATCGGGGTCATAAGCGAGCAGGGTTTCGAAACTGATCTTTTCGAGTCCCAGAAGACCGCTCTGTTGACATTTATGGACATTACTGCCTCCGGCGAAGTTGAAGGCTTCGACATGGAAAGAGCGGTCGCACTCTGTTGAGAGGCCGTCTATGCCTTCGGCATAGTAGTAACGTGTCGGTTTGAGAGTCGCGACAGAGCGGTGCACTTCGTCGATGATCTTCTGCGCATAGTCGGCAAGGGCCTCGCCCCGTTCGACTTCGCCGATCGCATTACCCGCAAGACGAAAGGCACGCGGCATATCTTCGATCTTGCGAAAGGGGATCATAAAGGTCGGTACTTTGGTCTTTTCGATCTCTTTGCGGACGGTAGCCACCATCATGTCGTCCTGCCAGAGCAGGACAAGCTGCGGCTTATAGGCCATGAGCGTCTCAAGGTTGATGCTCTGTCCGCCGCCGTGAAACGAACCGATAATAGGCAAAGAGAGAAATTCCGGTTTTAAAAAGGCTTTGTCGGCCCGGTTGTTGCCGTTTCTGGCTTTGAAATTAAGCCCTATCATTTTGTCCGGGTTGAGTGCGTAGATGAGGTAGCTCATCGGTGGAGATGAACCGAAGACCCGGTCGGTCCGGTCGGGAAGCGTGATGTTGTTGCCATCCATATCGGTGACGATCTTCGCATCAAGCGAAGCGGTAATGACCATGATAAGCATAAAACGTAGGGCGATCTGCATAAGGGCTCCTTAGTGTCCTGTGAGTGAAAATGTAATGGGAACTTTCAAAAAGGCCGTTTCCGGCAGCGTCGGGTAGTCACCGCTCAGGGCGAGTACCGTTTGCAGCGCTTTGCTGTCAAGCATTGCACTGCCGCTGCTGGTGATGATCTCGACCTTTTCTACAAGTCCGCTTGTTTTGAGTATGAACGAAACGATGACCGTTCCTTCGAGACGTAATTTACGTGCAATGGCAGGGTAGGTCAATGAATTTTCAATCATCGTCCGGATGCGTCCCAGCATTGCCCCATCGACCTCGTTTTTGGACAGATCTTTTTTTGACACATTTGTTGCACTGGCTGAAGGTGCGTTCTGGGGAGAATTGGTAAAAATGTTTTTTTCCTCTTCCTGAGAAGAGCTTTCTGTCTCTGTCGTAGGTTCGAGAGCCGACGGGGCAATGCCGGGAGGCACCGTGGTTGATTGAGGCGTTGACGCCTCAGACAACACCGCTGGGTCCGGTGACGGCATTGTCTGAAGGGTCGGGGCAGGTTTTGGTGTGACGTGCTCTTTTACCAACGGTTTCTTTACAACAGGTGTAACGATTTTCTTCTGTTTTGCAGGATGGGGTTTTTGCGGTGTCTCTTTTGTTCTTTGAGGCACGCTGACCGCTTTGGAAACGCTCTTTGTACCTACTATAGAAGGGGTGTAATTGGCAAGCGAGATTATCGTCGGTTTTCCGTCCATCGGAACCGGATGCGGTTCATTTACCGAGAGGTAGAGAAGAGCTGCAACAATACTGCCGTGCAGACCGACCGATGCGAAAAACGCTTTGATTTTTATAATCGAGTCTTGTTGTATCTTTTTTGATATAACGATAGGGTTTGAAAAAATCATTTTAATTTTCCTCTTTTTGAGATGATACGCTCCATATGGAAGCAAAAGGGTGGCGGGCAATGTCGTTTACCGTCGTGCGGCGGTTGACCATCCGTATGGAGAGCGGCTCTATCCAGTTCCAGAACGCTTCGATATGTTCACGGGGCATTTTGAGATCGTTGATACTCTTTTTATACATCATCAGCCATATCTCGCGTCCCTTTTCGTCGATGGTGATATGAAAATGGCGCATACGCAGTGCCGGGTGACCGTTAATCGGAGTATAGTGTTTTTCACCACCCAACGCTTCAACGAAGAAGTCTGCCGTTTTTTCGGTTACGGTCGCAAAGAGGGCATCATCGGCCGGAAAGAGCTCTCCGATGACGCTTTTACGCAAAAGGGCGTGGTGGTAACGGACCATTTTGCGAATATTCTCCTCTCCCCAGCTTTTATAGAGTGTGTTGGATGGAAAGGGTACTTCCGGATAGATAAGGTCTATTTTCGCTTCAGCGATATGGCCGACCTCTGTCGCAGGTTGAAAAGGTTTCGTACCGCAGGCATTGAAACGTGTGACCGGTTCGCCGTTGCCTCTGAAAAGCATCATGTGATTTCCTTGTAATATAAGATATATCCGTACAGGCGCATTGTTGTGCTCTGATATCGAATATGGCTATCGTATTTTTCTTTATATCTTTAATGATATAACGATGTTCTGTCTGTAAGGATGCACTTGATGTTCCATGCGGATCGTGACATTTTCGTTATATTTTGTAAGATATAACGGATTATAGAGAAAGAAATCTTAAATTTATGTGACAATAAGGGACAAACCCTTACAAACCTATCATAATGTGTAGTGGTGAGATGATGGCGAAGGCGGATGAACCGACCTGCAGCTTTTGTGCCGATTCACCCTGTACGAGAGCGATCAGATGCGTACCGCCACTTAGACGAAAAGTGATCTCGATGTTTTCACCGGAGCTTTCGATCGATTCGATCGTACCGCTTAAGATATTGTCGTCCGTTTCGACAGAAGGGGCATCTGTAACGATCTCTATATCACTGGACTTAATGACGCCATAGGCTTCACACCCTATGACCAGACCCATGTTCTTAACCGACTTGGCCGTAATAGTAGAGCGGAGCGTGTCGGCGTCGTTGAGTGCAAGTGTAAGGGTAGCATGCAGATCGTTCGTGACGATATCGGCGACCTTTGCCGGCAACTGGTTTCTCGCACTGGTGGTGAGGAAGGTCCGGCTCAGGATACGTGCCAAATGTTCCGGGTCGCTGCCGGCTTCGGCAAAACGGTCGATGAATTGACGGTGAAGCTCATTGAGGCGATGGAAGGTGGCGATCAGTTCGTGGGCATAAGGGGTCAACACCGTACCACCGCCGCCGCGACCGCCTTTGGTACGGGTGATGATGGGCTGGTCGGCGATCTCGTTCATGCCGTTGATCCTCTCCCATGCCGCTTTATAGCTCATTTTCATCTCTTTTGCAGCAGCGTGGATGGAACCGCTCCTGTCGATGCGCTCAAGCAGTTCGATGCGGCCGGAACCCAGAAAGTTCTTTCCCTCTTTGGTCAGCCAGAAACGTCCGTCGATCTTCATGAAGCATTACCGCCTGTCAGAGATATCGGCGTTGGCATTACAGCTGTATGGAATGTTTTGTCAGATGACTGATCGGCATATAACACTGGGGCCCTTTATATTGGAGAATAGGGAATTATACAGTTTTGCTATAAAAATTTTGGATGATATGTAAAAAGAAGGGGAAATAGTGGGGTTTTAGATGACAGTTTCAGGGCAAAGTGCCCTGAAAAGAAGTGGACTACTCAGCGACTGCGACTTCAACCGGAGTTGATTCCCAGATACCGTGTTTTGTACAGTAACCGTGTGCGATAAGGTTAAGTTTTTTACCCATTGGACGGATGTTGAACGTTACTTCTGCATGAGATTTTTCATTACCAAGTGTACCCGGTACGAATGAAGCCATTGCAAGCTTAGTCTCACCGTTGAAAAGTGTGATGCTCTCGATGTAGTGATCGAAATCATCCGGGTGAGTATACTCGTTACCCATTTTTACATTTACAGACAGGATCTCGCCTTTTTTAGCGTCACCATCTACAGTAATGAATGGAGAGTGACGATCGATAAGATCTTTTTTTGCTTCGCGTTCTACAGTGTCGATATCAACGTATTTGTTAATCTTTGGCATGGTTTTCCTTTTGTTTTGTTGTTTATAACGGGCATTCTACACGTAAATAGTTTTAACAAAACATAAATGAGAGTAATAAAGTCTTATTTAAATATTCTCTCAGTTACAAACGAGAATGGTTATTAAATTACTACCTTTGATTAGTATTACCGGTATGGATAAAGTGTTCAAAAGAGATACGTCAGGTCATTTTAGATCTGTTGACAAGCAGGTTTGCCTTGACCTTGTAAATGTAGGAAAACAGCAGCCTGAAGTCACTTTTTTAGGCTAAATTAAGATGAGGGATGAGCCTAAAAGCCTCCTTTAACCGACAAAGCGCTAAAATCGCGGCAATAATATAGACGACAAGGTATACCAAATGATCCAACCTCTTTTAATTGAAATCGGTGTTGAAGAGCTTCCGGCAGTTCCACTTCTGAACGAACTAAAAAATATTGAGAAGAAATGGGCGGCTGTTCTTGAAGAGAATGCACTTATGGCTGAATTTGAGTTTTACTATACGCCACGTCGTCTGGTGCTGTGGCACAGCGAGTTCAAGATGCGTCAGGACGACAGTGAAGAGGAGTTCTTCGGTGCGCCGATCGCTATCGCTTACAAAGACGGTGAACCGACAAAAGCGGCAGAAGGCTTTGCCCGCAAATGCGGCGTAACGCTTGAGGAGATCTCGAAAGCAGAGAAGGGCGGTAAAGAGGTTCTTTACTATAAAAAGAGTGTTGCAGGTCAGGAGAGTGCAGAGAAGCTTCCTGAGATGATCGAAAAGTGGATCAAGTCACTCAGCTTCGGCAAGTCGATGCGTTGGGGTTCGAACAGCGAAAGTTTTATCCGTCCTATCCGCTGGGTCAATGTACTCTTGGCAGAGAAACCGGTACCGATGACACTCTTCGGTGTGGTGTCGGCAGAGGCTACATCGGTTCACCGAATGGTGAGTTTTGACGCGCAGCCCATCAGCGGCAACAAAGATTACTTCGACAAACTGAAAGCGGGTGCCGTGACACTGTTCCAAGATGAGAGACGCGCTTTGATATTGGCCGACTTTAAAGCGATCGAAGCGAAGCATGGTCTGAACATCGAGATCGACGAAGAGCTTCTTGCCGAAGTCGTAGCGATTACGGAACACCCGACACCGCTTCTTGGTACTTTTGATGTCGAGTTCCTGCGTCTGCCGCCGGAAGTGATCATTACCTCGATGAAAGAGCACCAGCGTTATTTCCCGGTCTTTAAAGATGGCATCCTCATCAACAAGTTCGTCGTCGTGAGCAATGCTTTGACTGATGATTTCTCCAAAGTGATCGAAGGTAACGAGCGTGTCTTGCGTCCGCGTCTTGCCGACGGTCTCTTCTTCTACGACAATGACCTGCGTAACGGTTTGAGTACCGACGGTCTTGAGAAGGTCGTCTTTATGAACGGACTGGGGACCTTGGCGGACAAGATCGTGCGTGAACATGACATTGCCGATTACCTGTTTGAGCTTTACGGTGAAGCCGTATGTGCTGAAAATGGAAAACATTTTGAAGCCAACCAGGAACTTCTTCAGCGTTCGGTCGAGTTGGCAAAAGCGGACCTTACCAGCGAGATGGTCTACGAGTTTACGGAACTTCAGGGTCTTATGGGCCACTACTATGCCAATGCTCTTGGCGAAGAGTACGAGGTATCGTTGGCGATCAAAGAGCAGTACCTGCCAGAAGGTGAAGACTCACCTGTACCGTCTACCAAACTGAGTGCGATCGTTGCGATGGCGATCAAGCTGGACACGCTTCTGGGGCTCTTCAGTGTCAACCAGATCCCGACCGGTTCGCGTGACCCGTTTGCGCTGCGCCGCGCGGTCAACGGCCTGATCCGTATCACCAAAGAGCATGACCTCTCATTCGACATCAATGCGGTGCTTAATACGCTTGGCAAAAAGTATGCGACAATCGACTTTGAAAAACTGGAAGCCTTTTTCCTTGAGCGTGTCAACCAGTTCTACAAAGTCAACCCATCGATCGTTAAAGCGGTACTTTCAACCGGAGAGCGTGAGCTGCGCGCGATCGACGCCAAAATCGAAGCAGTAGCGACTATCTCGGAGAGTAGTGAGTTCACTACCGTCTTCTCCACCTTTAAACGTGTTGCCAACATTACCAAAGATGTCGACCTTGACAACCTTCACGGTGTGGATGCGGCACTTTTTGAAGAGGAGGCCGAAAGCGCACTGTATGATGCCTACCGTGCCGTCAGTGAGAGAGAGTATGAAGGCTATACGGAACAGCTGGATGCACTTTTCAGCCTCAAACCGCAGCTTGACACTTTCTTTGACAAAGTGATGGTCAACGCGGAAGACGAAGCGGTCAAGAACAACCGTAAAGCGCTTGTAGGCACGATCTACAAAGCGATCTTTGATATTGCCGATATTAAAGAGATCACACTGTAAGGGCTGGTTGAAACCATGCCTGTCTACGACACAGCGATCATCGGTGCCGGTATCAACGGCTGCAGCTGTGCCTACTATCTTAAACACGCCCGTCAAAACGTAGTCCTGATCGACCAGGAAGGAGTCGCCTCCGGCGGTTCAGGTGCTGCGGGTGCCTTTATCTCACCCAAGTTTACCAAGGGCGGACGTCTGAAAGAGCTGCTTGAAGAGGCGTATCTTTTCTCACTCGATTTTTATACAACACACTTCCCGGCACACATCCAGAGAGCCAAACTGCTGCAGATCGCCAATTCTGATGAAAATGAAGCCCGTCTCAATGCGTTTAAAGAGACGACGACACTTGCCTTTTCAGAAGATGACAGTGCAGTGGAACCTCTTTTGACACCGTATGCCAAAGCCTGCAGTTCACTTGTGTTGGAAGAGGGCGGCGTCGTGGATGCCCAGGCGATGTGCAAGGCCTTGGCCGAGGGTATCGACTTGGTTCAAGAGAAGGTCGATCTTCTGACGTACGACGACGGCCTGTGGCAGATAAACGGCATAAAAGCGAAACGGATTATTCTGGCTACCGGTTCGTATGATGTCGTGATCAAAATGCCGTACCTGGAGCTGCGCCGTGTCTGGGGACACCGCATCGATGTCAAGACCAGTACCAAAGTACCGTACAGCATCCACCATCATCTCTCCATCTCCCCCTCGTCAGAAGAGGGCACGCTGGCGATAGGTGCGACACACAACCTCCATTTTGACCCTTTCGGCAACGAGGTGTATGACCTTGAAGCGGGGAGAGAAGAGCTGCTGGAGAAGGCGCTCAAAAGTGTCAAGTTGGAGAACGTCGAAGTGCTCAAAGACTATGTCGGTCTGCGTTCGGGAAGTAACGACTACCTGCCTATCATCGGGCCTGTCGTCGATGCCGATAAGAGCATGGACGAGAGCTTTAAACCCTCTAAACTCAAGAAAATGGACGATGAAAGTTTCAGCTATTTCCCGGAACTCTATATGATCAACGGCACAGGCGGTTACGGATTTGTCCTTGCGCCGTACCTTGCCAAAAAGCTGACGGAGCAGATTATCGACAATGTGCCTCTGGAGCCAGAATTGACACCGACCCGTTTTTTCAGACGCTGGGCAAAGAAGCGGGGTTAAGATGGTCACTGAACTCGTTATCCTCGGTCTCCTACTGCTCTTTGTTATCCCGGGCTTGCTGGTCTACCTCTTGCAGCACAAGATCATCTTTACCCCGTATCACCATAAGCGCCGTGCTCTTTTCCATGAGTACCCCGAACGTTACAAGCCTTTGGAGCTGCAGGTGGAAAAAGGGGTCTTTCTTGAAGGCATGCTCTTTGAGCCTGAGCGCGAGCATAATGCGACTATGCTCTATTTCGGCGGTCGGGAGCAGGACAGTGTGACCCTTGTCGGCAAGTTGTCACTGCACTACCCGAACACACGCATTGTCGCCTTTAACTACCGCGGGTACGGTACCAGTGGGGGAGAGCCGAGCGAAGCGGCGTATCATGGTGATGCGTTGAAGATCTACGACTATGTGGTTGACCATTTCGATGTGCCTCTTTTATTGGGGTACAGTCTTGGCTCCAACATCGCTGTTCATGTCGCCGTAAGGCGTCTGCCTGAAAAGCTTGTCCTGGTGGCGGCCTTCGAGTCCGTTCCGGCACTCTCACGCGCCAAAAGATTTCCGGTACCGAACTTTGCGGTGAGACACCGCTTTGAGACGATTAAAGAGATCGACAAGGTTCAGGTCCCGTTCTCTATGTTTGTGGCTATTGATGACGGTTTTGTTCCGATATCGCAGCCTCGTAAACTTAAGGCAAAAGCGAAAAAAGAGATGTTGGTTGACTATAAAGAGTATGAAGGTTATAATCACGCACAATTACTCTTTAGCGATGAAGTGAGTCAAGAGATCCAGGGGCTTTTAGAGAAGCCGTTTAAAGGTGTTTAAAAAGTGAAAGAAGCGATTATTCTACTCAACATGGGCGGGCCCAACAACCTCCAGGAAGTCGAGCTGTTTTTAAAGAACATGTTCAGCGATCCCAATATTCTGACCATGAAGAGCAACCTTTTGCGCAAGTTCGTGGGCGGTATGATCACCTATACCCGCGCGGAATCCTCACAGGAGATCTACCGCCAGCTCGGTGGAAAGTCACCTATCGTCGGGCACACGCAAAACCTTATTAAAGCCTTGGAAGCAAAGCTTGACGATGAGAATGTCATTGTCGACTTTGTCATGCGCTACACGCCGCCGTTCGCGCCCGAGGTCATCGAACGTCTGAAAGAGCAGAAGGTGGAGAAGGTCTACCTGATCCCGCTTTACCCGCAGTTCTCCACAACGACGACAAAGTCCTCGTTGGAAGATTTCGAAGAGGCCTTCCATGACAGCGGTATGGATGCCGTTCTTGTCGAGGTGAAGCACTATTATGAGAACAACACCTACAACGAAGCGGTGATCGAGCGCATTAGAGAGAAGATGGAAGATAGCGACTATAACGACTTTGATATCATCTTTTCGGCACATGGTCTGCCGCAGAAGATCGTCGATGCGGGCGACCCGTACCAGCGCCATGTCGAACGTCATGTCGAACTTCTCAAGAAAAAACTGCAGGAACACGACATGCCGTTTCATCAGGTCCATCTCGCCTATCAGTCCAAAGTCGGGCCGATGAAGTGGCTGGAGCCGTCGTTAGAGACCACTTTGCAGAAAGTGCGCAACCGCGGTGTCGTCATCTACCCGATCGCCTTTACGATCGACAACTCGGAGACCGATTTTGAGTTGGAGATCGAATACAGAGAGATCGCTGAAGAGATGGGCTTTAACGACTACCGTGTCTGCCGCTGTGTCAACGACAGTGACACGTTTGTCGAAGCACTCATAGAGATCTACACCAAGATGAAGTCATAAAAGGGCTCAGGCCTAAGGCTCTGTACGGCAAGTCACTCCTGTTATCGGTCTTGTTGATGCATCAGAGTGTGCTCCATGCCGAAGAGAACTATGCGCTTGCGGGCGATATTTTACAGGTTGTTCTTCCATTGACAGCTATCTCGACAACGCTGATCATCGAAGACTATAACGGATCGGTCCAATTCCTTAAAGCGTTTACGGCCACGACCGTCACGACACAGGTACTGAAATACGGCATTAATGCCGAACGTCCCAACGGCGGCGACCACTCCTTTCCCTCAGGTCATACATCTGCAGCTTTCTCCGGGGCTTCCTTTATACAAAGACGCTACGGTTGGAGCTATGGCATACCGGCTTATGCGGCTGCGGTATATGTCGGTTGGAGCCGTGTTAATGCCGAGGCGCACTATACCAGAGATGTGGTCGCAGGCGCTTTGATCGGTATCGGGTTTACCTACCTCTTTACGGACCCTTACAAGCAGACATTCACTATTACGCCTGTCGTTGACCTGGACTGCTACGGTCTGCATTTGGCAGCACGCTTCTAGGCTGACCGGGCTCTTTCGAGAGGCCTCTTTTTGGCCTGTGTCAAATGTTGCAAAAAACATTACAGAGCGGTAGCTGTTGAAAAAATATACTTTATATATCGCTCTTGATTACCTTTGCTCTGCTAAAATAGGAAAAACATTTTAAAAGATAAAAGATGACTGTAGTAATTTTTGACATGGACGGTACCCTCATCGACTCCCAGCATGACATCACCGTCTCCATCAACCATGTCCGTCAGACCAACCACAGCCTTCCGCCTTTGACAAGTGACTTTGTCGTCGAAGCGATCAACCGTGACCAGCGTAATCTCCCCAAGATCTTTTACAATACGGAAACCTATGAAAATCGCGACCGCATCATCTTTGAGGCGCATTACCATAAGCAGTGTACCGAGTCGGCCATCGTCTATGACGGGGTAAAGGAGCTGATCGTCGCTCTGCATGAGCAAGGCATCAAGATGGGCGTCGCCACCAATGCACCGAGCCAATTCGCCGACCGCATGTTGGAGCATGTCGGCATAGCGGACTATTTTGAACGTATTGTCGGCGCTGACATGGTCGCACTGCCGAAACCCGACCCGGAGATGCTGCAGGTGACACTCGAACATACCCTTTTCGATTCGAAAGTGGACAGGGCCTTTATGGTGGGGGACAACTCCAAAGATATGGAGGCCGCTTTTCGTGCAGGCGTCACCTCTGTCTTTGCCACCTGGGGTTTCAGCCCGCAGGGCCACGGCGACCATGTCATCGCTCACCCGAGCGAGTTGCTGGAACTGATCTAAGCGATGAAAATCCCACTCTTTTTACTGCTGGGCGTTTCGTTATTTGGAACAGAGATGCTTGAACGCACACAGGTTCTGATGGGGACGTATGCGACGATAACAGTGCCGCAAGAGAAGCGCAAAGAGCAGCAAAAGGCTTTCGAGATCCTGTATGCTGTCGAACATTCGCTTTCAAGTTATGATCCCAACGCCGACATCTATAAGCTCAACCATAACCGTACGGTTTCGCTGTCGCCTTACAGCTATGAAGCGCTGCTTCTTTCAAAACGGTACTATAAAGAGAGCGACGGATATTTTGACATTACGGTGGGTTCGATAACCCGGGGGCTTTTCCATTTCGGCGAAGCGGAGCGTCTGCCGGAGAGGCAGGAACTTCAAAAAGCGAAGATCGATTTCAAGGGTCTTCATTTCAATGCTGAAAGAGCCGAGGTAGAGAAAGGTGTCACGATAGACTTGGGCGGCATGGGCAAAGGCTTCGGCGTCGACAAGGCGGAAGCGTACCTCAGTGAGCAGAACATCACGGAGGGCAGGATAGCCCTCAGCGGCGATATCCGCTGTCTGGGGACCTGTAAAGTGGCCATACAGGACCCGTTTTCAGAAGGTACGATTGCTTCGTTTACCACACGACACCCCAACATGGCCATTTCCACCAGCGGGAATTACCGACGTTATGTCGAGAGCAAGAGCAATAGCCATCTAATCGACCCGAAAAAGAGAATGTCAGAGACCGCCTTCGCTTCGATCACCCTCTTGTCGCGCGGCAGTAACAGCGACATCGATGCCTACGCGACGGCAGCTTCGGTGATGCCTGTTACAAAAGCTCTCCGGTTTTTAGAGATGCTCGATGTAGCCTACCTCCTTGTCTCGACCGACGGTGAACGCTACAAAAGCAGCAACTTTGAACAGTTCGCCAGTCGTTTCATCTACCTGAAATAGCCGGAGTGTGAGCATAAAGTACCCTTAAAGATCGACATTGTCTATAACGGCAAAGTCGCCGCACAACGCTAACGGTATAAGATTTTATATAGTAGTAACGACAGATACGCGGACGCCAAGTTTAAAAGTGTCGTGGTATCGCGGGTGCCGGGCGGCAACAGTTAAAGGAGAATTCGATGCAGTGGTTGAACAGGAACGCATTTGATGCCGGGAAGTACAAGGAGATGGTCCGATCCCATCAGGAGAGCGGTGACCCTGTAGGGTGGTTTGACGCTATTTACAGTAGTGCGGAAGGTGACCATAATGCCGTTTTCTGGGCCGACCTTGCACCAAACCCCTATCTGCTCGAGTGGCTAAAAGCCAACCCGGCCCACGGTCAGGGTAAAAAAGCGATCGCCATAGGCTGCGGTGTCGGTGACGATGCCGAGGCGATGGCGGAGTTCGGCTATGAAGTGACCGCTTTTGACATCGCCCCGAGTGCGATCGCACTCTGCAAAAACCGCTATAAAGAGAGTGGCGTCAACTATCTTGTCGCCGACCTGTTTGACTATCCGTCCGAATGGGCCGAAGCTTTTGACCTTGTCTATGAATGCAACACCATCCAGGTTCTTCCCGGAGAGTATCGCCTGAAAGCGCGCGACGCCATGGTGAGTCTGTTGGCAGAGCAGGGTGATCTGCTGGTCTCCTGCCGTTCGCGTCTGAGCGGTGAGCAGGAGAACGACATTCCGCTCCCTCTGGATCGCTACGAGATCGACGGCTTTGTACGCTGCGGCTTGAGCGAGAAGAGCTTTCTCGCCTACGACGACGACCAGAACCCGCCGGTGCCGCACTTTTGGGTGTGGTATAAAAAAGAGTCCTGACACGACTTGCATTTTGCGCTTTTTGCAACTATAATAGAGGCAAAAAGGAGTTTCCATGAAATTTTTAATCGCTCTGATGACACTGGCTTCGCTCGCCTTCGGCGGCAACTTTACGCTCGAGAGCGACACGCTTAAAGGGCAGTTGACCAAGGCCGAAGAGTTCGGCGGTTTCGGCTGCAGCGGGCAGAACATCTCTCCGGAGCTGCACTGGAGCCACCCTCCGAAAGGGACGAAGAGTTTTGCGATTACCGTCTATGATCCCGATGCACCGACCGGCAGCGGCTGGTGGCACTGGCAGGTGGTCAACATTCCTGCCGACGCGAAAGGTATTGCGGCTAACGCTTCTGCGGAACACAAACTGCCTAAAGGTGCTATAGAGACGATGACCGACTACGGTTTCAGCGGTTTCGGCGGTGCCTGTCCCCCTAAAGGCCACGGTGCTCATGCCTATATCTTCACTGTCTATGCTCTCGACACGGATAAGCTCGACCTTAACGCCAAGAGCGACAGTGCCGTGGTCGGCTACAACATCAATGCCCACACTATTCAAAAAGCAACGATCGTCTCGTATTACCAGAGAGACTGAGTCAAAGAGCCTGTGGTCAGAACACTATTCTGATACACCGTAAAGAGAGGGAGTAAAGATGAGTAACAGGGGACGCATCATATTGATCGTCGCAACACTTTTGGCATTGGTGCTGTTGTGGGGAAACGTGAGCTGGTATCAGTACACCTCGGCCCTCTTTGAAAAGGTCTATGCCGAAAAGTCCTGGCAGCCCCGTTACTTTCATGAAGAAGAGATCAGAGACCTTCCTGCTCCGGTACAGCGGTATTTCCGTCTGGTGTTGAAAGACGGTGCTCTTCTTATCTCTCACGCTTTTGTCGTACAGCGGGGCGGGTTCCGTGCCAAACCGGAGATGGAGGGGTGGTCCGACATGGAAGCGGAGCAGTACTATTCCGTCAAGCCGGTGGGATTTGTATGGAACGCTTCGATTGCGATGATGCCGCTGCTATCAGTCAAGGTATGTGACAGCTATATCGAAGGAAAAGGGCAGGTTAAAGGGCGGTTGACGTCACTCTTTCCGCTCTTTGATGCACAGAGTTCCAAAGAGCTCGACAGGGGTGCGTTGCAGCGCTATCTTGCCGAAGCCGTCTGGTTTCCGACAGCGCTTCTGCCGAGGCAGGGTGTCTCATGGCAGGCTGTTGATGATCATACTGCCAAAGCCACTCTCTCCGATGGTGAGAACAGTGTCTCGCTGGAGTTCGGTTTCAACGATGCAGGCGAGATCGTCTCAGTCTATTCGCCGGACCGTTATCGCGAGGTCTCAGGAGAGTACATACCGACACCGTGGCAGGGGAGGTATGGAAAATATATTGATGTCAAAGGCTACCGAATCCCTTCCGAAGCGGAAGTCCAGTGGCAGTTGAAAGAACAGGTCTACCCCTACTGGAGAGCGACGATAAGTCAGGTGAAATACGACTGACTATTGCTGCCTCTTTGTTCCCCCATCTTTTTAGATCAATTTGACAGTCTGAGGCTTGCCTTACTCTTTGTCAAAACTATCGACAATAATGGCACCCATAGATGCCGGCATGGTGATAACGATAATGCGTTTCAACGATGTTACAGGGTCTTCGAACAGGGGAAGTTTGTCCAAACAGAGCAGGACCAAACCGACGACCAGTGCGGTCATTACGTACGCTATGAAGATACGAAAAACAAAGACGGGCAAACGGGACTGTATATCTTTCTGAAAGACACTCTGGTAGGTGAAAATGCTCAGAAAAAGTACCGAAAGCGCAAATAACATAAGCACATTGGCGAAAGGCAAGGTTTCACCTAACCGCCACGCCTCTTCGGAAAAGGAGATTGGCACTGCGAGCGCAAACGCCCCGACAAAGACCTGACTGGCATCTTCCATGTTGAAGCTGAATTTCATTGTACTCCCTCTCTCTTTGCGGCTATTGAACTATTTGTTCAAAGAACATAGTAGCATTTTAAAACTGCACGTTAATTATAAACAATAGTAAAAGGGTCGGTTTATGTCAGATCGTTATTATGGTGTGAGATTGAAGTTGGAATTCCACCCTTAGAGTGCAATCTGCAGTATTTCACGCATCGTAGACAACCGCTGACCGGTAAATTCCGCCGCGCCGCAAAAAAGCTGTACTTTCGCGCCTTGCACTGAAATCACTACACCGGTATTCATTAAAGATTTGTCGTTAGGTATTGTCTGATTCGTATCCGTAACGCTATGCCTTCTCCTCGGCTGCAGACAAGGCAGACTGAGTTTTCAGTGTTTTGCGAACCTCTGAGAGCCGCTTTTCGAGCCGCTCGCGATCATGTCTGGCTTTGATGCAACGACCCACCAGCTCGTCAATATACTGCAGCTGTTCGTTGAGTGCACGTAAGTGGCCGGGCTTGGTTGTCAGGCTGCCGATGGTATGAAGGGCGCCGAGCATGTGTGCCAGTATGGCAATATTCGTTTCAGCGCTGCCACGAATCTGATCGAAGGCCTCGGCCAACAGGCCCTCAAAGCTCGGAACGATTGCCACTACGCGCAGCGTTTCTCCCTCGTAATGGTGCAATGGCGGAAATTGTCGACCGGCCAGCCGGGCCATAACCGATGTCAGATAGTCCACGCATATTATCGCTGTTGACGTGTCATTGACCCCGGGAGAAAGTGCTTTGATGGCAATATCCACGATCTGTCGAATACCGAAAGCAGGGTCCTGCTCCACTGTGCGATGGCGGCTGATACTGTAAGCTTTATTAAGCGCATCAATGGTCTTCTGATCCGGCGGATAGGTCAGGGCGAGCGATACCAGCGCCGTATCCTGCACAATGAACGCGCCGACGCCGTGCTCCATACGAACGATGGTCCTGACCTCCTCCGCCAGGTGCAGTAATGCATCGCTATTCACACGTTGAATATAACCGCTCATTGCTGCAGGTACTGGATACCAGCTCCTCTTGTCCAGTGATTCGAGCCCCTGGTTCCGGACGTTATCTTCATCGAGACTCTTAGTTAGTTTTTCCGGCAGCAGCCGATCAATGGAGGCGTTGGTCTCATGAGCGACCGAGGCGATAATGTTGGATGCCTGGATTGACGAGGCAATATGATGAATGAAATAGATAAGGACACCTACGCCACCGAGCGATATGACAAAGGCAAAGAACACCGCCAGGCTCGGCACGAACTCGTCTACACCACCGCTACCGCGAATAGCGCGCAACACGATCAGGCAATACGCGAATATACCGGCGAATACACCCAGGGTGAATTGTGTGACGCGGCTGCGCATGAAGTTCCTCAAAATTCGGGAGGTGTACTGACTCGACGCCATCACCAGTGCCAGCAGGGTCATGGAGAAGGTAATGCCCATAATTGTCATCATTGAACCGGCGAGCGTGGAGAGTATGAGGCGTGCGCCTTCTTCGCCTACACCAAACAGGCGTGGCCACTCGCTCAGCCATTGGTCGCTGCCGGCCAAGTCGGCTTCGATCAAGACCATCGCTAAGGCAATGCTGCCAGCGACCATAAGCGAAGGCACCAACCAGAAGCTCGATCGCAGATCACCCCAAAACTGTATTAACTTATTCATGCATTTACTTTCAAATTAGAATTTCCGGCATCTCTTCGCCGTGGGTCTTATGGACTGGCAACTTATCCCGCAAAAACTGTGTCGCATACACTGTACGTGAACCGAGATGAGATTACCGGCCAGATGGAAGCGGTCGAGATCCTTCAATAGCGCTATATCTGACTCTTCATCACAGAGCACAGCCTCTCAACCAACCCAAGCTATATTATCATCCTGACATATTATTTCAAAATCAAGCGTTAAAAAGGTTAGAAAGCGCCACTCTTTTAAATCGATCCAGTTCCGCTATATTGATTTGCATTGATTTCGACTTGTTTTTTCGTAGATTAACGGAGTGCCAACCGGGGTGTGACGTGGAAAAGGAAATTGGCACTGCGAGCGCAAATGCTCTGACAAACACCCGACTGGCATTTTAAAAAAGCACGTCAATTATAAACATATAGTAAAAGGGTGGGGTTTTGTCAGATTGTCAGCAGGGTGTGCGGTTGGAACAGGTATTCCAGGTTCAACCTGTCTATACGCTCTCCTGGGTAACTACTTCTTTTCAGCCTTGAACGTCTTCTCGAACTTGGCTTTTCTTAGCTCTTCTGTCATAAATGCACGGACGACAGCCGACACATTGGTGCCTCTCTCCTCGCATAGTGCTTGGAACGCTTTGTAGGTATCGGGCTTGACGTTTAGATTGATCTTTTTCATGGTGTCTCTTTCTGTAATTATAGCCTACCTTACACAGTATTACGGCACCTCTTTTATATCTTCTTAGCTGCACATGCACTCCAATAAAACCGGAAAATAAGTTATTTTTTCTTTTTGCCTTTTATTGTTGCTTTCTTGATTGATTCAAGAGTACCTTTTCGTTTTAGATTATACTGCTCTAAAAACATCTCTTTAGATTTTATAAACCTCTCCTTTTGATTTTTCTTAGCAAACACTTTGTAATATTTATGTCCAGATAAAAAATCCAACGAATTATCCCCATCATCATCAACTGAATTGAAATTATCAATATAGTCTCTAATAGAGCTGCCATCATTTTGCGTAAAAGAATAAATGCGCTCAAGTTCTGTAATAGCTATCAAATTTTCTTCTAATATAATAGAAACATCAAATAGATCTCTAGTCTTTTGTCTATTGAACAACGCATAGACTTTAAGAGCTATAATATCTTTCAATGATAATATTTTGAGTTTTGAGTTGTCATCATATGGTTTGGATTCGGCATTATTTATAATGTCCATTTGAATAGGAGACTTGAAATGTGAAAACTCTAATTTTATTCCATCAACCATAAACTTCAGGTGATAATCTTGAATGTTTTCACCCGTGTTTATTTTAAACGCAGTGGCATTTTTATCTGGTATTGCTCTTGCCCCAATACTAAATGCAAAAGCGTTTATTTTAGATATTGGAAGTTTACATGTAGATGCTATATCAATATCATAAGAGACTCTATGGTTGAGATATTCAGACAAAGCTGTTCCTCCAATAAAGAAAAAATTATCTTCATCGAATATTTGGTTGTTTTTTATCTTTTCAAGAAACTCTTTGATCTCATTTGTCATTTAATCTCCAATACTCAAATCTTTCAAGGATATCTCTTATCTTTTTATAATCAGGATTGGTTCTTTTTTTATAGATTTTCAAACTGTCTCTAAGCACTCTTTTATACCCGAATAGACTATACAATGCCATCAAATCATCTTCAGTATAATCAAGTAAATAAGCTTTTATCAAATCTCCTGCATTAATCTCATAGCCATCTTTTACACTCCAAAAGAGATCATTGGTAAAAATTGACTTATTCAAAGGTATTGTGAGATTAGAGTTTTTATATAATGTTTTATTTGTAGGTTTATAGAAAAACCCTCTTTTGACTTTTACTATTTCACCTCTATCTGCAAGTCTTGAAACATAAACTCTATTACTATCACTGTTTTTAGTAATAGCTGTAATGGGGTATACAATATCATTTTTAAGATTTTTAACTTTATTTAAGATATTGTCTAAAGCCGACTGTGACTTGTTTTTAGCTATTCTTTTCATAGGCTTATTTTAACTGAATTGTTTCGTTCTGTCAATGTGAGATTATTGCCTGTTTTAAGTTTTTTATTTATTATTAAGATTGTTGTAAAAATCGTATATAACGGGTGTACATGAGATTTAAGTGGTTGATTTTATACAAAAAATGTTTCATTTGTATATAGGGTACTTTTAAACCTTTCTTTTGTAACTCTAACGGCTGGTGTATGTCAGATCGTTGTGCTGATGTGAGATCGGAGTAAGCATTCCACACGTTAGTGTATGGAAAAAGTGGAGATTCAACTCCAGGGGTGCACTTTATTGTACCGTTTCGAAACCTTTGTCGATCCAACCCCAATTAATCCCGCCGTCTAACTCATAGACGTTTTTATATTTGAGCTTTAAGCCCATGATCTCACCGATGGTCTTTGTTCTGTTCGCATGGGCGCAGACCAAAATAAAAGGCTGTTCCTTGTCCGTCACGACCTTTGTAAATGCTTCGAGGAAGGCATCGAGGTCATATTGTCCTACCTCGTCAAAAAATGTGATCTTATGGCTCCCTTCGATGGTACCGTACTGTTCCCACTCGTCGGCTCTTCGCACGTCGATGACGGCAAAGCCTTCCTCTTTTTTTTGTTGAAACTCTTTCGTCGACAGAGACTTAAACGGCCCAAAATTTAACATTCATTTCCTTTCTGATCTGTTTTATACTTTTTTGTCAGTCTGCAATAATCATAAAAATCGCTTAACATCAGGTAGCGGATCTCGACATCTTCGAATTTTTTCTTTAAGATCGGATGCCCCTGCAGATAGAGCTTGACATCGTTTTGAAACTCTTTAGGGTACTCCAGTTTTTCGGCCTGCAGCGATGAAAAGCAGTCCAAAAAGTCGAAAAAAAGTCTTGTCACGATCGCCTCTTTTTCCGGAGACCTGTTTGAAAAGAAATCGGTTGTCTCCTCAAAGGTCTCACATATGTTCACCAAACACGTATTCAAAATACACTCCCTGCTGCACGCAATTTGAACTGTATATACATAAATCATACTTGATATAGATAGGGGGAGGGAAAAGTTCTAAAGTAAAAAAGTAAAGATTCAACCCCTCGGACCCGACCGCCGGTAACGTAAAATCCACGTAGTTCATCTTCGCAGCTTTGAAAGTTGGTAAGAGACTATTGTACTAAAAAAGCTGTTGAGCGTTTGGCGTCGGTAAAATCTTCTTATGGGCCTACTACTCACCCTGTATAGGACTGTTGCCGGCTTCTACGGGGAAAATCGGGACCCATTTGCGGATAGATCCGCGGCCGTGGAGGTCGCCGACGAAAAATTCCGGCTGGGTTGCGGGAGCGGCATCGAGAGGAGGGCCGTAGCGGCTGTTTACCCATCCCTCTTCGTAGCCGGCAGAACGGATAAGAGTTGGAAATATCTGGAAGTGGCTCGTCCGGTTATACCCGGCCGTCAGCGCCGTCCGTGCCTTTTGCAGGGTTGCCGGGTCATTGGAGAAGACCATCATCGGCACGATACCTTCAAAACGGTTTGCGCCCGGTCTGCAGTGTGTTGCCAACGTGCCGTCGTCGACGATATTCTGTCCGTGGTCGCTGGTATAGATGATGAGGTAGGGCCGGAACGATTCACTGTCGGATAAGAGCGCTTTAAACCACGCGTCCACACTCCAGCGCACTCCGTTCATATAGGAGTTGAGGGATTTCTCCCGATCATTCATCGGCTCGCCCGGCGCAAGGACCGGTGTGAAAAAGGCGGATGCTTCGGGGTAACTTCTGAAGTAGGGAAAATGGATCCCGTACTTGTTGAGTATGATAAAGGTTTTGCCGGGCTGTTTGAGCAGGTTTGCCAGTTTCTCCCGGGCAATGCCGTCGCTTTCATAGGCGACTTCCTGACGCAGCCGGATGAGCTCATCAATGTGGACGGCTTCCTGCCCGTTCATGAAGTTCTGGTAGTTGTCCCAACCCGGTGCGCTCTGGGCATCGAGGTAGACGTTGTAATACCCGGCTTTTTTAGTGAATTGCCAGATGGAAGGCTGTTTCAGACTCATCTGCTTTTCATCCGGAATCGCCTCTTTTTTTATCCCCGTCCTCAGTAGAAGGTTGGCGTAGTCACTGCAGTTTGACGAGGAGGAGGCCAGACCGAAATTGACGAATCCGTCTTCAACGGTGTTAAGATAGGGTGTCGTATTTTGCCGGTAGCCGTTGACACCGAGTAGGTCGGCGCGGATGCTCTCATCTACGATCAGGACGATCTTCTCAACATCCGTCTCCACTCTTCCCTGGTAAGCAACCCCGGCTCTCTCTCCCTCGTAAAGATCGCTCTGTGCGGCGAGCAGGAGCATGGACGGCACCCGGAAAAACGAGTGGTAGCGGTCAAAAAGGCCGTGGGTGTATGTGGTGGCGAAGAAGACAAGCAGCAGCGTGCTTACCGGCACCCAATAGGCCTGTTTTGGAAAACGCAGGGTCGAGAGGTCGGGCAGCCGTTCGATAAGCAGGATCAGCGGAACCAGAATAAGGATACCGGGTAGCGCGGCAAGGCCGAAATTCTCGACTACGGCCCAGAACCACCACCGGAAGTTCTCGACGATGATGACTGCCTGCTGGAAATCCAAAGGGGCGTTCGCGATTGTGTAGAAGGCGAGATTGAAAAGCAGAAAGAAGAGAAAAAAGGGCAAGGTGACGGTCCGAAAGAGCGAGCGCCCGCTAAAGAAGAGTAACAGTGCCCCCAAGAGGCTCCATACGAAGAGTGCCGACAGGAGCAGAAGTTCAACGATCTTCCCCTGCTCCCAGAAAAACCGGAAGGGATAAAAAAAGTCGTCGAACATGCTGAGTTCCAAACAGAGAAGTAGGAGAACCGACATGAAAGCGACGATTTTTTTGAGCTTGTTTTTTAACATGGGTAGGCACTGTCCTTATGGTAAAAGCTATCGGGAACCTTTACATCATGATTATAGCGATTACGGGGGAGCCGATAGGTTGTCTGAACCAACTGCCGTTCATCCTGTGGCGTCGGTTGCATGTGTAAAGGATCGGAACGCATCTCCCTGATCTCTCGTTGGTATCGGTCATATGTCGGGGGCGGTTGATAGGTCGGATCCTCCCTGTTCTCAAAACGCTGTTCCTGCATCTTCTTTTCATAGGTGTCTCTCGAAATGTCCTCAAGCACCGAAGTGACCTGGCTGTTCGAGCAGGCCGAAAAGAGAAGAATGAGACCGATCAGCAGGGTAATGTTAAAAAAGTGTCGCGTCATCTCAATGCTCCGCACTTTCCGGGTGAAGCACGCTGCGGATGGCGTCGACGACCGACTCAGGGCTCTCTTCGGGAATGTTATGCCCGCTCTCAACCCAGACCTGCCGGGCGCCGGGATAGAGGTTGACAAGGTCTCTGCGCTTGGCGTTCGCATCGTCGGCGAGCGCCGAATGCTCTCGCATCGGCTTCAGTGCGCTCAAGACGATTACAGGTTTTTCTCCGAAGGGCGGCAGGGCGAGCACCTCGTCGCCGGTGACGTTGACCATGTCAAACTCCTCTCTTGCAGTCGGCGAGAGGTACCAGAGAAAGGCGGTGCGGAGTGGGGCGGACCACTTTTCGACGGCTCCTTTGCCCCTGAAATGGTCAGGATGGGTCGAATCGACGAGAACGAGTCCGGCGACCTCTTCGGGGTAGCGCCGGGCAAAGAGCTGCATGTACAGGCCGCCAAAGGAGTGGCCGACAAGGATATAGGGCGGTTTCAGGCCGGTTGCCACAAGCAGTGAATGCAACTCGTCGACAATATGCAGCCCGTCACGCGATGTCGATACGGGGTCGCTCTTGCCGTACCCCGGTCGGTTGTAGGCAAACACGGTGGCCTTTTGCGTAACCTCGGGTATGACCTTGTGCCACATCTGCATCTCTGCGTTTAGGCCGTTTTCAAAGAGTACGACGGCGGGGCTGTCACCGTTTTTGATCAACGCATACTCCACCCGGCGTTGATCGACCACTCCGGTCGTTTCATGGGGAAGCGTGGCGCATCCGCTGACGAGCAGGGCGATGACGATACCGGAGAGAGGAAAAAAGAGTCGTGTCCACATATTCGGTTCCTTGATTTCGGCACGCTAAGAAAGCGTGCAACATGCTCCAGAGAAAATTTTAGCAAAATATTTATTGTTTTACGATAAAATATGATTGTAATTTAATAAGAAGTTATCTGTATTATGTTGTAAATGTCGGTGGGTAGAGACCGCCGCTACGACGAAAGGGAGAGAGATGGATTCTGGAATTCATACGAAAATAACGCGTATCAGCCGATTCGCACAATATCTCAGCCTGCTGTTTTTGGTCGGGACGCCGCTGTTGTACCTCTATCTATTATATACGTCGGAATGGTCAGTCTTACTCAAGTTGCCGCAGAACGTTGTTCTCAACGAAGCCGTATTGACACTGACCGACAAGATCATGCTCGCGCTGGTGCCTTTGCTCTCTTTCGTCGTCTACATGCTCCTTTTCGAGAAGCTTTTTCGACTTTTTGCCCTTTTTAAAAAGGGTGAGCTCTTTTCGCACGGCACGGTAGCGGCTATTCTTTCTATCGGTTACCTGCTGATCGCGGTGGACTTTGTGAAGATATTCGAATCATTGCTGGGCAGCCTGCTTCTCAATGCAACAGGGGCCACGCAGAGTAGCATCTATCTGAATGTCGGTTTTTCCATGCTGGTGGTCGGTTTCTTCGTCGTGATCGTGGGGCATGTGTGGAAAATATCGCTGGATATGTATGAAAATGAGAGGCTGACGGTTTAAGATGGCGATCGTGATAAACCTGGATGTGATGTTGGCCAAACGCAAGAGAAAGCTGACCGAGCTGTCGGATGCCGTCGGCATCACCATGGCCAACCTGTCGATCCTCAAGAACCAGAAGGCCAAGGCGGTCAGGCTCGCCACCTTAAATGATATCTGTGCGTTTCTGGAGTGTCAGCCAGGGGACCTTATGGAGTACGTCCAAGATGAGAAGGAGCTCTTATGAAGTATCTTATGTTCGCGGTAATAGTGATGGTGTTCTCCGGTTGCAGCCAGAAAACGTATTATATGATGGGGCAGGAGTATCAACACCATAAAAATATCGAGGAGCCCGTCAGACAGGGAGCGAGCGTGCCGCCGGAACCGTATGAACGGGAGACGCCGAGTTACGAAGAGTACAAGTCTTCCATCGACAACACCCGGTTTTAACGTACCCTTCCGTCGATTCTCGTAAAAGCTGTCGATGGAACTGGGTGTTGTCCGAGACGATGTAGACAAAGTCGTCGAACCTGATGTTCCCAGTCTGATGCTCTTTGACGATACCGAGCGCTTTGACAAGACGGTCAAAACCGCTCTCTTTTTTTAGGGTATAGTCATAACCTTGCGGTGCATCGATACCGATAAGCAGTTTGGCGACATGCTTTTCTTCACCCCATTCTATTTTGTATTGATAGTCGTACTCTTTTGTACTTTGTGCGCGACCTTTCCAGCCTGCATTTATGTGTTTGTACCAAAAATAGATAGTGAAACTGATGAGTGTGATAAAACCGAAAAATACCCACATTTACGGTGTCCTTATCTTATGTTTTGCATGTTGGTCAGCTTGTTTTTTTATACTTCATCAGCCCCGCGACCATTGAACCGACGGCCAAGATCATGGCGATGGCTACCGACACAAGCCCAAGGCTCATCAAGATTTCTGACATCTCGGTACCGACATAGCCTTTACCTGCAATCGGTGTCATGTTGCTGGTTCCCAGTACGGAAGCGGCCTGAATAAGAACAAAGTTTGCGTACGAACCGTACAACAGAAGCCAAAACGTAACCGTTTCCTGACGTCGGCTAAACGTCATTCGTTTCCAGGAAAGCCCGACGGCAATAAGAAACATGCCGTTCATAACACCTTCCAAATGGGCAGCCAGACCCATTCTCGCATTTGGCATTTCAGCGACGATCAGCCCCGAAAGCAGGCCGATTAGAAACAAGACCATCCCGAAGATGAGCAGTCTTTGAGTATTGTCAGGCATAGACTCTCCTTCTTACATACTATGTTTAAAGTGACCAATCAAAAAGTGGAATGAAACCATTGGTCGAACTATCAATAGATGTTTTCAATGTTATCTTGATTGGTAAAAATTGTAAAGCTTTTTATATTTTTAGTGAGAGTGTGACGTGTGTAGTGATGAGGAAAAAGTAAAGAGTATAGGTGTCACTTGACCCTAGTTTCCAATTTGTTATACCTTTGGAAAGTTACCACCATTAGAATCAGCTTTTTGTAATGCTTCACCTAAACGTAAAATTTCGTCTATGAGAGGATCTATTTTGTATTCACTATCAAGTAGTCGAAAGATGCCACAATCGATAAAGTATGCGCGGAAAAAATGTCCTGCTACGCCATCCTCATTTGGACGAGGCCCTACAAATTCTGGGAATATATAACCGACTAGCCCAGATGACAAATAAGCATCCAACCGTTCATCAAAGTGTTCAATAGCATTTCGTAACTCTCTAGCCTGCAAAGGATTGCGGTCATTTACATTAAAGGCTTCACGGAGATGCTTACCTCGTTCTTCATGCCCTTTACGAACAGGCCAGAAGTATCGCGAAAGTGCAGCACCTTGTACTACAATGTTTTGCAACTCATTTAGTATGGCGTGTGTAGGCAAATTTCTGAGATCTTCTTCAGTCACTTCGTGAGGGAGTTCCTCAAATACTGAATCGATACGTGCAATAGAACGAGCAGCCGATTGGCAATTAAAAAGCATGCTTTGGATATAGAATATTTGATATAGTCCAAATATTTTGCCATCTACAATCACTGCTTTATTCTCCTCTAAACATAACGTTTGACTTGAGAAATAAATTGCCCACTTGGGTCACTTATTTCTCTCCAAGGTTTTGTTATAGATTTACCTTAATAATAAGATATCATTTTTATATGAATATGTTCGATTGGTTGATTTGGCACTATTTCATGTATTAATAATTTAATTGTTTCTTTAAAATCTTCATCATTATGCTCTGCTATGATAATTGCTCTAAGTAAATAATAATATATTAGTTCATTCCCATTAAAACTATAATATCTTTTTCTATGAATATGCATTTCATCGGGCATTTCTACATAAAATAGATTAAATGAGGTTTTGTCAGGAATATCCAAACCGTAAGACTGTTCAAACGAAATACCTTTATTTGTATTTTTTACATCTGAAATAATCATTTCATAGCAGTATATTTTTTTAAATCCAATACTATTGATAAGTAAATCAGCAACTTCTATTGCTTTTATTACATCTTCATGTTTTGGTATTTCATATTCATGTTCAATTTTATTTCGTAAATTTCTAACTTCTGAGATTAAAAATGATGGGGCTAATCCAAGAGCACAAAATAGTTTTAATAGATTGGGTTTAATATTTTTATCATGTTCATAAAGAATATTATTACAAAAAGTCATAGCCTCTTTAGATATATCATTTGATGTATCAATTTCCTTGGTATCGTCTAGTGCATCTTTACCTGAGCTATTGAACCAGGTAATGATTTCTTTTGCAGTATTTTCCAGACCTAATTAAAAAATGGGATGATTGAAGATTCTATATTTTCATTTATCAACTTTATAAGACAATAGTTGTCATAAATAGCTAAATCAAAGTCAATATAAGGATCTAATGTACTGTTTTCCAAATTTTCTATTTTTTCGCTAAATACATAAGAATTCTGTATCTTTTTTCCATAAGTTTTTTTGTACCATTTATTATAAAACGATGACTGTATACTGGCATGCATATCAAAGGCACATACAAAGTCTCCTATATTTCTATGGTTTTTAAATACATTGATTTCATAGACGAAATCATTTTCTATTTTTTTTATTATGAGGCCAGATTTTAAAATATTGAATCCATGTTTATCAAAAGATGGGAAAATGTATTCTCGAATAATCTTGGGGATTCTTTCTGTAGGATTGAGTTCCTTGTAGATGACCTTATCAGGTACTTTTTCTAATGAAGGACAAAGTGTAAATCTTTTAAGAGTTTTTATTAACGCTCCAAACATTATTATTTCCAAGTCCCTATTTTTAATTTATCACTTAACGTTTGAAATGAGCAATCAAAAAGCCGCCTGAGGGTTTTTGATTGGTCTCCTTTGGTTTGTTAAACTTCATAGTTCAAAAACCAACACTGCAAATCCGACAATTCCAAATAGAACAAAAAAATAACCAAAAATTGGCAAATACTTTTCAAATAATTTATAAGATGGATCATCACCCGCTTGTCTTTTTGAAAGTTCCATGACTTTGTCATAATCATCCCGAAATAACAATCGGCTTACTTGATCATTCTTAATGGCGTATATCCCAAGCATGATTGCGAAAAGGGTAGCACTTTTTGCAAAAGCATCTCTAATGCAAACTGGCTTCAGTTCCAATCCAACGATCAAACCGTAAGCGATAAAACTCAAAAACACTATAAATGTCGGACCAAATATAAAAAGAAAAACTTTCATATTGGCTTTATTATAAAGTTTTCTATCTTCTGCATTTTCTCTCAAGTCTTGAAAGAATTTTTCTGCTTCATTTGCTGCTTTTTGCTGTGATGCTGGATAAAAACGTCTCATATATTTTAGGATCGGTTCTAAAGCCAATGCGAATAAGAACAGCGCAATAAAGTAAGGATTGGTGATAAGCCAAATAAAGTCATCCCAGATATCCATGTTCGAGTGCCTTTCGTATGTTTAACTATTTAATATCCAACATACTATAGGTTTCCGCCTGAAATCATCCCAATATCTAACATTATAAATGTAATGCTATTTTTAAATATATGGCGTATTGAAATGTTTTGATTGTTTCGTGGTTTAATTATCAAGCGTAACAGCTAAAGCGTATGTACGACTATTGGATTACAGGTCAATAGCATGACAAAATGTAGGGCTATTTGTGGATTTTCCCAATAGACCTAGATTTTGTCTGACTATTTTTAGTGGTTCTATTGAAAGTAAAAAGTCTCGATACTTCATGTTGCAGAGGTAGAGCCCCTGATGCGGGACGGGTTTGAATTTGAACTGTTTCTCCCGGGAGAGATGGACTTGCGAGTTTTATTTTGTATATCGACTAGAAAAGTTTTAGAGTTCAAAACAGAGATATACGTTATTGGAATTAGGCTATTTTTCTACTTTTAGGTTGTTACCAAAAGAAAATAAAAACATTTCAAGGTTGTCTGGACGAACACCAAGCGAACTTGAAAGCTCTTGCATTTTTTGTAAATATAATGGATACATTTCTACTGCAGAAAGATAGGTTATTTTTTCCAGATCATTAAAGGCTTTATAACGGTTGTCTCTCAATACAGCTATGATTCTAAGATCGAGAATGAGAGGCTTGTACCCTTGCACCTCTTTATCTAAAAAATAAAGAAATTTTGAATAGGTCGATAGACCCAAGCCAGGTATTTTTTTGACACTTTCATAGTGTTCATCCCAATTTGTAATGGCATCTTTTTTTACGCCGGACAGAAGACGAACTAATTCATTGAAATTATCTGATTCAGTAATCTGTTCAAAATGCGTACCTCTCATTCCTTTTATATATCCCCACATAATGGTCATGATGATGAAGTGCGGGATGTCATGTTTATCTAAACAGGCAAAAAGATCGGCCCTTGAAATTTCTATTGACTCTTCACCATCAAAAATTCTCTCAATAATAGAAGAGATAGTAGGTTCCTTAGGGTTGAGATATCTAATCCAGTTTTTTCGTTTAATAGTAAAAGCTTGATTTTGAACGGGTATCTCTTTAATAAAATTTTGAAATCGTTGCATATTTCTACCTTTGTTTAATATTTAATATTTGCAAGATAAAGCCCCTGGTACGGGGCGAGTTTGATAGATCTGGTTCAGGGCTCGCGTATATGCGTTTGGTTTGAACAATTACTGTACTTCATATTATCATGCAATCGTGCAAACCTGACTTCAGAAACCTCAGTCGCTGCTATTGGCAAGAATAAGAAAACAAGTCCGGCTGCATAGAGTTGATATTTATAAATACCATGTTTTTTTTCATCAATACCAAGTTCAATCTTTTCATATGAAGGGCCTACAAGGGGATCTCCCGAGCCTCTTGTCAAGATAAAGAAGTCGCTTTTTAGGGTTATTGTCCCATTTTCAAGCGTAAAATCTTTGCCATTTATGTACTCTTTTTTATAAATGATGCATTCATTTGCAATTGCTTCGGCAGTAACGACATTATCTTTTACTAAAACATTGATTTTATCAATTTCATTATGTTGTATTTCTAAGTCGTTTTGCATGGAGCGGATTGGCAAGTATCCAAAAAGTATCTCAGATAAGAGACCTTTAGGGTCACCTTTGTTGCTGTAAACTCCGGACAAACTTTCGAGTTGTACTGCTTTAGAGATATTGACTTCGTCTTTGGGCTCAGAATGAAAGACACAACCACTGAAAATAATACTCAAAAGTATGCACCAGATAAATTTTTTCATTTATGTTATTCCTTTCATATGTACAACGTTAATCTCAGTTGCGCGGTTTTTGCATCGGCTGGAGCGCCTCGTTAGGCGCCACCATTCGGATACCTATGAATGAGTTGAGTGTAGGCTCTATTTAAAAACAGTACTGCTTCTCCCATTTTTTTCATTTCCCTATCAAAGGAGTCTGGCGTAAGATATTCTTGGTCAAAAAGAGTTTCACCTGTTTCTTCGTCGACCCCAAGCCCAGGATTTGACCTCACAAGTCCATGCACCTCACCACCTGCCTTTAATTCTATAAATGCTGAATGAAGTATTCGGTTTCTATCTCGCCGTAATTGATGAAGTGTCTCAACACATGAGCCCATAGATTCTTTAAATTCAGTCTCCAGAGCAGCAAACAAACTACATTTTGGCAGTGCCTCAATAAAGAGTTCATGTATTTTGTTTATCAGCTTCTCATTGGTGAGATTTCGTAAACTTTTTGGTGGCCATTCAGAACGCACAGGATCTAAAATAAACCAACCAATTTCACGAAGTTTGTTTTCGATCCATTGAAAAGAAATAGCAAACTCACCGATACGTTGATATGTCTTTTGTTCATCAGTCAATTCTTTCTCCATTTACGCGCCTAACGGTTAAGAAGAGCAATATTTGACCCGACTAGGGGCAAATATTGGCTCCTGCGATTTGTTAGTCTTGTTTATCTATAGTCTAAAAAATCATCATATGTGGATTCTCTAATATTTAATACTGATTCTATTTCTCGTTCTGCGCTATACATTGTATTTGCTGATTGATAGTCGTTATGCAATTTACAAAAATTCATCATAAAATCAAATGTATTTAAAGAAATAGGTAGAGAAACATATAGTGAGCTTAGATTAGATATATTCATGCAGTTTATATAGTAAACTTCTTGATTATTATATTTAACAACCCATGTTTCCATTGTTATACTGTTGTATGTTTCTGGAAAATTTTTTAATTCACATAATTTTTTAATGAGTTTGTCATATTCATCATTAAGTTCTATTTCATTTCCTTTATTATCAAAAAAATAATCATATCCAAATCTTTCGTCTCTTTCCTCATCATCAATTTGAGATATTGTAATTCCAATATCTTCTTTGTAAATAAATACTTTATGATATATACCGCTTGGAACATAAAAGTCCGACAAACTAGATTCTTTTAGTATATTGTAAATGCTTTCTAATTTCATTTTTTACTCCTATATTTATTGATTGTTATCTTTATTTTTCTTTCTAATACCTTGACTTGCATATCCACCAAAGTAAAAACCTACAACTGTTAATAATACTGTTTTTAAATATTCTGGTATTTCTGAATTAGGTTCAATTATTGATATATAAGATGCTGTTCCGACAAGTACTAAAGCTATTATTCCACCTATATTAAATATTTGATTTAACCAATCTAATTTATTTGAATAATTATTGGAAGCAACATTCATTTGTTGAATTAGTTGACTCTCTGTATCTGCATAGTTTGTATGTTTACTTGTTACAATAATCCATTGCTTGACATTTGGTCTTCCATCTGTATATTCTACTTGTGCTACAACTCCATCAAGAAAATCATCTTGTGTAGTTATTTTATGGTTTGTGCTTCTAGGTTTGGATGATTTAACAAAATCAATAACTTTCTTTTTATAATCAATTTTATTCATTTTCTACCTTATATTTAAAGTAACTTTTTTAGACTAACTATTTATTCAACGAACATAATAACAATTTAATACTGTATGGCAATATTAATACACATAAAAAGTGTGTATTTATTTTAAGATTTATGACACATTGCTATGAAAATGGCACTTTCTTCTGCATTTAGCGATTTTACGATGTTGATATAATCCGGAATATCGCGTTATTTGAACACTTTTGACGTTGATTTGTTGAAAAACCCGTTAAAAACACAAAACAAGCGAAGTGCTCCAAAGGGATGTTTCCTCGAAAGTGTGCTTTTAATTCTGCCGAGGCAGCAGGGATTATTTAGCCGTTATCCCCTGCCAAACCGCACTGAACAGCAGCCAAAGCAGGTAGAAGCCTAAGAGCTGGAGCAGGGTGAAGGCGGCGAGTTTGACCCATATAAAAAAGCTCCACCCTTCGACGATAAGAAACCCGCTGAAAATGTCGAGCAGGGCGACGGCGAAGAGGGCGATGACCGGTTTGACGGCGTGGCGTTTTTTCTCTTTGGAAGCGAAGAGGAGAAAGTGGGCGGTGACCATGACGAAGAGACCCATGGAGCCGAGGTGCGGCAGGGCGACCTCCAGGAGGCCGTAGCTGCTTTTCGGGGCACTGAAGAGGGCTTCGCTGCCGAGGTAGTAGCTTTGGACCGCCTCGTAGGAGAAACCGATCTTGCTGAAAAAGAGCACGGCGCCGCTGGCTAGCAGCAGTACGCCGAAGAGGGCGAAGTAGGCGATGGCGTAGCGGTAGCTCTGGTGCATCAGTTGAGGTCGCTTTTTTGCGGGGCGAAAAGGTAGACGAGCGAGGCGAGCGCCATAATAAGCGCGAGGATGTGCCATGCGTAAAAGGTAATGATGTACGGCAGTACGAAACCGGCCGACACATAGTACGCGAGCGGGAGCAGGACCACCGTTAAGAGTGCCGTTATCATCGTGGCGTTGATGTTGACGAGGCGCAGGCTCTTGTTCTGACAAAGTCTCGCATAGACGGCGCTGAGGGTGAGCAGGGTCATCATCATAAAGAAGATGTCGCTGTGCATAAGCTCGAGCATAAAGTGCTCGCTCACCGCCTCGATGTACTCCTCTTCGTTGCCGAAAAGAGTCTGAGAGAGTTTGCTCACCGTCAGACCGATGTGGTCACTCTTGAGCAGAATGTCGGCGGAGAGAAAGAGCAGTATAAAGAGCAGCAGACCGCCCAGAAGAGGGCGCATCAGGCTGTCGTTTTTAATGTCTTTGACAACGGTAAATTTCATCTATTTCTCTTTGAACAGCAGGTCGAAGACGGCAAGGGCAAGGCGGGCGCCGTCGGTGACGTTGCGCGCGCCCATGGTCGCACCGGTCACCGTCGGAATATCTTTACCGACACGCAGGGTGTCCTGCTCTGTCTTGCCTTTGAACTGCCCGACATACTCTTTTGAGGGCGTGTACTCCGGCGGCTCGTTAAAGGCGATGACCTCGACGGCGTCGATGACCCCCTCAGGCGAGATCATATAAAGCACCGCCGCATCTTTGGTTCGCACAACACGCGAGACCAAAATGGCGTAGGCAATAGCCTTGCCCTCTTTGGTGACCGTAAAGGTGCGGAAGATCTTGGAGCCTATCGGCATCTCGGCTTTTTTGTAGACCGCCTCGGCCTTGTCGAGCGTCAGCAGAACGTTTTTCTTCTCTATCTTGACCTCTTTGCCGTAGACCGCGTGGAGGGCATCGAAAGGGCTGACCAGCAGTTTCGCCTGCAGCGCGGTGATAAGAAAAAGTGTTACGATTAAAAAGCGCATATGGCATCTCTCTTTTTTTTTCTGAATTATAGCATTTGTGCTCCCGTTCCCCCTCAGGGGATGAGATGCTCGTACTGTTTGTCGGTCAACGTCTTTAAAAAGGCGACAAGCGCCTCTTCTTCCGCATCGCTGAGGCGGAGGTTGCCGAGCTCGGCGATGTTTTTAGTGGCATCGACTTCGGCTGGTTCCCAGGTACTGTTGGTCTCCGGGTTGATCGCACCGTCAACATCACGGGTGTTGTAGAAGTGGACGACGGTTTTGAGGTCTTTAAAGATACCGTTATGCATGTACGGACCGGTGACCGCGATGTTTCGCAGTGTCGCCACCTTAAAGGCACCGTTCAACGACACGTCATTGACAACCGCCCCAAGACCGTTGTCGACCGCCGATACGCCGTTTTCATTGCGCAGTGCGGTGTTGACAGGTACACCGAGGTTGTCGTAGGTGTAGTCAGTGAAGAGCGGCTGACTCCCGTTTTCGGTTGTCGCCGGGTGGCAGGCCGAACAGAGCGCTTTGCCTTCGAACAGCGATAAACCCTGACTCTCCAGCGGGGTCAGATCGGCATCGCCGACAAGGTAACGGTCGTACTTGGAGTCAAACGGTGCAAATACCGGACTCATCTCAAAAAGTGCAATACTCTCGGCCAGCGCATCATAGGCAGTCAGGTCATTGTCGAATATATTTCCGCCGTAGATACTTTTGAATTGCTCCACGAGCGCACTGTCCTCTTTGACACGTTCGATGACCGCACTTTCATCGGGCATCATCATCTCAAGAGGGTTAAGGAAAGGACCTTTAGCCTGTGCTTTAAGATCTTTCGCCCGTCCGTCATGGAACTGACCGCCGATGTAGAGCCCTTCACGGCTGTTGAAATGAAAGGAGGGTGTGTAGGCCGCATAAGCGGCTGTCGGGGCATTTCTGTCGCCAAGTGCGACCCCGTCGTCACCGCGCGAAGCCCCGATGGCATTCCCCTGGCGTGAATCGACCATGGCATGACCAAGGTCGTGGCACGAGGCACAGGACATTGTCCGGTTCAGTGAAAGGTTGGTGTCGTTAAACAGTACTTGACCCAGGGCCGTTTTTTGACTGTTGATTTCGCCGTTGTCCGTCTCATTACAGCCGCTTATTGCGGTAATGAGGAGCAGACCTGCGGCAGCAGAGACCAGGTTGGTCGTTTTCATTTTTTTTCTCCAATTTTTTTAAGTCATTTCCACAGATGATCAAGGTCAGTTGTAGAGAAGACTCTGCGGCAGGGTCATTGACCCCATACCGGATGTTAAGACCCTGTTACAGAGACTGTTGGTGTTGCTTAGAAGATAAAGCCCATACCAAGACTAAAGGTGTTGTAATCCGTACCGCCGGTCAGATCGTCTGTCATGGCATAATCGGCTTTCAGCACGACCTGCTCGTGCGGAAAGTAGTTGACACCGACCGTTGTTGTAGCCGTCTCGCCGATATCCGTGCCGACCGTTGCACCCGTGGCATCGACGACGGTAGCGGCAGGGTTGACGTAGTCATACTGTACGAAAACAGGGAATTTGTCCGTTGTAGACAACATGGCCAAAACATCATACTCAAGGTTCAGATAGTAACCGTTAGACGCTTCGACTGATGTCGGACCGTATGTAGGGTCGGCAGCGATGTTTTCGGCACCCGAGATCGATGTCGCTCCGTAAAGGGCTTTCGCTTTAAAACCGGAGAGCTCATACGTGGCATGAATGTCATAGATCAAAGCATCTGCACCCGAGACGCTGCCCTGGGTCGCATCACCGTAATAGAGTGAAGCACCGAGAAGAAGACCGTTGACACCTCTGTAGTCAAGGCGGCCGACAAAGGCAGCTTTGTTAAAGGCTGACTTTCCGGTTGAACCGGCACGGCCTTCACGAATTTGGCCTTTTGTCCCGTTATCGGCATTATTAAAGTCAAGTGCCTGGATGATACCGGCATTGTAGTTGAGGCCTGTCTCGCCAAGTGTACCATAGGCTATTGCCCCTGTAGAGTGCCATGTAGCCGGAATGATATACTTTTCCGTCAACGGCTTCTGTACCGTGTTGTACAAAGTCGGTTCGTGGCGCATGTTAATGAGCCCCATCGGCACCAAGAGGTGACCCAGCTGGACATTGAAAGATTGGTACATCAGGAAGTCAAGGTACATAAACTCGACGATCGCGTAGCCCTCTGGGTCGCTCATCTCAGGGTTGGCACCGCCGTGTTCGAACTCGATTTCAGTGTTCAGGATAATGTTGTCCGTGAACTTGTAGCCGATATACGGTACAAAGTGATAGACGTCGGCAATGTTGTCGGCGCCCGGTTTGTCACTGCTTGAAAAGTACATATCGCCGTAACCGCCGATAGAGAGCGGTGACGTCGAATTGTAGACCTTGGAAGCGGCTGCCCCCATACCGTTGTGGGAGAAACTGGTGTCGACGGTCGTAAACCCGACTTTTGTGTTCGATGTCTCGTCGACAAGGGCTTCCTGGTTGGCCTGGAGTTCAGCGACCTGTTTTTTCAGTTCAGCGATATCTGCGGCGTCATCCGCCTGGACTAATGTTGAGCAGAGTGCAGCTGCACTCAGCGCCAATACGATTTTCTTGTTCATCTTTATTTCCTCTTAATTCATTTTAATAATCGTTTTCACAATCATTTAATATGACGGTATAGTAGCCAATTACAAACAGTGTGTCAATAGTTTTGAAACTTATTATCATTATTGAATGAAAGAAATTGAGAAATCGGTCGGCAGTGTTACGTAATGTTACAATATTGATAACTATTATCAAGAAAAATATTGCAGAAGCTGGCCGTTGTCTATTTTTAACGGATTGTGTCAGACAAAAAAGGAGGGGGATGATCCGCAAAGCGGACCAGAGAAGGTTGAACTGGTTAGATGTCACACTTTTTAGTGATGATACAAAGCGGGCAGAAGTTTACAAGACCTGCGATCAATGGAATGGCACCAAAGTAGAACCAAGGGTTGCCGGTGACAACACCTGTCGCGATCAATGCGAGACCTAAGGTGATGCGGATAGGGCGGCAAACCGCTCTGATTTTCATGATATTCATTATATGCTCCGAAAGTTTTTTTTAGTCGGCGTATTTTAGAAAAGTAATTGTTAATATATTGTTAGGTTATAAAATTAATTAAGTGACTTGATCTTTTTATGATAGGACGGGAGTATCTCTAGTAGCTGCCCAGAGAGAGTGAGGCAAAAGCAAAATAGACCAATGGCGTATAGACGACGACAGAGAGATAGGGCATAAGCGGGTGGAGCGGTGCGATCAACATCGCTGACATCTCGGGTGAGAGCTCCTGTTTCTCAAAGACCTGCTGGATAAGCAGGATCTTGGTCGCCATGTCTACCGTTTTAATAAAGACGAGGGCGACGGCACTGAAGGCAAGGTCGGTGATCATCGCCAGTCCGATACCAAAGTAGAAGGTGGGGTGCATCAGAAAAAAGAGGAGGATGTTTTTACGATAGTAGCGGTAAAGCTTGCTCAAGATACCGAGGAGATCGTTCGCTTTTTGCCACTGGACCTCAAAGAGTTCTAGCGCGATATAGACGATAAGAAGTAGATAGATGTTTTCCATAGCCCGTATTATAACTGTTATGGCGATTTTTAGCCAGAATAAACAAGCAAAAAGATAAAATATCCTACTTAACTATAAAGATAAACATAAAATGATCGAATACTATATAACCAGCGACGACGAAAGCTTTGTAAAGACAGAACTAGAGATGGACTACATGGATGAGGCCCCTCAGCAAGAGCGTCCATGGCTTTTGTGGACTTTTGTAAAGATGAATGAAGTCGATGATGCTGGTTTGCCGACAGAAGCAGAATTACAGAGACTTGAAAATGTAACAGCGGCACTGAAAGAGAGCCTCGCCAATGAGATCGATGCCATCAATGTCGGTCTGAAATATGAAGAGGGGTGGCTCGAACTCTACTTCTACGCGCCGACTGCCAAGAAGTTCCAGAGTGTTGCCTCAAAAGTGATCGGGTCCGACTATGTGACCGATATCGGTTCAACGAAAGACGCGAAATGGGAACACTACCTTTACACCTTGTATCCGACGTCGTTGATGCTGCAACAGATACAGAGCCGTCATATTATAGACGAGCTTATAGAGGCGGGCGATGATCTTACGGTCGTACGCGAAGTGGAACATTATCTCGGCTTTCTGACCGAGTCCAATGCCAAACGTGTGGCGGAGACTTTGTACCTGCACGGCTTTAAAGAGAAAGAGATCACCTACAACAGCAGTGAAGAGTACGGCTACACCCTTATTTTGACGCAGGAGCATGCTGTTGACACTGAACTGTTGGAGGAGCTGGCATTTCTGCTTATCACGACCGCTGAAAAAGAGCACGGTATCTACGCCGGTTGGAGCACTGGAGTCGCTTCTTGAAAGAGATGTTCAAGATCAAAGGGACACTCCCTTACATCATTGCGCTCTTTTTAAACGCCTTTACCGATCTTGGGCACAAAATCATTATCCAAAACACCATCTTCAAGATCTACGACAACCAGGAACAGATCATTTTGACCGCTATAGTCAACGCCTTGATCCTCATACCGTTTATCATGGTCTTTACACCGGCCGGTTTTCTATCGGACAGATTTCCTAAAAACAGAGTCATGACTTTTGCGGCGCTATTGGCTGTCGTCCTGACCCTGGCCATTACCGCATCGTACTACATGGGCCAGTTTGAAGTGGCTTTCGGGTTCACTTTTCTATTGGCGATGCAGAGTGCTATCTACTCACCCGCAAAGTACGGTTATATTAAAGAGCTGGTCGGCAACAAATTCATCTCTGCCGGTAATGCAGCAGTGCAGGCGGCAACAACCGTCGCTATACTTTCGGGTATCGTCGTCTATACCTTGATGTTCGAAAACATCTTAGGCACCTTTGACAATGCCGACGACATCATGAAACAGGTGGCACCGCTCGGTTGGCTGCTGGTGTTGGGCTCGGTAATGGAGTTTTACCTCATATCGCGCCTGCCGAACCGACAGCGCGTCCCTTCCGGGAAGAAGTTCTATCTCAGCCGCTACTTCTCCGGTTACTATCTTCGTAAAAACATGAAGACCATTACCCGTAAACGCTCTATCGTCGATGCTATTTTCGGCTTGTCCATCTTCTGGGGTGTCTCTCAGGTCGCCCTGAGTATCTTCGGCGCGTATGCCAAAAATGAACTGGGCATCACGAACACTATCTATGTGCAGGGAGTCCTGGCACTGACCGCGATCGGCATCATTTTCGGCTCTATCATCGCAGCACGTTTCTCCCGGTTCTACATCAACATGGGACTTGTACCCTTTAGTGCGGTGGGTATGACGTTGAGTCTTCTTTTTATACCGATGTTAGACCACATCGAACCTATCGCGTTTCTCTTTTTCATCTTCGGTATCTCTGCGGGTATGTTTATCGTCCCTCTGAATTCGTTTATACAGAAACAGGCGCCGGGTGTCCATCTGGGTACGATCCTTGCCGGGAACAACTTCATACAGAACATCTTTATGGTGATCTTTTTGATGCTGACGACCTTTTTCGCCTACGAAGGTCTCAATGCCGCCGGACTCTTTTATGTCATCGCGGGACTCAGCGGCTTGATGGCCATCTATATGATCCGTAAACATCAGCTGATCCTGGCCTGGTTTGTGTGTGAATTTTTTCTGTCGTTTCGTTACAAACTTGTCTATCTCAACGGCGAAAAAGTGCCTCCGAGCGGGGCGGTGCTGCTGCTTGGAAACCATGTGAGCTGGATCGACTGGATGCTGGTACAGTTCGGTATTGACAGACGTACGATCTTTATGATGGACAGAGATATCTACAACTGGCCGTTGGTTCACTCCTTTTTCAAGTGGGGCGATGCTATTCCTATATCGCCGAAAGCGTCCAAAGATGCCTTTAGAACCGCCAAAGAACGTCTGAAACATCACGCACTGATCACGCTCTTTCCCGAAGGGAGCATCAACAGGGGTGAGAAGTTGCAAAAATTTCTGCGCGGCTATGAGATGGTGGCCAGAGACAGTGACGGCATGATCGTTCCCTTTTACATCAGCGGTATGTGGGGCAGTCGCCTCTCCCGTTCACCGAAAAAATTTGTAGAGAAACGGGCCTGGATCCGCCGGACGGTGACGGTCGTCTACGGCGATCCTGTGCCTATGAGTACAACTGCCGACGAACTGCAAACATTAGTACAAAAACTCAAAGAGGATTATGATGCACAATAAACCGAAATACACCCTATTTAAAAACACGACCTATGCCCTGGCCGGTCTGGTAGAGGTCATTAAAAACGAGAGTTCGTTCAAGCTGCAGCTACTGCTTTTCGCAGGGATGAGTATGGTGGCCTGGTTCCTGCCTATCGATATTATCTATAAATTTATTTTGAATATCTCACTTTTTATTCCGCTGTTGGCCGAGTTGGCGAACAGTGCTATTGAACGTGTTGTGGATCTGGTGACCAAAGAGTACCACATCCTGGCCAAACAGGCTAAAGATGCGGGTGCCGCTCTGGTCTTCGTCTCTTTGGTGACACTGGCGGCCATATGGCTGTCGACATTGGCGTTGGCGTTTAAGCTGGTCTGACATGTCACTGCCGTCATCTCTCTTGATCGCACTGCTTATGTTAAGTTCTGCTGCCTATGCCGGTGATGTATCAGATGACAAGATCAACGCTATCCCCGTCATACCGAAAAACAAGCCCAGAGGCATAGCTGCGCAGAGCGCTGCAAACTCATCACAACAGATCAAAGAAAAAGACGGTTTTGACACGATCAATCTGAAGACGAACGGTAACAGGGCAGCTTCTATATTTTCAGGTCTGAGTACAAAGGCCGACAAGCCTGTAGTGCATAAAGAGGGGTATAAACGTCCGCGTATCGGTCTGGTCCTCAGCGGCGGCGGTGCACGCGGCGGAGCCCACCTCGGGGTCATCAAGGCGTTTGAACGCCACAACATTCCGATCGATGCTATTGTCGGAACAAGTATGGGCGCTTTTGTCGGCGGTCTGTATGCTTCAGGTATGAGCTCTCTGGAGATCGACCGTCTGTTGACGAAGGTGGATTGGACCAAGGTAATCACTTTTGACTACGACCGTACGCAGATCCCTTTCCGTCGTAAACAGCTGCAGCTTGCCTTCCCCGGTAATGCCAAAGTCGGTGTGAACAAAGAGAATGAGATCGTCTTCGGTACCGGTCTGTTTAAACGCCAAAGTATGCTGAAGTTTTTAAAAGAGAAGACATACAATGTGCAGGACGTCACCGACTTTGATGATCTGCGTATTCCTTTCAGGGCGGTAGCAAGTCGTCTGGAAGACGGTCAGACGGTTGTACTTTCGAAAGGCTCTCTGGCAGAGTCGATCTATGCTTCACTGGCTATTCCGGGCGGATTTGACCCTATTATGATCGACGGAGATGTACTCGTGGACGGCGGCGTGGCCGACAACCTGCCGATTGACGTGATGCGAGAGGAGATGGATGTCGACTACATTATCGCGGTCGACATCTCGACGCCTTATGACGAACATGCCAGGTTCGACAACTATCTTACAGTTATGGGTCAGCTTGTCAATATCCTGATGCGTAAAAATGTTGATGAGACGATCGCGGACATGCAAGGTAGTGAGAATGAGATATTGGTGACGCCTGATCTGAGCGGTTACGGTTCTCTGGACGTCGATAAATATTCGCAGATCATTGCAACAGGGGAGTTGAAGGCGGATGAGATCTACAACAGTGAACTCTCGCATCTCAGTCTCTATGAGAGCGATTACTATCGATATCTGGCAGAACGTCCCCACCCTAAAAAATTTGTTCCGCCTGTCATCGATAAGATCGAACTGGAAAACGACACCTATCTCAACGATAAAGCGATTCTTTCACGTCTGCATATCAAGCTGGGAAAACCGCTTGACCATGTAGAACTGGACAAGGATATCGCTGACATCTATAACCTGATGATCTTTGATGATGTCAGTTATAAAGTTGTAGAGGAAAACGGTCTTAACGTACTTAAGATCATCACGACGCCGAGTTGGGAGATAAACGGGCAGATCAAGTTCGCTTTTGGTTTTGAAGACAACTTTGACGGACATAGTGATTATTCCGTCAAGTTTGAGTATGTCAAGTTCGGACTCAACAGTTATGCCGGGGAGTGGCGGACCCGTTTTAATTTCGGTCAGGATAACCTGCTGTTGACAGAGCTCTATCAGCCGATTGACGCGTATGAACACTTCTACCTTCGTCCCACTCTCTTTTACAGGAATAAAAAGGTCTATGTTTCTCCCACTATTTTAACAAACTATACGATCGAGACAGATCTGGATGAGACCTTTACGATGCAGGCCAAAGAGTATGGCGGCAGCTTGGGCCTCGGTGCAAATATTACCAAAGATCTGCAATTGGAAGTGGGTGGCGTTGTAAAACGGGTCAATCCCTCTGCCAATTTTCTCGTTGAAGGCAACAGCACGCTGCAATATGTGACACAGAGCGGAGAAGCGAGTGTCTACAATATCTATGCCAACCTGCAGTTTGATGATCTTGACAACGCCTTTTTTCCGAGAAGGGGCTATCGTGCTGCGCTGCAATACCGTTACAGCAACCAGTATAAAGGGGAGCCAAGCACCTTTTCACAATACTTCTTTAATGCAGCAGGGGCCTATACCTTTGGTCGTCACACCTTTTCGCCGCGTCTAAAAGTGGGAAGCACGTTTGACACTGAGAACTTTTCAAACTCGCAGGATTTTACAAGTTATTTTACATTGGGAGGATTGTTTAACCTCTCCGGTCTGCCTACCAATGCCGTAACGGGCAGCAACATGGCCTTTGGAGCACTGATCTATCGGTACCGATTGAGCGATGACGGCTTTTTCGGTTCACTGTTGATGCCGCTGTATGCGGGGGTAAGCATAGAAAGCGGTGCCGCCTGGTATGGCAGCGATCTCATTACAAACAGCAGTGACTCATTTTCATCAGATATGCTGCTGTATTCAGGCAGTGCTTATATCGCTGCAGATACAATTCTAGGACCATTCTATCTCGGTTTCGGTTCGACCGAGTTGGATTATTACAGTTTGTATATCTCATTAGGACAATCCTTTTAAAGGGGACATCATGTCAACAGTTTTAATTATCGGTGCCGGCGGTGTCGGCGGTGTAGTAACACACAAATGTGTGTTGAACAAAGAGACGTTTACACGGATTATTTTGGCAAGCAGACGTCTTGAAAGCTGTGAAAAGATTCAGAAGCAGCTTCCTGAAGGTGCTATCGAGATCGCACAGGTCGATGCGGACAATGTAGACGAAACAGCGGCACTGATCGAAAAAGTGGGCGCTGACATCGTTATCAATGTCGCGCTGCCGTACCAGGACCTTACTATTATGGACGCCTGTACAAAAGTCGGTGTCGACTACCTTGACACGGCAAACTACGAACACCCGGACGAAGCGAAGTTCGAATACAAACTTCAGTGGGCGCGTGACGGTCAGTTCAAAGAGGCGAACATCATGGGTCTGCTCGGCAGCGGGTTCGATCCGGGTGCGACCAACATGTTCTGTGCCTATGCGCAGAAGCACTACTTCGATGAGATCCATACGATCGATATTCTTGACTGTAATGCCGGTGACCACGGTTATCCGTTCGCAACGAACTTCAATCCGGAGATCAACCTTCGCGAGGTAAGTGCAAAAGGGCGTTACTGGGAAAACGGTGAGTGGATCGAGACAGAGCCGATGGAGATCCATATGTCATGGGATTATCCGGAAGTCGGGCCGAAAGAGAGCTACCTTCTTTACCATGAAGAGATGGAGTCACTGGTCAAGCACATCAAAGGGCTTAAACGCATCCGTTTCTTCATGACCTTCGGCGAGAGCTACCTCATGCACATGAAGGCGCTTGAAAACGTCGGCATGCTGGGTATTGAGCCGGTAGAGCACAAAGGTCAGAAGATCATCCCGATAGAGTTCCTCAAAACTCTTCTTCCGGACCCGGCTTCGCTTGGTCCTCGTACCAAAGGCAAGACCAACATCGGTATCGTTGCCGAGGGTCTTAAAGACGGTAAAAAGAAGAAGATCTATATCTATCAGGTGAGCGACCATGAACAGTGTTACGCAGAGGTCCAGTCACAGGCCGTCTCCTACACAACCGGCGTTCCGGCGATGATCGGTGCGAAGCTGATGCTCGAGGGCAAATGGCAGGGCAAAGGGGTCTTCAACATGGAGCAGCTTGACCCGGATCCGTTCATGGACGAGCTCAACAAGCAGGGTCTTCCATGGAAGATCATCGAGCTGTAGTAACAGTCTCCTATCAACCAACCCTGTTCCATCTCTCCCGAGATGGAATAAACCGCTACATTATTATATAAACCTCTATTTACATCTCTATATAGCTACAGTCAAAGCTGTACTCACAAAACTCTCTTAGACACCTGCGGTATTGACGTCGTGTACTTTGATCGGTTTTTGCTTGCTGCTGTTCTGATCTTTAGTTGCATTGAGCTCTTGCTCATCCTCATGAGTATGAGGAAGTTCTGTAACATGCGCCAGCGTTGCATAGTTTTCCGTCGTTTTAGGCAAAGCTGTTATATCGATAGCGCGGGAACTGTTTTTGTCTGAAGCCGGAATAGCCTCTATAGTACGGTTGTTATCTTTTTTACACTTTTCAGCCAATTCGGCAGCCGATTTTTTCTTGATCGCGATCAGGTATTTTGGGTCGGCAGGTTTTATATTGCTCCAGCCCGGCGGGAGATATTGCGGATCGTCCAGCAGATAGAACTTGTTGCTTTTGATGACGTAATAGAGGCGTTTTACATACTCATGGCGCAGCTCTGAATAGTGGTCGAGGTAGGGGATGATCTCAAAAGGATTGTCCGTATGAAGGCGGGCCTCTCTGAACTGGTTATAGGCACGTCCTCTGGCCATCATACGGTAATAGCCCTCGATCGATGCCTCGAGGTTTTTGTACTTTTTGACGTAGATAGTCTTCTCCCCGTCTCTTTGAACACCTGCCGCGATACGCGGCTCATTTTTGTTATATGACCAGATGCCGAAAATGTTGTTGGCCTCTCTGTAGAAACGTGAACTGCCCCAACCGGTCTCCAAGGCAGCCTGGGCAATAACGATACTGACAGGATGGGTCTTCATTCGGTTGAGCAGGCAGGGGATACCATCGACCTTATAACTTTTTTTCAGCTTCTCAATAGTGGCTTGTTCCTGTGCAGTGAGCTTCTTTTTGAGGCTTAGCTCATACACCATATTGTACTGGGCATCGAGGCGTTTTTTGACTTTGGTAATAGCTGCGATGGTATTTTTTAAAAAAAGACGTTTTGCTTTTGCTGTTATAGCAGGGGCTGTTTTGACTGTTTTTTTAACTTTTGCGTTTTTTGAATCACTCGCTTTGGCACCTGTCTTCGAGTCGTCTTCGGCTGTATCGGAAGTCGTTGAATTCTGCTCGTCAAAAATACCGGTGCTTTGTAAACCTGTATAGACTGCATACATACTGACAACTAAAAAAAAGGCCATTACGGCTAGGACAACTTGTTTCATTTCACTCACTTTTCTGCTTGTTTTGCTAAAATGTCATAAATAGAGCACCGTTATAATAACTAAAAAGTGAGCAAATGATAAATTACGATAATCTGCCGAGCCCTTCTTACGTCTGTGATCTTACACGTTTAGAGAATAATCTTAAGCTTTTGGCCCGTGTCAAAAAAGAAAGTGGGGCAAAGGTCATCCTTGCTTTAAAAGGGTTTGCCATGTGGTCGACCTTTGATCTTGTGCGTCAATATCTTGACGGTGCGACTGCCAGCGGACTGCATGAAGCGAAGCTTGCATACGAGGAGATGAAAGGCGAAGTCCACACCTATTCGCCGGCATTCAAAGAAGAGGAGATCGAAGAGATCGCCTCTATCTCCGATCATATCGTTTTCAACACACCCTCGCAGCTTAAACGCTTTGCTGCCAAGGCAAAGGCGGTCAATCCGAAGATCTCTGTCTCGCTGCGCGTCAACCCCGAGTTCTCCTCATCGCCTGTCGATCTTTACAACCCCTGCGGTATCTACAGCCGTTTGGGAACGACGAAAAAGAACTTTGACGAAAGTATTCTGGACCAGCTGGACGGGCTTAACTTCCATGCGCTCTGCGAACAGAATGTGGACGCTCTCGAAGGGGTGTTGGCGGCTTTTGAAGAGAAGTTCGGTGCGTACATCGACGGCATGAAGTACATTAACTTCGGCGGCGGGCACCATATTACCCGCAAAGATTATGATGTCGAAAAACTTATCGAGGTCATCAAAGCTTTTAAAGCGCGTCATAACAACATCGAAGTCTATCTGGAACCCGGCGAAGCGGTAGGTTGGCAGACAGGCGAACTGGTCGCCACCGTTCTTGACGTCTTCGAAAACGGCATGAACGTGGCTATTTTGGACACCTCGGCAGAAGCACACATGCCGGACACGCTGGCGATGCCGTACCGTGCGGATGTCCGCGGTTCGGGTGAGGCCGGTGAAAAGGCCTATACCTATCGTTTTGGCGGCAACACCTGTTTAGCGGGCGATATCATGGGAGATTACTCGTTTGACACGCCTTTGCAGGTCGGCGACAGGGTCATCTTTGAAGACCAGATCCACTACACCTTTGTTAAAAATACCACCTTTAACGGTATTAAGCTGCCTTCGCTTGTACTGGTGACAGAGGAGGGTGAAATAAAAGTGGTCAAAGAGTTTGGTTACGCAGACTACAAGATGCGTCTCTCTTAAAAAGTTCCAGCTTCGGCGCAGCTTGCGTCCAACTCAGGCTCTCTACGCACAGCAGTGCGCTATCGGCCTGAGTTAAACACAATCTACACCCAATCTGAAGCTTTTTACAGTACAAGAACTGTTTAAGATGAGCTGTGCCATCTTGCTTAACGCTCTATTTGGTAAAGATCTCGGCGGGAAAGCCTACGGCGATGGGGTCGTGCAGATGTGTGGCGATCTCGTCGGATCCGCTGCTTTTGTAGAGCTGATAAGGTACATATAAAAAGCGTGCCCCTATCTTCTCATCTGACTTATGACGCTCTTCCAGGTGAATACGTATGCCGTCATCGACAGGCGCCTTGTAGTGACCGGGAATAGTGACCGTGGCAATGATCGCTACACCTGTGATCTTGGGCTCCTCTTGTACACGTTGACGCAGTGCTGTGACAAGGAATTCATATTGGTCATCATGACTCTCGTTGTCGGCAGTGATACTGTCTATATAGCCGTTTCTAAAGAGTACCATCGCGAACGGTTTTAGCTCTTGTCTCTCTTCTAACGCATTTTTTGCAAAAATAACGGCTTCATTCACCATTTCAAAAAGTTGTTCTTCATGCATGTTCATCCTTATAAACAGCATTTTAACACACTACTTTGTTTAGTTTTGCAACGTCACTTTAAAAATTCTTAACCCATCAAATATTCACAACGGGTTTAAGATAAATCACTTTATAATGACAACAATAAAAAAAGGATACACATGCAACAAATTGATATGAGTTCACCGGAATTTTTAGCCGAGATGGAAAAAACAAAAAAGTTTACTGACAAGGTAAACAAACAATTTGGCTGGGTGTATAATCCTAATGAAGACGTCAACGAAGGTGTGACAATGGGCCTTGCCCGTCATAAGATGCTGTATGGAAAACGTTACTGCCCATGTTTCATGGTTGTCGAAGATGAAAATGGAAAGCACGTGAGTGCTGACAATCGTACCTGCCCATGTCCTCCGGCAATCGAAAAAGAGATCCCGGAAGACGGTAAGTGTCACTGCGGGATCTTCTGTACTCCAGAGTACGCAGCCAACAACGATCAATAATTTCAGTGCATCTTGCACTGAAATTCACCTCTCAACGCACACAAGTGCGCCTTCGGGTTCATTTCAGCACAATCTGCACTAAACTTATTGTCGTTATGTTTTCTTTCATATAAAATTCAGAATAAATCTCTAACTTTCTTGGATGATTAGTGTAGACGTGTACGCCTTCGGGTTCACTTCAGCACAATCTATACTAAACTTATTGTCGTTATGTTTTCTTTCATATAAAATTCAGAATAAATCTCTAACTTTCTTGGATGTTTAATGTAGAAGTGTGCGCCTTCGGGTTCATTTCAGCACAATCTACACTAAACTTATTGTCGTTATGTTTTCTTTACATAAAATTCAGAATAAATCTCTAACTT
>JBFHIS010000015.1:0-72274 GCA_041596355.1 Sulfurimonadaceae bacterium | reverse complement strand
GGTTTTGTGTTCCGGTTGGAACAACTTTCATATTGCTTACTGCCATCTTAGCGATAACAATAACAATCAGTGCAGTTAGCAACATGTGCGTCATATAGATAAAAGCGTGATCATGGCTGATCAGACCAAAGAATGTAAACAATTCACCCATTCTGTGTCCCTTTAGTACGATTTAGTTCCGCGATTTTACAACTTAGTTAATTAAATGTTGCTAAGAGGGGAGCTGTTTCATGAAGAAAAACGGTGTAATAGCGGTTAATTGGAACAGTTATGTCCGCATATGACACAAATTTACGAAGAGAATACGAGCCGTTACCCACAGATCACAAGAATGACTAGAGATTAATTCTATATTCTAAAAAAACTGATCTGAGAAGATCTAAAAATTTGTGGACAACGGCTTTAAAGACAGAACACGCGGCACAGTTAAAGGCTCAAACGTCCCGTCTTGCGTTTAGCGATCGCAATATCCTCGGCGATCGCTTTTTTCAGGCTTTCCAAATCGTCAAACTTTTGGTTGGCTCTAATAAAATCGACAAATGAGAGGCGCACTTTTTCGATCTCTGTGACCTCACCGTCGAGTATATGGGTCTCCACTGCGAATGAACCGTCAGTTGTGACACGGTGACCGATGAAACTGACGGCCGGATGGTAGTGCTCTTCCTCGTTCAGACGCGCAGTCGTAACATAGACCCCCTCTTTTGGCAGAAGAAAATCTTTAACCTCGATATTGATCGTGGCAAAAAGCTCTTTTTGACCCAGTCCCTGTCCTTTCACTTTTCTACCTGTAACCGTAAAGTTATAGCCTAAAAAGCGGTTGGCACCTCTGATGTCGCCGATTTGAAGTTTGGCACGGATCTTGTGGGAGTGCACGGAGTCACCATCGATCTTGACCTCGGCGATCACCTCGACACTGCCATTGAACAATCTGCGCAGATCGTCTATAGAGTAACAGCGGTCTTTCCCAAAATGGAAATCGTAACCGATCACGATCTTCTCCAGAGCGGGGAACTCTTCGTTTAGTTTAGAGACAAACCCTTCTGCATCAAGGTGACGAATAGATTCGAGTTCATAATAGAAGATCGGCAGATCACAATGTTCTTCTCTTTCGCTTGCCGGCGTCAGGTTGGCATAGCCTGTCTCTATGACCAGAATAGCCCCTTGCTCACCGACCGCTTCAAACAGCTGCTGATGCCCGACATGCATACCGTCAAATCCGCCTATGGCGATCGCTTTAACATTTTTCAAAACAGTAACACTCCTCGATATTTCCCTCTTTGCCGCTTAATACGGATGGTTCATGATGTACCATCTTCCAGCCTAAAGCCGCTGTTGCCTCTTCAAACTCATTTTTTGAGCGTTCTATCGCCTTCGTATCGATAACGACACCGTTACTGTCGCGTTTCACATCTTTACCCACCTCGAACTGCGGCTTAAACAGCAATATGATCCACTTCTTGCTCAAGGCATCGACCGACTCCAGAATGTGGTGAAGCGAGATAAAAGAGACATCGCTGGTCACAAGATCAAAGCGTCTCTGTCTGCTGAAGTCCCTGATATCCATCTTTTCAAAACTGATGACCCGTTTGTCATCCTGGAGTTTTTGATGCAGTTGTCCCTGACCGACATCGACACAGGTCACCGTATTGGCCCCCTCTTCCAAAAGGACCTGGGTAAAGCCGCCTGTACTGGCGCCGATATCAAGTGCATCAAGCCCTTCGGGCGTAAAAGGAAGCGAAGGCAGAAAACCTTTGAGTTTATGTGCGCCTCTGGAGACATAGATCATCTCATCGGCTATTTCAACCTTCTCACCGGCAACCTTGAAAGCGGGTTTTGTAACGGGTTTACCGTTAACACTGACTTTGCGGGACTTGATAAGCGCCTGCGCCTTGGTCCGTGAATCTACGAACCCCTCTTCTACCAGGTATTGATCTAATCGCATTAAAATTGTACCTCTATGTTTGCATATCCGGAACTCAGTTCCATATAGTATCGATGATACAGCACATTACCGTCACTGTCCGTCCCCGTCTGTTGATCCAACGTAAAGAAGTATCGACGAAAACCGACATTGAACGTGAGCCAGTTTAACGGTCTGTATCCTATTCCGACATCACCGCGCAATATCCCGGACTTACTGTCTTGCCTAACACCATTGAGGTTCTCTGACCAAAAGACCTGTCCCGCCCCAAAAGCGCCATAAAGATCAATTCGCTCTTTCCATAACGGGTAGTGCGCTTTTGTCGCGACATCGATAATAGAGAGCTTGGTCGTGTTCTCATTGAGATCGTTGACAAAGGTGTCATAGTAGTCATAAGAGAGCTCTACAGAGAGGTAGCGGTTGATAAATGCACCGCCGATAATATTGAGATTGTACGAGGGGTTGACCTCTTGCGAAGCGGTCTCCATCCTCCTGTCATCTTCAAACAGAGCATAACCCCCGCCTACGGCGATATATGGACCCGTTCTGTCGGCCGGTTCGGCGAAAGAGAGCGTGACCAGCGTAACGAGTACTAAAAAAACTTTTTTCATGACAACATCTCCCGCATCTGCTCTTCGGTGATCGTTTCAACATCCAGACTGACCGCTTTGTCGTATTTGCTGCCGGCATCTTCACCATAGATGACAAAGTCGGTTTTTTTAGAGACCGAACCCGAGACCTTGGCGCCCAAGGCTTCAAGCATCGTCTTGATGTTCCCGCGGGATTCACTCATAGACCCCGTCAGAACAACCGTCTTTGCTTTAAAAGGGTTGTCGGCCGCTTCCTCTTTTTGCGCCGGTTCAACCGGTTGCAGTATGGCTTCAAGCGTTTCAATAGCCTCAGCATTTACCCGGACAAACTCCAACACGGAATTTGCCATCTCTTCGCCAAAACCGTCTATGGCGATCAAAGCCTCTTTGTCAGCCTCTACAAATCTCAATCCAAAATTTTCGCACAACGATTTGGAGGCGACTTCGCCGATGTGTTCCATCCCCAGACCGTTTATAAAGCGCCAGCACTCACACCCTTTGGCACCATTAATCGCGGCAAGAAGTTTCTGACTCTTCTTCTCTTTAAATCCGTCCAGTGCCAAAAGCTGTTCCAGCTTCAACGAGAAAAGATCTATGACGTTCTTGATCAACCCCTCTTTGTAAAGGATTTCTACGATCTTGTCCCCCAGACCGTCAATATTGAGACAGGGCTTAGAGGCAAAATAGATCATGGCATTGACGACCCTTGCCGAACAGGTCAGATTTTGACATTTCGTCAGCGCCCCCTCATCAAGAAGCTCACTGTGACAGACAGGACACGATGTCGGGCGGACATAGACCTTTTGAGAACCGTCGCGTTCATGGGTCAACACCTTGATGATCTTGGGGATCACGTCGCCCGAACGCAGGATGATCACCTTGTCGCCGATGCGGATATCTTTACGGTCTATCTCATCGAAATTGTGCAGGGAAGCGCGCTCTACGACAACCCCTTCGATAGGCGTCGGCTCGACAACAGCCACCGGAGTGACGGCACCGCTGCGCCCCACCTGCAGGATAATATCTTTCAGCGTGGTGATCTTCTCCACCGCCGGAAATTTGTAGGCAACCGCCCAACGGGGTACTTTGACGGTATAGCCCATCTCCTGCTGCGCTTCGATCTGATCGACTTTGATGACCATGCCGTCGAGCATCATCGCATAACTGTCACGCTCTTCTCTCATCTGCTCATAGATCGCCTCGATCTCCTCGAAACCCGAAGCCGTTTTACGATGCGGCGGCTGACGGAAACCCCAGCTGTAGACCAGAGCCATCCGTTTATGCAGCAGCGTCTCTGCCAGGCTGTTCTCACCGATACCGTAGGGCAGAAAGACCAGGTTGCGTTTAGCGGTGATCTTTGGATCCAGCTGTCGAAGCGAACCGGCAGCGGCATTTCGCGGGTTGGCGAAAAGGGCTTCACCCTCTCTGGCCCGTTCCGCATTGATCTTTTCAAATTCATCTTTAAAGATCACCACCTCACCGCGGATCTCTATCTTTTCAAGGTGATCGATAGTGAGCGGAATACTCTGGATCGTTTTGGCATTTTGGGTCACATCTTCACCGATAACCCCGTCACCGCGGGTGATCGCCTGGGAGAGACGACCGTTCTCATATATGAGGTTAAGACTTGCACCGTCAAATTTCGGTTCACAGTAAAAGCTGATATTATCGACCAGTTTGCCTGTTTTTTCCAGCCATTTTTCGAGTTCTTCGGCATTAAAGATATCTTCCAAAGACCACATTCGGCTCGGATGACCGGCCTTTACGAATTTGTCAAGAGGCGTCCCGCCGACACGCTGTGTCGGTGAATCCGCCAACACTTCATCGGGATGCTCCTCTTCAAAACGCAACACCTCGTGGTAGAGTTTGTCATACACTTCGTCCGTTGTCAACGGATCATCCAGGACATAGTAGTAGTGGGCGTACCGGTTAAGGTCTTCTATGCTTTTTTTATACTCTTCTCTTGTCATACTACTCCGTCTCAAAACTTGTTTTATTGATAATCTCTTCTTTGACCCTATCGCCACTGCTTTTGAACTCAACTTCGGTTATTTTTCCGATCACTTTGTCATACTCTTTAAGCTGAATATTCTGGTATGAAAGAACGGTTATGTCGTTAAATGTATACATCGACATCCTCTTTCCCTCTTCAAGTTCCAGTCTGTTTTTGATGAGCAGATATATTTTGGTTCCCTCTTTTGTTTTGAGGGAGAGCTTGACCGCTTCGTCCTCACTGATATTCATAAAGTCAGACTCTTCTACAAATTCACTCTCCGAAGTAAAAAGCTGATCGACCGAGATTTTCTCTCCCAAAAAATGCAGAAGCTTAGACTCGTCCCCGGTCAACTGTTGAAGTTCATTCTCGTCAAAGAGGCTTCCAAAGGCTTCATTGTAAAAAGTGACATACTCTCCGTCGCAGATAATGACGGGGTTCGGCGATGATTTTGTCATCGCATGAAACAGTTTTTCATTCGACGCTCTGATCGACGCCTGCACCTCTGTTTGCTGATACTCCAAAGCGACGCGTCTGTTTTCGATCAACTCGACCACACTGTGCAGGGTCGAGAGTAGCTGCGGCAGCAGGATAGGTTTCAAGACATAATAGTTGATGCCGGTATTGATCGCTTCGATGAGATAAGCGCTGTTGGAGTATGCAGAAAGAACGACTATCGGAATTTGAGGGTTGAGCTCTTTGATCTTTTGGGACATCTCCAAGCCGTTGAGTTCAGGCATCTCAATATCGGTGATCACAAGGTCATACTCTCTTTGCGAAAATTTCATCAGCCCCTCTGCTCCGCTCATCGCAGTGTCAACGCTCTTGAATATTTTCTCAAAGATGTTACAGGTCTCTTGCAGCAGCACCGTATCGTCTTCAACATAGAGAATGTTGAGTTTGGCCCCCAAACGAATAACGTCTTGCAAGTTTTTCATTATCTTTTCCTCTACAATCGCACTATTTTAGCACCAAAACCGCCCATATGTTGAGGGGCATCTTCAAAAGATTTCACTTTAGGGTGTGCTGTTAAAAAGTTTTTCACCGCGTAGGAGAGTTTACCTGTACCGATGCCGTGATAGATGATCACCTCGTCCCATCCGTCGATCAGGGCATCAGAGAGGAACTTGTCCATCTTCTCTTCCGCCTCCTCCGCACGTAGACCGTGCAGGTCCAACTTAAGCCCGCTGCGGCGTTCTATTTTATGGCTTACCTTCGTCTTTGTCTTTCTCTTGGGCGGGTTGCCCGAAGGTCGCAGTTCATCGCGTTTCACACGCAGGCGCATCCCCTCGACTTCGATCATCGCCTCTTTGGCTTTAAGAGAGATCAAGGTCCCTTTGGACTTACGGTACTTCACAAAATCGCCGACCTTGAACTCATACACCACCTCTTTTTTGGGAAGCTCCTCCTGCGGCAGCGCACGGTTGGCTTCGTTCATCATCTTATGCACCGCTTTGACATCGCTCTGGCGCGCCGCCGCTTTGGCTTTTTCTATAGAGTCGGCATAGCTCATCTTCAGCTTGGTACGCTCCTGCTGAAGGGTCATATCCAGCTGCTCTTTTTGCTCCTGCAGGTCCCGCTCCCGGCTCTCGACGGCAGCCAGTTTTTCGTCTAAAACGGCCTGTTTCTTTTTGAGTTCACGTTCAAGTTCCGACCCTCTTTCGATCAGAAGGTTCAGCTTTTCATGGTTCTCGCCATAGACCTTGGTCGCACGTTCGACGACCGAGTTCATAATGCCGTAGCGCAGCGCGGTCTCGAAGGCGTAGGACTTGCCGATGATCCCCTGCAGAAACTCATAGGTCGGCTGACGGTGTTCTTCGTCATAGATCGCCGCCATCAGCTCAACATCGTCGCGATCGGCCATCAATGCGGCCAGACGTTTATGGTGGGTCGTGACAACGATCTTCTGACCTTTGGCGATCAGGTCATCCAGGATCACTTTAAAGAGTGCCGCCGCTTCATCGCTGTCCGTTCCGAGTTCGATCTCATCGACACCGATCAGGGCATCATGCTGTGAAAAGAGATGGGAGAACTGCTGCATACGTCCCGCGAAGGTAGAGATGTCGTTTTTGACATTTTGCGGATCGTCGATGATCGCTTCGAAACGTTTGAAACTGCCGATAACAGACTGGTGTCTGTTCAGTTTCATCGGTACAAGGTATTTCGCCATCAGTGCCGCCGACAAAATAGCCTTAAGCAGCATCGTCTTACCGCCGGCATTGACCCCGGTGATCATCAGAACAGACTTGGTAAAGTCAACGCTGACCGGCTTTGGCTTGTGCAGCGCCGGGTGTTCAAACTCCACCAGTTTGATCGTACTGTTTTTTTGCGCCTTGATGATGGACAGATCTTTGGCCCGTGCGAAATGGACACGCGCCTGATAATGGTCGAAGCGTTCAAACTCTTTGTCGACAAAGGCCAGAAATGGAAGAAGCTCGGAGAGGGTTTTCGAGAAGCGCTTGGCATACTCGTAAAACTTCACTTCGCGCATTGTCTCAATGCTTCTGATCTGGTCACGGTTTTTGGCCATAGCGTCAGGGACAACGTAAAAGAAGCCTCCGCTGGTACGTCCGACCACCTGCCCTTTGATGACATGGTTGAACCCGCCGCGCACTAAAAGGCACTCTTCATCGTTCATGTAGTGGATCTGCGTATCGACAAGATAGGGCGTTATCTTGCTGCTGTAGAGCAGACGGCGCATCGAAGCGTTGATCTCTTCTTTGAGCGTTTTGATGCGCTGAGAGAGTCCGTACAGCTCTTCGTCGAGCTCTTCGTTAAAACGTCCTTCGAGGTCAAAATAGCTCTCAACCTCATCGCCGAAACGTTCGGGGATCTCGATCTTCTGCATCCACTCGCCGATAAGCCCTTCGAAGCTGCTGTTTTTCAAGGTTCTGAAATAGCGTATGACCTTGATGAGCTCAAAGATCTGCTCAAACCTGAGAACACCCTGTTTTTTGAGATGGGCGTTGATAAGACGAAAAGAGTCGACCTTGGGCGGCGCCTTGAATGTCAGTTTGTCAAGTGCCTCGATATAGCTGAAATGGCGCTCTTGATCACCCTCGATAAAAAGCGGCTTCGGCCGGCTGAAAAATCCATTAAAAGAGTCGATATGACCGGAGAGGTCAAGCCGATCGATCAACGAGTCAAGACTCATTCACACTCACTTGCAGAGACCATGTTACCGGCCTCTTCACTCTCTTCTCTACCGATAAAGGTCTGCGTACCTATGCTGAGCGAGAAGTTGCTTTTTTGTACTGTCAGATTACCGCACTGCAGGGTTTTGCCCTGGTTATAACGCAGCATCACGTCACGCAGGTGCGCTGCGTCCTGGTTTTGCAGATGGTTGTAAAAAAGTGCCCCCATAATAAATGCGAGGACGATCAGTGTCGCCACTGCTTTCTGTTTTACATTAAGTTCCGTAAAGAAGTGCATAACGCCGAAAAAGAGTGCGACGATTACAAGTCCGAATAGATAAGCCATTACTTCTCTCCTCTAAGCTGATAGGTGATGTCACCCGCACCGAAGCCGACGATAAGACCGCTGTCGATAGTCTCGATCACTTCGTCGTGTCTGCAGAGATTGACACTCTCATCACTTCGGGTCAGGTAGTCCATCATCGACAGATCATAGTGTTTAAACTCTTCTCTGAAATCAATAAACTGTTCCGCCTCACTTGCGGCCCAGACCGGCAGGATGATGAGACGGTCGACGCCTTCAAAGCATTGGGTGAAGGCTTCGAGGTTGTCGATCGTACGTGAATATTTATGCGGCTGCCAGATCGCCGTGACCGAAGAGATCCCTTTGAGTCTTGCATACTCTTTCACCGAGCCCATCGTCGCTGAGATCTCTGTCGGGTGATGGCCGTAATCATCGATGATGATCGCTTTTTCACCTTTGGAGATGATGTCAAAACGTTTTTTGATCCCTTTAAAATGGAGGAGCTTGATACGGATCGTCTCAACATCCATGCTCTCCAGAGCCGCCAGGATCGCCAGTGAAGCATCAACAGCAATATGCGCACCAAAGCCCCAGACACTGAAACTGCCGAGATCTTTCAAGGTAAATGACGTATAGGGTTCATCATCGATCAGAATGTATTTGATATCAGTGACATCTTTGCTTGGATAGAGACGGATAGCCTCACCCTCGATCGTACGTAAAAACGGATCTTCCGCATTGATGACGCGCAGTTTGGCCGAGGCAATGAATTTACGGTAGGAGTCATAAAAGAGCTCATAGTCGTAGTTGTAATACTCCATATGCTCCGGTTCCGCATTGATCACGATCGCACAGTAAGGGTTGGAGTTCAAAAAACTTCCGTCACTCTCATCGGCTTCAAAGATCAGCTGTTCACAACTTGCGTCATAGCGGACGTTAGAGCCGAACCCTTTGGACTCCGCACCGATAATGGCGGAGCCCTCCATAATGGCGGCAAGGATCGCAGATGTGGTGCTTTTGCCGTGAGCCCCGGCGACCGCGTAGACTTTCTGTTCATGCAGCAGGTCCAAAAGTGCTTCACGACGGGCAAGGACTTTTATGTTTTTCTCTTTGGCCGCAACCACTTCCGGATTGTTCCCGCGGATAATAGCGGAGTGAATGACCATATCCTGGTCGCTGATCGCTTTTTTGTTGTGGGGGATCGTCACTTCGATCCCTTTGTCACGAAGGATCCTGACAATACGCGAATCCGTAACGTCGGAACCGGTGATCTCATGCCCCTTGAAATGCATGTACTGCGCCAATCCCGAAATACCGATGCCGCCGATACCGATAAAGTGGATCTTCACGACTCTCCCCCGGCTCTCTCCATCGCAGCAAGCGCCTCTTTTTTGAAGTGGGAGATATAGAAGTTGCCCGCTGCATGTGTCGCATCGACATCACCGATGGTCGCGATAAACATGTCGAGCGTAATTCCGGCATCGGCACCGAGTTGGTGTGCCTTCATCGCTTTTTTAAACATCGCATCATCTGTCAGACCAGCAAGGATCTCAAAAAGCGCTGAGGCGTCATGGTTCTTACCGGCGCTGTAATGTTCCATCGCATACTCATAAATCGCACGCAGTGTCGCGAAGTCTTCGACTTCATTGATATCCATTGTACGGGCGGCCTCCAGTGTATCGGTCAGGTTTTCAAGCGCCAGGTCCAGGATATTGGCGTAAAAGGCGATAAGATCGTTCTCTTCGAGGGTCTCATGGGCTTCGCCTTCGAGGACGTAGAGTCCCGCTATGCTTCCCTCGGATTGTGCTTTTAAAACTTTCTCTTTCAGTGTTTCGCTCATGCTATTGCCTTTCTGTTATTTATTACGCCACAGGGAGTAATCCCTTTGGCTACGCTAACGCTTGGTTCTCCTCGGCAGAGGGCCCACGCACAGTTTACCGTGCTCGACCTCCGCTCAAACAATGCCTGCTTAAACATCATCACTATCTTCCTTCTCGCCGCCACAGGGAGTAATCCCTTTGGCTACGCTAACGCTTGGTTCTCCTCGGCAGAGGGCCCACGCACAGTTTACCGTGCTCGACCTCCGCTCAAACAGTCTCTTGTCAAACGATCTCTGCTCAAACATCGCTCAACGCCTTTTTGATGCGTAACAGTGCCTCTTTTGTCTTTGTCTCATTCTCAACGAGCGCAATGCGCAGGTAACCTTGACCGGGGTTAGCCCCATGCTCGTCGGTACGTGCCAGATATTCGCCCGGCAGGACTTTCAGGTTGTACTCTTTGTAGAGTTTTTTGGTCATCCCGATGGCATCATCGACTTTTAACCAGATGTAGAAGGTCGCCTCCGGCATCTCAAGACCCAGAATCTCCTGAGCAAGTTCAAAATTGCGTTTATAGATCTTACGCGACGCGGCTACGTGCTCTTCATCGCTCCATGCAGCTGCGGCCGCAACTTGCAGCGGCAGAGGAGAGGCCGCTCCGATATAGGTACGGTACTGACTGTACCCTTTCAGAATATCGGCATCACCCGCGATAAACCCGCTGCGAAGACCCGGTGCCGATGAGCGCTTTGAGATCGAATTGATGACCAGAACATTTTTATAAGCATCATTGCCGACATGTTTTGACGCTTCGAGCAGAGAGGGTACCGGTTTGTCCGTATAGATCTCGGAATAGCACTCATCATTGAGCAGTACAAAGTCATGTTTGAGTGCCAGTTTGACCCACTCTCCCAATTCATCGAGCGTCAAGCAGGATGCCGTCGGGTTGTTCGGGAAGTTCAAAATAACAAGGTCGCATATTTTGAGTATCTCTTCGTCCATCTCGGGTTTATAACTGTTGGCTTCATTGAGATTCAAAAAGTGCATTTTGGCTCTCGAAGCGATCGCCGCTCCTTCATAGATCTGATAAAAGGGGTTCGTAAAAGCGATCTGCGGATCTTTTTTGTCAAACAGCAGGTATTGCGGAAAGTTAAAGAGGACTTCACGCGTACCGAAAGAGGGAATAAGTTCACTGTCGTTTACATCGACACCGAACCGCGCTTTAATAAACCCGGTCATCGCCTCTTTGAGATAGCTTTCACCCGCTGTCTTTGGGTACTTTTTCAACAAAGGGGCACTGTCGCTCAACGCCTGTTGTATAAAGTCCGGCGTTTCAAACTGCGGCTCGCCTATCGTCAGCAAAATAGGCTCGTACGCAGGATTGGGCGTAATGTCTGCCAAGAGTGTCGTTAATTTTTCAAATGGATACGGTTCAAATGTCATGTTTTCTCGTTGTGATAATTCTCTCTAAGTTGTCGCGATTATACCGTTTTTTTCCTATGGGCACTATTTTCCACTCTTATTTGCTATACTAATCTCACTCAAAACCAGAAGGAACGCCATGCAACGTTTTTCATTTTTTGATGCCCTCTCAAATGAAGCAAAGACCCTCTTGCTCAACCATGCGAAAGAAGTCAAGATGCCCAAAGGAACGGAACTGTTTGCCCAAGGGGACCAGTGTAAAGAGATCCTTTTTCTGGTAGAAGGTTCGGTACGTGTCTACCGCCTGCATGAGAGCGGGCAGGAGATCACCCTCTACTTTCTTGAACATGGCGAACAGTGTAATGTGAACCTCAACTCGGCCTTTACCGGCACCCCGGCCATCGGGACGGCTGTCTGTGAAAGTGATATAGAGGGCTATCTGTTGCCGGCCGATGTCGTCAAGACCATCTATGCCGCCGAAGCGCCCTACCAGCAATATGTCTTTACACTTTTTGCGCGCCGCCTGGAGGGGATGGCAGGATTGATCGAGGACGTACGTTTCAAAAAACTGGACCACCGTCTGCTGGACTGGCTGCATAAGCAAAAGAGCAGTGAGATCACCATTACCCACGAAAAGCTCGCTTCGCATCTGGGAACCTGCAGAGAGGTTATCAGCCGGCTCTTGAAAGAGTTTGAACACAACGGGATTGTCAAACTGCACCGCGGCCGCATAGAGCTGCTTTGACGGCTGTTGCCCTTAAATTTCTTTAATTATTTTTCACTGTCAATTCATTCTAAGAGCTCTGGTGCTATAATCGTTCACTTTTCACGAGGACCATACTGATGAGATCGACTCTACTATTAACATTAACCCTATTTTTAGCTGCCTGTAACGACGCGACAACGAGCAACCAGCTGCAAAGCTCCAACGCCGTTGAAAAAGAGACCGTTGTTGAACAGACGCAGACTGCTGTGACACCGGCACCTCTGAAAGAAGAGAGTGTTGCCGTAGAAGCTGAAAGCAAACCGGCCACGCCAAAGGTACAGGAGACCGCGGTTAACGGACATACTATTTTCGTACATAAATGTGTCTCCTGCCATGGCAAAAACGGCGAGAAAGTGGCGCTTAACGTTTCACAGGTTATTGCCGGTTGGGACAAAGAACGGACAATTACTGCCTTAAAAGGATACCGCGACGGCAGTTACGGCAAGAGCCTAAAAGGCATTATGAAAGGTCAGGTCAGCAGCCTGAATGACGAGCAGATCGAGGCTGTCGCCGAATATATTGCTATTTTGTAACACCTTCTCTCTCTTGCGCCTGATGCAGCATTATCGTCGGGTAAGCAAATGAGAGATCGTTCTCTTTTAAGATATCTGCTATTTTGAACATCACATCCTCTTTGACATCATGCCACTCTGCCCAGATCACCGAACGGCTGAAACAGTAGACCAGAATATCGATGCTTGAGCTGCCGAACTCATCGAGATAGACCAGGATAGTGCGCTTGATACCCTCCGAGTCCTCTTTGGAGACCAGTTTCATCTGACGTGCGCTGCTCAGGTATTTTGTCTTTTCGGTCACGAGATCGGGATGGTTATGCAGCATCTCCCGTATGGCGTTTATCGCCTTTTTCACATTCTCCATCTCTGATTCATAGGTGACGCCGATCTTCATCTTGATCCGGCGTCCCATCGTACGCCTGCTCCAGTTCTTTATCCCGGTATCGGCCAATTTGAAATTCGGAATGGCGATCAGTGCATTGTCAAAGGTACGGATCGTCGTCGCTCTTAAGCCGAGTTCGACAACCGTCCCTTCCATATCGTCAACAGTGATCCAGTCACCCTGTTCAAAAAGATCTCCTAACAGAATAGAGACCGATCCGAAAAAGTTGGCGATAGTATCTTTAGCGGCAAAGGCAACCGCCACACCACCGATACCGAGACCCGACAGAATAGCCGTGAGGTTGACATCCAGCAGTCTCAGGATAAAGATCAGCGCGACAAGACCCACCACCCCGTTCATCACTTTCAGCCCGAGGTTGATGACCTCGTTTCGGACAAACTTGTTACGCTCCAACTGCTCCATCTTGATCACGGCGATCGCATTACCCAGACGATAGACAAAAAAGGCGACGACAAAGATGTAGCTCATGTCGTAGAATGTCAGAATCCAAGGAACGTTTGCCAGTCCCGAATAGACTGCCAGGATCAGTTCCGAGACCAGAATGATGAGAAAAATGGTAAAAGAACGGACGATCTTTGCAAACACATAGTCGATATCGTTCTCTTTGAGTCCCGTAAGTATGAGCAGGCGTCTAATGGTGTAGATCAACAGTTTACGAATAATATAAAAGCCTGTCAGGATCATCAGGATCAGTACCACTTTGGCACTGCTGAGATAGACATACTTCAGGTAGGGGTCCAGAAGTTGTCCGAGAGCACTCTCGCTGATATTCAGGGAGAGTGAGACGACCCCATAACCCGAGAGCGCCGCGATCTTATACAACTTGTCGGCGTTATCGATCAGTGCCGCACTCAGGTTGTTGTGGATGACCAGTACGTGTTCGAGTTCATCCAGGTTTTGCTGCACGCTTTGTGTTATGGGGTCGGGATGGCTGATACCGGCGACAGTGTCATACTTGCTCAAGTCGATGAGGACATCTTTTTCATGGCGTTTGACAATGATCTGCTGCAACGCTTTTTCAAATGCTTGTTCAGAATCTAAATGTGCCGCTTCGGAAACATCGCGCATGGTCTGTCGAAAGTTCTGTTTCAGCGTCAGCGTTGTGATCTTGAGTTGGTCCCGGATAACCGCGTAACTGTTGTCACGCTGTTCGTTTATGCGGACACGCTGCCTGAGCTTGAATAGCTCTGCACGGTAAGGGTTGGGGTCGATACCCAGATCATCTCTCTCTTTTGTAAGATACTCGACAAAGAAGTGACGGTACTCGGTCTGTTCCTGTTCGATCGCCGCTTCCAGAGCGTCATCACTGAGGTTTTCATCTTCAATCTTGACCTCCAGGGCAATCTGTTTTGTGTAAAAATCATCTACAAAATCATTGCCGAAAAGGCTATAGGTAAAAAGGAGTAGTAACAGTAGCTGTCTCATGTGTGATCTTTCTGTAATGGCATAATCGATATTGTAGTCAAGAGAGAATAACAGATGGGTGTTTTACCCCTTTTTGCTATTTTGGCAGACCAAACTTCTGGGTGACCATCTCCCCTTCATCGTTGATGAAGAGATAGTAGAGAAAATCTTTTTTGACGCTAAGCCCCGCAAGGTAGCGAAGAGCAAGGTTGGCCTGAAGCGAGGCGATATGCATGACGATAGGCGCGGCGATACCGGCAGGTGTCTTCTGGGTGATCCTGAAAACATCCTCAAAAGAGGCTTCGTCAAAGAAACAGACCTGACCGTGGAACGCTTCGACTGAGCCGTAGACCCAAGGGGTGTTGACGGAGCGTGCATACTTGTTGATCGCCGCACGTGTCGGAAGGTTGTCGGTCGCATCGAGGATCAGGTCGACCTCTATCCCCATCCCGGCAAAGGTGTCGAAGTCACATTCGTGCGCATAGGCCTTGACATAAGGACAGCGCTCTTCAATAAGCTGCGCATTGATGCGGGCTTTGTTCTTACCCTCGTCACCTGTCTTGAAGGCGATCTGACGATGAATGTTGTGCAGGCTCACCTCGTCAAAGTCCACCATATGGATCTCGCCGACCCCTGAGGCACCAAGCGCAAATGCGAGAGAACTGCCCAGTCCGCCGCTGCCGATAATGGCAATTTTCTTATCTTGCAGCGACCGTTGCGTATCCTCTCCCCAAAGTTGTACCTGTCTGTGAAAATACTTCATCATCTTTTTGCTCCTAAGGGTACACATATCCCCTCTAAAATGTGGTTTAGTTTAACATCACTACTCTAAAACTAGCACTAACCTTATGCTTTTAGTAAAGATTGGAGTGCTTACACTAAGAATTACCTTTTCATCGCTATAATACAGTTATTAAGAAATAAAGAGAACACCTAAATGAGTAAAATTATAAATTTTATCGATAACGTCATTATCCCCTATGTCTTCAGTAAAAACGATGAACCGCTGCTGTTTCGCGAGCTTTTAAAAGCCAACAAGATGTACGACGACGGCCTGAACCTCGAGGGTAAGATACCCGGTACCCGCATACGTATAGGTCGAAATATCCTCGTCTTTTTACTGACGTGGAATATTATTCTGATCCCGTTAAGTCTTATTTTCCACAAGATCCTGGAGAAGATCGACTGTCACCTTCTTATCATCTCGTCGGTGATCTTTACCGGTCTCTTCTTCGCCACTTATTCGATCTTTAAGTCGTGGATGATAGACCGTGTCGCTCTGAATGTCATCCAGGAGGCATGGCACAATCACTACCCCCATTTTGCCTATGACAAGCACCATAGACAGGTCTCCCGTCTCTACGGAAAAGCGCTTGACAAAGAGCTGCCAAACAAAGAGATACAGCTTTATATTCTGGACCATATGATCGAAGAGGATTAATCTTCGATTCTGACTCCCCTCTACTTCCAAACTTTTTTTCAATAGATATTTTTTTTTCATCTAAACTTTTTTTAATTACTTCATAGCATTAGTACGTCACTTTTTCACGACTCGTAGCCAAGCTACTCCCATGCATTTCATCTTTTGCTCGCTCAAAAGAAGAAGTAACCAAAAAAGAAAAAAGCGATACCCGCCGGCACTATTAACTCATTCAACTAACAAGCACTTCGGCTTCCGGGCTAATTGGCGGTTAGACGCCAATATTTGCTTGAACTCCATTCCTTAAGCTTTTTCGACACAATGAACTGTTTATCCCAATAAAATTTGAGCAGGGATTAAAACGACGTTTTAACTTTAAGAGATGCGTCACCGCTTGGCTCTTTCACGACTCGGCATTTAGTGCCTCCCTGTACGGGGCTTTAGCCCTGTGTCGTGGCATCTACAGCGTTGAACGCAAGAAGAGAATGCCCGTTAATAAAATCACTCTGTTTGAGCCGTAGGTGAGTTAGGGATTTTTAGGGCATGAACGACTGCAGTGAAAGCAGTCGGTAGCCACCGACCGCGCAGCCGTCACGAGCGCTTTTTGGTTTCGTTTTTTGCGAGAAAAAAAGGAAAGAGTGTAGTCGATAAAGTATAAACTTCTATATTTCAAATTGGGTCTTGTATGTACAACTTTGCAGACACCGATACTTCTTTTATTACTTCATATCACTAGTATTCAACTTTTTTTCTCTGCTCGTACAGAGAAAAAACCTTGAGGAAAAAAAGAGAGTACGATACCCTTCGGCACTATTCACTGCTCACAAATTGTCACTTTAAACCTTCGTACATTTTTGCACTACTGCAAAAATCATCTCCTGACGTAGCGGTGTATCACTCTCTGTGCTTTTGTAACTGCTTGCAGAAGAAATCCAATATCTTGCTGCGACACCAATAGTGGCTATTACCGAACAATTCAAACGGGGATCAAAACGATAGCTTTGAATTCCAATCAATGCGTTACCGCTTGGCTCTTTTCGCAGCATCTACAGAGCAGACTGGAACTCTAGCGCATCCGTTAAGAAAACGGCTCTGTTTGAGCGTAGCGAGTTTGTCGTTTTTAGGATGGGATAGAGTGGAAGGATGGTAGTCGACAGCAGGCCTTCGGTAGTCGCATAGCGACATCACCTTTGGTTCCGAACCTATAAAAGCCAAGCAGTTGGCTTTTACTTTACGGTTCTCACCTCGAAGCCGTCACGAGCGGTTTTCACGATACGGAATTTAGTTCCGTCCTGTACGGCACTTTAGTGCTGTGTCGTTTCCTTTTTGTCGAGTCAAAAAGGAAAGAGAAGTCGATGAAGGTTAATTAATCAACAAACTTTCAAACCAAAAAGGTTAAACAAGTAATTTAAATCCTAATCCGCATACTCATCATCGTCATCATCCGGATCATCAAACCGAAGCGGAACAAATTTCTTTTTTTCCGGTTTCGACTCAGGCCCGCTCTCAACCTCTCTGTTGGCAAGGTTCTCAAGAAGCACCGTCGCGTAGGCCCCTTTAGGCAGGGCAAACGAAAGCTCATAGATACTCTCTTTTTGAATGTATTTAGACTTTATCTCTTTCGGGTAGATCCAGGCGACACGTCGTTCACCACCCATAATGACTTCATCATCGTCATGACGCGCTTCTATGGCCCCTGCGACACCGCGTGAACGCCAGACCTTGTTGCCGACCAGCATTCCCGTCGGTTGAAGCTTACGCTCTTTGTAGGGCTTTTTGACCGATGCCAGGTCGGTGACGTTGACCCATTTCTCATTCATGACGTCCAGCATGATCTCGCCCGGAAGCACTTTAAAGATCGAGGACTGCGCCTGTATCTGCTTGACCTCTTCTGTCGTAAGGCCCCACTTCTTCTCGAACGCGTCGAGGTCCATGTAGTCGAGCTCTTTACAGAGCTGTATACGTTCGGCAAGCCAGTCGTTGAAGAGGTAGGACTGGTAGGCGTTGCTCATCAGCTTGTTGAGACGGCGGTCTTTAAAGACTTTACTGCCGTGCGCGGCCTCCTGTGCTTTTTCGAAGTGGTTTTCGCCCTGCCCGAAACGCTGGTAGCCGAAATAGTTCGGCATCCCCTGACGAATGATCTCGGTCAGCACCTTGTCAAGCTTCTCCGCAGCCGCAGGCGTGACGTCGCGCAGACGGATCTTGAAGCGATTCCCCTTGAGGTCACCGATGTTGAGTTTCTCTTTCTGCAGAGATGACCCCAGTATCTGGATCTGAGGGTGTTTGAACTTGGCAAAGTACTTCTCATACGACGCCGGCATGGAGATGTACTGCGTCGTCGTTGCGTATTTGTCTTTGAGTCCGGCATACGAGATGTTGTGAAAGTTCGTCTGCTCTTCCAACACGGCGATCAGTTCAAGCGTCGACATGTCGGTCTTTTTAATATGGAAATGGACATAGTTTCCGCTTTTGCCACCCTCATAAAGAGGGATCTCATCGACGATGAAGTCCTCGCGGGTCGGTTTAAAGCTAAAAGGTACGGGATTATGGTTTTGAATATATTTACGTTTCATGTGCGTATTATATCTTTATTTCTAGTCTACCGCCCACGACATCAACAGGAGGACATCATGCTTTTTCTTTCCGGAATTATCTTTCAATTAGCCGGACAAAATGTACGGATATTGTCTAAATCGGCAAATACCCCTACACTTTGTCCAAATATTGGCCTAAAAACCAATATGTGGACATTAAAAATGGTAATGTTGTCAACAAAGACACCATTAACACCCTAGTAATATTGCACCTTGACAGATAATTTAAAATAGCAGAACATATTTTTTGTTAGATATCGGGAGATATCAGGTTAAAAGTTATATTATGTCTGATATTAAATAGTTATCAAGCACAGGGATAGACACAGGACATGAAAACTTTTTACCAATTTGAGATTGCATTACATTTTCTTGTCTCGATAATACTGTCTCTTATAAGTGTATTCATGTTTCAGGTTCAAATTATTGCTGGAATAATCTTTTTGATTACCAGTCTATTCTATCTCTTATTTTGTTTCTTAGTGATCTTTAAAATCGATATACTTAAAGATCGGCTCATCGCATACAAACTACTGAGGAAAAACAGTATTCCTTTTAAAAACATCAATGGCCTCACAGAAGAAAATAGGCATTTTATTGGTGAAGGAAGGTTTTCTACAAGAAAAGCACTGGTAATAGCGTATACCGAAAATTCCGGATATGGGGATGAACTGGTCCTAACTTACAACAATAATTTACATCATTATCTAGAAAATAAGTTGGGGCATGTTTATGAAAGATAACAAATCACTGGAGACCAATCAAAAACCCGCAAGCGGCTTTTTGATTGCTCATTTTAAACGTTAAGTTCATAAAGGGATTAAATGTCTTTGCAATACGATGGATGGTGTAGAAGAATTGATCTTAGTTTTAGATCCAGATATCCATATATAAATACAAGAATATTCAAATTAAATGATCATGAATTTCAAATTTTTGTAGCTGAGGACATCAAAGATTTTTCCGAATTGCAAAAGATATTCAACCATGAAATAAAGTTTGTAACTGCCCCTGTAAAACTCGTAAATCGTAAACCAAGTAATTATATTACGGAACTAAAATGTATAGAAGACAAAGATATACCATCAAAGTTTGAGGGTTTACCTTTAACAATGAATCAAATCTATAACCATATTTTTTCTATACACCCAAAAATCAAAATAAGTGGAATCAACGAAGATCATCAAAACCATACCATCATAGTTAAGTACATTAAAGAGATTTCTGACACTGAATACAATGATCTTCAAAATACACTAGATGCTTTAAAAAGTCCGTATTCTTTTCAACTCAAACAAGAGGGTGATGCAGAGGTTAGATTGCAAACTAATGATGAAGTTTTTCATATTCTATCTTCAAAATCACGACAAAGCCTAAATTGTACATTTTTGGAACGAGACGAACGTTTTTGGTTTGACAATGTAGAAGGAATATATAAAGGAACAGTTTCAAAAGATAACTTGTATTTTATAAAACCTAATAAAACATCATGCTTAGTAAACTTCTCAAAATTTCAAAATGCCAATCTACGCAACCATCTGCTTTTATACGATATCGTTTATTGCGTTCTTCCTCTAGCCGAAAATATGGGTACTTTTTTACACGATCAGAAAATAAGTAAGGCTGAAATATTACATCTTGTAGAACGTGGAAGATTGATTATCCTAAACATGCAGCCAGAATCAAGATTAGATTATGGCTTTTTGAATGAAGCATTTCAAACAAACTCTACAGCAGTTGTAAGTAGAAGGGCTCTATCCGCACTATGTGCTATTGACCTCGTAGCAATGAATAACTCATACCTATTCAGCAATCCAGAATTAACAAAATTATTATTTCCATTAATGCAAGAGATAGCTACTATCACAGGTAAAGACATAAATGCAGTTTCTAATTTCTTACTTTGGCCAAAACAAGCGCTAAGAGCAAGTCTCGACACACTAAACGAAGCTGGTCCGATGGGTATTTCAAGGTATGGTGTAAACAAACCAATAATCGAAGGCCTGCCACTAAAGAATAAAGAACAAATTGAATTTGAGTTTATCGTCAATAGTGATCAGATTCATTTAGCCCACGCTTTGGACGCAACATATTTTCCTTTTTTTATTAGTGGACAACAATACTCTGATCACCCATATGCATTAATAATGGGGAATATGCTTAACTTTTTTAAAACAACAAACCTTGAAAACCTTGGAAACATTTTTGATTCAGAGTATATTCAACACCGAAAAAACCTCAGTATAGGTTTGATTTCATCATTTGATGTCAATGATTATATTCCTATTCATGATTTTGAAGATGAAATTTCAAGTAGTGTTATTCGTAGTGGTATGAATTCATTATTTTCTGAATTGTCCTTATTAGATATAGATGAAAGAAATCAAAGAATCTCCATCTACAATACAGAAGTTGAAAAAGCATTAAACAAAAAAAATGTTTCTAAGCATCTTCTAGATTTAGGTGAAGATGGACTAGGAACGGTAATTCCACTTTTGGGTTCTATAAAAAAATTCTCTACAATCGGCACCAAAAAAGCAATGCAAAAATTTCCAGCCTTTCAAAGCCTTTCCGAGTATATTGAAGACAAAACCAGCTCAAAAAATCCAGAGCACAGGAATATATCAATATTAACTCAAATCAATCGAGTTGCTCGATTAAAGCGCTCTTATGACTAAAGAAAACTTAACAAAACGTCGCACACCAATAAATGCCTTGCGGGCATTTATTGGTGAACTCAAACGTTATGTAGACTTCAAAACATTAAAGGGAAATCAATATGTCAAGCATTGAAAACTATCCAATCCAATTCATAAAAAGAACCAGAGAAATACTTTCTTCTCACTATAAAAGCTTTGAAGAGAAAGATAGAGAAGCAACCTTTCTCTTAAATTGCTTATTAGGATTAATTATTACTGTCTCAGAAAATGAGCAAAAGAAAAGTACTGTTTTCAAGGGCACTATTGATGAAGAGTTTCTAAAACTCATTCCAAATAAAATTGGATTTGTTTTGAAAAACAATTCAGAAAATAATGTTGATTTAACAGAAGTTAGTGAAATGTCAGAAGGTATAGGCCACAAGGATGATTTAAATGGGCGGAGCCAGCTTTGGTTTATCAACAAAATACGTAATGGAATTGCTCATCAACATATTGAAGGAGTTAATGAGGATGGTAAATGGATAGGTGTTCGCCTATGGAATGCCAATAATCACGCTTCTAAGGATTTTGAGATAGTTTTTAGTATTGATGAATTAAAGCATTTTGCTATTACGTTATCAGACAAATATCTGAATGCACATACATAACAAATCACAGGAGACCAATCAAAAACCCGCGGGCGGCTTTTTGATTGCTCATTTTAAACGTTAGCTTACATAGGATTATTGTGAAAAAAGAAGATATTAAACGACATTTAAAAACTTATTCAGTCTATAATAAAAGACGAACGACAATCAATCACGCGTTTGCATCTGCAATTGCGCCAAGTGATGACTTCAATGAAAAAAAAATGAACGAAGCGTTGAAATTTTTAGGTCAAAATCCTAATGAAGATTTAAAATGTGTATTTTGCAACGATGAAGCTGAAACATGGGATCATCTCGTGGGTTTAGTTACAAATGGAGAATTAAGAGGCTATGGTCATCAAGTTGGTAATTTAGTGCCATGTTGTAAAAAATGTAACTCTAAAAAAGGTAGTAAAGAATTTGATAAGTTTATTAACGAATATGACAAAATATATTTTGATAAAACCGAATTAATTGAATTACTATCACAATATCAAAGAAAATTTGCAAAAGAAATAAATTTAGAACTTTTAAAAAATAAAAGCCCTAATGAGTATAATGACTTTCAAGAAGTTAAAAAAGAAATTTTTAATCTAATGGAAAAAGCTGATGTATTAGCTGAAAAGCTAAGAAAAAATATACTTGACTAGCAAGAAGCTAACAAGTCATAGCACACTACTAAAGTACCTGCGGCACTTTATTAGTGTATTCAAACGTTATGCGAATAGTGGAGCACTATGGAAACGATAAAAAAAATTTCATACCTCAAGATTACAGCAGTATACTTGATTGCATCAGCTCTGCTTCTTCTACTTAGCTGGTATGCTTTTTACTTTCCAGTCCATCAAATATTTGATTTGTTGGGCATTGAATTCTCAAATCTAGGTCCAATTGCAACATTGTCATGGGGAGTTGTAGTTATTCTCTTTTTGCTCACACCAGCTTTTGTACTGACCATATTGCTAAAGGTATTTAACAAATGAATTTATCGATGCATAACAAACCAAAGGAGACCAATCAAAAACCCACGGGCGGCTTTTTGATTGCTCATTTTAAACGTTATCTTCCAAAAAAGGAGTCACCTTGTCTAAGACCTTTATCCTCCAAATGTCTGTAATATTGGCTTTTTTTGGACTTATATTTATGTTCCCCGACTTCTTTGGAAGAGGCAATCAGTACTTACAATCACATCCTTATCTATTTATTCTAATACTTGACATCATTTTAATCGTTGTGTATTTTCTATCGATGTACGATTTCAAAATTAGACATGGGATAATTGTCACCTTGGGGTTGGTGTTAATTGGAAGTTCGACATTAGCCTATTCATATATTACTAATTCAACAGATATATCATTGATCGTCATTTCATTGACAATACTTCTTTTCGGATTTCAAATACAAAATAAGATAACAAAGCGTCGCACCCAATAAATGCCTCGCGGCATTTATTGGTGAGCTTAAACGTTATATTCAAAAGGAAATACAATGAGTCAAACTATAGATACAGTTCCTGAAATCAACAAAACAGCTTTTAGTTGTCCGCACTGCAATGCCTATACCACTCAACACTGGGATAAGTTATTCTCAGACCCGTATTCTAAAGACGATAGAACCCCAAATATTCCTAATCAAAGTATGAAAGAAAGATTTCAAAATGAGCGAGACATTGATCAAACGATGAAGGATCGTTTAATTGAATGGGTAGATAAGATGTCTACTGGAAAACCATTCACTGAAGTTCAAGAAAATTCATGCTATTCAAAACGATTACTTATGAATCTAAATATTTCAAGATGTTACAACTGCAAAGAAATTTCTATCTGGGTACATGACCAACTAATTTACCCAAACTCAAAAATTGGAATACAAGCAAATCAAGATTTACCTGTACATATAAAACGCCTTTTTGAAGAGGCAAGAGAAATTGTTTCATCTTCACCAAAGGGTGCTGCGGCTTTACTTCGTTTAAGTATACAATACCTATGCAAAGAGCTTGGGGAAAGTGGAAAAAATATTGATAAAGATATTTCAAGCCTTGTTTCTAAAGGTCTGAACCCACTTGTTCAGCAGGCATTAGATGTTGTCAGAGTGATTGGAAATGAAGCTGTACATCCAGGCGAAATAAATTTAGATGACAATAGAGATATTGCTCTTCAGTTATTTAACCTAGTAAATTTAATTTGTAATCAAATGATTACCCAACCAAAACAAGTGAAAGCTCTATATGATAGTTTGCCGGAAAAAAAATTAATCGGAATAGAGCAAAGAGATAAGAAAGCTTCAGATGATAGTTAAAACATATAACAAATCATTGGAGAGTAATATTTGACCCTGCGGGCACAACTATTTCTCAAGTCAAACGTTAGCTGAATAAGGAATAGCCATTGAAAAAAACATTTCTAATTGGGATATTTGTAATAACTGTAACTTCAACTATTGTAACTTTTTATGCACCAATTAATGAGATATATCGAGGTATCGCATCTTTACCTGCTGTTGCTGCTTTATCTGCTGCTTTGTTTCAACTTTTAAGAGATAATGCATCTCATCAACGTAGTTTACAACTTCAACAAGAACAACAGTTATTTAATCTTGGAGCCACATCACATATGGCAAATACAGTTTTTGATAAACATGTAGAATTCAGTGAAAAATATTTAGCTGAAGTACATGAATTAGTTGTAACACTAACAAAAGAAGGTCCAACCCAATTAGCATTAGATCATGCAGGAAAACTTTATAGTTTACGGATCGCCTATACTGCTTGGATTACGCCTGAAATTGACAAAAAACTTTTTCCCTTCGAACAGGCTGTTAGAGAAATTGGTGCAAAGTCTTGGCTAATTAAAGCTTTGTCTGGTGCCGAAGGCAAAAATGAAGAAAGAAAAAAGGCAGTTAATGAAATGTTCGATACTTTTAGTTCAGTAATGGATATTAGTGAACGTGAAGTTAAAGACGAAGATGCCACAGTTGTGGAAGTGAAAAATAGAGTACGTGAAATACTTCAAGTTAATGAACTTATCTCTATAAGAGAGTATTTAATACATAGAGCTTCATCAACTTCAGCTAACAAAACGCAGGAGTCAATATGAACCCGCAAGCGGATTCATATTGCTCTCCTTAAACGTTAGGCGCACAAAGGAACATGATGGCTAAAGTTATAAAATTCTTTGCAAAAGATGATAAATATTACCAATTATCAAACTTTGCAGGCTTTAGTTTTGACCTTAATGGTCACCATTGGAGAACAGTGGAACATTATTTTCAAGCTATGAAATTTGAAGGAACTGAACATTTTGAAAAAATTAAAAACTCAGGTTCTCCAAAACAAGCTAAAGACTTAGGGCAAAGTAGAGCCTTTCCAATCAGACAAGATTGGGATAGTGTTAAAGAAGATATTATGATGCTTGGCCTTCGACAAAAGTTCATGAATAGTGAACTAAAAGAGATACTTTTAGGCACAGGAAAAAAAGAGTTGATTGAAGATTCCCCATATGATAAGTACTGGGGTATTGGTTCAAATGGAAAAGGTAAAAATAGATTAGGTGTATTATTAATGCAACTTAGAGATGAGCTTAGAACAGCTAAGCCTAACAAAACCTTGGAGAGCAATGGTTGACCCTACGGGCGCAACTATTCCTCAAGTCCAACGTTAGAGGTACGAAGTGGTAAGAAATATAATCTATATTTCATTGATTGCGATAGCTTTACTCGCATTTTTCAATGGCGTACAAGAAGGAAATTTATTTTCGGGTTTAATTGGCATGGCATTTGCCATGATCGGGCCTATTATGTTTACAAGAGTAGTACCCAAAATAAGACAAAAATCAGAGTTTCATGGTTTTTCAAATGCCGGAGTAATTTTTATAAACTGTGTTGTGATATTAGCTTATGCCCTTTATCTTTTTGCAGGACCTTCTGATCCAGATACAGCAGGTCATATGCATATCATCCTATTTCCCATCCTAATCATTTTCTTTGGGACTTTTGTTATGGCCTTTTTCATCCTTATTGATTTCATCAGAGAAAAAACCTCTAACAAACCACTGCACTCTAATCAAAATCCGCAAACAGATTTTGATCGGTGACTTTAAACATTATAAGCCAAAATATGGAAATAGTTGAAAACAAAAAAAATCATCTAAAAGACTTCATAAGATTAAATGAGGAATGGATACAAAAATATTTTGAAATCGAACAGATAGATAAGGACTTGGCAGAAAATCCATATCGAATTATTAAAGAAGGTGGATATATTTTTAGTATTATTGATGAAGACAAAGTTATAGGGGTATGTGCTTTGATCAATAATGACAATGGTGTTTATGAACTTGCCAGAATGGCTGTTGCCAATCAGCATCGAGGAAAAGGTTATGGTTCCTTGCTTATCGAGACTTGCTTGAACAAACTGAAAAACATCAATGCTAAAAAAGTATGCCTTGTATCAAATACAAAACTAGAAACGGCTATCGGTTTATATAAAAAATTCGGGTTTAATACTGTCCGTATGGGACAACACCCTATATACAAAAGAGCAAATATAGAGATGGAATTAAATGTATCGGAACAAGGTACTGAAGAGGAATAATTGCTTGAGAGCAAACTATTTCTTACAAAACCCCACATTAAATTCAAAAAAAGGAGTCTAAATGACTGAAGAAACTTATCTTAAACTACAGCATAGTGAAACTGTTGTTGCCCATATGGCATCACGTATATTGTCGGCCTACATTGTGTCAGGTCAACTCTCAGAGACAAACGAAGGTGACCTCATTGACCAAGCTGTAAAGTTGGCAAGCAAGCTGGCAGAAAGAACTGACAGATACATTGACAGTGACAATGAACGCACTGAGTAAGAAACCATTCTGTACATGTACCGACAAAACACCAACACTCATATAAAGAGCTAAAATGGATTTTTTTACACAAGAGCATGTCGATGCAAGAGAGAAATACCAGACAACAGAACAAGCGAACCATTGGCTCAACACCATAGAGACGACACACCTTAACAAAGATCTGTCCATATACTTGAAAGAAGATGTTGTCGGGTTTATTGAGAGGATGCCCTATTTCTTTTTGTCAACATCCAGTGCAAACGGAAATACAAACGTCAATTTTAAAGGCGCAGAAGGAAACAGGTTAATTAAAGTACTAAATGAGAAGAAACTTCTATTTCCCGATTATAGCGGCAATGGAATTCTACACGCCATAGGCGATATCAATTCAAATCCGAATGTGGGTATGTTGATTATAGATTTCAGTAAAGACGTCAGATTGAAGATAAGCGGGAAGGCATCAATTATAGATAATAAGGAAGAGGTTGCAACGTTTCTCGACTACTTTGAAACTTATGATATTGAACGATTGATTGAAGTAGACATAGAACATGTCATTCCGAACTGCTCCAACAACATCAGCGTTGTGAGAAAACATATATTAGAAATGACAGACCCTACAACCGCTTGTTAATAGCCTCTTTAATCCCAGCTCCGTCGTGCTTCGAGCACCTTCTTATGGTCGATCTCCGCGATCATCAACTCTTCACTGTCACCGAGGTGCTGGCTTGCCGGTACAGAGTTTCTGCAAAAGTGCCCGTTATATTATGGTCACCGGTTGAACAGGAGCACTTCCGAATCTTCCTAAATCATGATAGTATATAATAAATTGAAACTGTTTCACACGTCAAACGTCAGCTATCAAAAAAGGGTCATGTGGAATTACAAACATCTATAAAAACTACCCTTTTAGAAAACTTTAACCTGTCCCTAGTCAATTATGTAAAGAGCCAATAGTTCTGAAAGAACGGAACTGAGAGGAGACGCCACTATGCCAAAGTATACTGATCCCAACGAAGAGAAAGAGAAACGGGCAGCCGAGTTGGTTATTGCCAACAAAGAACTCGCTTTTCAAAATGAACAGAAAGAGAAACGGGCAGCCGAGTTGGTCATTGCCAACAAAGAACTCGCTTTTCAAAATGAACAGAAAGAGAAACGGGCAGCCGAGTTGGTCATTGCCAACAAAGAACTCGCTTTTCAAAATGAAGAGAAAGAGAAACGGGCAGCCGAGTTGGTTATTGCCAACAAAGAACTTCTTTTTCAGAATGAAGAGAAAGAGAAACGGGCAGCCGAGTTGGTCCTTGCCAATAAAGAACTCGCTTTTCAAAATGAAGAGAAAGAAAAACGGGCCGCCGAGTTAGTCCTTGCCAATGAAGATATTGACCGCCGCCTGCAAAATATTCAGGCACTGCATAATATTGATCAGGCCATCTTAGGCAGTCAAGACCTTAATCTGACTTTCCACGTTATACTTGAACTCACCAAGGCCGAATTAAATGTAGATGCCGCCGCCATTTTGGTGCTTAATCCTGGTTCACAAATAATGGAGTTTGCCGCAGGTATTGGCTTTCATAGTGCAGCCATTAAGCATTCTCGTCTACGGCTTGGTGAGGGACTCGGCGGAGCTGCTGCGTTGGAAGGAAAGACAATGAGCGTCACCAACCTGGCTGAAAAAAGTGCTCAATTTGTCCGAACCGCACTTCTTGCCGAAGAAGAATTTGTCACCTATTTCAGTACACCGCTCATTGCCAAAGGAAATGTTGAAGGTGTTCTGGAAGTCTTTCATCGCACACCGTTCGTACCAGACGAGAATTGGCTGGATTTTCTTGAGGTTCTGGCGGGACAAACCGCAATCAGCATAAATAACGCCACTGTCTTTGCTAAGATGCAACGTTCCAACAGAGAGTTGTTCAATGCGTATGATTCCACCATTCAAGGGTGGTCGCGTGCGCTGGATTTACGCGATAAAGAGACGGAAGGTCACAGCCAGCGTGTCACTGAAATGACAATAAGACTTGCTGTCATGGCGGGAGTCAGTGACGAAGAGTTAGTCCACATACGGCGTGGTGCCCTTTTACATGACATTGGCAAAATGGGTATACCCGACAATATTCTGCTCAAACCTGATAAATTGACAGACGAAGAGTGGATTATCATGAAAAAGCATCCTGTTTTTGCCTTTGAATTTTTGTCGCCGATCGCATACTTGCATCCTGCACTTGACATACCCTATTGCCACCATGAAAGATGGGATGGGAGCGGTTATCCGCGTGGGCTCAAAGGCGAACAGATTCCACTGGCCGCCCGCCTCTTCGCAGTTGTGGATATTTGGGATGCTATGCGCTCTGACCGTCCCTATCGCCAAGGCTGGAGTGAAGAGAAGGTGCTTGAGTATATCCGCTCGCTTTCCGGAACACACTTGGATCCGAACGCGGTGGAATTATTCATAAACATGCTGCGTGAAGATGGAGTAATCACGGACTGAAAATTGCATTCACCAGATGGCGCTGACGCGGCATGCACTCTTGAAGTTGGTCGATACTATTGCCGCTTGTTAATAGCTTCTTTAAATCCCCAGCTCCGCCTGGCTTCAATAACTTTTTTATGGTCGATATCGGCTATCATCAGCTCTTCGCTGTCGCCGAGGTGCTCTTCGATCTCGCCGTAGGGACTGGCCAGTACCGAGTCGCCGTAGAAGTGCCAGGTGTAGTTCTCTTCTTTGTAGTCGCCGATGCGGTTGGCACGGAGTATGTAGCAGTTGTGGGTAAAGGCGCGGGTCTTGATGATCTCTTTCCAGCGCTCGTAGGACTCGAAGGTCGAGATGGTCGGCAGCAGGACACAGTCGACGTTCTTGGCCGAGACATAGTGCCACAGCTCGTCGAAATGGAGCTCGAACCCGGCCAGCACCATGAACCTGACGCCGTCAACGGTAAAACTGAGCGGGGCTTTGATCTTCTCGATGGGGTTGGCGAAATACTTCTCTTCGTTCCAGTGACTGTAGTTGATGAGAAACTGCTGCTGATAATAGCTGACGGAGTTCGGTGAGATCTTGGCGATCACCTTGTAGGGCTCTTTTTTGCGCACCATGATGATGGGGGCGACGATCACCATGCCGTGTTTGTGCGCCATCTCTTTTAAGACCGCAAGCTGGTGTTCGCTCTGCTCTTTGATCATCGCGACCGGGGTCGACTCCAGCTCTTTAAAAAAGGAGTTGAGCATATACTCGCCGAGCAAGAGGAGCTTCACCCCTTTTTTATGCGCTATGCGTACGAAGTGGTACAGTTTGGTGGAACTCATGCCAATGGATTGAAGTTGTAAGACTGCGACTTTCATTGGCCTCGCTCCTCTACTGCTGTGTACGGATCTGCTCTATCTGAAGCTGCGCGTTCTCAAGCATCTTCTGTGCTTCCTGCAGCTCTTTCATACCCTCTTCGTAGGCTTTGACGCTGTCACTCAGAGTGATCTCCGGGTTCATCAGCTTCTCCAAGATCACCTTGGCCTTTTCAAGTCTTACTTCAAAATCTTCTGTCGTTTTATCACTCATGTAATGCCTTTTTCACATAATCCTCAAATTTGTCGAGCTCAACCAGGAAGGCGTCATGCCCGTAGTCGCTGTCGACTTCGAAGTAGTCGCTTTTCAGCGTTTTTCGTTCAGCCAGCTTGTCGGCGATCACCTTCATCTCCTTACTCAAAAAGAGCATGTCTTCTCTGAAACTGATAAGGTACATCTCCGCCTGCACGTTCAAGAGCGCCTGCTCCAACGAGTCGAATCCGCGCGAAAGGTCGTAGATGTTGATCGCTTTTGTAATGTAGAGGTACGAAAGCGGGTCGAACCACTTGGTAAAGTTGTTACCATTATACTCAAGGTACGACTCGACCTGAAATCTTCCGAACAGCTCAAAAAGACCGTCCGTAAGTTTGTACTCACGGCCGAACTTCTCCTGCATCGAATGGTGTGACAGAAAACTGATGTGCCCCGCCATACGGCCTACCGCCATCCCGTTCAGACCGTTCTCGTGCAGGTCATCTGGGTCGTAATAACCTTTTTTAAAGTTCGGGTCATGCAAGATAGACTCTTGCGCCACCTTGTTAAAAGCAATCGCCCAGGGCTGCGTCGCATAGGTCGTTGCCATCGCGATGATCTTGGTGGCGAACTTCGGGAACTGAACGGCAAACTGCAGCGCCTGCATACCGCCCATGGAACCGCCGACAATAGCATGCACATGGTGAATGCCCAGACGGTCAAACAAGATACGCTGCGCCTTGACCATATCTTTGATGGTCACGACCGGGAACTTGTAGCGATAGGGCTCCATATGCGGATGCATCGTCGACATAGGCCCGGTCGAGCCGAAACAGCTGCCGATGACATTGGTGGAGATGACAAAATATTCATCGGTGTCGATCGCTTTGCCCGGACCGATAAAACCGTCCCACCACCCCGCTTTGTGCTCGCCTTCATAATAGCCGGCAGCATGATGCGACCCTGTCAGGGCGTGACAGATAACGATGATGTTCGACTTCTCTTCATTCATCCTGCCATAGGTCTCATAAGTAATGTCATACGGTTCCAGGATACGCCCGCTCTCAAGGTAGAGAGGATTGGTAAAGTGCTCGGTATGGGTCTCTAGCTGTAAGAGTTCTCTACTTTTTGATGCTTCGATGACTACGCCTCTAAAGCCTGAGATAGGTCGGCTATAAGGTCCTCTACACTTTCCAGACCCGCACTGAGACGGATAAGTCCGGACGGCACACCGCAGGCAACCAGCTCATCTTCTGAAAGTTGCTGGTGCGTGGTCGATGCCGGGTGCGTGATAATCGACTTGGAGTCACCGATATTGACCACTAACGAGAAGAGGTTCGTCGCATCGACGATCGACTTGGCCTCATCGAAACCGGCCACTTCGAAGCTTAACAGTCCGCTCGCCTGACCCTTTTCAAAATAACGCTGCGCATTTTCGTAGTTACTGTTAGACGGCAGTCCCGGGTAGTTGACCTTGGTCACTTTTGGATGTTTTTCCAGGAATTCCGCCAGTTTCAATGCGTTGCTCGAGTGCTCTTTCATACGAAGTGAAAGGGTCTCAAGACCCTGGATAAAGAGCCATGAGTTAAACGGTGAACTGACCGCCCCAAGGTCACGAAGGAGTGAAAGACGTGCACGAAGCGTATAGATCGGCAACGGGACGTCAACATAGACCAGACCATGGTACGACGTGTCCGGCTCGTTAAAGTGGTTGTAACGGGCATTTCCTTTGATCTTCTCGACCAGACCTTTACGCTCGACCATAATACCGCCGATCGCAAGCCCCTGCCCTGTTGTGTATTTACTGGCAGAGTGAACGACAACATCGACACCATGCTCGAATGGACGGCAAAGCGCCGGTGTCGCAACGGTGTTGTCGACAACGGTCAAAATGTTATGTCGGTTGGCGATATCTGTGATGGCCGTAATGTTCGCAACATCGATACTCGGGTTGGTCAGTGTCTCAAAAAAGATCACCTTCGTCTTTTCGTCTATCAGCGCTTCCGCCTCATGCGGGTTCTGCACGTCAAAATAGCGCGCTTCGATGCCGAAACGTTTCAACGAGTGTGAAAAAAGTGTCAATGAACCGCCGTAGAGCTGGGATGCACAGACGATGTTGTCCCCTGCTTCGGCCGCATTGGCGATCGCATAGAAGATCGCCGACATACCGCTTGAGGTTGCAAGCGCCGCTTCGCCGCCTTCAAGCTGGGCAAAACGTTTTTCAAAGACATCGGTTGTCGGGTTGTTAAGACGGGTATAGATATTGCCCAGCTCTTTCAGTGCGAAAAGGTTAGCCGCATGTTCAACATCGCGGAATTCATACGCTGTACTCATGTAAATCGGGACAGCCATTGTTGACTGCGAGTCTTTCTCATAACCTGCGTGTAGAGCTTCTGTTTGAAAATGCATATCAATCCTTATATCTGAGAGTTTTACATTGGCATCAGAACGATAGCAATGTAAAAACCTCTTTTATCTGTATATGACGACTGTCTCGGCAAGCAGATCGTGCAGAGCACGCTTGTCTTTTCTAACAGCGACCATCAAAAACCCGACAGCCAAGGGGATGGTCGAAATAATATAACCAATATAACGAATAATCGCTTGTTTGTTGTTAATCTCGTCATATGTTTTGGCATCAACTACATGGATACCCAGCACTTTTTTACCCGGGGTCGCACCGGCCCATCTTTTCCAGAAAAAGATGGTCACGGCAGCGATCGTCAACTCAAACAGTGTCTCCCACCGCATACTGGCTTTCGGCATACTTTGCAGCGCCGATTGCAGATTGCCGTTTTGGGCAAATGTCATGCTTTGTGCAAAGTCTGAAAAGTCCAGCCATTCACCCCCGCTTAGAACGTAAACGAGAAAACCCAGCGGCACGATCAACACGGCTGTGTCGATCCAGGTGGCTAAAAAACGGACCCAGAAACCGGCGAATCTAATTTTTGGTTTTGAATTTTGAATGTTAAATGGCTCTTTTTTCATCGGATCTACTTCCATCAGACAGTATCATGACTAAAGAATAAAAGCTTTGAAAAAAGCCTATACTCAGTCAACATTCATAATTAAAAGTTTAACATTTATCACGTTTAGCCAAAGACTAAACGTGATAGTTAGGCGCCTCAGCCGTGATCTGAACATCATGGACATGAGACTCTTTAAGACCCGCAGAAGTGATCTCTACAAACTCCGCTTTATCCCAGAACATCTCGATGCTCTCTGAACCGCAGTAACCCATTGACGCACGAAGACCGCCCATCATCTGGTGTACGATACCGGCGATCGGACCACGGAAAGGAACACGGCCTTCAATTCCTTCAGGAACAAGCTTATCTGCTGCCGTCCCTTCCTGGAAATAACGGTCGTTAGACCCTTTCTGCATCGCACCGATACTGCCCATACCGCGGTATGACTTGTATTGACGGCCCTGGAAGTTGATCAGGTCACCCGGAGACTCTTCTGTACCGGCAAGCAGTGAACCGGCCATAATAGAGCTGGCACCGACAGCCAACGCTTTTGCGATCTCACCCGAATACTTGATACCGCCATCGGCGATAATAGGAACACCCAGTCTGCGACCGGCCTGTGCACACTCGTCAATGGCAGAGATCTGAGGTACACCCACACCCGCTACGATACGTGTTGTACAGATAGAACCCGGTCCGATACCGACTTTAACCGCATCAGCACCCGCTTCTGCGAGGGCTTCTACTGCTTCAGCTGTTGCAACGTTACCCGCGATAATATCGACGTCCAGCTCTGCTTTGATAGCACGGACACTGTCCATAATACCTTTTGAGTGACCGTGTGCAGAGTCAAGCACAAGGACATCAACGCCGGCTTCTACCAACGCTCTTGCACGGTCCATCTGACCGACACCGATCGCCGCACCGACACGAAGACGCCCGAATTCATCTTTGTTTGCATTAGGATGTTCAATACGTTTTTTGATATCTTTGATCGTATAGAGCCCTTGCAGTACACCCGACGCATCGATAACAGGAAGCTTTTCGATCTTGTGTTGGTGCATAATGTCGGCTGCATCATCAAGAGACATACCTTTTGTGCCTGTTACCAACGGCATCTTGGTCATAACATCACCGGTCAATTTGCCATAATCTTTTTCAAAACGCATATCACGGTTTGTCAGGATACCGATGAGCTTGTTCGCCTCATCGACAACAGGAACACCGCTGATACGGAACTCGCCCATTTTGATATCGGCCTCTCTCAATGTCGTATCGGCAGTGACCGATACAGGATCGGTGATCATACCGCTCTCTGATTTTTTAACTTTTCGTACCTGCTGTGCCTGTGATTCGATATCCATGTTTTTATGAATAATACCGATACCGCCAAGGTGTGCCATTGCGATCGCTGCACGGTACTCCGTCACTGTATCCATCGCCGCAGAGACCATAGGGATGTTAAGTTTGATGTTTTTAGTAAGCATACTTTCGAGGTTTACCTCTTTTGGAAGTACTTCTGAGTACTTAGGGACTAATAGAACGTCTTCAAATGTCAATGCGCGTTTACGGATATTCATTGTGTTTTCCTTGGTTTATGAATTTAGTTTTTTTCTAACTGTTTTTCTAATGAGAGCGCACCGTCAAACAGTGTCTGCTCTTCATAAGCATTGGCGATCAGTTGAAGACCGACCGGCATGCCGTTTTCTGCTGTGTCTACCGGAAGCGAGATCGCAGGCAGTCCGGCAAGGTTGACCGAGATAGTGTAGATATCACTCAAATACATCTCCAACGGATCTTCCAAAGCACCTACTTCATACGCTGTACGCGGTGCTACCGGGCTTAAGATAAGATCGACTTCGGCGAACAGTTTGGCATACTCATCTTTGATCAGGTGACGTACCTTCTGCGCTTTGACATAATAGGCGTCATAGTAACCGCTCGAGAGTACAAAGTTCCCCAGAAGAATACGACGTTTTACCTCGTCGCCGAAACCTTCTGAACGGGTCCGGACAAACAGTTCGTTCAGGTTTTCACCCTCTTTACGGTTACCGTAACGGATACCGTCGTAACGTGCCAGGTTGGTCGTCGCTTCAGCCGTTGCAGTAATATAGTAAGCCGAGATATCATACTTACCGTCCATCAAGCTCTTTTCAACAATAGTGTGACCTGCCGCCTTCAGTGCTTCGACCGCTTTTGCATACCCTTTTTTGATCTCGTCGCTGGCATCTTTGACATTCTCAGGAATGATCGCGATGGTCAATTTGCGCGACGGGTCGAGCTTGTCAGAGACCTTCTCATCACTTGCATAACTTGTCGAGTCTTTCACATCGTGACCGCTGATGATGTCGTAAAGGATGGCAGCATCTTCAACGTTTTGCGTCATCGGTCCGATCTGGTCGAGTGAACTGGCATAAGCACCCAAACCGTAGCGGCTTACACGGCCATAGGTCGGTTTCATCCCGACAATGCCGCAGAATGCTGCGGGTTGACGGATCGAACCGCCTGTGTCGGAACCCAGGGCAGCAATAGCAAGTCCTGCCGCGACAGCCGCAGCAGATCCGCCAGATGAGCCGCCGGGTACGCAGTTCGGATTATGCGGGTTCTGCGTAATACCGTAGCATGAGCTCTCTGTTGTCGAGCCCATTGCAAATTCGTCCATATTGGTACGGCCGAACGGTGCAAGGCCGGCATCTGTCAACTTGTTGATGACCGTCGCATTGTAGGGTGCGATGTAGCCTTTCAGGATCTTTGAACCAGAAGTTACTGACCACCCTTTGACCTGGATGTTGTCTTTGATCGCGATCGGCACACCGTCTCCGGCATTGTTGACATCAATATAAGCATTGAGTTCAGGCTTAGCCTCAATCTGCTTTTTGAGATCTTCTTTAAAAGTGGCCAGCTCCTCTTTCGAGAGGCCAAGGGCTTCTTTAAGCGTAATCACACATTATCCTTTTTTGCTTTTTTTACTGCATAAACACCAAGTAGTGAGACGGCAATGATGATAACTATCGTCACAATGATGGTTGTGGCACTGACCGGCTCTGTCATATTAAACATTCATAACCTTGGCACAACGTTCACATAGGCTCTCTTCATCGACAGAGTGGAATTTCCAACAACGCGGGCACTTCGCCTCTGTCGCCATGCCGATGACAAAGGTGTCGCCGTCGACTTCAAACGAGCCAAGGCTTTCCGCCGGTGTTCCGGTTTTAATACCGGAGACAACGAACCAATCTTCTGCTTCGACTTCAGGCAGCGCGTTGATCTTCGCAGAGTCGCCGTAGATAAACAGCTCAAGCGTGCTCTTTATACGTTTCTCTTTTTTAAGGCCATCTACCACTTCAGAGAAGCCTTCTCGCGCTTTTACCATATAGGCCTCTTCAAACAGCGAGTACTCAACGTTGATCGGTGTGTAGACGATGTCGAAGATGTTTTCAGCATCACCTTTGATCACCGCAGGTGCACTCTCCATGATCTCATCGGCCGTGTAGGTCAGGATCGGCGCGACCAGACCAAGCAGTGACTTCGTGATCATCGCCATAGCACTCTGCGAAGCACGACGGTGTGCATCGTCTTTTGCATCACAGTAGAGTCTGTCTTTGGTGATATCCATAAAGATACCGCTCAACTCATTGACAATAAAGTTGTTAAGCGTACTCATACCGCCGACAAAGTTGTACTCGCTGAACTGCTTGTGCGTCTCGTCGAAAACGACCTGCGCTTTAGAGACGATCCATCGGTCAAGCTCACCCATCTCTGCATATGGCATAACGGTCTCAAGGTCGTCAATGTTTGCCAACAGGAATCTAAAGGTATTACGCAGTTTACGGTACTGTTCTGCGATCTGCTTCAAGATATCATCTGAGATCTTCAAGTCTGTCTGATAGTCGCTCATCGCAACCCAGAAACGAAGGATCTCAGAACCGTACTGCTTGATCACCTTATCCGGAGCAACGACATTGCCCTTGGATTTGGACATCTTTTCACCCTTGGCATCAACCGTAAAACCGTGTGTCAAGATCCCTTTATACGGTGCTTTCGACTGAACGGCAGCACTTAAAAAGAGTGAAGACTGGAACCAGCCGCGGTGCTGGTCGCTTCCTTCAAGGTAGACGTCGGCAGGGTATTTTCCGGCATCGTAGTTGCGGGACTTCATCACCGCATTCCAGGTGGCACCCGAATCGAACCAGACATCAAGGATGTCGGTCACTTTTTCAAGCTCTTCCGCTTTGTAACCTGAACCCGGGTAGAGAAGTTCAGCGATCTCCATCGTATACCAGGCGTCTGAGCCTTGCATCTCAAAGACCATCGCAACAAAGTTAAGGACCTTCTCATCAAGGATCACTTCACCCGTTGCTTTAACGCGGAAAAGTGCGATCGGCACACCCCAGTCACGCTGGCGGGAGATACACCAGTCCGGACGGTTCTCAACCATAGAGGTCAGACGTTTACGACCCGATTCCGGGTAAAAGTCGGTTTTGTTGACCTCTTCAAGAGCGATCTCACGAAGGGTGCGCTCTTCACCTTCAGGCTTCTGGTCAACGGCGATAAACCACTGTTTGGTCGCACGGAAGATCAGCGGCGTATGTGAACGCCAGCAGTGCGGGTACGAGTGGACGAATTTGGTCTGTTTCAGAAGAGTGTCTCCGAGAAGTTCCAAAATCGCATCGTTGGATTTGAAGATATGTTTACCCAGGAACTCTTCCGGATTGGGAAAGAGTCTCTCATGAACAACAGTCTCATCAAAACAGCCTGTCTCGTCGACCGGCATAATAACGTCCAGGTTGTACTTCAGACCGACACGGTAGTCATCTTCACCGTGACCCGGTGCCGTGTGAACACAACCCGTACCGTTTTCCATCAAAACGTGCTCACCGAGAACGATGTGTGATGAACGCCCGTTTAACGGGTTGACGGCATGCAGGTTCTCAAACTTGGCAGCATCAAAAGTCTGAACCACTTCGCCTGAAAGAACACCGTTTTCAATGTTCTCATTGTAAAGCTTCTCTGCCACAATGTAGCCGTCGCTTGTACGTACGTACTTCTCATCAGGATTTAGAGAGATACCTGTATTTGCCGGAAGGGTCCAGGGTGTTGTCGTCCAGATGACCAGACCCGCTTTGCCTTCGATACCCATACGTACCTTTGACTCATCACTGAGTTCAAACGCAACGTAGATAGAGTGCGACTCTTTGTCTTCATACTCGACTTCCGCTTCGGCCAATGCCGTACGCTCAGCCCATGACCAGTAGACCGGTTTCGAACGTTCGATCAACAGACCTTTTTTCGCCACATCACAGAGGGTACGGTAGATGTTCGCTTCGAATTTGTAGTCCATTGTCAGGTAAGGTTTTTCCCAGTCGGCCAAAATACCGAGCGTCTTAAACTCAGAACGTTGAACATCTACGAATTTTGCAGCATGCTCACGACAGAGCTTACGTACTTCACCCGTGCTTAGAAGCTCTTTCTTCTGCTTACCGCCAAGTTTCTTCTCTACCTGCTGCTCGATCGGCAGACCATGACAATCCCAGCCCGGCGTAAAACGCACCGACTTGTTGTTAAAGTAGTTGAACTTGATGATGATATCTTTTAAGACCTTGTTGAGGGCATGACCAATGTGGATATGACCATTGGCATACGGCGGTCCGTCATGCAGCGTAAAGGGTTCGGCACCTTCACGGTTTCGTTTCATCTTCTCATAGATCTTGTTCTCATCCCAGGCCTTATAACGCAACGGCTCGTTCTGAACAAGGTTCCCACGCATCGGGAAGTCTGTTTTCGGTAGTAACAGAGTCTCTTTATAATCCATGTAACCCTCAGTATTCTGTATTTAAAATTTTTTGGATTATATCCTTATAGGGTTTAAAAAGGGCTGACAACATAGCGGTGTCGCACGCCAGACGCCTGTACCGGTGCTTGAGTGAGATAGGAATTATTCAAATAAGATGCTGAAAACAGAAGGCAGACCAAGGCAGAATATAATTTTTACACGCAAAAAATGGTTCTATTTACGCCGGGCGCCCATTGTGTTATACTTCTCTGCAAAGCATATTTTATTGTAACTATATCGGAGTATATATTGAAAAAACGTCTCTACTTTATTGGCAATATTTTCACACAGAACCACCCTTTTAGAGACTATGTTATCCGTCAAATAGAAGCTGACGGTGAGCTCAATTCTATCGACTATTTTCAGGAAGCTGACCGCGACTTCTTTAGAGAACTCGAAAACCGTGTTACACAAGATAACAAGATCTACATCATCAGCAATAAAAAGAGTTTCACACTCGTCGGAAAGCTGCTCTGTTCTCTTATAGATGACAAGTTGGTACTCAAAGAAGAGATGTTGATACCTTCACAGTGTGAAAAGTTCACTGCGAGTAGCTATCTTATGCAGATCAACAGTGCTCTCATCAACGTCATGCAGCTGCAGGAGTCGCAGGAGCTTCCGCAGCAACTCCTCTCAACTGCTTCGACCAAACAGAAACTTCACTTTTTTGAGACACCTATCAAAGAGGTCATAGAGTATCTGCAGCCTCTCTCCAAACAGTTTAACGTTGAGCTTGCCTATTCGCAGATCGTAGATGCATGGGTGGAGGTCGATGTGCGGTGCAACACCTACGGCTCCATCGATAAGTTTATTGAGATCACTTCGCAGCGGTACCCTGAACACATCATTGTCGCTGAGGACCTTGTTCAACATATCATCGATGCAACACTTCGGACACGTCAAAAGATAACGCTTGCCGAAAGCTGCACCGGAGGGCTCTTGGCCTATTACTTTACGGCGCATGCCGGCGTCTCATCCGTGTTCGAAGGTTCACTGGTCACCTACTCGAATATTTTGAAAGAGAACTGGCTTGCCGTTGAAAGCACCACACTGGTTGAGCACGGTGCGGTCAGTGAAGCCGTTGTCTCAGAGATGTGTGAAGGTGCCCTCGCCATTGCCAAAGCCGACTATGCACTGGCCATAAGCGGTGTTGCCGGGCCCGATGGCGGCAGCGAAGAGAAACCGGTTGGCACTGTCGTGATCGGCGTTAAATCCAAAATGTATGAAAATGTCGTGACCTGTCACTTCAAAGGTGACCGAAATTACATCCAGCAACAGAGCGCTCTGACGGCTCTGAAAATGCTTGTTTTAGGCGATAAAAAAGTTTTTTTTCAAAAATAGCAAAAAGCTCTTGACATCCAAGGTTCTTTTGCCTATAATTTCGCCTCACAAACACTAGTACGCTAGAGTTTATGAGTCCCGTTAGCTCAGTTGGTAGAGCATCTCACTTTTAATGAGGATGCCGATGGTTCGAGTCCATCACGGGACACCATTTATAAAATGTGCGGTGGTAGTTCAGTTGGTTAGAATACCTGCCTGTCACGCAGGGGGTCGCGAGTTCGAGTCTCGTCCACCGCGCCATTTTTTGCACTATTTGCACTAAAGCTTTAAGCTTATGTACGATAAGTACACTTCGCTAAAATCTTAAGCACAACTAGCACAAAAAACGAGTTTTTTCTTTTCTTGTTCCAAAAGAAACTTTTTGAAATGATTTTAGTTTTAATCAAGGCAGTTTTGACTGAGGTATACGCCAGTATCCGAAGAAAACACTAATGCAGAGTAAAGCGAAAAGCATGAAAAAAAGGGCGTTTAGCTCAGTTGGTAGAGCGCTACCCTTACAAGGTAGATGTCACAAGTTCGAGTCTTGTAATGCCCACCATTTTTGAATATATTTTTGTTCAATCTTGACCCTTTCGTCTAGTGGCCAAGGACATTACCACTTCATGGTAAGAACAGAGGTTCAAATCCTTTAGGGGTCGCCAAATTAGGTGTGTTACTAAAGGGCGTTTAGCTCAGTTGGTAGAGCGCTACCCTTACAAGGTAGATGTCACAAGTTCGAGTCTTGTAATGCCCACCATTATTATTGTTACATGCGCGGTGGTAGTTCAGTTGGTTAGAATACCTGCCTGTCACGCAGGGGGTCGCGAGTTCGAGTCTCGTCCACCGCGCCACTACTTTTTCCTATTCAAACAAATAATCCAAACAATTTTATCTCATACAGTCACTTCGACATCAAACCTGCTTCGCTATCAATGTTTCGCTACGCTCTTTATCTATACTACTTTAGCCAAAAAGCGTGCTCTCAGCACCCTTCTTTGCCATATCGTCCACCGCGCCACTACTTTTTCCTATTCAAACAAATAATCCAAACAATTTTATCTCATACAGTCACTTCGACATCAAACCCGCTTCGCTATCATTGTCTCGCTTCGCTCTTTATCGATGTTACTTTAGCCAAAAAGCGTGCTCTCAGCACCCTTCTTTGCCATATCGTCCACCGCGCCACTACTTTTTCCTATTCAAACAAATAATCCTGACCATTTTTTCCCACTCATCAACTTTGAGTACGTCAAATTCGCTTTACTCTCTAAAGTTCCATGATGACAGGGTATAATGGTGTACGCGTTTCAATATTCAACCTGCTCTTAATATAAACATTCATTATTAAAATTTATAATACTTATAACTAACTGATATAATTCTTAAAAAAATAGAAATTTCAGACCTCTCATATCTGCCTAATTATACATTCTGTACTATCCCCGTGTTGAAAATAATTTACAGGAATAGACAGATGCAGCAACCCACACCGATTGATGAACAGATACCGCTGGACAAATACAAATATATCCTCAGCCGTACTGATAATAGAGGAACGATAGAGTTCGGGAATGACTACTTTTATGAGATCTCCGGTTACACTGCCGACCAGATGATCGGTCAACCGCACAGTATGATCCGCCACCCGGATATGCCCAAAGTGATCTTCAAATTGATGTGGGACCGCCTCAAGCAGGGAAAAAATATCTTTGCCGTCGTAAAGAACCTTGCCAAGGACGGCCGTTACTACTGGGTCACCACGAAGTTTGAAATTCGAAAAAACCCGATGGACAACAGTATCTCAGGGTATATGGCCTATCGTCAGGCGACCAAACCCAAGGCTATCGATCAGATCTCAAAGCTCTATAAAGAACTTAAAAGCATCGAGGAGAGCTCCGGACTCGAAGCTTCAGAAAAATATTTTGTCGGTTACCTTGAATCGAAAAGAATGACCTACGATGAATTTATCGATGGTGTCATCGGTAATAACGGGGCATTCAAACTTTTCTTCAAAGCAATGGAAAAGATGTTTGGACGCAGTTAACTACCATTTATGATAATAAACGGAATTTCGTTTTGATCCCAACCGATCTAATGTAATTCCGTTTCAGAGAGAATGTTAACCACAACTTCTTTCTGCAGGATCTTGTCGACATGTCTCTTGATCTCCAAAATCTGTCCGTCATCAAGCACTCTTGTACTGATCGTTGCCAGATATACAACAGGTCTCTCTTTACTCAGGTCAACCGAAAGTGCCTGTATACGAACTTTTTGTCCACCTACCGACACATATTCCGCCTCTTTTAACTGTGTAAATATCTTGTTTTGTTCAATCACTTTAAAAAATGAGAATACGAGCGGGATAGAGACAATAATAAGAAAAATACTTGTAAAAACGATCCCTTTCTTAGCGCGATGAATCGGTGAGAACCCGAGAAAAAAGAATGTCAATGCGGCAGAGAGTGTAATACCGGCAAGGTTGGTCATAAAAAGAAGAAAAGAGCCATATACGACAGCACTGTCCCACCAGCCGATACCGATCCCCATCACACTTAGCGGAGGGACAAGTGCAACCGCGATGGCAACACCGGCAAGGCTTTTGGCCACTTCCGATTTGGCATAGGCATAGGCGCCGGCAACGCCTGAAATAATAGCTACCATCAAATCAAGGATATTAGGGTTCAATCGACTTCTCATCTCATCGGTCAAAACATTTAAAGGCATCAGATAAGTAAAAAGACAAGAGAACAGCAATGCCGTGATTATTCCGATAAGAAATGTCGTTGTACTCTCTTGCAACAGCTCCTTCTCGCCTCGCAATACACCCATGGAAAATGAGATGATAGGTGACATAAGAGGCGCAAGTATCATCGCACCGATAATGACAGGAGCCGAACTTTGAAAAAGTCCGGTGGTTGCGAGCAGCGTGCTCAATATCATCAACATAATATAAATAGAGGTGAGTTTGGAGCTTTGACGCAGGCTGACAAAGAGCTCTTTAAAATCATCTTCATCCGCTCTCGGAAAGAAGGGAACAGGTTCATTGAGAAGTATCTCACTCATTTGAGACTTTGGCAACCCTTGAACACGTACCGTGTCTTTATCTTCCTCCTGTACACCTTCGGTCTGTTTATCGGCAACATGCCGTCCGAGATAGATCTGTACAGCATCACGTTTGACTTCTAAAACGAGCTGCTCTTCAACATATCTCTCTCCATCAAGAGTATATTCGATCTGCTTTGGACTGGTGATCTCAAGTTTGGAAGAGGCGATCAGACCGACACTTGTAGGCAGTCTCTCTATCAATAGCCTGTTCAAAAAATAACTCAGAAAAAGATAATAGAGGTATGAGACAACACTCGAAGGGGCAAGAATGAGCGCATGAAGCCGGCCATCATTAAGGGCAAGGTTCTCATGGACTATGTTCCGGCTCAATCCGCTGTTGTTGTGCTCAAAAAACATAATACCGGTGGCTGCTGTCTTGGTCACATTTCCTTTTGCGGTAGTGATACTATAGTTTTGAAAAGAGAGATGTCTTACATCTGAAACAAAAGCACGCGCTTTTTTCAGATAGTTTGAACGCACATTCCTGGCCTGGTTCATGCCGTGAACGTTACCTATGATTATATTGCCAAAGACCGGCACGCTGTTGCATATGAGTATATCTACGGAACTGGCATCTTCCGCTTCCATCACGTCGTCTATCGCATCAAACATATCTTTGGCGATACCATAACTGTTGATCGCATATGAGCACGACGTATTGGGGATGATCCCTATTTTCATAAGAGCAGAAGCGTGTTGGTCAAAGAGTCCTTTGATCTCCTGGTCTGAAAGATAGAGAAGGTAGAGGCTCTCTTCACGAGGAGTCTCTAATTTTGAGAAGAGCAGTATCTCCACCCTTACCTTGTATTTTTCATAGAGATATTCCTCAATATTACCGATTTCACCATCATCACTCTTCTCACCGATGAGTAAAACCATATGTTCATACATTTGACTCACTCTTTGCTGATCAACTGCTCCACCTTCTATCGTCTTTTCAATCATCCTAGACCTTTGTCTTACTATTTTTATATCAAGTCGACCCATTTTCCAATTTTAAGCAGACGTTCCAATATTGATCTCTCAACTGACCTTCATAAAATAGATATACGCATATAATATCTAAAATCATATGCCCTCTCTTTACTAAATCAACGCGATCTATGCAGTAGTCACTTCCATCGCTAGCATGGCTTTTGTTTCCTGATTTATATTAAAGCAAAAGCGACGTCACTCCTGTTTGTTGACAAAGAGACCTGCACAATATCTCCAATATTGTCACATCATATCAATATTTCATTTTCTTATATGATCTGTTTTCATGATTTTTTCATTTTTCACAGATATACTATTTTTAAGTAGTGTATTTATCATATATCTATATTAATAATTTCAGGAGTCATAATGACTAGCCCTACACCTATCGATGAGCAGATCCCTCTGGACAAGTACAAATATATATTGAGCCGTACGGATGATAAAGGGATCATTGAGTTTGGAAATGATTACTTTTATGAGATCTCTGGGTACTCTGCCCATGAGATGATAGGACATCCGCACAGTATGATCCGGCATCCGGACATGCCTAAAGTGATATTTAAATTGATGTGGGAGCGTCTAAAACAAGGGAAAAACATCTTTGCCGTTGTCAAGAACCTGGCAAAAGACGGCCGTTACTACTGGGTCACGACAAAGTTTGAGATCAAAAAGAACCCTATGGACAACTCAATAAGCGGCTACATGGCCTACCGGCAAGCCGCAAGACCAAAGTCTATCGAAACGATCTCCAGACTCTATAAAGAGCTTTTGGACATTGAGCACAGTTCCGGCCTCGAAGCTTCTGAAAAATATCTGATCGGTTATCTTGAATCCAAACGGCTGACCTATGACGAGTTTATTGATGATGTCATTGGTAATAACGGGGCGTTCAAACTTTTCTTTAAGGCGATGGAGAAGATGTTCGGACGCAGTTAGCGCCCAGAGTAGATAGATATACTGCCGCCTTCCGTGGGGAGGCTGTAGAACAGTATTGCGTAGTTCAGATCATCGCTACTTTTTCTTATAGTGCGACATAAAGTAGTTAAATGAGTGTTTCAAGGCTTTTTGTGTCAATTCAACAAACTCTTTTGTATCCTGCCAACTATCACTCGCTTTTGCACCCAAGGTTTTAAACTTTTTCTCAGCCTCATCAATAAGTGCTTCGAGCTCTTTTTTCTGCTCTTCATATACTTTTTTGGCATCAACACTTAACCCATTGACTTTCTCTTTAAGCTTTAATTCTGCTAATTGTGCTTTAAATGAATCGATCTGTTTTTGCGCTTCTGCCAGAACTTGTTCTTTTGTCATTGTCTGTCCTTTTAATGTATATAAAATTATTATACACCTTTTTTCTCGTTATTATCCATTAAATTCTACAATTCTCTTAACAATACAACCACCTAAAGTTGCTACAATACGCTCATGAATAAAATCGCCATAGTCGGCGGTGGTGCTGCCGGACTGATGGCCGCGCTTACCGCTGCAAAAGCCGGAGCCGATGTCACGATCTATGAACACAACAAAAGTGTCGGCAAAAAGATCCTGGCATCAGGGAACGGGCGCTGTAATATTATCAACACAACAGCCTATGTCAGCGACTACTTCGGTAGTGATCCGGGGTTTTCAGCTTATGCCTTAGAGGCTATGCCCTTTAACGCCTTTGAGAAGTTCTGCCACTCTATCGGACTGCTGCTCGATGCAAAAGATGACGGACGCTGTTATCCTCTTTCCAATGAAGCGAAATCCGTCGTGATCGCTTTTAGTGAAGCTGTCAAAGAGGCCGGTGTCAAGATCTGTACGGAAGAGAACGTCACTGATATCACTAAAGAGAACGAGCAGTTTATTGTTGAGACTTCTCTGGACAAAAAAAAGTATGACAGAGTCCTCATCGCCACCGGGTCAGAAGCGGCACCGCAACTCGGTGCAAGCGCTGACGGTTATGACTTTGCCAAACGTTTCGGTCATACTATAGAAGCGACCTACCCCTCTTTGGTGCAACTCCACATCGATTCTGAGATACACCATAAGATGGCCGGAGTCAAGACAGTAGCCGATGTCACCCTCTATCTCAATGGTAAACCCGAAGAGAAGATCCAGGGGGATATCCTTTTTACTAATTACGGCATCTCCGGTCTGGCAATATTGGATATCAGTCAAAAAGCGTCATTGGCTCTATCAGAGTTTCAACACGTTACTGTCGGGCTGAACATGCTACCTCAGTTTAATCGGCAGGCACTGAGCAGTTTGCTTGAAAAACTTCTAAATGCTGTTGCTAACCACACCCTCGAAACAGCACTCTCCGGCGTCATCTCAACCAAGATCGTGCCGCACCTTCTGAAAAGTGCAAAGATCGAACCGACCATGCCGGCCTCGTCACTCAACACCAAACAGATCAAAAAACTGGCCCATCAGCTGCAGGATTGGCGGTTCGAGATCACCGATACTCATGGCTTTAAGCATGCCGAGGTCAGCGGCGGCGGCGTCAGCACGGCGGAGATAAACGAGAAAACCATGGAGTCACAACTTGTAGAGGGTCTCTATTTTGCAGGCGAGGTCATTGACATTGTCGGACGCCGCGGAGGCTATAACTTCAATTTTGCATGGGCGAGCGGCATGCTCGCCGGCAAAGCGATGGCGTAAACGCTACACCTATTGATAATAGACGTGGACAACAGCGTCTTGATGCAGGTCGTGAAGGGCAAAATATTGGCAGCCGCTCTCATCAACCTCAAAAGTATAGTGTGCCTCATACGCGCCGTTAAACCACTGATCGTATAAATAGATATTCCAGCTATCGTACTCTATAAAAGCATAATCATAGTCATTGTAGATATCGATATAGATTTTTGTGCCGCGCTCCAGATAGGGGGTCTCGAAATAGAGGCTGCCCGTTTCATAGTACTCATAGGAATACGCCACTTCAAAATCTTGTACCACCCAGCCGTATGTACCATCTACATAGAGGCTGCCATCATCCGTTTCATACGTAACGGTACATCCTGTCAACACCAGCAGTGTCACTATAAAAAAGATAAATGCTTTCATGTTCGTCTCCTTATTGTCTGGAAACAATAACGGAGAAACGTGGAGGGAATGTGTAATGGGATGAAACGGTTTCGAGGTCAAGCGTTAATAACGTATCTCAAATTCACCGTTGAAAAGTTCGTCTATAGGCTGCTCTTCGATCGAAGAGACTCTGCTCGCGGGCGAGCCATTGTGCAGTATCTTTTTAAAGCTCTCCAGCTGTTCTTCTTTACAACTTACAGCCGCTTCCACCCGACCGTCATTGAGGTTTTTGACGTAACCGCTAAACCCTGACTTTTGGGCATTCTTCGCAACATTGGCACGGTAATAGACCCCTTGAACACGTCCTGAGATAAAAAATCTATAGCTCTGCATTGTATGAAAAGTCCATGAAAATTTCTTCAACATACGCAACACAGAGACCAAAACCGGAGAAGTCTACCGGTGTATGCCCCAACTCCGGTACTGAACGCATCAACACTATTTTCATCTCTTCTCCTTATGTTAATCCGATTATTATACACTGTTGTATGCAAAAGAGCTACAAAATATTGGGAATCGATCTCGGCGGCTGCATGAGCGGGAACTCTGCCTATATCTATGCCGAAGTACAAGCGGGGAAGATAAAGATCCTCGAAGCTTTTAAAGAGCCCAGACACAAAGATCACCACAGCTGTCAAAACTATATCATTGAGCTCTTTGAACGTTTAGATCTTGATGCCATCGCCATCGATGCACCGCTGAGCCTGCCCAGACCCCTACTCTCTCCGCATACCCCGACGCCGCCAAGAGAAGGAACGGGCGAGATCGTCAACCCCTATCTCTTCCGGTATACCGACTATTATCTCTTTGACACCTACGGTCTGCGTCCTATGCCGCCTGCCGGTGACCGCATCGGCCGATTGACCGCGCGTGCGGTCGCTCTGCTGCATCACTTTGACTACGTCTTTCCCAACCTCACCATCAAGCATAAGAAGATACCCATATATGAGGTCTATCCCAAGCAGATCGCGCAGAGTCTTGGTTTTCAAAACTATAAAAAAGCCCCCGCAGCGACCCTGCGCTATTTTGATCAAACGATGGATCTGGATGAGCACCTGATCGATGCCCTTCTCTGTGTCTACGCCGGTAGCAAGATTCTGGATGGTCACACGGTAGATATCGTTGACGAAGCAAAAGATGAGGGGTGGTGTTATCCAATACTCGCTCCATAATTGCTGATACAGCCTCTCATATTTTCTTTTTTTGGCTACTATAATCCCATACTAAAGAGTTAAACAAGGACAAGAATGCGTACATTTTTTCTACTTCCCCTACTTTTTTCACTATCGTTAAGTGCCGTAGAGATCGGTAAAACAGTTCCGACAGTCACGCTTGACGGCGACAAAGGCGGCCGTGTCACCGGCGAAGCGTGGTCGAGTTCAGAGCTCAAAGGCAAAGTCCACCTCCTCTTTTACGTTGACCCCGACGAAAAAGATCTAAACAACGACCTCAGCGACGCCGTCAAAGCAGCTGAACTGGACCGTTCCAAATATGCTTCCGTTGCGATCATCAACATGGCGGCCACATGGAAACCGAACTTTGCGATCAATGCCGCACTCAAGTCAAAACAGGAGAAGTTTCCGCACACTGTCTATGTCAAAGATATGGACAAGTATGTTGTCAACAGCTGGAACGTCGCAGATGATAATTCGGACATCATCCTCTTTGACAAGGAAGGGACTGTCCTCTTTTACAAGGCGGGCAAAGTAGAAGGTGAAGAGATCGGCGAGGTCATCAAACTCATCAAGGAGAACATGTGAATCAGAATATCTGGAGCCTGAGTCTGCAGGACTTCTTTACCAAGAAGATGCTGACCTACGCTTTTGCCCCTTTTCTCTTTACCGTGATCGTTCTCTATGCCCTCTTCTTCTCGGCAGCCGATGCCGGACTGGACTCTCTACAGGAGAGTTTCGTGCAGGTCCAATCAACCAAAACCACCCAGGAAAACGGCATAACGCACACCGAGAACACCAATGTCGTCTACAACGGCGGCAGTGCCATCGTGGAATTTTTAATGGAACATGCCATCACCTCCTGGCTGGTCAGTTTCTTCGTCTTTACCGTCGGCGGGATGTTTATGTTCGTTGTTGCCATCTTTACCGCTATTCTGGTCATCGGGTTTTTAACCCCGGCGATCATGAGAGAGCTTCAGGCGCGCCACTATCCTGAATTGGCGATGGAGGGTCACGGTAATGCGCTTACGACACTTTTTCACTCACTGAAGTATGTTCTAATTACTTTTGTCTTGCTTATTCTTCTGATTCCACTCTATTTCATACCGCTGGTCAACATCGTCGCGATCAATTTTCCGTTTTACTATCTTTTTCACAAGTTCTATATGCTCGACGTCGGCACAACGGCCATGACAAAAGAGCAGTACAAACAGATGATGTACTTTAAGGGTAACAAGGTCCGTACCATCACCGTTGTCCTCTATGTTATCTCAATGATCCCCTTTGCTGCACTGATCACGCCCGTCTTTAATGTCATCGTACTGAGCCACACCCTCTTTCGCAATAAACAGGCGCAACTCGAAGCACCGGCACAACCATAAGCCCTCTTGGCTACAATGTCAAAAAAATTGGGGTTGTAGATGCTGAGCAAAGTCGACAGAGGCGTTCTTTTTATGCTGGTAAGTGCCCTCATCTCTGCACTTAACGGTGCTATCGCCAAGGTCCTCAGCGAGGAGATCTCCGCACTGGAGATCGTCTTTTTCAGAAACCTGCTGGGCGTTCTCTTTATACTGATGATGCTCAAACACACGCCGACCAAACTGCCGGGCGGTCAACTTCATCTTCTTATACTCAGAGGCCTTTTGGGCTTCAGTGCGATGATCCTCTTTTTCTACACCATTACGACTATCCCCCTTGGTGTTGCCATTACACTCAACAAGACCTCACCCCTTTTTGTCTCCATCTTGGCATTTTTTCTGCTCCAGGAGCACCTCGACAAAAAAGGTCTTATCGCACTTTTCATAGGTTTTATAGGGGTTTTGTTGATCACCAAGCCCACCGGTTTAAGCTTTAGCTATGAGCATCTTCTCGGGATCTTGGGCGGCTTTTTTGCGGCGGCAGCCTACACGACTATTAAAAAGATCAAACATATTTACGACGCCAGGGTCATCGTTCTCTCCTTTATGACAACCGGTGCCGTTGCTCCGCTGCTGCTCTTTTTAATCGCTCCCTACATCGATGCCCCCGAGGCAGTCTCATTTCTCTTTGTCGACTTCCTCTTGCCGGAGAGCTCTAAGGTTTGGGCGCTTATTCTGGCTATGGGGCTCATCTCCACCCTCTCACAATGGCTTCTGACAAAGGCTTACAGCCTTTCAAGGGCGGGGATCATCGGTGTAGTCAGCTATACCAACATTCCATTTGCTATCGGCTTTGGGTATATGCTCGGTGACCTCTTCCCGGACTTTTGGACTTTCTGCGGGATCGGTCTGATTGTTTTGGGCGGACTGCTGGTAAAGAAGGGGTAGATAGAACTACTCTACAATCGTGACCAAGCGCTTTGCCTGCTCTAAGAAGGCATCAAGATCTTCCTGCGGCGCCTGCAAGTGCATAATCTCACCCACCGTATCAAACTCTTTTTGTATGACCTTAATACCGAGGTTTTCAAGCATATACCCTACTTTCCCTATATCGGTATAGGCACATGCTGCGACGAGCACACTCTCTTTTTGGTACGACAATAACGCAGCAGACGAAATCGCCATATTGGCAGCATCAGAGTAGGCCCTGACCAAACCGCCTGTACCCAGTTTGGTTCCGCCGAAGTAACGTACGGTGATCACTGCCACATTGATCAGTTCATTGCCCTGGAGAACAGCCAAGGTCGGTTTGCCGGATGTTCCTCTGGGTTCGCCATCATCACTGCTCCCCTCGACCACCTGATCAAACTCGTTGATGTAACGAAATGCCGTCACAAAATGGCGTGCTTTGGGATGTTCGGTCTTCAGAGAAGCCAGCACCTCCTCGAACATAGCATAAGGCATCAGATGGGCAATAAATTTGGACTGCTTCTCGACAAGCATCTCATAGGTGTGGTCAGTGACTGTATACATAGAGAAAGTGTAATCAAAACAAGGTTAGAGCGGACTGTTATGTATACAGGGTATCGACTAATAGTCGTAAATGTTAATCATTCGCTTAGAAGCGTTGTTATAGAATAAAATATAATGTATACAAAGGCGTAAACGATGATCACTTTTTTCAAAAAAGCTCCACTTTTTCTGTTCACATTGAGTGCCCTTTTGCTCTTTGTCGGCTGCAGTTTTGTCGATGAGAGTGAAGAGGGTGCCGTCAGCAGCAGTTCCAGCAGCAGTGAGATCGGCGCCGGTTTCATCAGTTCTTCTTCGCATACGGCCAGTGTGGTGATCGGTCAGACGAATTTTACCAGTGCCGGTGATGAGACGACAGCCGCCAATACCGTCAGAAATCCTTTTGGCAACCCCACAGTCGTTGACGGTATGCTCTACCTTCCCGACCTCGGCAACAACCGCGCTATCGGTTATAACAGCGTTCCTACTGCCAATGGCAGAGCAGCCAACTTTGCCGTCGGACAAGCCAACCTGGTAGAGAGTCTCAGCGGCAGCGACGAATATCAGAACAAAGGTGTTCAAACCCTTACTGTTTATCAGGGAAAACTTATAGTGACAGACTGGGGAAACAGCCGCATTCTCATTTATAACAACCGCCCTATCTCCGAACCGGCAAAAGCAGACGTCGTCGTCGGCCAGACCGATTTTAACCAAAACCTTCCGGGTCTTGAGAACAATCGTCTCTTTCTTCCGGAATCACTTTGTGTCGCCAACGGAAAACTGATCGTTACTGACAGCAACAACAACCGTGTTCTTATCTGGAACACTATTCCCACATCAAACGGTGCAGCTGCCAACATCGTACTCGGGCAAAGCGACTTTACCACTAATTCGATCCCGGCTACTCCGAGCGCATCAAGCTTGAACTTTCCGACCGCCGTCTGGAGTAACGGTACAATGCTGGCTGTTTTGGATGCCGGGAATAACCGCATCCTGATATGGAACAGTTTTCCGACCACTTCAAACCAGGCTGCCGATGTCGTTCTCGGCCAAGCGGATTTTATCTCCAAAGAGGCCAATCAGGGGTTCTCCGCGCCTACCGCTTCAACCCTAAATTTCAGTACGGACGGCGGCGGTCTCTACTCTAACGGCATCCAGCTCTTTGTTGCGGACAGCGGCAACAACCGTCTCCTGATCTGGAATTTTCCATTGATATCCACATCTAATGAACCGGCAACCGGATTGATAGGTCAGGATGACTTTACCCGTTCCGGAGCCAATCGTGAGGTCGGAACCCCTGACTCTGACTCCTTCTCGAATCCAACCGGCGTCTACCAGTTTTACAACAAACTCATTGTCACCGACACGGGCAACAACCGCTATCTCATCTTTGACAGCAAATGAATTCTTTCACACCTGTATTGTGCTAAAATCCGAATAAAAAAGAGGGGCCATGCAGGAAGAACGAAAAGGCGAGATCTACATGTTACTGCTCTCCATCATAGAGAGCTGGTTTCCGATATTGTCGCTTTTTGCCATACCGCTCATCGGTGCGATGTTCAGTTTTGCACTCTCGATCATCATTGCAACGATCATTTTTCTAGCTCTGGTTCTCTATCAAAAAAAGTTCCACGAAATGTTTGATAAAGAGGCCCGAAAAGATCTCTTGCTGACCACCTTTTTTATCAACCTGCTTTTTATACTTGTTTTCATCGGTCTGCAGTACACTACGGCGGGAAACATGGCTGTCATTATCTTTTTACAGCTGCTCTTTGCCTATCTCTATTTTAATGTCTTCGGCAGTGACAGACTCAGTCCGATGCACACACTTGGTGCTGTCATTATGGGTGTCGGTGCCCTAACGGTCTTGATCCCTGATGATCTCAGCTTCAACAAGGGCGACCTCATCATCTTGATCGCAGCGGCTCTGGCCCCTTTTGCCAACCTCTATCAAAAACGCGCCCGCAGCTATGTCAGTTCGGAGACCATTCTGGCCTTTAGGAACACTATTGCTTTGCCTGTTCTGTTGATCATGGCCTATTTATCAGAGCCGTTGCCGACCGTAGAGAACCTTATCAAAGCCGCACCCTATATTCTTGCTATCGGTATCTTGGTGTTCGGCGTCTCAAAAGTACTCTGGATCGAAGCGCTGCACCGCATCTCCATCACAAAGATGAGTGCCATGCTGGCACTGCCGCCTATCTTCACTCTCATCCTGGCCTATTACACACTTGACGAGGTCCCTGATCTGCGTCAGATACTCGGTGTCATTCCTATTGTGATCGGCGGCTACCTTATCACCAAACCGGAGAGAAAAGTCAATGTTTAAAGAGGCTCACCAAAAACTCTTTACCTGGTACCAAAAGAACGGGCGCCACGACCTGCCTTGGCGCTTGAGCAGTGACGCTTACCGGATCTGGGTGAGCGAGATAATGCTTCAGCAGACACAGGTAAAAACCGTACTTGAACGCTTCTATTTTCCTTTTTTAGAGAAGTTTCCGACACTTCAGACACTTGCCGATGCCCGTGAAGACGAAGTTCTCAAACAGTGGGAAGGACTTGGCTACTACACCCGGGCACGCAACCTCCACAAAACGGCGCAAATCTGCAAAACCAAACTGCCGCAAAGCGTCACGGAGCTGATCGCTCTGCCCGGCATCGGACAAAGTACCGCCCATGCCGTTGCCGCCTTTGCCTACAAAACGCCTGTCCCCATTATGGATGCCAATGTCAAACGTATTCTCTACCGCGTCTTCGGTGTTGAAAAAGCAAACGACAAGAACTTATGGGAGCTTGCCTATAAACTCTTTGATGAAGAACACCCCTTTGAATACAACCAGGCGATGATGGACGTCGGTTCACTGGTCTGTATGGCAAAACGGACAGATTGCGAGGTCTGCCCTTTTAATGGGGTCTGCAAAGCGAAACTGGACGACCCGCTGCTCTACCCTGAAAAAAAAGTCAAAAAGAGTGTCCCCGTGCGCAACAGACACATCGTCATCCATGAACATAACAACAGGTACGCACTGCGTCAGAGAGAGACCCGTTTTCTGAATGGGCTTTGGGGTTTTTTAGAGCATGATGACAAACTGGACATGGAGCCTATCGGCGAGATAAAACATCAATATTCACACTTCCATCTTCACGCTAAAGTCTATCACTCGGCCTCTATGGTCGAAGAAGAGGTTGAATGGTACACTCGTGAGCAGATCAAAGGACTTGCCCTTAGCGGTGCTGACCATAAAGCTTTCGCACTGTTGGAAAAAAGTGGTGTATAATCACGTCAATCACGACCTAAACAAAGGAAACCAATGAGTATTGTTCTCATCTCTATATTAACGATCCTGCTGCTCTCTCGCGTTTTACAGCGCCGATTTTCTATTCCTTTACCTATCGGTATTATGTCCCTGACGCTTATCGTCTACTCCTTTTATCCTGAACTCATCAATCTCTCAGCCAATGAAAACTTTGATGAGATACTGTTGCTGCTTCTGCCGCTGATACTGCTGCCGGATGCGATGAATTTCCAGTTGAAAGATCTTAGAAAACATGCTCTCTCCATCTTCTACCTATCCTTTGTCGCCGTCATACTCTCTATTGTCGCCGGTATTATCCTGAACTTCACGACACCTAGCGAATACACCTTTACCATCGGTATGCTGATCTCTCTCTTTGCAATGGTCCTGGCAACAGATGCCGTCAGTGTCAGCTCGATCTTCTCTCAGTTCGAACTGCCGCACTCACTGAAGGTACTGACAGAGGGAGAGTCGCTTTTTAATGACGCTACGGCGATGATCGCATTTTTATTTATCGGTCTTCCGCTGATGAACGGCGTAGAGATCACGGCAACCGACGTCTCGTTTATACTGGTAAAAGTCATACTCGGTTCACTGGCCATCGGTCTCATCATCGGCTATGTTGCCAAAATCGTACTGGGCTTGCTTCATACCGTAGTCGATGAGTTCATCATCATTCTTTTAACGGGGTATACAGCCTTTGTGATCGCCGAACTGCATGCTATCCATGTCTCTGGTATCTTGGCCCTAATCGCCGCTGTCATGACCCTTAAATACTATATCAATAAAAATATGAGCCAGTTCAGTGAGGATGAAGAGCTTATCACGGATGACCGACAGCAAAAGCTCAGTTCGCGCGAACGCGTGATCACGACGAAGGCGCGCATCGATGCCAACAAACAGTCCATCGCTTTTTTTGCCCTCTTTGCCAATGCCCTGCTCTTCGTCACCCTTGCCGAGCTGATAGAGATCGATAAACTCTTTGAGTACGCCTATGAGATCATTCTACTCTTTGCCGTCACCACGGCAATACGGGCCTTGATGATGTTAAAGTTCTCATTCATCACCCGTTCCAGTGAGCGTATGACCAATGTTAACTACCGATGGTGGGCTATTTTGACCCTCTCCGGGATCAAAGGCGGTCTCTCCATCATCATGGTACACCACCTGCCTGACACCTTTGTCTATAAAGAGATGTTCACCCAGGTCGTCATGGGTGTGATTCTGCTCTCTATCTTTGTCTATGCGGCCGGACTTATAGCGGTCATTGCCTATTACAAAGATGCGTTTAAAAAAGATATGGAACTCGAAGAAGCGTCACACTAATCGTTGTAAAGGTAGAGCAGATCACTGCTCCCCAGATCGACGGTCAGCTCTTTTTGCTCTTGGTCACCTCTTGGCATCGGCAAGATCGTAACGAACGGTATATTTGTCATTCTGCTGAAGCGAAGATTGACACCCAGCCCACTCTCCAAATGCATAGCCCCTACAAAAACAACAAGCTTCTCATTCTCTTTTAAATTTTGCGCGAGTTTTGCACTCTCTTCGCCCATCATACTGTCCCAGGCCACCTGAACACGGTACATACGTGCCGTACACTCTTCTTGTGTCTCACCCTTTTTCAGATGATGGCAGTGGCTGAAAAATGGCGAAAGCATCTGTTGATGAACAGATACATTAAGGTCCAGGCTCTCATAAAACCTTCTCTGTTCGTGACTCATGGCCGTAATATTCTGCTCCGAGACCATCGTCTTGAAGGCTTTGTCCATATTGATACCATACAGCTTTCCGTGATTTGCGATAACGGCGCTATAGATCGGTTCTGAAAGGTTAAAGTCAAACCCCGTTCGCTTTTTCCACTCCAGGGCCTTTGAACCATTGCTGTCGAGTTCGCCGTCAACATACTGCTGTAACAAGCTGTTCTCCTGCGGACTGAACCACTCGTTTGCCAAAGCAAGGGTATAACCATCGTCTGAGAGGCCGTCAAGCAGTTCAACGACTCTTCTGTGCGCATTGACACTCTGATGATGATCACCGATAAATATGACCTTGTAGGGTTCAATCCGGTTCATAAAACCTTGCTTGTCCAGACACTCTGCACTCTGAAGTGAGTAATAGCTGCATGAGGATTGAACCGTATGGTGCAGAGGCGCGCTGTTTTTATCTGCACACCCTGCGAACAAGAGTACAATCACCTGTAAAATAGCACTCTTTAGTAGAGCGCTTCGGTACTTAAGCATAAAACATACCCCTGACGATCCTGTTTTTGTCTCTAATTCACTGTGTTGATGCTGCACCGTTATTCCGCCTCTGAAAAATTTGCCAATTATGCCATATCTGTATATTAGGATAACTGTAAAACTGCGACAGACGTCATGTAACCTCTTCGTATGTTTTTATGCTAGACTTACGCATAAAATCGACATAAAGAACAAGGCTGTAAGTGAGTAAAAGAGAGAAGACATTATTGACGATACTGTTCGTAGTTATTATAGCAAGGATCTTGGCAATGGTCACCTTGCCACTGACCGATTCAACAGAAGCACGGTATGCCCAGACCGCCTACCTCATGGCTCAGACCAATGACTGGATAACCCCATATTATGACGTAGGTATCCCTTTTTGGGGCAAACCGCCCTTCTCTTTTTGGGCGGAAGCCGCCGCCTACCAACTCTTTGGTATGCAGGATTTCTCTGCAAGAGTGCCGGCTCTGCTTTTCACCTTTTTGACCATGGGACTGATTTTTACTTATCTCAAGACCTTTTACAACAGAGAGAGTGCATTATGGGGTGCCGTTATCTATCTTACCTCGCTATTGCCCTATTCACTCTCCGGTGCCGTTTTGACAGATCCTTATCTTACATTTGCGACAACACTCTCCATGATCTCTCTGATCATGCTCATAAAAGGGCAAAAAAAGTACTGGGGCTATCTTTTTTTCATAGGGCTCACCATCGGACTCCTGGCAAAAGGACCGCTTGCCCTGGTCATTGTCGGCGGCAGTATGACTTTCTGGCTGCTGTTTGACTTTAAAGAGCGCCTCCTTGAGCTAAAAAAATTGCCATGGTTCAGCGGAACACTGTTAATGTTGCTTCTGACACTTCCCTGGTATATTCTGGCAGAATTAAAAACACCCGGTTTTTTAGATTACTTTATCATTGGCGAACATTTCAAACGGTTTGTCGACTCAGGCTGGAGCGGCGATCTATATGGTTCATCGCATACAAGGGCACACGGTGTCATTTGGCTGTTATGGCTACAAGCCTCTTTCCCATGGGTCCTCATAGCACTTTATGCTCTCTTTAAAAACAGTCGTTCCAAAACAGAGCGCCTAGAGAGCTTTCAACTCCTGCGTCATAACAGTGCTATCAGTTACCTGGTGATGTGTTCTATTTTTGTCATGACCTTTTTCAGCGTGGCAGGGAATGTGTTGTGGACCTACACCTTGCCGGCACTGCCGGCTCTTGCCATCTTACTTGCGATCTATCTGCAACAAAAGCAGTTCCAGCTCACGTTCAAAAAGTTCAATCTTATCTACCTTTATGCGCTTTTTGTTCCTGTTCTTCTCTTCATTGCCAATATTTACCTGCTCAACAAGCCAAACACACTCCCGACTGAAAAACAGTTAATAGAACACTACAAAGCCCATGCTCAACCGGGTGAACCTTTATACTATGTTATCAAACGACCCTTCTCTGCCCAATACTATTCTAAAGGCGAAGCGATTGTAGTCGCTTCGAATAAAGCGAGTCAAAATCCTTCCAACCGGATAGACACCTATGCACAACTGCGTGAAAGAATCAACAAGACCCAGGGAAAAAGTTATATTGCCATTCAAAAAAAACGGGTTAAAGTAATATCGCAAGAAATCACCAGGCCAATGAAAAAGCTATATGAAAATAAAAGGTTTGTCCTGTTTGAGATTTAGAACAGACGACACCTTCCACTTTCATAAAATGTTATCACCCTCTTGAACGCGGTAAAAGCCACTGTTCCCCCGGGTTGAAAACTATCTTCTTCCCAATACGATCAGTTGCAGAGTCTACACGTTTTTTGGTATCATACCGATAATAAGAGCACTGCTGCAACTTCAGACATAGGGCTGAATATTCGAAACCGATGCACGATATTTATAAAGGCTAATAATGGCATTCAAACTGAAGCACTATCTCTTTCGTGCCTTTCGTGAACTTCTTCTGTATCATCATAACTCCCTTGAGTTCAGAGCCAAACTTTATGCAGCATTGATCGCTGCCAATGAGGAGTACGGTGAATGTGAACTGAACATCGTACAAGAAGCGGGAATGAGTATCTACACCGATAAAGACAGAGCCAATGCACTTCGCTTGACCGTCGAAGAATATCTCGATAAGATCGTTCAAGACAACGGGCTTGCCATCGATGAGCTAATAGAGGATTTGCTCCAAGACCTTAAAGACTATCCGCGCTATGCGGACAAGATCACAATAGAAGAGTATACAAAGATCTTGGACTGTTGTGACGATGAAGAGAATAAGATTTACCAAGAGCGTATTATCGCTCTCTATCAAAGGTTAAAAGATGATTATGAAAAACGTCGTAAGTAGTCTGTTTCTTTTACTGCTGTTAAGCGGTTGCGAGAACAAAGCAGAACCTGTAGAAGACGAAATACAAGCCCCACCGCAAGAACAGCATGAGCAAGGCCACATCGAAACACACTCTACCGAGTAGCCCGTTAAGCGTTAAGCGTTAAGCGTTAAGCAAGATGGCGAAGCTCATCTTAAACAGTTCTTGTACAGTAAAAAGTTCCAGATTTGGTGTAGATTGTGTTTAACTCAGGCCGATAACGCACTGCTGTGCGTAGAGAGCCTGAGTTGGACGCAAGATGCGCCGAAGCTGGAACTTTTTTAGTTTTTGTATGGGACGAGTTGGTAACCCTCGCTTGCCAGCTTCATAACACCGCCCACAAGGTTTTTAACGTTATACCCCTGTTGTTGCATAAAGCCGGCGACTTGTGCCGTACGGGCACCGGTACGGCAGATAAGACCGATCTCTACATCTTTACCGCCCAGTTCGTCTATCTGCTTTAAAAATCCCTCGGCATCATAACCGCCACGCTCGTCAAAAAAGACGATCGTCTTAGAGCCGGGAACGATGCCTGTCTGCATCCACTCACCTTCAGTTCGGATGTCAACGATGATCATCTCTGAATTCTCTAAAAGTTCTTTATCGGGAGTTACATTAATGCTCATTGTATACCTTATAAGTAAAATTTGGTGGGATTATAGCTAAAAATAGCGTCGGGAGACTTTAAAAGTGTCGGAACTCTATTTCTTTAAGAAAAGAGCCGCATCAGAATAGTACGAGTCGATCAGGCAGCCTAAACTGAAAAGCGTTCCGGATCAAAAAAACTCTCGTCCGAAATGTTGGAAAAAGAGGCATTAATCGAGGTAAAAATGTCCGGATACTTCTCTTCCATCCCTTTAAGCATCTCTTTCATTTCAGCTCTTGCATAGGGCATTTTTACATCGAATCGCATACTTGGACACGCTTCATCACCTATCGCTTCGAGGCCATTGTCCTCTGCAAAAGCACGCAGTTGACGTTCACGCATCTGAATAAGCGGTCTGATCACTACCAAGCCGTTGTCCGCTCTGTATTTAGGCGAAAGTGCGCGCATCTGACCGTTGTATATCATGTTCATAAAGAAGCTCTCAACTGCATCGTCGAGGTGGTGTCCCAAAGCCACTTTGTTACAGCCGAATTGCTCGGCTGCACTGTAAAGAGAACCCCGTCTCATGCGAGAGAAGAAAGAGCAAAAAGAGGAGTTTTTACGGATCTTCTCCTGCGCGGTCTCATAGATCTTTGTGTCATGGATCTCATGTCTAATACCATACTCAGCACAATGCTTGGCCAGGTAATCAAAGTTCTCACCCATACCGTAACTGACTGTTACCGCTATAAACTCGAAGTCAAACGGGGCACGCCGTTGCTGTTCTTTAAGTGCGTGGATCAACGTCAATGAGTCTTTGCCGCCACTCAAACCGACAAGGATCTTGTCACCCTCTTCTATCAGTGTAAAAGCACCGTTACTCTTACCCAACTGCTTCATGATCTTTTTGGAAGGGACGATAGAAGGTGTTTTATCTCTCAATTCTGTCAACCATCTTCATAACAAAGTCTGCACTGATCTTTGCCGAGCTTTCCATAAACTCATCAAAATTAAAACTTGCATCCGTGTCGGCCGTATCGCTGATAGCGCGCAAGATAAAGACAGGTACATTCAAGGCATCACAGACGACGGCCACGGACGCGCCTTCCATCTCCAGCGCATCTGCATGGAACGTGTTTTGAATAAATGCCTTACGGTCAGGATCGTGAACAAACTGATCTCCGGTAGCAATAGTGCCTTTCTGAAGCGATACACCCATCTCATCAGCGACTTCGGTGGCCAGTTGACGCAGACCGGCATCTGTCTCAACAAACTGCGCACCGCCCGGTACAAAACCGTGAGGATGCCCAAAAGCAGTAATATCCAGGTCGTGTTGACAAAGTTTTTGGGCAACGATCAGATCACCGATTTTCAGTGCCGGATTAATTCCGCCGGCTACGCCGGAGAAGAGCATCTTCTCGACACCAAAGCGATGGATCATCGTACTTGCCGTCAAAGTAGAGAAGACCTTACCGATCTTGGAATAGGCGATCACCAGCTCTACACCGTTGTAGCTCGCTTCATAATAGGTGTTATCAGCAATATTACTGCTTTTGTATTCGCCGACTTTTTCCAAGATCGGTGCGATCTCTTCGGGCATTGCCCCCATGATTCCAATTTTCAATACAGTTCCTTCTATAACTTCTATTTCGCCTGTTTGGTGATGATCTCAAATTTCGGGAGTTGCACAGTCACTTCCGCGTTAGCGTTCAAATAGCGACTCCCACCCCAAAAGCCGAGGCCGTCTTCAAAACCGACACGGTTGACAAAAACCACGTCGGCACTCATATCGTTTGCCGCTTTTTCTAACAATTTCTGCCATGTCGCTTCTATCTCAAGTCCGCTGTCGCTGAAACCGCGCGCAGGAGATGCCGCCAATATATAGATGATCTCGGGATGTTCATCTTCAAGGTCTTCGAGAAGATTCACTTCCCAGAGGTCTTCACAGACGAGCATTGCTGCCCGGCCAAACTGTGTATCAAAGCTTTTGATCTGGTTGCCCGGTCTAAAGTAGCGGGCTTCTTCAAACATACCGTAATTCGGCAGATGGATTTTATGGTGTATGTGTGCCACTTCACCCTTTGAAAGGTAGAGTGCCGAATTGTAAAAACCGTTTCTCTCTTTCAGCGCGGCACCGATAACGACATCGATCTTTTGACTCGCTTTTATCAACGCCGCCAATTCGCTTAACGTCCATGCATCTTCATGGAGTTTATCCTGCAGCATATAGCCGTTCAATGAGAGTTCCGAAAAAACAATTATATCGGAGTTTTTTGACGCGTTTTCTATGAGCAGCAACGCCTCATCCAAGTTTTTACGATTGAGATGCGGCGCATTCTGTACCAGGGTCAAGCCCTTAGGAAATCGGCTCATGAAAGCTCTTCAATGACCTTTGCTAATGATTCCATATCGCTGATGTTCAGCGTTGGCATATCTTTATTGATACGACGGTTCATCCCTTTAAGAACAGAACCGTTACCAAATTCGATCGCCATATCTACGTCGTCTTTGATCGCAATGATCGACTGCTTATATAGAACCGGTTTGACAAGCTGTTCTGTTACCAGCTCAAGCGCCTGCTGTTTTGTCTCATACGCTTTAGCGGTTACGTTAGAGATGACCGGAGCCACAAACGGATCGTTCAGCATACGTTCCAGCTCAGCTTTCAGCGGTGCTTGTGCAGAGGCTAGAAGCGGACAGTGGCTCGCAACCGACATGTTGAGCAGCAGTGCACGTTTTGCACCCGCTTCTTTGAAGGCACCTTCCATACTTGCAAGGTCAGGCTTCAGACCGGCGATGACCAGTTGTCCGTCCTGGTTATAGTTAGCCGGCCAAACACTTTTGTTCTCTTTGTTACGGGCATCAAGACAGATCTGTTCGATCGATGCATCATCCAGACCTACGATCGCCATCATACCTGCTTCAATACCTTCACAGGCCGCCTGCATCAATGTACCGCGCTGATGAACAAGCTCGACAGCATCCAGATAATCGATAGCGCCTGCAGCACAAAGAGCAGAGATCTCGCCGAGAGAGTGTCCGAGGAGTAGTGCAGGTTTGACATCATGCTTTTGTTGAAACAGTTTGTAAGCAATAATACTCACAAGTAAAATAGCCGGCTGTGTATAGGCCGTTTGATTGATCTGCTCATTCTCTTCGAAAAGAAGTGCTTTAAAGTCGACACCGATTCGGTTACCGGCTTTGTCAAACATCTCTTTTGCCAGATCGGAGTTCTCATAAAACGATCTACCCATACCTATTGTCTGACTTCCCTGTCCTGGAAAGATCATTGCTATTTTGTTACTCATTCATGTCCTTAATGTAAATTTATTCTAAACCGTAATGGCTCTGTTCAGCTATCTTCTTACGGAGTGTGTTTCTGTTTAGACCCAGTTTATCTGCAAGTTGAAGTTGCGACTTAAACTGTTTTAAGCCGACACGGATCAACGGTACCTCATACAGGTGCAGATATTTTCGATAGTCATTTTTCGACCCGAGTTTATCGCTCAAGTACTGTTCCATGATCTCCATGAGATCACTTTCACCGATATTGCTGAACTGATAATGTAAAAAGAGCTGTTTACGCAGTGATACTGCATTTTGACTCAGATCAAGCTCATAATTTGGCATAGTAAAAGGTTTCCCTTCACCAAAAATATTATTCGCTTCTTGCATAAAAAGCTCTAATAGAGGTTTTACATCTTCTAGACGTTCCGATAGAGGCGGAATATGAATACGCACACTGAAACTGTCTAACAACAGTTCATTATCACCACTCTCTCTGCTCGTTACAACAACACGTGTTTGTGATGTCAAAATCGTATCGATAAGTCGTTTTAGATTTGGAGCCTCTTCAACATGTGTAATAATAACCTCATTACTGCTTTTTATCATTTCAAGCAGTTCGTCAAAATTGTGTGTGCTTAATATTGGAGCATTGGGGAGGATGTAACGGGCAAGCGTCTGCTTCCCCGTTCCGGTTTCACCGTAAATAAGTGCATTTACGCTGAGTGTTTTTAGCAGGTTCGCCGTCTTGAATGCTTCGGAAGAAGCACGTGACGTTCCTAGAAAATTAGTGACAACCACAGCCTGTACCACATGATCCGCCTTCAGCAGGAGCATTCTCAGCAGGTACACCAGAAAGAATCTCATCAGCAGAAGCATCACGCACGTTGTTGATTGTAACAGTGAACATCAGCTCTTTACCAGCCAGTGGGTGGTTAAAGTCAACAGTAACGTTCTCTTCACCGATCTCTTTGACTGTAACTTGAACAGTTCCGCCATCTTCACCCTGACCATACAGTGTTTGACCGATCTCTAGTTCGATACCGGCAAACTGCTCTTTTGGAACTTCTTGCTGTGCTTCAGCATTGTACTCGCCGTATGCATCTTCAGGTTTTACCAGTACATCGCCTTTTTCGCCGATAGCCATGTTTGCAATACCTGCTTCAAGACCAGGAATGATCTGACCTTTACCGTAAATAAAGACTAGTGGCGCACCACCAACATTAGAGTCAACGACAGTTGCCCCATCTTTTACTTCATACTCGATTGATACAACTTGATTTTCAACAATTGCCATAATGGATTCCTCTTGGTTAGGGTAAGACCCTATATAATAATTTAACTGCGATTTTAGCAGATTAATCTATGGATTGGCTGAAAATTAATCAGTAGCCTGACTAATAAGCGAAGATGATAATGTCGATGCGAATCTTGAACGATGAATGGAGCATCACATTCGTTTGGTAAAATATTTTATATTAAATAATTGTGCTGGATGTGGAGGTAAAAGTTGCTTGCATCACTTTATAATGAACTGATGTTTCACAAAGGACCGAGCAGAATCTATAGCTGGCTAAGGTATTTTTCTGCTTTAATCGCTTCTTCTGAACCGGGGTACTTAGCAATGACCGCATTATAGAACTTCTTCGCGTTCGCAACATCGCCTGTCTTTTCCATTGAATACGCTGTACGCAGCATCAACGTAGGCATATATGAAGCTTTTTTATAACGTGAGGCGCTCTCTTTATAGTGTGCAATCGCCTGACCGTAGTCTCTCATGGCAAAATAGCTCTGTGCTATCATATAATGTCCGTAAGCCGGTTTATATTTGCGGTTAACCAGCTCTTTATAGTCATTGACAGCCTTGGCATAGCTGTTTTGATCGTAATGTTTCTTTGCCTGTGTCGCGAGATCACCATTGGAGACGTTCGTGCTGCTTTTTTTGGAGCTTTTTTTCAACGCGTCTGCGACCAACACTTTGAAATCGTTTACATCACTTACAAGTGCGTTATGTTCATCTTTGGTAACAAAGGTAGCGCTCTGCGTATCCATCAGTTTACTCAGCTCTTCGATCGCGACTTTCAGCTGAACAATGTTCTCACCGTTCGTTGCAATTTGCGTTTCCAATGAGAGGAGACGCTCCTGTGTGCTGCTACCCTCATTTTCACGGGACTTGCTTATATCACCGAGTGCCACTTTATTTTGTTGCGACTTCATTGCTATCGATTCCAGAATAGACTGCAAACCGTCAATACGTTCTCTAAGAGACTCTATCTCGCTCTTATGCGAATTGAGTTTACGGTTATTCTGCTGCAATGTTTTATTGTTTTGGAGTATCTTCTTTTCTGCAGCTGTCAATCCGTAAGGATTGTCACTGTCAAGATCACCGGCACCGAATGCCGACGGTTCATCGGCAAACAGTGTAAGAGAAAAGAGAAGTAGAGAGAGGGATAAGGCTAAACGCATCTACTTGTTTATGGAAGAAGTTTAAAATCTACGCGACGGTTTTTAGACCAACACTCTTGTGTTTTATCTGTACATACAGGATTGCTTGAACCATAACTTACCAAAGTAATACGCTCAGCTGCAACACCGTCATTGATCAATTCGTCTTTTACTGCGTTAGCACGTTTGAGGCCAAGCGCGAAGTTGTATTCGTCCGATCCCCACTCATCACAGTTACCTTCAAGTTTAAGTGAATACTTCCCTGCAATGTCCATTGCCTCTGTATTAGCGTTAAGAAGAGATACGTTTTGACGTAAAGTCTCAATATCATCTTCTGTTAATTTGTAAAGGTCAAATCCAAAATAGATTGGAGATATTTTTGCTTCAATACTTTCTAAAGTCATGCTTCCTGCATCCAGGTCAGTCGCTTCAACTACCGTCTCTGTATCAACAGCGGCATTTTCATCAACAATGTTGACCTCTTCTGGTTGACTACTAGTAGTAGCTGCTGAATCGTCAACAGCAGGTTTAGAACCACTACATCCTGTAAATACTAACATTGCCGTTAGTGCACTTGCATAAATTAAAGCTTTCATTTTGTTCCTTCAGATAGTTCGATAGGCGATTCTAGCCTTTTTTTCTTAAAAAAAAGCTAATCGTGATCATTTGTGCGCAATTATATTTAAGATTTAGAAACAAAGGGTAAACCTGTCGTTCAGAAGCCTGTTTTTACAGACGTCTTAAGTATTTCCAGATGATCACATGACAGTAGTCCAAAGGTGGTATTGATGCACATGCATCCACCTCCTGCTACCAATCGATCGACTGTATAGCACCGCCTTTTAGCGGGAATAGATAGTTTTTGTTTTGGTTCAATCGAATCACACCGATCGAGCTCTGATTTTTGTACTTTTTCACAAACAGTACTGTCCCGCCATCTCTTGAAAAGAGCGGATGCTCGTTAATGCCCGTAACGGTAAGACGACGAATAAAATCAGTTTTTGTCGAGATCAAGTGAAGATTAAAAGTATTTTTTGAAAATGCATTTGCACTCTCTCTTGCTTTATATATAATGTAGTTGCCGTGCGCCGTACAAGCCGAATTGCTTTTACCGACATAGACCATCTGCTCTGTTGCCGGAGAAGTCGTTGTTTTTGAAAAGACATTCGGGTAGCCCAAACGGTTTGAGATAAAGGCGATTTTTCCGTCGGCCATGTATTGGGCATTGACATCAATACCGCTGTAGTTCGTGATCTGCGTTAACTTTTTAGTTGCAACAGTATACTCATAGATATCCGGTTGACCTTCCGGCGCCATAGAGAGAAGCAGTTTTTTCCCGTCACTGCTTACATCAGAACAGATCAACATACCGTCTGATTGTAATATCAGCACATCACTGTTGTCATAAATACCATGTTTGCGAAGTTTCGGCGTACCATCAGTCAAATCGGTGTAGTAAAAATATTTTTTTGATCTGTCTGCCCATTTCGGAAAAACATTCAGTCCACTGCGTTTGATCGAAAATTGATAGCTCAAAGTATAATCCGTGATCATGATCTCAGAGGTCCCTAATCCTGTCGTTCTTGAGATGATCACTTTCTCTTTCATCCAATCAACCGGATCAGCACCCATAAAATCGTTAATAGCTGCGGCAATAGTATGCACTAAGAAAACATACTGCTTCGGATTGTTAATACGGTACTTAAACTGGTTCATCACCTTATCACCGTTGATAAGATCAACATTTACGACCATTACGCCGTTATCGTCCTTTAATTGGTAACGCACGACATAATCGATCTCTTTATGCACATCGGCAACCCTTTCGTCACCAAACTCTGCTGTAACATAATCACGATCGACATTAAAGATACTCAGTACATTCAGGTCACTGACCAGGACACGGAAAAAACGTTTACTCAGTCCGTCAGTATAATCAACTGACGCATCTTCAACCGCGATCGTAGGCAGAGAGTCGACACTCTTTTTAACCTCGATAGTGGCATCGGAAGCCCACAATAAAAGAGCTGAAAAAAGTACTCCAAAAAGTATACGCATTATTACTCCTCAACTGTTAATATAATTTCCAGGGAAATAGACTTTCCATCTGGATTGGGTGGAAATGTCATTCGTTGCAGTCGTCTTTGCAGCCGGTCAACCTCTTCGTTAAAGATGTTGGAACCAGAGTAGACAAGGACCCGGTAACTTGTGAGATTTCCATTCGCATCAAGCTTGACACTCACCTTCGCGCTCTCACCTTCACTGCTGGCCGGCGGATAGAATTTGCTTTTCACTTGTGCATGTATTTTAGCCAAATACTCATTTACCTCTGGCGCTGTCGAGGCTGAAGCACCTACCACTTCTATGGATGGTTTCACTAATTCAAGGGTTTTGATCGTTTCACTCGCTTTTTGCAACTTTTGCGTCTCTTTTGTCTTGATGCGTTTCTCGATAGCTGCTAGACGCTTCGTGTCGACCTTCTCCACCTTCTTGTCAACCTTGGTATCGGCACTCTGAGTCCAGACGTCGTCAAAAAGTGACGATACGTCTGTGTTTACAGGGTCTGGAGTACTCTCGATCTCTTCGGGAGCAGGTTCCGGTTCCGGCACTACCTCTTGCTTTGGTGTAGGTTCAGGGTCAGGTTTAGCCTCATTCATTGTCGGCATGACCAGATCCATATCGAGCGATACAGAGATGTAATTGTCTTTTTGCATGGCAAAGGTATCGATAGCGCTTTTATGTAAAATAACCATGGCGAAAAGGAGAGTAACTGCAGAAAAAATAGTTAAAGAGATAAGACCGCTTATATAAAAATAACGATCTTCAAGGCTGTTTTGCACCATCATTTGCCCTCTCTTTTTTTGAAAGTGTACTGTATGGGAATTAACCGTTGGTAGCGAGAGAAACTTCGGTAAAGCCTGCCTGTTTAACGGCCCCTAGAATCGACATGACCAGACCGTAATCCAAGCTTTTGTCAGCACTGATGAGTACGGTTGCTTCTTTGTCAAGTTTTTGGGAATAACGATAAAAATTATCGGCAAAACCTTGCAGATCAAAATTCTCTTTATTCACAACGACTTTGCCTTTTTCGTCAACCGTAATATGTACAGGTGCTTTTTGCTCGATCTGTTTTGTGGCAGAGCCTTGCGGCAGTTTGATCATCTCTTCATAGATCACCGTTGGCGCGATGACCATGAGAATGGCCAAAAGAACAAGCATAACATCCACAAGAGGGGTGATGTTCAGTTCCGGTGACTCATCCCAATCGAAATCGTTCATTACGCCTCTTCAGCCATTCTCGAAAGAACCGCATCACGCTGCATACGAATAAGACCGTTCAGTTCATAAGCACGACGCTTAAGAACCTGGTGGTACGTGTAAGCGAATATAGCAACAAAGATACCGCCCGCTGTTGCAATAAGAGCGTCAGAAACACCGGCAGCGATCATATTCATACCACCGGCACCGCCGATATCGTCAAAGGTATCCAAGATAGATACAACGGTACCGAACAGACCGATAAACGGTGAGGTAGAAGCAACAACAGAAAGGTAAGAAAGTCCTTTTGTCGACTCTTTTGTAGCCGAGAACATTCCAAGGTCAAAGATCTCTCTAGTCACTTTTGAACTGGCTCTTAAAAATTTATGAAGGTATGCTGTCGTCGTCACATTGTCACCACCCATAAGCAGTTGTTCCAATGAGAGCGTTTCACGATCTATCCAGCTGTTAAGAGACAAAAATCTATAAAAGAAGACCCAGTTGATCAAAATAAAATAAATAGAGAGAAGTGCCAGCACCGCTAGGGTGACGGCATGACTTTGGGAGATAAAGTCAGTCAAGTTTTCCATAAGCCTATACTAGCTTATGTGCTGCCGATTCGATCTTTGCAGATACAGAAGCGATAGCAAGATTGGAGTCAGAGACGTCTGAAAGAAGTGTCTTGGCATCGTCAAGCGCTTTTGCGATTTCACTTTCGCTCTCACCGCGAATCGCGACTGCACCGTCTACAAGCACGACGACTTTCTCTTCGTCAACCTGGACAACGCCCCAGTTAACAACGATAGATTCGACACTCTTGTCCTCTTTCTCAATGTCAACAACACCAGCTTTAAGCATGGTTGTCAACGCGGCGTGATGAGGAAGAACACCAAATTCCCCCTCTTCACCAGGTAGTGTAACCTCTACAGCTTTACCATTGAAGATAGAGCCACTCGGTGTTACAACTTCTAAATTAAGAGTTTCCATAGTTAGCCTTTATTTTAAAAAGTAGTCGCGCTACTATTTAGATTTCTCGGCTTTAGCGATAGCCTCTTTCATATCACCGACCATGTAGAATGCAGATTCCGGCATGTGGTCATATTCACCCTCAAGGATTCCTTTGAAACCTTTGATAGTGTCTTCAAGACTAACATATTTACCAGGAGCTCCTGTAAATACTTCAGCAACGAAGAACGGCTGTGAAAGGAACTTCTCGATCTTACGAGCACGTTCAACAACCGCTTTGTCGTCTTCAGAAAGTTCATCCATACCAAGAATCGCAATGATGTCCTGTAGGTCTTTGTACTTCTGAAGTGTCTGCTGTACACCGCGAGCAACTTTGTAGTGCTCTTCACCGATGATCGCTGGATCAAGAAGGCGAGATGTAGAGTCAAGAGGATCTACCGCAGGATAGATACCTTTTTCAGCGATCTTACGGTTAAGGACTGTTGTTGCATCAAGGTGAGCAAAAACAGATGCCGGAGCCGGGTCAGTCAAGTCATCCGCAGGTACATATACTGCCTGAACAGAAGTGATCGAACCTTTAGTCGTTGATGTAATACGATCTTGTAGAGCACCCATCTCACGAGCAAGTGTCGGCTGGTAACCAACTGCTGAAGGGATACGTCCAAGAAGTGCAGACATCTCTGAACCTGATTGTGCGAAACGGAAGATGTTATCGATAAACATAAGAACATCAAGACCCTGCTCATCACGGAAATACTCAGCCATTGTAAGACCGGTAAGCGCGATACGGTTACGTGCTCCTGGAGGCTCAGACATCTGACCGTAGCACAGTGCAACTTTGTCAAGTACGTTCGAGTCTTTCATCTCGTAATAAAGGTCATTACCTTCACGTGTTCTTTCACCGACACCGGCGAAAACAGAAAGACCGTCGTGACCGTGTGCAACGTTGTGAATAAGTTCCATAATGATTACGGTCTTACCAACACCGGCACCACCGAATAGACCGACTTTACCACCCTTAGCATAAGGAGCAAGAAGATCGACGACTTTGATACCCGTTTCAAACATCTCCGTCTTAGTAGACTGATCTACCAATTCCGGTGGATTACGGTGGATTCCCCATGTTGGTGCGTCAGTCACCTGCTCGCCTCCATCAATAGTCTCACCGATTACGTTGAAGATACGTCCAAGGACTTTATCACCAACAGGAACGTTGATCGGAGCACCAGTATCTACTACTTCCATACCACGAACAAGACCTTCAGACATATCCATAGCAATAGTACGTACACGACCATCACCAATATGAGCTGCTACTTCAAGAACAAGACGTACGTCTTTTCCTTCAATAGAATATTTAACTTCTAGCGCATTATTGATCGCCGGTAGAGTATCTGTAAAGTCAACATCTACAACCGGACCAGTAATTTGAATAATTTTACCTGCCATATTTCCCTCCATCATTATTTCATCGACTCGACGCCGCTGATTATTTCAATAAGTTCAGTCGTAATCGCACCTTGACGTGCTTTATTAAACTCAACTTTTAGACCTTTTACAAGTTCTTTTGCATTGTTAGTTGCCGCGTCCATTGCCTGCATACGAGCAGAATGCTCAGCTGCAACAGAATCGATCAATGCATAATACATGTTATATTCAACATATTTTGAAATAAGTGAATTTAACATCTTTTCCGTGTCTTCGGCTTCGATCTCAAGCATAGAAGCTGCATCAGCTTCCTCATTACATGACACATCGATTGGTAAGACCTGTTGAACGTGCAGCTCTTGGACAAGAGCATTTTTAAACCCGTTATACACGATAGTCACACCATCGATCTTACCATCCATATAGTCTTGCATAGAAGATTGAATAAACTCAGCTGAACGATCCATATCCGGTTTTGAACTTAAGTCTTTAACTTCATCAAGCATTGCAACTTCATTATAGTTAAAGAATTCAACACCTTTTTTACCTACACCGCGAAGACGTACTTTGACTTTTTTGTCTTTGTACTCCGCCATAAGCTTTTTGACCGCTTTAATGGTTTGAAAATTAAATCCGCCGCACAGACCTTTGTCTGCCGTGATAAAAATAATGTCAACCATTTCAGGATTATCAAAAGAGACACAGGCACGATTTTCAATTCCGCCGATCTTCTGGCATTGAATACGTGTCGAGATCTCTTCGATAACTTCATTCAATTTCGATGCAAAAACCTTTGAACGCTCAGCAAGCTCTTTAGCACGCTTAAGCTTCGCAGTCGATACAAGTTTCATCGCACGCGTCGTCTTCTGCGTGTTAGATACACTTTTTATCTGTCTTTGAATCTCTTTTAAATTGGCCATTTACTGGTCCTTAGTTCGCAGAAAAAGTTGATTTAAACTCTTCCAATGCTTTTTTCATCAATGCGTCAGTCTCATCATCGATCTTCTTAGCAGAACGGATGTTCTCAAAGATCTGAGGATAAGATGCTTCAATAAATGGATAAAGCTCTGCTTCGAAACGAACAACATTTGATGCGTCCATGTCATCAAGGTAACCTGCGTTACCTGCGAAGATGATAAGTGCTTGCTTCTCAGCCGGAAGT
>JBFHIS010000014.1:0-74643 GCA_041596355.1 Sulfurimonadaceae bacterium | reverse complement strand
TTCATCATTGCCATGGCTGTCACATCCATTACCAATTCCCAAATAATATTCACCTTCTGGAAAGTTCATTGAAGAATATTTTCTTTCTGCCAGAGAATCATCGATAATACAGAGTCTGACATCTTCTTTGAATTCAAATGTTAATTCAGGTGACACACAGCTCGCATAATCGATAATCACCCGATAAGCACAGCCTTGTAGAACAAAAAGGAGAATGATTGCTGCAGCGAACTTTGTGATGTTCAATCTAATTCCTTAGCATAACGTTTAAAATGAGCAATCAAAAAGCCGCCCGCGGGTTTTTGATTGATCTCCTCTGATTTGTTAGACATATTGCTGTTCCTTCTTTTTGATTCCCAAAAATTTTAAAGTTTTTACTAATGAATTTAAAATCTTATGGTTTGCCAGCAAGAAAGTTTTTGTGTAATCGTCCGCTTCTTCTTCCTGCTTTTCATCTTGTCCAAACGTATGACCGCAGACATGATGACCAATTTCATGATAGAAAGTACGTTCAATCAAAAACAATTCAATCCAATGGAATACAAAATTCCATTTGCTCGTTGGATTATCCCACACCAGTGTAATGTAAGACAATGTTGGCATGTATGTACCGCTGTAGGTGTAGTCTTCATGATATGGAACAACGTAGATTCTATCTATCCCTACGATATCTGCTTGTGGAATGACTGCAAGCCACTCTTCTAATCTAGCTTGTATTTGTTTAGGATGCTCTAGCTCTTGTGCAATATGAACACGCATTCCTCGAATAGTAGATGAAACATAGTCATCCAAGGAAAAAGCCGCTATTGACTGTAAGCATTGTTTTGCTTCTATGGCACATCCATTTGAGATAATTGAGTTTACAGTTTTTCGACAAGAGTTTTCGTCAATATCGTTCATCAACGAGACGAGAGCACATAAATATCTCATTTCGATTTTGTTTCGGATTTTTGACCAATCGTGCGGAAGTAACTGTTTTTCTAAATAGGGAAGTGCCTCATTCCCTGCAGTATAGAGTTCTTTATAGCTCTTATAAATATCTTTTGTAGAGTTATGTGCCAATCCTTGCATCAATGCTTTTACATTTGACTCTATATCTTTTCGACTTTCGATATTTGATCCTTCTTTGTCTAACGTTTAAAATGAGCAATCAAAAAGCCGCTTGCGGGTTTTTGATTGGTCTCCTTTGGATTGTTATGAGTTTTCATTTATTTCCGAAATCCACCGACAAAAAGGATCTTTGGAATTTACATCCCACATTGTTGAAGGATATTGAATGATTTCTAAAGCTGTTAAAGGAATGGTAGTGTGAAATTCATTTTCTACCCATTTCTGAAATTGAGCATTTGGGTTATCTATTATTCCTTGTCTGGATTTGGGTATATTCCCAAACTCTTCTTGCCAACATATTTCTTCATAACCAACAGCTATTAGTCGTATAAAATCTATTGGATTTTCTGCTAAAGTACACATCAAATCAGAGCCTGAACCTGATCCAATATGGACAATTTTTTGTTTATTCTCATCATCTAGCCAAAATGCAGCAACTGAACCATCGCCACCTGTCTGAGCAAAAACTGCAAGCCGCTCAGATATTTTCAATTCTTGAGAATTTTCAACATCAAAACACCACCAGTCATTTGTATGCCTTTCTGTATAAAAGTTGATCTTTGTACAAGCATCGCAATCGATACCAAAAGGGTGAATGGATCCATACAGAATATCTTCATATTCCATGATACTGCCATTGGTTTCAATCCATCGCAATAATTTTTTTATTTCTGCTGGGAGTTGAATGCTTGTTGGTAAATTATTTTCTATTTGTGCAATAAGCGAAGACACTGTTAACCTCTATTTTTGTACTCATAACTATTAATTAGTAAACGTTTTAGTGTACTATAGAGTTTTTTTAATTAGATAAAGCTGCAGTAAATATAACAAATTGACATAATTTATAGTTAATAATGTTCTTAACCGTAATAATAAATGTATGACTATTATCGATATCCAGTGATAGATTAACAGAATGTAGGTCTATCAGCGGATCTCGATGTTAAGGATACATTATGGGCAAAAAACTTTTGGATCAGGTTCGGGATCAGATCAGGGTTAGACATTACAGTATCAAAACAGAAAAAAGCTATCAAGCGTTACATTTACTACCATAAACTCAGTCATCCGGCAGAGATGGGAAAAAGAGAGATTGAAGAGTTTCTTACTCATTTGGCTGTAGAACGAAATGTGTCGCCGACAACACAGAATCAGGCATTTAACGCGCTATTGTTTCTCTACGAGCATGTTCTCGAGATCAGAATATACAGGCTTTGCGTGCTACGCAGAAGAAGCGTATACCGACAGTACTTACCAAAGAAGAGACGCAATCCAGCATTAATCATATGTGTACCAGTTGATTGTCAGTCTGATGTACGGTTGCGGACTTCGTATGAATGAAGCGCTTAGGCTTCGTGTCAAGGACATTGACTTCGGATACGACAGGGTTTACCTTTACGATACAAAAAGCCAAAGTGCCTCTGCCTCAGCGCTTGAAAGAACAGCTGAAGATGCAGGTTGCCTATGTGAAAGAACTGCATGAACGTGATGCGGACGAAGGTTTTGGTACGGTGGAAATGCCCCATGCACTGGCGAGAAAATATCCAAATGCACACAAGGAATTACGTTGGCAGTATCTGTTTCCGATGTGAAAAGCGTTAGGTAAATGACAACTGCTTGTCGTTTATAGCTTAGAAACCAAAAGTGATGTGCGTAGCACCACTGTCGGAGACTGTCCAGAGATCCCCGCAGCGGAATCCGGCGCCGTCATCATGTGCTGGAAATGACATTGAGCCGTAACATCAAACAGGCTGTCGAAAACGCCGGCATTCAAAAGCGTGTGAGCTCACATGCTTTTAGACACAGTTATGCGACGCATTTGCTGCAAAACGGTGTCGATATCCGTTCTATTCAGGAGCTGTTGGGACACAAGAGTGTCGAAACAACGATGATTTACACGTATATTGTTGCGGAGATGAACAAGAGCAGGGTGGTCAGCCCGCTCGATATGTAAATGGGGGATGAGGCCGAAACTCCGGGAGTGGTTACGAGAGCAGGGCTTTTGCGCACTCGTTGATGCGCTTGCCGTCGGCAATGCCGTTTAGCGCTTTGGAAGCGGTTCCCATTACTTCACCGATATCTTTCATCGACGCTGCGCCGACGTTGGCGATGATCTCTTTTATACGTGCTTCAAGCTCCGCATCGTCAAGTTGTTTCGGCAGGTAGTCCTCATAGATAGCGATCTCTGCCATCTCTTTGTCGTAAAGGTCGTCGCGGCCCGCGTCTTTGTATTGTGCTGCGGCGTCCTGACGCTGTTTGACCTGCTTTTGGATGATCTTCAACACACCTTCGTCATCAAGCACGATGCGCTCATCGACTTCGACCTGTTTAAATGCCGACGTAAGCAGTCTCAGTGCGTCACGACGTGCAACATCTTTGGCTTTCATCGCCTCTTTGACTTCGTTTTGGATCTGTTCTTTCAGTGACATGATTTTCCTTTTTAAAATGAGTAGATAGTAGATAATGACATGTGTCAATTAGTGTTGACATTATAATGAAGTGTGGTTGAACTGCACGTGAAATTAGTTGAGAAGATCTGTATTGCAAAGATTTTGGAGTGACTCCGAAGCACTAGACACTTTTCCAACTACCGATTTGGATACGATAATGAATTGAAGTTGGGCAAGACACTCTATACGACGTCCGGAAAATTACTCCTCGACCGAAGTAACCCACAAAACACCTGTAAATAAGCTTGCTGTCTTAGCAGGTGTGTGTTCAGCATCAAATAGAATCTTTTTAATACTACAAATCGGGATTAGGACAAACTGTTCACTATTTACCATTAATTTAAGCAGATCATTTTCGACCAACTGCTGTAAAAACATTTTCTCGGTACCAGTGTTAGGCTTGTCAGGCAACGAGAAGCTGTATTTTTCTACTCTCCCGTCGTTGAAAATGATTGTTAATTTACCAAGCATCTAAGACCCCTTATGTAATAAACAGTAATAATATTACAGTATATCGTAACTAAAATTCTGTATGTCATTACTTAATCATGAATGTCAAAAGTCCGAGTATATCGCGGAGTCCAAGCGGAACGGAATGATAAGTGCCAATTCTATATTTTTGAAGATGATAGTTTGGATGTTATTTTAGATTGATGTCAGTAAGGAGAACCGATTAAAAGGCCGGTTCTGATGGTCGAAAAATAGGAATTTTTTTCGTCGTTTGGTGACATTCGAAAATCTTCCTTTCCAGTTTTTTGTAGTGTGTGACACGTCTCGTATAATGTTAATAGTTCACCGCGACTTTATAGGTCGGATCGTTCTCTTCGAAGGTACAGTGCGGCCCCGCATTTTTCATTAGGGCCTTGCAATCTTTAGATAGGTGGCGGAGAGTGAGGTTCTTACCGGCCTCTTCGTATTTTTTCGTCAGTGTGTCGACTGCTTCGATCCCCGAAGAGTCCATGACGCGGGCGTTCTCAAAATTGATAACGACGCGCGGCGGATCCTGGTCGATGGTGAAGGTGTCCATGAAACTGGTTACCGAACCGAAAAAGAGGGGACCGTCAAGTTCGTAGACCTTGGTACCGTCGGCTTCGACAGTTGTCTTCGAGAAGATGCGGGCATGTTTCCAGGCAAAGACCAGCGCCGAGATGATAACGCCTGAGATGACGGCAACAGCAAGGTCGGCAAAGATTGTGATGACCGTAACGACGATCATGACGAAGGCGTCGCTTTTGGGCATATGCTTAATATGGCTGGCGCTGCTCCACTCAAAGGTCCCGATGCTCACCATGAACATGATCCCGACCAAAACGGCGACAGGGATGATGTTTAAGAGGTCGGTAAGTGTCGCGACCAGCAGCATAAGACCGACAGCAGCTGTGATGCCCGAAAGACGTCCTAGACCGCCTGAAGTGTAGTTGATGATAGACTGACCGATCATGGCACACCCCGGCATACCGCCGAAAAGACCGCAGGTCATGTTCCCGCTGCCGAGGGCGATGCACTCTTTGTTACCCGAACCGCGTGTGCCGCTCATCTCGTCAAGGACAGAGAGCGTCAGCAGCGACTCGATCAGGCCGACGAGGGCCACGATAACAGCGTAAGGCATGACCATAACAATGGCGTCGAAGCTCAAGATCGTATCAGGAATGTGGAACGACGGCAGCTGCCCTTTAAAGGCACTCAGGTCTGTCAGGTGACCGACCGTAATGGTGTTGATACCGCCGTAATAGACGAGCAGGGTGAGCGCAATAATAGCGATAAGCCCTGCCGGGATCGCCTTGGTGTACTTCGGGAGGAAGTACATGATAAGCATCGTCGAGATGACCAGCAGGTACATCTCACTTCCCTGACCCTCGAAGAACTTGAACTGCGCTAAAGCGATAACGATGGCAAGACCGTTGACAAAACCGAACATGGCCGGTTGCGGGACAAGACGGATAAATTTACCCATTTTAAAAACACCGGCTATTACCTGGAGAAGACCGGCAAGAACGGCGGTGAGCGTGATGTACTGCAGCACGCCGAAGGCGAGATCGTCGCCGACGAGTCCCTGTGCACTCAGCATGGTACTCGCCTGAAGGCTGAGGGCGATAAGTACGACGGCAACAGAGCCGGTCGCACCCGAGATCATTCCCGGTTTACCACCGATAATGGCAGTAATGAGTCCAAGGATGAAGGCAGTATAGAGCCCGACGATAGGACTGACGTCGGCAATAAACGAGAAGGCGATCGCTTCGGGAACAAGGGCAACAGCGACGACAAGCCCCGAGAGGATGTCGTTTTTGATGTTTTTGGAAGAGTAGTTGGAGATGTTGAACAAATATTATCCTTGTAGTGCGTCAAGCTGATCTTTGATCTTGGCCTGTTTGTCTGTCGCGTCAGCTAAAGCTGCCTGGTTTTGTTCAATCACCTCGGCAGGGGCATTGGCAACAAAACGTTCGTTGTTAAGCATGCCGTTCAGTTTACCGATCTCTTTGTCCAGCTTTTCACTCTGCTTAGAGAGTTTTGTGATGATCGGCGTCAGGTCGATACTGTCGGTCGGGATAAAGGTCTCACAATGGTCTGCAATGTCGCTGACGGCATTTTCGATCTTCTCAGATGTAAAGGCGATCTCTTCGACTTTCGCCAGTTTAGCAATGAACGGTGTCATCATTTCGATGGTCTTGTCGTCGATACCATCGATCTTCACAAAGGCCTTCTCGATCTTCTGGTTGGCCATGTCGACAAGGACCTTCGCACGTCGGATAGAGACGATGGCATCCATGATGATGTTGAAGGTCTCTTCCTCTTTGTCACGTTTTCTCGTCTTCGTCGGGTACGGCATGATCATGATAGAATCGGAGGTCTCCAGCGACGTCCCCGAAAGTTCATGATAGAGATACTCGGTGACGAACGGCATGAACGGGTGCAGCAGTTTCATCGACTCTTTAAAGATGGCGCCAAGTTCGATGACACTGGCTTTATCTGCCTTGCTAAGCTCAATACCCCAGTCGCAGAACTCGTTCCAGATAAAGCGGTAGATCGTCGTCGCTGCATCATTGAAACGGTAGGCATCGAGTGCTTCACGCGCCTCTTTGGTCGCCTGATTAAGACGCGAGACCATATATTTTCCAAGCGGTGTATCCATACAGAAACCGTCAAGGTCAGGGAAGGTGTCGACGTTCATCTGCAGGAATTTCGCCGCGTTATAGAGCTTGTTGGTAAAGTTGCGGTTGAGCTCGAGTTTTTTAGGGCTCATACGGATGTCACGACCCTGTGCCGCAGAGACAGCCAGTGTAAAACGGAGGATGTCGGCACTGAACTCGTTGACCATGTCCAGCGGATCGATAACATTGCCTTTTGACTTGGACATCTTTTGACCATGCTCGTCACGCACAAGGGCGTGCAGGTAGATGTCGTTGAACGGCAACTCTTTTTTAAAGTGCTCACCCATCATCATCATACGGGCAACCCAGAAGAAGAGGATGTCAAAACCGGTGATGAGAAGAGAATTCGGGTAGAAATCTTTAATATCCTGGGATTCAAAGGTGTTGTCCATCTCCGTATCACCGTTGCCCCAACCGAGTGTCGAGAATGGCCAGAGAGCAGACGAGAACCAGGTGTCTAATACATCAGGGTCCTGCGTGATCTTCTTGCTGGCACATTTAGGACAGGCCTCAGGTGCATCGTCCTGCGAAGCAAACTCATGGTCACAATCATCACAGTAGAAGACCGGGATACGGTGTCCCCACCAGAGCTGACGCGAGATACACCAGTCGCGGAGATCGCCCATCCAGGCATTGTACGAGTTGATCCAGTGCGGCGGATGGAACGTCGTCTCACCGGCATTAGTCTTCTCGATAGACTGTTTGGCGACTTCTGAGCGGACGAACCACTGCTTGGAGATGTACGGCTCAACAATGTTCTTACAGCGGTAACAGTGCCCGACCTGGTGAACGTGGTCTTCCACCTTCTCCATAAAGCCTTCTTCTTTAAGACGCTGCACGATAATTCCGCGGGCTTCCATACGTTCCAGCCCTTTGAACTCGCCGGCGAAATCGTTCAAGATACCTTTTTCATCAAAGACCGTGATGAACTCAAGGTCGTGACGCTTGCCGACCTCGTAGTCATTCTGGTCATGGGCAGGGGTGACTTTAACGATACCTGTACCAAACTCCATATCAACATGCTCGTCGGCAATAACAACGATCTCACGGTCAAGCAGTGGCAGTTTTACTTTTTTGCCGACAAGATCTTTATAGCGAGCATCATCCGGGTGGACCATAACAGCCGTATCACCGAAGTAGGTCTCGGGACGTGTTGTCGCAACGACGATGACACCTGAACCGTCTGCAAGAGGGTACCGCATGTGGTAGAAATGGCCTTGATGCTCTTCGTGCTCGACCTCGATGTCGGAGAGCGCACCGTCATGGGTACACCAGTTGACCATATAGTTGCCGCGGACAATGAGACCTTCATTGTAAAGGTGGACAAAGGACTCTTTTACCGAGTTTTTAAGGCCGGCATCCATGGTGAAACGCTCGCGGCTCCAAGCCGGAGAGACACCCATCTTTCGTAACTGACCGACCATAATACCGCCGGACTCCTCTTTCCATGCCCATACGCGTTCAAGGAACTTTTCACGTCCAAGCTCTTCTTTGGTCGTACCCTCTGCCAAGAGCTGCTTCTCTACAACATTCTGCGTCGCAATACCGGCGTGGTCGGTTCCCGGCTGCCAAAGCGTCTTGTACCCGTCCATACGCTTATAACGTGTGATAATGTCCTGCAGTGTAAAGGTAAGTGCATGACCGATGTGAAGACGGCCTGTAACGTTTGGCGGAGGCATCATGATCGAAAAGTTTTTATCTTTTTGCTGGATCGCTCTGTTGCCATCGACTTCAAAATAACCGCGATCTTCCCATATCTTATAATAGTTGTCTTCAATCAGATTCGGGTCGTAGGTTGTAGCTGCTTTTTTTGTCTCGTCTGCCATCGACATTAGCCTTTATAAATAAGTAAAAATTTTAGGCGAATTATAGCCAACAAGAGGTAAGATTCGACTAAATAATAATCTATCCAAACCTACCTAATTTAGTAATCATTACTTCATAAACCGGGCACATGTTGTTTTGGGATATTTAAAAACGACTTTCAAGGAATATATTTGCCTCTTTCACGTTTGAACGAAGACCAGTATAAAGCAGCAACAGCGCCGTATGGTGAGAATCTCATTATCGCTTCTGCCGGTACAGGTAAAACATCAACGATCGTTGGTCGTATCGGGCATCTTTTGGGCAATGGGGTCAAACCAGAAGAGATACTTCTGCTAACTTTTACCAATAAAGCTGCCGCAGAGATGGTGGAGCGTGTTGCCCAATATTTTGGTAAACAGACCGCCGGCAAGATCGATGCCGGTACCTTTCATGCTATCAGCTACCGATGGCTGAAACGTTTTAACGGCAAAGTTGTTCTTAAACAGCAGCGTGAACTGAAGACACTTTTTCGCAGTGTCTTTGAAAAACGCTCCTTTTCACATCTGAGTACGGAGAGTGAACCCTACGGTGCCAACTACCTTTATGACCTCTACTCCTTTTTTCAAAACACCGAGATGAGTGAAGACTTTGAAACATGGATCACCAAAAAGCAGCCTGAACATCGTATTTACGCGATGATCTATGCCGATGTGGTTGACGAGTTCGAGCAGTTAAAACTGCAGTACGGCTTTTTAAACTTCAACGATCTGTTGATCCAGATGCGTAATATCTGCGAACAGAAAGAGCTGGGTTACAAAGAGGTACTGATCGACGAGTATCAGGATACCAATGCCCTTCAAGGCTCATTGGTCGAAGCGATGAAACCGCCGTCACTTTTTTGTGTCGGAGATTACGATCAGAGTATTTACGCTTTTAACGGGGCAGATATCGGGATCATCGGCTCATTCACTACAAAGTTTGAAAATGCGGAGGTGCATACACTGCGTAAAAACTACCGTTCAACCGTACCGATCTTATCGCTGGCCAACAGAGTGATCTCGCATAACGAACGTATCTATCCCAAAGAGCTGGAAGTAACACGTCAGGAAGAGGCCCAGGCACCTAAACTGCTGATGTACGATGAACTTTTCGATCAATACCATGCGATCACGGAGCTGATCAAAGCCTCATCGACGGACAGAGAAGATATAGCGGTCATCTTCCGCAACAACTCGACGGCAGATGGGATTGAAGCGGCGATGAGAGAACAGGGGGTCGCCTGCCGCAGACGCGGCGGTACCAGCTTCTTTGATGCCAAAGAGATCAAGGCGATACTTGACATCTACACCTTGATGGTCAATGAAAACGATATGATGGCCTTTATTCACCTTTTTGAATTTGCAAAAGGGGTAGGGAGTGCGATCGCCAAAGAGCTCTTTATCGCGCTGCAATATGTCGGCTCCGGGTCGCTTCTTTACGGTATCTTCTCTCCGGACATCAGCATCAGCAACCCTTTTGAAAAACGCAAGCTGAACCAGCAACTTGGTCTCTTTGACGATTTCCTGGAACTGGGCTCTGCCGGACGTTTCGGTGCCCTCGGTTTCGATGCGAAGTTTTTAAAGAACCCGGTCCTCAAACATCCGAAACTGACCAAAGACGGGGCGAAATTTCTCTATAACTTTACGCAACTGCTGCGTTCTATTCATGGACTGAAGCAGCCAAAAACAATTGTCAGTAAGATCCGAACGTCTGACTTTTATCACGGCATCGTTGACGTCCTGAGTACAAAACGTGCGGTGCAGGCAGACGGTACGGTCGATGAAAAACATAAAAAAGAGTCGACGGAACGTATCCACAACAAATCGCAGATACTGGTTGAACTGACACGACCGTACAGTGAACACGAACGGTTCTTGAATGCGATGATATTGGGCTCTCAGGATCTGACACAAGGCGAAGGTGTACATCTGCTGAGTATCCATGCATCCAAAGGTCTCGAGTATAAAGAGGTCTATGTGATCGACTTGATGGATGGACGTTTTCCCAACCGTAAACTGATGACACGAGGCGGTAGTTTAGATGAAGAGCGGAGGCTTTTTTATGTCTCTGTTACCCGTGCAAAAGATATCTTGTACTTGAGTTTTGCGAAATATGACAAGATCAAAAAGAGTGATTTTGTGGCATCGCAGTTTCTATATGAGGCAGGTATGATGCAAGAAGATGAAGCGTATAAAAAGATGCTTGCACGAGAAGAGAAACGAAAAGAGAAAGAGGAAGCTTTAAAAGCTGAACAAGATTCGTAGAAGCTTAATTACTATAAGAGAACAATGTTCTCTTACTTGTTGAGAGCAGCTTCTCCTAGACTCCACATCGGTAAGAAGATACCAAGCGCAAGGAGCAGGACCATTGCCCCGATAAAGAAGAGCATAATCGGTTCAATCGCCTCTTGCAGACCGTCAATAATAGCATCGAATTTCATCTTATAATATTCGGTCACCTTTTGTAGCATCGCATCAAGTGCACCGGATGTTTCCCCGGCTTTGATCATCTGAACGATCATGTTTTCAAACAGATCCGTCTCCTGGAAACCCTCATACAAGGTACTTCCTTTTTCAACCGCCTGGCGTACCGTCGCCAACTTGTTCTTTAAAGGAAGGTTGTCGATCATATTGATAGCCGTGTCCAGCGCTTCCGCGATAGGGATACCGGAACGGACCAGTTCTGAAAAGACCAGTGTAAAACGGCTAAGACTTGCATAGAGAACAATTCCCTTTATAAGGTATATTCGCAAGAGCAGTTGGTGGAACTTATACCTGAATTCCATACTATTATCGATCATATATTTAATAACAAGATAAACAACCGCAATACCGGCCAATACATAGAGACCGTAGTTAAGCAGGGTATTGGAAAGAAACATCAATATTTGTGTCGGCAGTGGAAGCTCCGCACCGAATTTCGAAAAGATCATTTTAAACTTAGGTACAACGAAGGTAAGCAAGATACTGAAAGCGATAGCCATTGCGATCATAACGTTACGAGGATAGGCCATAGCTTTTTTAAACTTCACCATATTGGCGCGAATCTCTTCAAGCATGTTGGCAAGGTTGTGCAGTGCTTCAGCCATGTTACCGGTTTTCTCTCCGAGATCAACCATGGCTAAGGTCAGACCGCCGAGTTGAGAACGGAAATTATCCATAGCACCGTAGAGGCTTGACCCTGCATTAATATCTTCCCCGCACTTGGACAAGATCTCTTTTAACGTTTTGTCATCTGTCGCGTCGGCAAGTTCAGAAAGTGAATCATGAACAGAGATCCCGGCATTGGTCATAACCGCTAACTGACGGATGGCACCAATCTGTGCATCAGGTTTAAGCTTTTTCTTTTTAGCATTTTTAAAAATATTCGCTTTGATCTGCGCGAATTGTTCTTCTAGCGGAGGGGAGGTCTCCTCCAGTTTTACCAAAATACCTTCAAATTTTACTTTTGCTAAATAATGCGCAGCTTTTTTACTCTCGGCATATAACCTGTGCTCTACTTTCTTTCCTCTCGCCAGTACGGTCACTGTAAAATGTTTCATGATTTTACCACCCTTAAAATTTCTTCTATAGTTGAGACGCCGCTAACGACTTTTTTCATACCGTTGGCAAACATCGGTTCAAAACCTTCTGATAAAGCTTGCTCTATCATATCATCTTTTGAAGCGTTACGCGCAATCATACTCGAAAGTTCCTCAGAAATAGGAAGAACTTCTGAGATCATTTCACGTCCCATGTATCCAACCCCATTGCATTCACGACACCCCTCGCCTTTGTAGAAAACAGTATCGGCAGGGATATATTGTCGATAGGGCTCGATCACTGATGAGGGCAGATGATCTTCGATTTTACAGTTTGGACAGATCTTTCGAATTAGGCGCTGTGCCTGAATAGCGATCAGAGAACCACTGATCAGATAGGGCTCGATACCCATGTCGACCATACGGGGGATCGAACTGATGGCATCATTGGTGTGCAGTGTGGAGATAACCAGGTGACCGGTCAGTGCGGCTTTAATCGCTATTTCGAGTGTCTCCTGGTCACGGATCTCCCCGATCATGATCTTGTCGGGATCCTGTCGCAAAATCGAACGCAGTGCATCGGCAAAACTTAGACCGACACTGGCGCGGACCTGAACCTGCTGAATCAGGTTCATCCTATACTCTACCGGGTCTTCAACCGTTATCACCTTCTCTTCGACACTACGCAGCTCATTAAGTGCACCATAGAGAGTTGTTGTCTTACCACTACCTGTAGGCCCGGTAACAAGGATGATCCCATAGGGTACTTTTAGAGCAGTGTGCAGTTTTTTATAACCTGCTTCATCCATACCGGCATCTTCGAGACGAATAAGTGCTTTTTCTTTATCGAGAACACGCATAACGATAGATTCACCATACATGATCGGAAGGGTTGAAAAACGGAAATCATACTCCCGGCCTCCTACATCGGTTGAGAATCGGCCATCTTGGGGCTTTCGTCGTTCTGCAATATCCAGGTTCGCCAAGATCTTCAGGCGTGACGCCAGTGGAGGATAAATATCTTTATCAAAAATAAAAACTTCTGATAGTTTACCATCGACACGCGCACGTACGGTACAGTTGTTCTCTGTTGGCTCGATATGAATATCACTCGCACGGTTTTTGATACAAGCTTTCAAGATGACTTCGATAAGTTGCAAGATCGATGATGCCTGGGCTTGATCTTTACCTTGTTCCGTTCCGATAGAGTTTAATTCATTACGGATGTTTACGACCAACTCTTTAACGCTGTCTTTTAGCTCAACTTTAAAGAGATAGGCCTGTATCTGTTTCTCAGTGGCTGTCGCAACATCGAGAGGCTTGCGGGGAAATAGACGTTGAAGCGCTTCTTGTGCCTCAATGTTTAGCGGGTCCATAAAAGCAACAGTAACAGAGAGATCGTTCTCTTTGATCGGAATAGCATTAAAACGTTTTAATTGCGAAAGTGGAATTCTGTCTGTCAATCTATAATCCATGTCAATAGAATCAAGATCCAGAAATTGTATCTCCATAACTTCCGCAAGGTGTTGAAGCACTGCTTGCTCATTCAGAAAGTGGTACTGTCTGATAATCGAGACTTCATAATGTCCGGAACGGATCTGTTCAACAACAAAACGTTTGATGAAATTGATAGATACAGCACCGACTTTGGTTAGTGTCTCGAGCAGAGTGTCATCTTTAACGCCAACACGATGCAGACGCTCTATCTGCTCGTTAGAGATATGGCCCTGCGCTAATAGATCGTGTGTAATTCTATCCATTATTTATCCTACCAGTAGATGTGACGTTTTGTCATAATCTTATCATAATATTCTTCTATAATCATTTTAGGTGAGGGTCCGCTTTTAGTAACAAAGAGGCGGTAACTTTTGTTAGCATCATTAGGATCAACGTAGTTGTATCGACGTTGATCTTTTTGGGTACTGTCTTTGGTATAGAGATCAAAGACGGTAGAGAGGACATAGTCTGTTGTCGGGAGTTTGATGGGTTTTAAATCATATTGATCCGTGAGTGCATGGATCAAAAGCTTCTTTTGCATCAGGATAACAGAAAAGTAAGCGGCATTGGCACGTGCTTCCGCTGATTTTTTTAAAGAAGAGATGGGCATAGACAAATTATCCAAATAATCGGCATTCAGACACGAAAATGCGTACAGTGAGATAAACTCTTCATCATTTTTATATTGTTCAAGTATTTTTTCTCCTGATTGACAGGCCTCTTCATACTTGCCGTCCTGGTAGAGTTTATAGGTATCGGTTTTCGCGTCGGCATTTAAGATCACAGCCGAAATGAAAAGTAAAAATGCTATTTTTTTCATGTAAAGTTTCCTTTTTCGATTTCAGAGAGTAGTAATTTAGCTTTTAACGAACCGGACTTTCTGATATAGGCTTGGAGCGTACTTACTGCACTCTCTTTTTGTCCCAATTTTACTAGAGACCGAGAAAAAATCAGGATACTCTCTTCAATATTGGGGTTGAGATTGTTGGTTATCAAGGCATAATTATAAGCTTCTTGGTACTTTCCAAGCTCATAGTATTTTTTTGCGATAAAGAGACTTAACGCAGGTTTTTTCTGTTTATTGAAGCGTTTAATAACACTATTGAGTTCATCAACAGAGATCTGATCATGTTCGACTTTAACTAAAATATCGTCTTGATCTTGGTTGTTATCAGGTACTTCTTGGACCAAAACAGGTTTGGCAACAATTTTTTTCTTTACAGGTACTGTTTTAGACGGAGCGCTTTTTTTAACAGGTTTATTAGGGGTTACTTTAGCTTTTGCCGTAGTTTTTTTAGGTTTCTTCTTATACTTTTTTTTGGGTTTACTTATCGGTTTCTCTTTACTGTCAAGATCACCGTCCTTCTCGTTTAAAGAGGCCATGGCAAGCATTTTGGCATTGTTGTGGTTAATGACCTGATCTTCAAGGTTATAAAGAAAAGTGAACGAAGGTGTAAGCATGTTCTGTGTATCGCTAGCAGATGCTTTGTTGACTTGAGAAATTACGACAGGCATCACTTGAACTTCTTTAACCGGAACGGGTGCAGTGGTTGTGCTCTTATGAACGAAAAGTGTATTCAAAAGGTCCGGCCGCTTTAGGTAAAGGTAGGAAGCACTTCCTGATAATACAACAACTATTAAGGAGGTAATGTAGAGTGGGAGCTGTTTTTTAAAATGGTATTTAGACCATTTGTTTTCTAATTCCAGAACGTCAAGCATCTATGAATCCTGTATGTATAGCAGCCATTTCAATGAATTTTGTAGGAATATAGGTGAAGTTCACCTCTTTTGGTCTATTCTCTTCATACCAGCTGCATATTTCGAAAAGAGTGTACAGAAGTTTATTGGTATCACGGTAGTTTCCGTCTGTAAATCGATGGATCTTCTTGACGCTTCTATCGTTAAACATGTTTGCAAGATCAAAAAAATTGGCACGTAAGAGCTTCTTTTGAATATAGAGTGTCAATTCAGAGGCAGTGGCATTTTGCAACTCTTGACTCTCCCATATACGTGTTTTGAAGTGTTCTTTGGCAATAAGATCTTCTTTTTCGGTTTTGTGTAGTGCAAAAATAAATTTGACTTTTCTGGAATCAGATATTAAACGGACCTTTTCCATCAAAGATTCGGAATAGAGTTGTGCCTCGTCAAGAATAACGATCGGTGTCATCTCCATCTCAAAATGGTTTGTTATCTCAATAAATTGTGTAAAGTTGAGAGGGCCGGGTGAGTTGAAACGGAAGAGTTCATAGGCTAAAACCTTGAAAAATTCGACCTCGTCAATAATCGGAGTTTGTATATAGACGATTTTCTGTTTAGGGGATAGTTCTTTATAGAGCTTATTGAGCATCATACTTTTTCCGGTTCCCGGCTTTCCGAAAACAAGAATCATCTTAAGAGGCTTCTGTATAGCTTCTTTAAGAGACTGGTATATTGCCATACTTCGGTCCAACTGAACATAGTCTTTAGAGTCGACAATGTCCTGAAAAACCTCTTTTGAATTACGAAAGGCCTTAGAGCTGCTCATCTGCCTCTTTACTTTCAGCGGCTGCTGGTGCAACTGTAGAGATATTGTCGTCATCGCTGAATGTAGCTTTTAATCCAGCTTCTTCTTTTGTAACAGATGTGAATCCAACATCTTCCAACGTCAGTGTATTACCTTCTGCCTGGATGATATGCGGTTCAATCACGATAACAAGCTCTTCAACGTTACGAATTTTTTCTTCGTACTTAAAGAAGTATCCAAGTCCCGGGATGTCACCTAAAAGTGGCACTTTGTTGGTCTGGAAGTTCTCACGAGAACCGATCAGACCACCCAAGATGATACGGTTACCATCTTTAACCGTAACGACAGCAGAGAGTTGACGTCTGTCAAGATCCGGCGGCATTGTACGGTTCTCCTGAACGTCAGTAGCACTGGAAACGGCCACTCTTGTTTGGCTTAATGATGGATTGACTTTCAGTGTTATGGTGTCATTTTCACCGATCTCTGGAGTGATATCCAAAAGAACACCGGCAAAGACGGAATTGACAATGTTGTTCTGTGTTGTCGCAACAACACCGCCACCGGCACCTTGCTGATTCTGGGATTGCTGGATCATATAGAAATATTCGGTACCGACTGTGATTAGGGCCGGTTGGTTGTTGAGCGTCATTACTTTAGGATTTGAAAGAGCACGGACTTCTCCTTGCTGTTTTAAAAACTTAATGACTTCATTAAGTGAACCGCCGCCACTTATCTGTACTATTGAAGCAGTTTTCCCGGCCATACTCGTTATATCTTCAATATTACTGGTTGGATTATATGTTCCGCTCCATCCATTTTTAGAGACAGTGTCAATAGCAATATTAAAGTTTTGAAGCGCATAGAGCTGTGTCCAGTCGATACCGGTTGACGATGAATCATCAAAGAGAACGGCCATCATACTGACATCGATAAGCACTTGGCGCTGAACTTTCTCTTGCAGCAACTTTAAGTAGGCATTGATTCTTGCTTGCTGGCGACCGGTAGCGGAGACCGTGACCAGTCCCGCATTTTTGTTAATGATCGGTGCTTCTGCCTGGTAGGCATCTTCCGGACGGTTTAGAACACGCTGCAGTTCCAGATCTAGCTCTTCCCAGAACTTGACTTCATCTGAAGATTCAATTGAGATACCTGATTTATTGGCACCAGAACTGCTACTTGAGCTTGATGAACTGTCCATTAGGCTACCACCGCTGCTTTGTCCACCGCCAGAACTACCTTGAGAACCTGAACCGCCTTGACCGATTTGTGCAGAACTTGAACTCAACATAACATCGGTTGATCCTTTACTTTTACGTGAAGATAGGATGTAGTCGATGTTGTAGGTAATCGTTTTCAGATATGAGATCCTGAGGATGTCATTTTCTATCGTGAAGTTCAAGTTGTTCTCTGTCAAGAGGATCTCAAACACTTCATCAATTGTCAAGTTCTTAATGTGTGTCTTATTTAACTTTTTATCCATCAACTTTTCAGTTTCCCTGTCTGCAACTACAAGACTGTATTCACAAGCAGATGTCAATTGGTCAACGTATTCACCGATAGTTGTCCCTTTGGCAGATGAAATACTAAATAGTTCATAGGTACAGTCTGCTTGCATTGAAGTAGCCATAACAATAGAAGCCGCCAACGAGATGAGTTTTTTATTTAAGTTTTTCATTTTCATTTTCCTTTTAACCTGAGTCTTTAATTTACTTTGAATTGGATCTTGTCATTTTTGTGGTTTAGGTAAAGCTTGAGGTCACGATTCTTACTCTTCAAATAGACTTCATCTGAAGAGACCTTCATAATAGTGTACTCTCTAATACGGTCACCCTCTTTATACCATTTGCCATTGACTTTAATGTTTTTGTTTATGGCAGATTCAAGTTTCAAAGGGGGTAGTTTGACATGCCTCTTTTTTTCAAGGACGGTTACTTTTTTCCCGCTTTTTGTCTTAATAGTTTTAAGGTAGATAAACGGACTGTTGACCTTTGCTACCGCCACGCTGCTGACACCCAGGCGTGGAGGTTTGATCTCTGCGATCTGCTCACTTATGACCTCGTGTGATGAGAGCTCTGTATTCGCGATAAGTGCCAGAGGAAACAGCGTCGATATTGTTAATAAAAGTAATTTTTTCATTAATATGTAATCCCCCATACTGATAGATTTAGATCTAAGGCAATGTTATTGGTTGCATTCATCTGGAGATCATGTATATCAACAACAAGTTCACTCTTTTCAATGGCATTGATAAAGTTGACTATATCTTTATACTTTCCTTCAGATTCAATAGAAATATTGAGAACGTGGCCAAACTTTGTCTTATCGCCGGCAAGTCTATTGGCAAAAAAGTTTAGCTTGACCTTATGACGTTTGGCATTCTCGGCTATCGAGTCAATAAAGGCACCCCAGATCTCTTCGTCATAGAAAAGCTCAGGTATTTTTTCTATCTCAGCTTTGATATAGACATTTTCATCTTTTAACACTACCAAGTTATCATTAAGACGCTTAATGTCTTGATCAAGCTGCACGATCTCATTTTCTGGATGCATCATCAAATATTGCTTATCGGCAGCTATCTTCTCTTGTACAACTTTTGAAGCTGCCTTAATGTCCTGGTACCCCTTTTCAGAAGATTCCCAAAATACCAGGTAAGAGAACATTACCAGGACGACAAAGACCATCATATAGATGAGTTTGACGTCTTTATCACTTTTCTCAGCAAAACTTTGGTCTATATCATAAAGATATTTTTCAACTATTGCACTCATTTTAGAACCGCCTTCATCTCACTTAGATAACGTTGTTTCTCTTCATCAAACTTGATCTCTTCCAACACAAAGTGAAAACGAGATGTTTTCTTTTTGGTCAAATACTCAAGCAAAAGGGTGATCTCTTTATCTTTTTCAGAGACCATATAAAAAGTGAAGCCTTTGAAATCATCTGTCTCATTATAGGCTAGTTTTTGCAATTTGACGTTGTATTTGTTCAGATCAGCTGCAAACTCTGTCGTCAGTTTTGCCTTCATCGGATAGTTGACTTTAACATCATGTATTTTAGACAAGGTGTTCATCTGTCTGTCAAGTTCAGTCTGTTCGGCATCAACCAGCTTGGTGACGGCATTTTTTTCGACTGTTTTAAGGTTGATGGTCGCTTCACGGGTTGTCTTAATACTGTGGAGTTCATTGTACTCGGTGTCAAGCAGTGACTTGTTGAGCTCTTCTGCAAAGGTCAGACTCCAGAAAGCAACAGGGTACGAGAAAGCGAAAACAAGTGCAATCCCAACGACAGCTATTAATTTCCCACTGCTTCGTTGCAGGAATTTTGGCGGCCTCGGATAGAGTGAAAAGTTACATTCATAACGCTCTTCACTCTCTGTCATCGTATAAAGATGCATCATCTGATGAACTTGATCTACATACAGATTGTTCGTATCAAAACCGTAGTCAAAGTCAAATGGCTTAGAGATCAGACCAAGGTAGGTCTGTGAATACTCATCTAAACCGGCAATAGCACCGATTTGTGAGCCGATATAGATCTGATCGATCGATTCCAGTTCAAATGCACGCTTTGAATAGGTCAGTACGTCATTGATATGTAAAAAGAGTTCACCAAAGAGTTTGATGAGATCACGTTGATACTCTTTGTTGTCAGAACTAAGTCCGTCACTTGATAACAGCTCCATAAAGAGGGGGAACGCTACCTGCTCACCATAAAGTTCACAAAATCGTTCATGCATCATTTTAATAGAGTATTTCAATGATTTTGTATAAACAAATTCCTGATCATTATAGATCGTGAAAAAAGCATCGTTATCCTGAAAATAGATGAAACAGTGTACACCTACCTCTGTGACGATTTCACGTTGGTAAAGCCCCTTCATTAAAAGTGGAACAGGGACGATCTGATCAATGTATTTGATCTGATTTACAGTGTTCTCGAAGGTTTCATCTACCGTCAGCGGATCAACGATGAAAACATGAAAGTAACGCTCTTTATCATCAAGTTGATGACCGGATTCGATAAACTGAACATTATACTCAACAGCCATGTCCAGAGCAAGTTCTTCGTATACTTTGTTCTCAATGGCAAAAGCAAGATCATCATCCGGGATGTTTTTGCTGACACCTATCAATGCTGTGAGGAAATCATTGGTATTTAGATACGACATTGTGTACTGTGTCTTAGAGAAGTTGATAGATTTTACTTGCTCTAATCTGCCGGATGAACCTAAATAAAATGTCTCTTTGTAAGGATTTATGGAAAGGACACTGGTAAATGTCGGTTGTTGCGTTTTATTCATCGCAGTAGATCCTAAAAAAAATATTTTTGTTCAAACTCAAATGAGTTTTGCTCTATACGTTTATATAAACTATAAACAGATCAATTAAATACAATTAACTGATAACGGTCTCTTATCGATTAACTGTCTCTCAATTCATTTTAGCCATATTAAACTTAAATATATTCTTATGTGTGAAGTAAAAAGATGAAAAAGGTGTAATTTGTTCATTTTTTCGCAAAGCGCCTAAACAGGAGCTATTTACGGAGTGATATTGTGTTTATGCAATATATTTAAAATTTTTTGATTAATTATAGTTATGTATCTTGGAAAAAAGCGTCCGGTTTTTTAATAGCATAAATGCAACCAACGTGAGTAAATACCCACAGAAGTTGTTTAGTTGGTGTAGCCTAACTCTTGAAGGAACTTTTTGTCGTTAGTCCACCCTTTTTTAACAGATACAAAGAGGTCAAGGTATACGGGTTTATTCGTCAATTTTTCTATTTTTGCCCGGGCATCCTGGCCGATACGTTTAATAGCAGCCCCATTTTTACCGATGATGATCCCTTTTTGGCTCTCTTTTTCGATAATGATCGTAGCGCGGATATGTTCGATGTTCTGTTTCTCTTCGATTTTATCGATGACAACATCAGATTCATAAGGGATCTCGTCGCTGATATTTTCAAATATCGCTTCTCGAATAAACTCTTTGTAGATATCTCTCAGCATTTCTGTCGTCAAATCATCGGGGTCATAAAGGTAAGGAGAGACGTCGAGATGTTTGACGATGACGTCAAGCAGGTCTTTTTTACCGACGTTCTTTGTAACCGACATCGGTATCAGTGCTTCGAACTCTGAAGCGAACTGATTATATTCACCTATGCGTGCCAATAACTCGCTTTGGGAGACTTGATCAATCTTTGATAGTGCGATAATGTGTTTACGATTTTTCCCATCCACTTCTAAAAAGTGTTTGTAATGTTTTACGGAATCACTCGCGGGCGCTAAATATACGACGATATCGCAATCACCTATCGCTTTAAGGGCCTCTTCGAGCATAAACTGGTTTAGTATCTTCTCTTTTTCATGCAGGCCAGGGGTGTCAACAAATATGATCTGATCGTTATTATGCATCACAATAGCATTCAGACGTCTGCGAGTCGCATTCGCTTTTTGTGACGTCATCGCGATCTTTTCACCCAGTATCCAGTTGAGCATCGTACTCTTACCTGCGTTTGGACGACCGATAAGAGCTGCGAAACCGGCCTTATGCTCTGTTGAATTATTCACCGACGACCTCTAAGTGGATTGTAGCGTGCATACCGTGGCCAAGTTTAAAGTCGAGGTCATGTGTGCCCGTAATTTTGATAGCTTCTTTATGGTTAATGTGCTTTTTGTCAATTACAATTTTATGTTGTTCCTGAAGGGCCTGAGCAATTTCGTCTTTTGTTACGGCACCGAAAAGATGACCGGTGTTACCCAGCTTTTTCGTGATAGTGACTTTCATCTTGTCAAGTTTTCCGGCCAAAATCTTAAGCTCTTCTATCTCCTTTGCCTCATTCTCCGCTTTTTTACGTTCACCGGAAGCATGCTTTTTTAGAACTTCATTGGTTGCGGCTTTAGCCAGACCTTTCCCGATTAAAAAGTTTTGACCATACCCGTCTTTGACCTCTTTGACTTCACCCGCTTTACCCAAGCCTTTAACATCTTTTATCAATAGTACTTTCATAAATATTCCTAGATTTTAATTTCACAATTGTAGCGTGCGAAGGTAAAAAAGCAGATAACAGATGAGAGGAGGCGAAGTAAGCTATCGTAAACAAAGAGGAATTATGATAGATAAAGAGGTGCAATCAGCATGGTTATAGATAAGAGTAGATGTTTACTTAATATGGACGCCGTTTCAGTTGTGAAAAAGCGTACACATACGGTAAACAAAGAGAGAACTATCGCTCTTTTTCACCCGGGAAAGCAACGATACCATAGGTTAGGTTACCGATCTTCTTGTAACCCATGTCGCTCAATATACGTGCACAGTGTGCACTTCGGCTGCCCACATGACAGTATACGATGATGTTTTCGTCCTGCGAAAGTCTCGCTTCGTCAAGAGCCTGGAAGAAGTTGCTGGTCGGTATGAGTATATCTGCACCTTTAATATGCCCCATCTTCCACTCCATCGGCTCGCGGACATCGACTAGTTTAAAGTCGACCATTCCCAGCTCACGTGCTTCAAGAAGGGCAATGACCTCGTCACCGTCCAACTCCTCTTTATTGACAAGCACGGCACACTCTTGTGCACTTAAACCGCGGGAATGTTCATGTACGACCTCTTCAATGAGCTCATCCTGTGCCTGGGCAGCAGCATATTCCGGGGTACAGAAGATCTGACAGTGGCAGACACCATCTTCCGGGATCTCTTTTTCGATAGCAGGGGGACACGGGCAGATGCGATCGTCCGGTTCACCTGTGACAAAGAAACAGGGGCAGTATCGTTTTCCGTGCATCAGTTTATTGCGTGTCAGACCAAGTTGAATACCCTGATTGATCTCAGCATCGGGGTTATAGGCCCAACCGAACTGTGCGACTACTTTGTCGGTAAAACGGATAGTTTTTTCAAGGGTCTCTTTGAACTCTTGTGATTCAGGATCGATTTTAATGCTGCTCATGAAAAACCTTTAGTTGTATTAGGTGTAAATAGTATCTTTTTTTCCGTAAATCCGGAATTAAAATAGTTGTAAAAGTGAGCGGAAAAGGTGATGAGAGCTAGAGTGTGTAGATCCAGACGAGGCTGGACCTATAAGGACTATTTATTGCGGGCTTTTCCGGCAATAATGAAACGCAAGGCATTTAGTTTGATAAAGCCTTCTGCATCTTTTTGGTTGTAGACTTCATCTTCTTCAAAAGTTGAGTACTCTACATTGAACAGTGAATCAGCTGATGCACGTCCAACGACGATAACATTCCCTTTATAAAGTTTAAGGCGGACAACACCGTTAACAAACTCTTGAGATTTATCAATAGCTGCTTGCAGCATCTCACGCTCCGGTGAGAACCAGAAACCGTTGTAGATCAGTTTTGCATAACGTGGCATCATCTCATCTTTCAGGTGAGCCGCTTCACGGTCAAGTGTGATAGATTCGATGGCACGGTGCGCTTTCAACATGATCGTTCCACCCGGTGTCTCATAACATCCACGAGCTTTCATACCGACGAAACGGTTTTCAACGATATCAATACGTCCGATACCGTGCTTGTTTCCATACTCGTTAAGTGTTTTAAGCAGAGTCGCCGGGCTTAATGCCTCTCCGTTAAGTGTGACAGGGTCGCCGTGAGCATATCCGATCTCAATATATTCTGCCTCATCCGGGGCATTCTCAGGAGAGTTCGTCCATAACCACATATCATCTTCGGGTTCAGCATTTGGATCTTCAAGGTGCAGTCCCTCATATGAGATATGTAGCAAGTTGGCATCCATTGAATAGGGACTGACCGCCGGATTCCCGTCTTCGTCCAAATGTTTCTTATCGATCTTGATACCATGTTTTGCAGCATAAGCGAGCAGCTTTTCACGTGAGTTCAGGTCCCACTCTCTCCATGGTGCGATAATTGTCAATGTCGAGTCTTGCCCTAAATAACCCATCTCGAAACGGACCTGGTCGTTACCTTTACCTGTCGCACCGTGGCTTACGCCGTCGGCACCGGTGATCTTGGCGATCTCTGCTTGACGTTTGGCGATCAACGGACGGGCGATCGAAGTACCGAGAAGATATTCGCCTTCGTAGATCGCGTTGGCGCGGAACATCGGGAAGACATAATCTTTTACAAACTCTTCACGAAGGTCGTCGATGAAGATGTTCTCAGGTTTGATACCGAATTCAAGTGCTTTTACGCGAGCCGGTTCAAGCTCTTCGCCTTGACCAAGGTCAGCTGTAAATGTAACCACTTCACATTTATACTCATCTTGCAGCCATTTCAAAATAACACTGGTGTCCAGCCCGCCGGAATAGGCGAGTACAACTTTTTTAACTTCTTTTTTCATCAAAAAACCTTCATAGAATAGGGTACATAAATTGCGAAATATTACCTGAAACAAGGTAATAAACAATTTAACTTGGAGCAGTTTTTAGAGCCGCCTTAATCTATCTTGGCTAAGCTTCCATCTATGAAACAATATATGACACTTTTACGAACCGAGCCGCTTCTGCGACGTCTCTCTCTGATCCAGCTCATTGCCTACTTTGGTGCCTGGTTTTCCAATGTTGCTATCTATACCCTGCTTATCCATTTGGAAGTATCGCCGTTTATTATTGCGATGACAGCGGCCTTGCATTTTTTGCCGGGGGTCTTACAGGCACCGTTCAGCGGAGTGCTTATTGACAAGTTCGCCCCGAAACAGCTTATGATGGCACTGATGGTCCTGGAGATCGTTGCGACCTTGCCGTTAATGCTCATTGACGACAGCGCACTTTTATGGCTGCTGTTTATTCTTGTCTTTGTCCGTATGGGGGCGTCGAGTTTTTATTTTACGCTTGAGATGTCGCTATTGCCGCGAATACTCGAGGGTGCAAAATTAAAGCTGGCCAACGAGATCCACTCGGTCATCTGGTCGTTTTCGTACACCTTCGGCATGGCCGTCAGCGGTTTTGTCGTCTACCTTGTGGGGGTCAAAACAGCCTTTTTACTTGATGCGATGCTCTTTAGTATTGCGCTCATGCTGCTGAGAACATTACATTTTCCGCTGCAGGAAGAGAAAACGGGTACCGGTCTCGTGGCGATGTTTAAAGAGAGCTTTGTCTACTTTAAAGAGGCGCCGCACATCAAACATCTTATCCTGCTGCATGCTTTTGTCGGTTTTACCGCCTTTGATGCTTTGGTCGCTTTGATCGTCAAACAGTATTACACCCAGGTGGTAGCGGTCGCTCTCGGACTTGGACTGATGCATTCACTGAGAGCCGTAGGTCTGGTCTTCGGTCCCATCGTTATCAGCAAGTGGGTCAATACAAAAACCCTGCCGTACATTTTTCTGTATCAGGCGCTGAGTATTATGGTCTGGGCGTTTGTGATTGAGAACTTCTATCTTTCACTGCTGGTCTCTGTCTTTGTCGGTTTCACGACGACGACACTCTGGTCCTATACCTATACACTCCTGCAGCACCATACTGCCAAAGCCTACTATGGGCGGATCGTTGCGTACAACGATATGGCCTTTTTATTGACGGTCGCCTTGGTCTCCATCGCCATCGGGTATCTGGCAGAAGCCGGGGTCACACTTGCTGTGATCACGATGCTTTTGGGGAGCGCGTTTATTGTCGGCGCACTCTATTTCATTTGGATTCGAAAACGCTTTACGATTACGGATATGGCCGATAATAATGGTAAAATGTCGCCAGAATTGGAGTTATAAACGATGAAAAATATGATCTATGAAGCCCAGGGCAAAACGATCGACTTGACACAGTTGACGCGCCTCTATCCTGCAGCGACCGTCGATGTGCACGGCGAACTGGCGCAGGTCTCTCTGGAGTGGGCCAAGATGGAAAAAAAACAGGAGGTCCCGATCGCCTCATATGTCCTCATCTTTGATATCGACCCACTGGGTGAAGTCCCGAACAACCGGATAGAGTTGGTCTATGAAAGCGAGGAACTGCTGATCGAGGGGATGAAAGAGGTCGCTAAATACTTTGAGTAGATCAACACATCTTGGTGATGTTCTACGACTCGCTCTGCCTGCTGCATTCAAACATCTTTTAGACATCTTGCAACTGTTGATCGACATGATCATGGTGGGCATGCTCAATGTCGCGGCGTTGGCGGCGGTCGGTATGAGTATGCAGTTTATGATGGTCATCAATGTCGTGATGACACTCTATATTGTCGGCGGTAATGCGATCATCGCCCGGCTGATCGGCGAACGGCGCCGTCACCGCGCGTCAGCGCTTCTCTACTCTTTGGGGCTTTTTGCACTTTTGATCTCGCTGCCTATTGCCGTTTTCGGTTATCTCAATGCAGAGAACTTTTACCTATGGATGGGTGCCGAGAGCGACCTGGCGACGTATGGAAAGGCCTACTTTGAAGTGCTGATGCTTGGTCTGCCTCTTATCTTCATTGACGCTTTGATGTACAACGCCCTCTCTGCAGCGGGGGATACGAAGTCGTCTCTCTATATCAAGCTCTTCTCAGCGGTGATCAATCTGCTGTTTAACTACCTGTTGATCTTTGGCCACGGCGGTTTTGATGCGATGGGTATTGCCGGTGCAGCGTATGCGACTATCATCGCCTATGGATTTAACATCGTTATCTATTTTCTTTTACTGGCGCGAAAAGATGCCAAGCTCCATCTTCTGTATCATTTCAGCAAGATAGATCTTATCCGTGCTCTGCATGTCGGTAAACATGCTTCGGTTGAACGGCTGATGAGCGTCACCTCTTTTCTGCTCTTTGTCTGGGTCATCACGGCCTATGGCACGGCTGCGATCGCCGGCTATCAGGTAGGTCTGCGTATTGAAGGGCTCGCTTTTATGCCGGGATTCGGTTTTGCTATTGCGGCTACAGCTTTAGTAGGGCAGAACCTTGGTGCCAAGAGGTATGAAGCTGCTTATGAGACAGGACTGTATGCGATTAAGATCGCGGCTGCATTTATGGGACTTCTTGGCGTCATATTGGCGCTGTTCCCCGCATTTTTTATAGGCTTTTTCACACAGGACGGTGCAACAATAGAAGCCGCATCGTTCTATCTTCAGCTGGTAGGCATCTCGCAGATACCGTTGGCGATGACCTTTGTCATCAACGGGGCGCTGCGCGGGGCCGGGGCGACCAAGACAACGCTGTGGGTCAATGTCTCTTCTCTGTGGCTGTTGCGCGTGATGCCGTCACTGCTTCTGTACTATGCAGGGTTTGGTCTGATCTGGATCTTTATTGCGATGACGGTTGAGACCTTTATTAAAGGGGGCGTGTTCTTATACCTTTACCAAAAACGCAATTGGCAGTCAATACGGGTTTAGGGGTGTCACAAGCAGTGATTGTTAAATAAAAGAGTCCTGGTTGACGCGGTAGTAGAAATTTCTATTGCCGCGTCAACCGTCTCTATTTGATCAGTGTCATCGGGTCGATATGATAGTTGTCCTGAGTCACTTCAAAGATAAGTTCATCATCAACGCGTCCGATGATCGATCCCCGCTTTACTTTTTTACCTTTTTGAACGGTTGGCGCGATCTGGTCTAGGTGCGCGTAGATGGTATGCAGTCCATTGGCATGTTTGATGATAACGACATTGTCAAGGAGCTGTGTCTTTTTAGCAAGAATGACCTTACCGTTTAAGACGGTATTGACTTTGGCGTTACGCTCTGTCGGCTGAAGGGTCACCGACTCATTATAGATCTTGATCTTGTAGATAGGATCGGTGTAGGGACCGAACTTTTTAACAAGTCTGTAGCCGGTCAGAGGAGCAATAGTCTTGCTGCCGCGATACTTTTTGGACTTGACGCTCTGGTAGCTCGATCCTTTCTTGGTAACATGGGCTGTAGACCCTTTTTTGGTACTGACGGCTCTAGCCTGTTGTGCTTTTTTACTCTCTTCAGAACGAATAATATTAAGTCTGGCCAGGGTATTACTTAGGGCTTTTTTCTGGGCCAGGAGTTGATTGATGGAGTGCTTATACTGCGCTCTGTCTTTTTGCATTTTTTTGATGGACTTTTTATTGTTCTGCGTGACTTTGATCAGTCTGCTTTTTTGATCATCGATAGCATTGATCTCAGCCTGAAGTGTTTCCGTCCGTGTTTTATAGTGCCCTATGGTCCTGATATTTGAATGATGCTCTTGTTCCAGCTTCTCTATCTTGCGCTGCGTCTGAAGATTGAGCTCCTCAAGGATCTCCTCTGAAATGATAGACTCTGTTGTCACCGTATATCTGTCTTTGACAAGGGTGTTGATGGAGATGTTCCGGGCAATGGATTCGATCAACTCTTTTTCAATAAGGTCCTGTTTCTCTTGAAGCTGCGACTCTCTCTTTTTAAGCTCAAGGAGTTCTTTGCGGTTGGCCTCATATTGCTCTTGGGAGTGTTCCAGTTTTTGACTCAGTTGCTTAATGTCTCTCTCTTGTTCTATAAGATCCCGTTCAGACTTTTTGATCGCCTTAGCTGTGCTGGCAATCTTTTTATGGAGATTGGAGTACTTCTTATCAAAGCTTTTTATCTGGTTGCTGGTCTTTTTGATCTGTTTGTTGACATCTTCTTTTGCCGCCAAAGTGGTAAAGAGAAGAAGAAAAGAGAGTAAAAGTAGGCGCATTAGACCTCTTCTCTATGCCCGATGACAATCAGTGTCGCCAAGATAATAGAGAGGCTCAGTGCAACGCTGATGATCAATAAAGAGTCATTGACCGGATCGAACAGTAGGATGTCGATGCCGATGGCGTGCAGCTGCTCAGCGCCGATCTTCATAAAGTCGGCGTAGCTCAAGGTCGCTATAGCCAACACTGAAGCGATGATCGCATCAACGATAGAGAGTCTGAAGAGAATGGCTGAACGCATCCATACCGGTGCGCCGAACATGGCCATGATGCTCATACGCTCATTGTGCTGGAATTGCCAGATACGCATCTCTTTTATGACCAGAAGCGAAGTGACGGCAAATATAGCAATGGCGAAAATAACGACGACCGATTTAAAGAGCAGCAGCAGTTTATAAAGAGCGTCATGACTTTGTGCAAAATCCTCGACACGAGTAACGGCACTGTTCTTTTCGAGGGCTTTGCGTATCTGAGCGATCTCTGCAGGGGCCGGGAAATGGTTGAGATGAATAGAGTAGAAGTGCGGAAGGGAGAGCTTTAACAGGTCGATGTGACGCTGTTTCATCTGTGACTGAAGGCGCTCAAGGACCTCTTTCGTCGAGATCTCTTCACTGCTTTTAATGTCGGAACTTACTGCCATTAGTGTTTTTGTGTCCATCTTTTTATCAGTCACGACCACAATACTGTAGTTCTCATTCAGGTCCTGCTCATAGGCCGTAACGGTACGATCGACGATGAGATAGATCTGCATCGTAAAGACGATGGTAAAAAGTGCGATAACAAGAGAGAGGTGGTTTTTAACTGATCTCATAAACAGTACCTCCCTCGATGTTGAAATGTTTGTACTCAACCGCCAGATCTTCGGGGATATGGTGTGTGACGATCACGACTGTCGCTTTCAACTGCGTACTGGCGCCTTCGAGCAGGTTCCATATGAGTCGTGATGAGTAGTCATCGAGGTTACCGGTCGGCTCATCTGCCAAAATAAGGATAGGATTGTGTGCCAATGCGCGGGCCATAGCGACACGCTGCTGCTCACCACCGCTGAGCTCTTGGGGATATTTACTGTTTTTATGGGAGAGTTTGACATGGTTGAGCAATTTATCGACTTGAATATCAGTGATATCTTTCGCATAACCGTTGATGATCAAGGGCAGTGCAACATTTTTCTCGATGGTCCACTCTTTGACCAGTTTATAGTCCTGAAAGACGATGCCGATATGACGGCGCAGGAAATTGAGTCTGGCCGTTGTGATCTTGTTGACTTCGACACCGCCGACAATCAAGGAACCGCTTTCAGGCTTAAGCGCGCCGTAAAATGATCGGAGCAGGGTCGACTTGCCGCTTCCGCTGGCTCCGGTAATAAAGACAAAGTCACCCGAGTTTACAGAGAAGTTTGCTTTCGAGATAATGACCTCTTCGGCATTATAGGCGAGCGAAAGCTCTTCCGCGGCAATGACCTTATCCATGTAGAATCTCGTCCAAATGTCTGTGTATGGCAAAGTTGATCTGCGAAGGGACAGGTTGGGTTGGGAAGTAGTAGCTCTCTTTTTCACCGATGATGATGTAGAGATGTTCAGGCCGTTCAAAACTTCCCATAGAGAGGCGGAACATCATGCGTCCGTCATCCGTTTTATAAAGACGTTCAAAATGTATAAAACCACCCTCTACTTTTTGGGTTGTTGCGTTTAGTTTCATGAGACGCTCTTCATCCAAACCGCCTTTGAAAAGGAAGCTGCCGGTCAGATTGATCTCGGGGCTGATCTCTTCATTGATAAGAGTGATATCGTAGATGTTCTTTTCCATCTTTTTCCAGCGGTCTTCATATTTGGAACTGATCGCGATCTCTTGGTTTTTATTGATCTCTAATTTTGCTTTGTTCAGTGAGATGAAGGTCTCCCATGAATAGGCGAAATAGTTCTCGCTGTCGGTCCGCAGTTCAAGACGCCCCTGCGGTGCGAGGACGCGTGTCGATTCATTGATAAAGGCTGTAGAGATGACGCGGCGATGCGGTTTCTTGTCCCAAGGCACAGGAAAGTGGACATAGATGCGGCTGACGATGTTCGAGGGAACGAGTTCTAAAAAGAGCCGCGCATCGTAATCGAGCAAGATCAGGTTTTTAAGACCTAGAATATTGATCTGTTTAAGGACCTGTTCGACAGAGGGTTTATGGATCTCAATGCCGATAAAGAGAATGTCCGGATTTTCTTGTGCCTGATGGAGAAGATGACGACCTGATCCGAAACCGACTTCGACACGAACGTCATCAGCATCAGGGAAACCCTTGGCAAAATCATGGATACTCCATAACGACTCATCTTCATCCAGGTGCATATGTTTGGAGCTGTCGTCAACATTGGAGGCAAGGATCTCGCTGTTGCTTAACGCCGCAAACTTGTTGAGCGCCTGCTTGACGATATAGGTCGGTGAAGGGCGGGAGATCTTTTCACTTTTTAAGAGCGTGTTACCCGGAGTGTCCTTGATGAGCAGAAAAAACTCTTTGTCGTCAAGTGTAGTGGCAATGAGGTGTTCATCTGTATGGGCAATATTGCTGGCCATGAAGTGAAAGTCGACATTCTCCTGTTTCGCAGGAAGCGTTATCGGGGTAAATGATTTGATATGGATGTGCGGCATGGTCTATTTTTTGTCCTCTAATTTGACATTAACACTGTTTGACGGTGCAGACTGAATACCGTATTTATCAACGCTGACAACACTGAAGGTATACGATTCACCGTGTTTCAGGGAGCTGTCTATCATCAAGGTCTTTTTGATATTTTTGAACTCCTTGGTCTCACTGGACAAAAAACCTTTTGAGATCTCTTTGGTCACGATATAAGAGACAGCGCGGCTGTCTGTCGCCTTCCATGTCAGCTGTACCGTAGAGTTTTCGACCATGGCAACAAGGTTTGTAGGGCCTTTTGGCGCGTCGATCGTTGTTCCCGAAGCCGCTTTGACCGCTTTGAGATCACCGCCAAGGTTGTCTGCATTGATGCCGATGACTTTGTAAAAATAGTGTTGTGACGGTTTTGACACTTTGTCATTGTAGTGCATCGTTTTGAGTCTGTCTGCGACCAGTCGGTAGCGTCCATTTTCACTGGTGGCGCGGTAGAGCTGATAATAGACGATATGATCTCTGTTGTCATCTTGCCAGTTCACTTTGATCACACCGGCTTTGCCGTGAGAAGCCTGAATGGATCTGACCGGCGGCGGCGGTGCTTTGGTGATGACAGAGACACTCTCCGTCGGTTTGGAGAGGATATCGTTATAGGTGATCGCTCTAAGGCGATACTCGTAACGGGTGTTGTCTTCAAGCTTGGTGTCGATGTATTCGGCGTTGAGACGACCTTTTATGGTCGCTACCCTGCGCCATCTGTCGCTGCCGTTGACACGGCGCTCCAAGCGGTAGGCAACAATGCTGTTATCCGTGTGCGGACGCCAGACCAGTTTTGCCGCACGCGGCATTGACTCCGCAGAACTGAAGAAACTGACAGAAGGCAAAAGCGGTTTCGTTCGGACATCGAGTTGTTCACTGGCAAGCGAGGTGTGGCCTTTAGCGTTATAAGTCGCAAAACGGTAGTGGTAGAGTGTCTCAGGCTGCAGTCTTGAATCGAGGTAGTGCGTCACACGGGGATTGTCGATCGTATCGACTTCAAGCAGTGTGTCCGGTGTTTTGGAAGCAGGGTTGTTGCGGTAGACAATAAACCCTTTTACACGCGCATCGGTGATCGGTTTCCATTCAAAGGCAGCATCAGTCATATCACTCAAGTAACCGTTTAGTGAGACTTTAGGCAGCGACTTGTCAACGGGTACAGGTTTTGGTGTTCCCCCTGTACAAGCGCTAAGAAGCACTAGTAACGAAGTGGCGCTCAAAATTCGTATGAGGTAACTGTTCATTGATGATCTCCTGTTCAAAGTTTTTATCGAGGTACTCTTGCATTGCCCGGCTCAGCGGTGCTGTAAACTGACAATGTTCTTTTGTGGTCGGATGGATAAAGTAGAGGACATACGCGTGCAGCAGTATCTGCTCCTGTTTGTCGTTCTTGACCCCATATAGGTGGTCGCCTAGGATATGACGTGAGAAGGTCTCAAGATGAACACGGATCTGGTGGGTACGGCCGGTAAAAAGTTTACAGGCAATAAGCTCGTTTTTCTCATCTTTGGAGAGGGCAAGATGTTTAAACACTGTTTTTGCCTCTTTTGCACCCTCGACCTCGGCCATTTTCAGGCGGTTCTGACTGCTGCGGCCTATAGGCTTGTCGACCGTCACCATCAGCTCTTTGAGCGGCGGGTTGATCACGGCAAGATAAAAACGGCCCATCGACTTGTCCTGCAGCTGTGCAGAGAGCGCTTCGTGGGCCTCATTGCTTTTGGCAACGACCATCACGCCGGAGGTCCCTTTGTCCAGGCGGTGAACGATGCCGTGACGCTCTTCGCCGCTGATCGTAGAGAGACGGATGCCTTTGTGTTTGAGCCAGTCGACCAATGTCGGCTCTTTGACGCTTGGGGCAGGGTGAACGGTGAGGCCGGAAGGTTTGTTGATAACAAGCAGGTCATCATCTTCATAAAGGATCTCAACATCAAAGTCGATCTCTTGTGCCGGTGTGACCTTGGCCTCAGGAAAAGTGATGGAGACCTCTTGGTCAGGTCGCAGTTTGAGACCGGGTTTTGAGGTGCTTTTACCGTTGACACACACGGCATCTTGCTTTATCAGCTGGACGACCTGATTACGGGTGACGTCGAGTTGCTCACTTAAAAAGGTGTCGAGTCGTGTTGTCTCAGTGACAAGAAATGTAGTCGCTTTGGGTGTCATTATTGTCCGTTATGTTACAATCCGCTTACTAAAAATTTTTTAATAATAAAAGGTACTGATTGTGTTTAAGATTGATCGCCGTATTTTAGCACATTTTGATTATCCCTCCATTATATTATTGTTACCGCTGTTATTTATCTCTCATTGGCTGATCAGTGAGGTCCATCCAGCGCTTGCGCACAAACATACCGTCTATGTTGCGGTCGGAATTTTAGTCTTTGTGCTCTTTTTCTTTCTGCCGCTGCGGCGCTTTAATTGGCTTATCCCGTTTTTCTACTGGTTCAACATCGCGCTGTTGGTCTCTGTCGAGTTTTTCGGCCATTCGAGACTCGGTGCAAAACGGTGGATAGATATACCTTTTATCAACTTTACCATCCAGCCGTCCGAGTTGATGAAACCGGCTTTTGTCCTGATGCTGGCCTATATTATCAGTCGTAATCCGCCGCCAAAAGACGGTTATGAACTGATGGACTTTCTGAAGATCAGCTTTTTTATTCTGCTGCCGTTTCTGTTGATCGCGAAAGAGCCCGACCTGGGTACGGCAACCGTTCTGCTCCTTATCGGCGCGGGAACGCTCTTTTTAGTCGGTGTGAACTGGAAGATCTGGGCAACGCTGGTTGCAGGCGTTCTCATCTCGGCACCACTGCTTTATACGCAGTTGCACGATTATCAAAAACAGCGTATTTCTGACTTCTTGGCTGAAAAACCCTCATACCATGTCCAGCAATCCATCATCGCGATCGGTTCGGGAGGGATAGTCGGCAAGGTCAAAGACGAGGCGACCCAGACCCAGATGAAGTTCCTGCCGATCGCTTCGAGTGACTTTATTTTTGCCTATGTGGTTGAGCGTTTCGGTTTTATCGGTGCCTTTTTGATTATCGCTCTTTATGCCGCGATCATTCTGCATCTGCTGAGTCTGAGTATTATCAATGAGGACATGTACATAAAGGTGGTCGCAACCGGTATATCGCTGATGATATTTATCTATATGTCGGTGAATATCGCGATGACGATGGGGCTGGCCCCGGTGGTGGGCGTACCGCTGCCCATGTTCAGTTACGGCGGCAGCAGTTTTGTCAACTTTATGATCCTGTTTGCCATCTTGCAAAACCTATTGGCATTCAGATTTCAAGAAATGTATACGGGCCGCGGTAAAAAAAGTTTTGTCTAAAGAAACTTTGTCTATAATCTCGGCCTTCCAACAGTATGTGGGTCTTTAGCTCAGTTGGTTAGAGCCCTCCGCTCATAACGGAGTGGTCCCGAGTTCGAGTCTCGGAGGACCCACCACTTACAAATTTTCAACATATCAGATCATTGTCATAGAACGTATGTTCAAACACTCTCTATCATGCACATATTAATCCAAGTTATTGACAAACTCTATCAGTTCCGTCTCTGTCAGCGGTTTGGAAAAGTAGAATCCCTGCAGTATGGTACAGCCGGCATTCTGGAGTTCAAATACATGTCCCTCCTCTTCAACGCCTTCGGCGACTGTCTTGAGGTCAAAGAGCTTTGCAAGGGCGATGATCGATTTGGTCAAGATCATATCCTGTTTGTTGACAAGAGAGTCCTTGATAAAACTCTGATCGATCTTGAGCTCAGTTACCGGGAGACCCTTGAGCATGCTCAAAGAGGAGTAGCCGGTTCCAAAGTCATCCAAAGAGACACCGATACCTTCACTTCTCAGGTCGTTTAAGACCTGTTTTGCCTTACGCACATCATGGATCAGCAGACTCTCGGTCACTTCGACGACGAGCATCTCATGCGGAAAGTTCGTCTCATGCAGTATCATCAGGATCTGGTCGATGTAATCTGCATGGAGCAACTCATCTGCCGAGGCGTTGACAGAGAGCGAAAACATTTTACCGCTCTCCTTTTGTACTTTCAAGACCATTTCACAGGCTGTCCGCAACACGTAGCGCCCTATACGCGCTATCTCGCCGATCTCTTCCGCAATGGCGATAAATTGGTCGGGCGGCATAAACCCAAGTGCCGGGTTTTTCCATCGTAAGAGCGCTTCGACCCCTTCCATTTTCAGTGACGAAGCACTCATCTGCGGTTGAAGTACGACATAAAACTCATCGTTTTCGATTGCGGTACGCAGCTGCAGCTCAATGTCGAGGCGTCTTTTCGAGGCCTCTTCCAAGCTGGTAGAGTACTCAATAAACCCAAGCTTGTTCTCCTTGGCTTTGTAGAGTGCCATGTCGGCCTTGCTTAGAAGGTCATCCAGGGAGTTCGCATCCTGGGGGTAGTGGGCAATACCGATCGAGATCTTGGGGTAGAGCGTGATCTGGTCTATGGTGATGGCCTCATGCAACACATGGATAATATGTTGTGCAAATTGTGCAATGGTGTTGTAAGGTCTTGTCGTCAGAGCAATAAACTCGTCACCGCCTTGACGGATGATGTACTCATGGTCATGTACCACTGTTTTAAGACGTTCGGCTATCACGGCAAGGAGCTTGTCACCGAAAGGGTGACCGTAGTTGTCGTTAATAAACTTAAAATTATTAAGATCCATAAAAAGCGCGCTGTATTGAAGGTGATCGCTGTTCCATTGGGCTGTTTTTTGCTGCAAAAAATAGCGGTTAGGCAGCTGCGTCAGCATGTCGTGGTTGGCGGTCCAGACAAGTTCTGATGTCTGTTTTTGGTCGCGTTTGTGGTTGATGATGTAAAAGAGAAGCGTAAAGAGGTAAAAGAGGGCGATACCCGATATAAAATTGTTGAGTCGGTTGTAGAGGTTTTGGTAGAGTTTGTCATACGACACCATCGTAATATAGACATTGTCAAACTCTCTGTTGTAGTGAGTAAAAAGCAGAAGTTTGTCACCTTTGCGGTTAACCAGGTCAAAGGTGTAGTTTTTGGAACTCCTCGGGTCGATCGTGCCGAGTTGTGTCAGTGCATTTTTCGGTATCGGGTTGTAGTACCATGATTCAAGATCTTCTTTCGCAATGTTGGAGACAAAGGTAAAATGGTCGTCTTCACGGACAATAGCGACGTCTATGTAAGAGGGAAAACCATTTGCAAGCCAGGAATCCTGACTGTTTTGAAGGTCGATACCGGTGGTCATGACAAAAGCGATCTTATTGTTTTTGTCAAAGATCGGCAGACGAAGCGGAATGACCCATTTGTCCAAAAGCGGCATATAGTAGGTGTGTCCGATCACCATACGCTTTTTGTCCAGCACCTTTTGAAAAGTGTCACGTGTTTTTTCCTCAACAAGCAAGTTCGGCAGGGTGTAGTTTTTAGGAACATACGAGACCAGGATGAGCTGACCGTCGGTTCTGGCGACGCCAAAAGCAGCCATATTCGGATTGGATTCAAGCGGATGACGCAACAGTTTTTGCGCTTCATCCGGATGTTCGAGTACATTGACCTCTAAAAGCCGTTCGCCTAAAAGCCGCAGAAGGGTCTCATTTTGATGAAGGTCTGAGGTAAAGGAGTTTGTGACCATTTTGTTGACATATTCCAACTCCAGTGTCGCTTTCTCTTTGACCTCTATCCAGCTGCTCCAGACAAGTACGGACGTAGCTATAGCCACAAAAAGAGTGAAGAGTATGAAAAAGGTAGTCATTGTACTGTATCGTCGATGCAGCTTCATAAAGACTCCTTTCTAGGAGAGGCTATTACTTCATTATAGTGAAAAGAAATGACAATGTTATTACATAAATCAAAAATATGATCTATTTAAGTTTCATTTTTACGTCAGCACTTATCGTAGGAAAAGATTGATGCAGATCATGATTTACACGTGTGAATACAAGTAAAATCACACGCTATAAAGATAGGTTGCGGGGGTAGATTATGCAAGAAAGTGGGCCTGAACTCAATAAACGCGAACGTTACAAAGCGCAGCTGCGACCGTTCGACTATCTCCCGGAACTCGAAACACTTGACTTTGAGAGTCTTGGAGAGGGCGACCGGTACTATCTTCAGGACTTCGGTATCTTTAATGCTGAGTTTGCCGAAGAGGACTTTACGATCCGTCTTCGTATTCCGGGTGGACGTTTGCATGCCGAACAGTTCCAGGCTCTGGCAAAGATCATAACCGCATACGACCTGCAGATGGTCATGACTGCCAGAGCGGGACTGCAGATCTTCGGTCTTGAAGCGGACAACGTGTTGAGCGTGTGGAAACAGATCAATGCGATGGGGCTCTCTACGTGGCAAAGTTTTGGCGACAACGTGCGCAATATCGTTTCGGATGTATATGACGGTGTCGGCAGGTATAACAGGATAGAAGTCTATCCGCTAGTAATGCAGATGCAGGAATTCGTTCTGAAAACACCTCGCTATGTCGGCATGCTGCCGCGCCGGATCTCGGTCGGCATCTCAGGTAACAGTGCCAATGTCACCTCGATGTTTGCCAATGATCTCTATTTTGCGTTGGCTGAGAAAGAGGGTGTATTCGGTTTTAATGTCTACATGGGCGGCAAAAACACGGAGGTGGCGAGTGATGCTGACATTTTTCTGTTAGAAGATGAGGTCCCCTGTTTTTTCACTGCCTTTATCGAAGCCTTCTACAAACACGGTTCTCGCGCTTCGCGTGCAAAGACCCGACTCTTTTATCTGTTGGAAGAGATCGGGATGGAGGGCTTTAAAAAACATATTGTCTCCGAGTACGGAAAGCCTCTTGCCGGCGGTGGAAAACTGCAGGTGGAAAAAGTGCATTTTGAGACATATGAAACGCTCAAAGACGCTAGGCTTGCATTCTGTTACGAGACGGACTTTGGCCGTTTGAAAGCAGAGGAGGTCGAGAAGATCGCGACCTTTGCCGCCGAGCACAAAGCCGAGATACGGTTCGGGATAGACCAGAATATCTATCTGTTAGGGCTGTGCGAAAAGAGCAGTGCTTTGGAGGCGCCTAAATTGAGCAGCACTGTTCTGGCCTGTGCCGGGAGCGATTACTGTCCCTTCTCATTTTGGAATATCAAAGACGAGACGGCGTATCTGCCTTTGGAGAAGATCAACGAGCACCGTATACAGGTCGGTTTTTCAGGTTGTGCCAAAGGGTGTGGCCGCCACCGTCACACAGACATTGGCCTTATCGGTCTCAAAACCAACGACTTCGGCGCGACTGAGGGCGGGGCAAGGGTGTTTATCGGTGCGGAACACACCGAAGGCATATCAGTGGGGCGTACTCTTTTCCCGATGGTACCACTGGAACATCTACATGCTCTTCTGTCATTGATCATCGCCTTGTATGAGGAGAGTGGCTGTAGCGATTTTGAAGCGTACTCGATGCAGATCCTTAACAAGTTCTCAGAGGCATTCCTAGCCTTATGGTTCCTGGCAAATCTCAAGACACATCAACTGCTGAAACTGCTTCCAAATGAGGATTTACCGACTGTTCCACATGGGTTCGTTTGTGAAAAAGCGCTGTTAACAAAGTATTTTGACGGTTTGGACTTTTTGGATCTGATCGACGACAATTTTGTAGAAGCACAAAGGGTATTAAGCAGAGAACTTTGGACCATAAGCGGAGAAGACCCGCACTACAAACCGCCGATCGATCGTATTGTATTTCGGTAGTACTTCTACAGCGAAACAATCTGAATATAGGCTTCTATCTCTTGATGGAGCCTCTCGTAATCCTTCAGCCCTTTTTTGAGATCGTCGTCGATACCAGTCGAAGATGCACCTAAAAGGAGTCCCATGATCATCCCTCTGTGCACGTTGTCGCCGCCGGCGTTGACATTGGCGAGAAGGGCTTCTTTAAACTTTAAATCGTGTTCGACGGCGAGGTAGAGCAGCAGCGGTACGCCGTGTTCGGTGTAACAGGCGTTGGAGAGAAGGGTACGGACGACCTCACTCTCCTGATGTTCCGCCATAAACGTTTTAAGGTCAAAGGCCTCCTGCTGAAAGGCGGTGTGGAGTCTGAACATCATCTCTTTTGGGATATTGCCCGGTCCTTTGTGTTGGCGATAGAGGGCAAAGAGCGCTTCTCCTTCTACGGCAGGCAGATGCAGTTTTGAAGCGGCACTGTAAAAAGGCTCAAGCACCGGGGCATTTGTTGTCAGTTCGTGCAGCAGGGGGAGCAGAACGCTTAAAGAGGAGGCGACATTCTGGGAGCGGTGAGTCAGGTTCTGGTGCTCTATGGCGATGCCCAGGGCTTGGACCGGGTCGTCATAAAGCAGAGAGAGCACCAGAGGGCGGATCAGCCCGCCATGCGAACCGATAGACCAGGTTCTTGACTGCAGCTCCGCCGCATTTAACGGGTGGGCGCCGTTGGTGTAGTGTTCGAAAAAGCGCCGTATGTAGATCTCGGTATAGGGGTCGTGGGATTGGTCGGCGGTCATGTACTTTATGAAGTCGTTTATAAACGCTGTGTCGCTGTACTCTTCGTTGTGGACGACACTGCGCATCAAGACTCTGACCAGATGGGCGCCTAAGGTGTTCTCCCCGGCTTTGAGACCATGATGGTAGTGATAACGCTCATTAAGCTCAGGCACGGTGTTGCCGTGTTCTGTTTCATGACTGGCAAGGTTGATCTTCATCTCTGAATAGTTGGTGCTGTAAAAACGGCTGTGGCGGCCGGTGATGTCAAAGGGGCGCTCGGTGTGGGTGTTGGGAAAATACTCCATCCCCACCATAAAGCTTTCGGGGTGAGGGTGGGGCGCATCTTCATACCCTTTAACCCCGCCGTTAAAATCTTTTTTGATGTTCTCAAGGTTGTAATACCAGTGCGCAGGCATCGCCAAAGCGTCTCCGATAAAGAGACCCCACAAAGCGTTTCTAATCCTCTCTTGTCTCGTCAACATGTCTCATCCTTTTAGAGAAAGACATCTTTATAATATCGTGTGTTGTGTATGGCGTATGTTCTGTAAACCGTCTAAAGACGATCTTTAAAAAATCTTTTAGTTGAGGTGGGGCTGGAGGGGATGGAAAAGGCATCAAAGGGAGCACAAGGTGGCATAATTTAATAAAAAATTCGCTTTTCATGCTCACTGGTTTTAGAATATAAATACTCGATATTTTATAATATAGCCTTATTCGATTTGTACGATTTGTTAGCTTTTCTCACTAAAGATTGTATTTACTTTATCAAAAACTTTTTCAAAATTATCTATTGTATCATCAGAAAAGAAAGAAATATCAACTCCCATTTTTGTTAATTGATTAGCAGGTCTATAATGGTTAAATCTATCTTTATTAATTATTTTAGAAATTTGTATCAAAATTCTATCTATGCTAGAATTTAAATCTGCTTCATTAATTTCATCATATTCATCAAATGCTAAATTAAATAATTTTAGATAATCGTTTTTAGTAAATAAATCTTCGATATCTGATTTGTTTTTATCAGTAAATTCATCAAAATAAATTATATTTCTAGGATTTATTATTTTACCTTTTGTAATATCATCTAGTTTTGCTTTACTTTTAGCATCTGTGAATGAATCTAAAAGACATACAATGTTTAAATCACTTCCTCTAAGTAAAGAAATAAACGTTGCAACTTTATCCATTCCACCAACAGGAACAATTGTGATATCTTTATTTAAATATGTACGATTATTTTGTTCTAAAAGATTGGATATTACTTGTAAATACATTAAATCTGATACACCTTCAACTAATAGATTTTTTTCTGATATAAATAAATTTTGTGCTATATCATAACCTAGTGCAGCTTGTAGTGGAAATAATGTATTTGGGTCTTTATCTTGAATACTATCAGAGATTTGCGTTCCATTTTCTGTTTCAACAACAGTTCTAACTCTATCTAGTTGTGATGGTCTAATCATAAAAGGTGAGTGAGTAGTATAAATTATTTGATAATCACTTGTTAAATCTTCTATAAAATTCAATAAATCATTTTGTGCAGAAGCATGTAAATTTAGTCCTGGCTCATCTAATAAAAGTATATAGTTTGAATTTTTATCTTCTTGAATTCTTTTAAACCAAACTAAAAATGAGAAAAACCAGTTAAATCCTTTACTCCTATTTTTCAAAGGTAAAGAAACTTTACTTCTAGTATTTTTGACTCTTATGTTTAAAATATGTTCAACAATTCTAGTTTGAGTATTTATTACTTTTTCTACTTTTTCAATATCAAATACGATATCTAAGTTAGTATTCGTATTCCAATACTTAAACAATTCATCAGTAATTGTTGCTTCAGTAGCTTCTAGCTCAGCTCTATAATCTTCATATTCATCTGAATTTATTAATTCATCAATATCTATATCTGCTAAGTCAAATAATGCCTTTGCAGTCTTTAATTCATCTTCTTCTAAACTTTCTTTCTGTAACTCTTCAATACTGATTTTTGATGGTAATGCATAATATTCATCATAATATAAAAATTTAGGTAGATTTGGATTTAAATATTTGATAAATACATATTGTGCAATAGGGTCGTTCCAACTTGAATAAGTAAAATATTTTTTTAATGTTTCTAATCCCTTTGTATATGTTTCTTCCGTATATTCTGCAATTAAATTTGTTAAATCATCATTATTTTTTACTTTAAGCAATTTGTCATTTAACGCTTTACTTGAAATATTTAATTCTTTAGTTTTTAATTCTACAAATTTACTGTAATCAACTTTTACATTACTAATAGTATGATTATTGTCATATTTTGTTGTTCTTGTAAACTCATTAACATCAAATACCCCTTTTCCAATATCTTTATCAATGCTATCTTGTAGTCTTTTTGATATTGCAAATTTTAAAGTTATTGCTTCTGGTACTACCCCTGTTTTATCCATTTTTTTCTTTTCTTTACGAGGATAATCATAAGTTGTATTAAATTGAAATTTATCATCATCTTGAAAATAGTTTGTTTTTGCAATAGCTTCAACCGCTGAAGTTTTCCCTGATTCATTCATACCGACAAGAATTGTCACATCCTTGTTTATTGAAAATGTTTGATCAGATTCTATTGATTTGTATTTATGTATCGTTGCTTCTGTTAAAGTTATCATTTTGACTCCTGTTTATATTAAGTTAACGTTGGATTTGAGAAATAGTTGTGCTCGCTGGGTGAACTTTTTCTCTCCAAAGTTTTGTTAGACTATCACGTTGTGCAAGTCCAAAAACTCTTTTTTATAGCTTTCTAGATATTCTGTATCAAAAAATGTTATTGGATTATATACTGTTTTACTAGAATCAATAGGGTATTTCAATTGTTGTTCATATGACATATTATACTTTTTTTTTAGTTCTGCTATTTTAGTAGGTGTAAAACCTTCGTAGTTAACATCTTCTGGTTTACAAAATGGCATTGTAATCTTGTATTTATCATCCATGAATTGTTCTTGATAGTTTTTGTGTAATTTAAATATGTCATGCCCTGAAACAAGTTCGTCAGTCGCTTTATACAGTGCAAACTTTAAAAATAACTCAGTTGAATGATATAACAAATATGCAGTTACATTTGAATATTCACTTGTATTATATAAATAATTTTCTGTTTCTTTTGATGAAATTATTGCAATTTCAAGATAAGCAATAGAACGGTTGAAAAAATCGTCAGCTATTCTATTCAATGTAATCCTTTTGGAGTCTAACTCTTTATTAGCAGATAGTTTATACCTAATTAGACTTAAATATACAGATGTTTTGACACATATAATCTCTTTGTATTTAACAAAAAATATCAGTTGTAATAAAAAGATGGTCTAATCTGAACTAAATATAATTGCCACAAAAAAGACAGCTGCTAAAAGGAACAAGTAAGAACACACAGAGTATTTCCGAAGTTCTCAAAATCTTCCATTGCGATGTTCTAAAAAGATGCAAAACATAACCAACAGATAATTAATTTTTTGTATAATAGTTCTATACGAGAGACAAGGAGCAGTCATATGCGAGTAGTCATAGTCGGTGGTGGTATTGTTGCGGCTTATATGTCGAATGCACTGAAAGAACAGTCTCTTGAAATCGAGGTGGTGATCGTCTCCAAAGAGATCTACCCGCCTTACGACCGCATCCATCTCTGTGACCTGGTCAACGGTACTCACAGTATCGAAGAGATCGCCCTCGAATTGCCGCCTGGTGTCAAGCTCGAACTCGACGCCGAAGTGGTGCAGATCGACAAAAGCGCCAAACGTATCTTCACCAAAACATCAACCTTCGCTTACGATATCCTTGTCATCGCAACCGGCTCGAAACCGCGTACACTGTTCGGCATCGAAGGCATGACAAATGCGGCAACGTTCAGAAGTGCCAAAGACAGTGCGTGTATTGCTGAACGTACCGTAGGCAAAAACGTCGTGATGATGGGTGTCGGGCCAATCGGACTCGAACTACTGGACACCTTGTGCACGCTCGAAGGGCCTAAAAAGATCTACCTCGTCTCACGCGGTACGCACCTCTATGACAAAGCGATGACGCCGGCTTCGGTGGCGATGATGAAACGCATCTATGAAGCGGCCGACCCCCGTGTCGAGATACTGCTCGAAGAGGAGATCATCGACAAGGTCATTGAGAACAATGAGATCGTCAAGATCGTCATGAAGTCACGTATTATCGAAGATCCGTTCGTCATCTTCGGGGTAGGTATCAGTCCGAGCGCAGACCTTGCCAAGGGTGCTCTTGACGTGGACAAGGGAATCCTTGTCGATGAGCACATGCGCACCTCCGATCCCTCCATCTTTGCCGTCGGCGAAGTGGCGCAGCTGCCTGACGGTTATATTGCCGGGCGGGTTAAAGAGTGCACCCTCGAGGCAGATGCCGCTATTGCTGCTATCCTTGGACAAGAAGATGAGGGGTTTAAAGATTTTGTGACCATTGACGGGCTGAAAGTGGGCAGTTTTCTACTCGCCGACGTCACCTCGACACGCTACAACCCTAAAGACGACAACAACGAAGAGATCGTGATCACTTCGAAAAAAGATGAGCGGGTAGACCACTATATTACCAACGACGACCGCCTCGTCAGGTTCATAGGTATCAACACCAATATTGACGTTATGGCGCTTAAACAGATGATGGAGAAGGGCGAGCAGGTCGATCCGGCCTACTTTTATTCGAACCGCCTTGTCAGTGCACGCGGCAAGCTTATCTGCAGCTGTGCCAGCGGTTATGAGATGGATCTTGTCGATATTATCAAAGCAAACTGTGTCGAGAGCTTTGCCGAGCTTAAGCCCTTCAGCGAGGCGGGACGTGTCTGCGGCCGCTGTAAAAAAGATGTGGCGCAGCTTATTGCCGATACGCCGGTCGATCCCGAAGAGGCGGCTCGGCTGAAAGAAGAGCGCGAAGCCGCTGCGAAAGCGGAAGAGCGGGCAAAGGTCCAGCGCCGGCTCGACAAGTTCAACACCCTCCATCCGAAAAACATGATCAACGATGAGAACCTTGACGAGGCGATAAACGCCTTCGACATGAAAAAAGAGTATAACCGATGGGTCTCGATGGTGACGGCGAACATGCGGCTGCACCCCGACTTTGAACCGCTGGTCAACGAGGGGGTGGAACAGCTTAACAAGATCCCGATCATCTGGCTGGAACTGGCTGACTGCTCCGGCAATTCGGAAGGCTTTATCAAAACAGCCCATCCGAAAGTCGATGACCTGATCCTGAAATACATCTCTCTCGATTACCATGAACTGCTTATGGCGGCTTCCGGCGACCAGTCGGAGACGGTGCTCGACAGCATTATCAAAAATGATGCCGGAAAATACATCTTGATGGTCGAAGGGGCTATCCCGATGGGACTTGACGGCAAGTTCCTGCGCATAGGACCGAAAGGTGAAACGGGTTATGAACTGCTTAAACGCGTCGCTAAAGATGCGGCAGCGGTACTGGCCATCGGCTCGTGTGCATTGGATGGCGGTGTTGTTGCTGCCGCGCCGAACCCGACCGGTGCGGTCGGTGTTTCCGAAGCGTTGGGGCGCGATGACATCATCAATCTGCCAGGCTGTCCGGTCAACCCTATTAACATTGTCGGGACCTTGCTGCACTACATCATGTTCGACGAACTGCCGAAGCTCGACGAAAAGAACCGCCCCGAATGGGCCTACGGTTTCCGTGTCCATGACAACTGCGAACGTCGCGGCCACTATGACCTGGATGAGTTTGTTCTTGAGTGGGGTGATGAAGGGGCGAAAAAAGGGTGGTGTCTCTTCAAAATGGGCTGTAAAGGGCCCTACGCTGAGCTGAACTGTTCTCTGGTGAAGTTTAATGAGGGGACAAGCTGGCCGGTTCAGGCAGGGCACGGCTGTTTCGCCTGCGGTGCAGGTAAAATAGCATTCGATAAGTATGCCAACCATCGAGAGTTGGAAGAAGAGGACAAAGAAGATGAGTAAGAGCCAAAAGATCGTTATAGACCCTGTGACAAGAATAGAGGGGCATCTGCGCATCGAGGTCGAGATCGATGAGAACAATATGGTGACGGAAGCGTGGGCCTCCGGTCAGCTCTTTCGGGGTATTGAGACCATTTTACAAGGGCGCGACCCGCGTGACGCAGGCCTCATCGCCCAGCGCATCTGCGGGGTCTGTACGAATGTCCACTATCGTGCTTCCATCAGTGCGGTCGAAGATGCCTACGGTATCGGTCTGCCGAAGAATGCCGAGATCATCCGCAACCTGGTGACGCTGGCACTGTTTGTACAGGACCACATTGTCCACTATTACCACCTGCATTCGCTCGACTATGTGGACGTTGTCAGCGCTATTGCGGCCGATCCGGAAGATGCTTCCGAGATAGCCAAAAGGTATCATGAACACCCTTACCGCAACTCCCGTGGGCACTTAAGTTCGGTGCAGGAGAAGCTGAGTTCTTTTGTCAAGGCGGGACGTTTGGGTCTTTTTGCCAACGGCTACTGGGGACACAACGCCTACAAGTTTTCGTCCGAAGAGAATCTCATCCATATGAGCCACTATCTCGAAGCGCTGCGTGTCCAGCGTGAGCTGAGCAAGGCCATTGCGATCTTTGCGGGTAAAACGCCGCATCCGCAGAACCTTGTTGTCGGCGGTGTGACAAGTGTGGCTGACATGCTCAACCCGCAGCGCCTGAACGATTTTATGTTTATCTTGAAAGATACCCGTGACTTCATTGAGAGAGCCTATATTCCGGACATGAAGATGGCAGTCAAAGCCTACAGCGAGGAGATCAAAGCCGGGCAGGGACGAGGCAGCGGGAATTTTATGGCTGTCGGCGGTTACCGTTTCGGCAAGGCGGAACAGCTTTTTGAGGGGGGTGTCATCACGGCACACGACTTCGAGAACATTGAAACGTTTGATGACCAGTATATTACCGAAGAGGCGTCTCGTTCGTGGTACGCGGATGATGCACCGACGTCACCGTACGAAGAGACGACAGAACCGTTCTATACGGATCTCAACGAAGACGGCACATTAAAGAGCGAAGGCAAATACAGCTGGGTCAAGTCCCCGCGTTACAAGGGAAAACCGATGGAGGTCGGGCCCTTGGCGCGTATGGTCGTGGGCTATCTCAAAGGGTCAAAAGTGGTCAAGCCCTATGTTCAGCGTTTTATGGATGATACCGGGCTTGAGCTGATCGACTTCTCGACTACATTGGGGCGTAATGCCGCACGTGCCATAGAGGCACAGATCTGCTGCGACTATATCTTTGACTTCTGTAGCGACCTCATAGAGAACATCAAGTATTACGATGAAGAGACCTGGACGAAGTATGTTTTCGAAGCACTTCCACAAGAGGCAAAAGGGCGGGGCATCTTTGAAGTTCCCCGCGGGGTCCTGGCCCATTTTATCCGTATTGAAGATGCCAAGATCGCCAACTATCAGGCGGTCGTACCGACGACCTGGAACGCTTCGCCTAAAGATGCGCAGGGCGTACGCGGGCCATACGAGGAGTCCCTCATCGGCATAACGCTCACTGACCCTGCTGCCCCGCTTGAAGTGTTGCGGGTCGTTCACTCGTTTGACCCCTGTCTGGCGTGTGCGGTGCATGTCATCGATACGAAAGGCAAAGAGCTGTCGCGTTATAAGATCAATGCGGCTTGTAGTATCTAATTGTTTTTTTTAGTTGTTGATGAATCAAACTTTATCGACTTCTCTCTTTCCTTTTTCACGACTCGGCATTTAGTGCCTCCCTGCATTGCGCTGTTGGCGCTGATTCTCCGCAAAAAACGAAACGAAAAATCTCTCGTGACGGCTTCGAGCCCGACAGCTGTCGGGTACCTTCCTTATGGAAGTCTACGTCGTCGGTGCTTCGCACATCGACTTTGTTTCCAACCTTACAAAAGCCAAGCAGTTGGCTTTTCCTCAACAGGTCTCACCTAAAAATCCCTAACTCGCTACGCTCAGACAAAGTGATTTTTTTAACGGAAGTCCACTCCTTGCAGTCAACTCTGTAGATGCCACGACACAGGGCTAAAGCCCCGTACAGGGAGGCACTAAATGCCGAGTCGTGAAAGAGCCAAGCGGTAACGCATCTACTACCGCGGTGATGCTTACGCATAACACCTTGTCGCGTCAACCTAGAGAAGGCAAGCAGTTGCTTTCTCCTTAACGGTCTTTGGCTCTAAAAGCTAACGCTTTTGACTCTGTTCGAACATATTCTCAGCACTAGCTATAGGAGTCGAATAAGGTTAGAGGACAATTATCTGATTACTTTAGAGATAGAATGACAACGTCTAAAGAACAGCGTCTCTCTTTTTTTCTCGAAAATTATTTCTCTGACGCGACAGAGAATAAAACACTAAAGTGTAATACAGGGCGGAACTAAATTCCGCATCGTAAAAAAGTTCGGCCCATCACAATTAATGAAAAGAGGGGACTTGTGTTCAAGAAAAAAGTAATATATTAAAGTGGTGAAGTACTAAAAGAAGGTTTAGAGAAAGAGATATGCATAAGTCCGACAGCGGTTAAAATAAGTTTATATGTATTTTTAAAGAACTTGGAAAGAAGCCAAATTCGTGCTATCCTTTAGACACGTAAAATCCAAGGAGCCCCTTATGAACTACATCAGATTCTTCGAAACAGTCGGTATTAAAGACGTAGCGTTAGTCGGCGGGAAGAACGCCAGTCTGGGCGAGATGTATCAAAACCTCTCCCCCCTCGGCGTCAACGTCCCCAACGGCTTTTCAACGACCAAAGATGCCTACAACCTGCTGCTTTCGCAAAACAAGCTCGACGAACGTATTGAGGCCTTGATCGGCGGTCTTGATGTTGAAGATGTCACACAGCTTCAGCGTTGCGGTAAAGCGGTGCGCGAGCTGATCTTGAACGAGCCGCTTCCCCCTGAACTCGAAGCGGCGGTCACCGAAGCATATACTGAACTGTCGAAGAGCTACGGTGATGATGAGACGGATGTTGCCGTGCGCTCTTCGGCTACGGCCGAAGATCTTCCCGATGCCAGCTTTGCAGGACAGCAGGAGAGTTACCTGAATATTCGCGGTACGCAGTGCCTGCTGCTGCACGTCAAACGCTGTTTTGCGTCGCTCTTTACGGACCGTGCCATCAGCTATCGGTACAGTCGCGGTTTCGACCACCGTACAGTCTCGTTGTGTGTCGGGGTCCAGAAGATGGTGCGCAGCGACCAGGCCAGCAGCGGTGTTATCTTTACACTCGACACCCAGAGTGGCAACCAGAACGTTATTACGGTCACTTCGGTCTTTGGACTTGGGGAAAACATCGTCGGCGGACGGGTCAACCCCGATGAGTTCTTTCTCTTTAAACCGACACTCCGGCAGGATAAGAAGGCCATCATCAAACGTCAGCTCGGCTCCAAAGAGATGAAGATGATCTACGATGAGAAACTCAAAACGCTCAACATCTCTACAACAGAGAAGGAGCGGGCACGTTTCTCGTTAAACGATGATGAGGTGATGACCCTGGGCAAATATGCCTTGGCCATTGAAGAGCATTATGGGGCGCCGATGGATATTGAGTGGGCTAAAGATGCCAGAGACGGTAACCTCTATATTGTTCAGGCCCGTCCTGAAACGGTGCACTCCAAACATCTGAACTCCATCAATGCCAAGACCATCGAAAAATATGAGATAAAAGAGGACACCTCTAAACGTACCCGTCTTCTCACCGGCCAATCCATCGGCGAAAAGATCGGTGTCGGGGTGGTGAGGGTCATACGTGACCTGAGCGAAGCGTCGAAGTTCAATGCCGGTGAAGTGCTGGTGGCCGATATTACCGATCCTGACTGGGAACCGTTGATGAAAAAGGCGGGGGCCGTTGTCACGAACAAAGGGGGACGTACCTGCCATGCCGCTATCGTGGCGCGAGAGATCGGGGTGAGTACTATCGTGGGGACCACCAATGCAACCGAACTGCTTAAAGACGGCATGGAAGTGTCTGTCTGTTGTGCGGAAGGCGAAGAGGGGTATGTCTATGAGGGGCGCATTGATTATGAACTGGAGACCATTGATCTGACTGACCTGCAGGAGCCTAAAACCAAACTCTATATGAATGTCGGCAATCCCGAAAAGGCGTTCTCGCTTGCTACCATCCCAAACCAGGGTGTGGGGCTGGCACGGATGGAGTTTATTATCAACAACCACATCAAAGCACACCCTATGGCACTGTACGACATGCATCAGGGCAAATGGGTCAAAGGCAAGGAAGAGATCGAACATCTTATGCAGGGGTTTGACGATTCCAAGAGTTTTTTTATCAACAAACTCTCTGCCGGTATCGGCATGATCGCGGCGGCGTTTTACCCCAACCCGGTGATCGTGCGTACCAGTGATTTTAAGTCCAACGAGTACAAACATATGCTCGGCGGTGAAGCGTATGAGAAGGACGAGGAAAACCCTATGATCGGTTTTCGCGGGGCAAGCCGTTACTACTCCGATGCCTACAAAGAGGCTTTCAAGTGGGAGTGTGAGGCGCTTAAAAAAGTACGTGACGAGATGGGGCTGACCAATGTCAAGCTGATGATCCCTTTTGTCAGAACACCCGATGAAGGACGCAAGGTGATCTCCATCATGAACGAGATGGGATTGGTTCAGGGTGAGAACGGCCTGGAGATCTATGCGATGTGCGAGATCCCAAGCAATGTCATCTTTGCCGAGGAGTTTTTGAAGGTGTTCGACGGTTACAGTATCGGTTCGAACGACCTGACCCAGCTAACGCTTGGGGTCGACCGTGACAGTACACTGGTGGCTCACATCTTTGATGAACGCAACGAAGCGGTGAAACGTCTTATTAAAATGGCTATCGATGCCTGTAAAAAAGAGGGAAAATACATCGGTATCTGCGGGCAGGCCCCATCAGACTACCCTGAGATCACCGAGTTTCTGGTAGAGAACGGCATCGACTCCATCTCGCTCAATCCCGACTCGGTCCTTAAGATGCGCCAGGTTGTTGTTGAACTGGAGAAACGACTGTAGCCATCTGGCAAAAGTTCTATATCGATCCTATGCTTGCGTACGCGCTCTGTCAGGATGCCGATGGAACATAGACCAATACATCAATAGGTGCGCGCTGCAGAAGGTAGGATGCGGTTGAACCGAAGACAAACGAGTTGAGGTTGTCGACACCTTTGGAACCGAGGACAAGAAGGTCGTCGTTCTCTTTTTTGATGTACTCAAGTAGATCTTCATTGATGGATGCCGAGTACTCGATCAGTTCCATCTCACCCTCTCCGACTTCATCTACAAAAGATTTGAACGCTTTTGCGGCATCTGACACTTTACGTGCTCTAAGCTCCTGCGCTTCTTCTTCACTGAGTTGATAGGCTATTGCCTGAACTTTACTGATCGTTTCGAAGGCATAAAGGTATTTTTTATGGGGTTTGCTGAAAAGTGTTGCTGCAAATAAAATGCTCTCTTTGGCATAATAGGAGAGATTGGTCGGGGCTATGATGTTCTGATAGCTGTTGATGACCGCATTTTTGACGACAAGCACGGGAATATGGGTACGCTGCGTGATCTTTAAGGCCGTGGTTCCGAAATAGTTGCTGTTGATATTCTCTTTGCCGTGCGAACCCACCACAATAAGGTCTATCTGCATCTTGTCAGCCATGCGCATTACCGTGTCAACGGTCTTGCCGGATTTGACAAACAATAGACACTCAACCTGCGCCTCGGCGTTGAACTGCTCTATCTGCTGGTGAAGTTTTTGTCTGATGATCTCTTCATCGACAGATTTACTCAGCGGCGACTGTACAAAGAGCGGTTCGATCACATGCAGGACAATGAGCTGCGCCTTTTTTTCCCTGGCGATGGAGATGGCACGCCGCAGCGCTTCTTCGGCCATAGCGGACATGTCGGTAGCGACTAAGATCTGTTGAACCTGCTGCATTATGTTCACCTCTTCAATTATATTATGAAATAGACTGATTTATTGTAGCAAAAATTGATGACTTATATCGCTTACATCAAGATAATGATGAGGGAAATATGACTATAATCAAAGTAAGAAACGGAATGCCAAGTATTCAAGAAGAGAAGGTTGCAGTATGTATGTACGCGTAGGGCTTATGATGGTGTCTCTATTGGTTCTGAGTGCGTGTGTGTCAAAGAGCGTCTCTTCGTCGAATGAGATGGCACAGACATCGAAAAAAGAACATAAGATCGAGAGTGAGGAGCTGCGTGTATTGATGCGTGAATTGAACATGGTGGTGTATGACCGTCAGAAGAGTGAACTCGACCGGGATGATCTTCGCCGCAGATATGCTCTGAATCTTGCAGATGTTGTCAAAGAGCTCGCGTACAAGGTCGAGCACATCCCGCAGAATGAACTGGGTAAAGAACTTACCGACCATGATCAGGCAATTTATGTGCGTTACGCCCATGAACTCTATCTCAACGGTGAAGAGATCGATCGTGTTGCACAAAAATACGAGTTGGAAAAGCTTGACGGTGCCATCGCCAAAACACAGCAGACCTGTGACCGCTGTCATGCGCTATTGAGAGATTGACGATGACAAAGCGTGTTCTCCTCTCTCTATTTGTCCTCAGCTTTGCATTGGGACTGCAGGCTTCAGAAGATAAGAGTGAACTGGAGTCGTTAAAAGCTCAGGCAAAGGCCTTGAGCGAACGCATAGATGCTTATGAACTGCGTCAAGAGAGTGCGGATGAACCGGCCGGCTTGGAAGATGAACTGCAAGAGGGGTATATCGTCGATGATGTTGCAGGTAACAATGCCCCCATGCAGCAGAAGGGGATCTTGGAGATGAGCAGTGCCGACACGGTGTTGAGTGTTGGCGGACGGATCGATATGCAGAGCATAGTCTCCTGGCCCGAAGGCGTCTATATTGCCGGCAAAATACCCCTGGAGACAACGGGTGAGAACGGTCAGCTTTTTATGAGTGCCCGCGACAGCAGGCTCTGGGTCAAAACACGAACACCGTCAGAAGCCGGCCTCGTTCGGACACTTATCGAAGTCGACTTTTTAGGGACAACGGCTTCTGAAGCCACGACAAACTCGCATGGTCTGCGATTGCGTCACGCCTATCTTGAAGCGGCAGGTTTTACGGTCGGTCAGACCAACTCCGCCTTTAACTCCTTTGTCACGCTTGACACTATCAGGTATCCGCTGAACTACACGTTGGTACGCCAACCGGTTATGCGATACAGTGTCAATGAGCGCTTATTCGGGGTTGACCTCTCTTTTGAACAGCCCGAGACCACCTTGCTCGATCAAAACGGTACGATCATTACCTCTCAAGACGATGTTGTCCCTGATGTTGTTGCCCGCCTGCGATACTATCCTGCATGGGGAGAGGGAAGTGTGGCGCTGCTGGGACGTTATATCACCCAGGATCAAGCGACCTTGAGTGACGGCAGTAAGCTTTCCGGCAAGGATGCCGCCTTTGGCTGGGGTATCAATATCTCGGGAAAGATAAAACTGTTTGAACTCGATGATATCCGTTTTGATGCCCAATATGGTGTCGGACTCGGCCGCTATGTTGCCTTTAATGCCTTTGCTGCGGGTTCGATTGATGCTGATGGAAAGATAGAACTGCAGGCGACGTACGGCGGACATATCGGGTACCGCCACTGGTGGACACATAAACTGCGATCGACTGTGGCGATCTCTTATGCAGGGACGGATAACCAGATGAACAATGTCTATCCCGCAGATGCAGCTCTTGTCAACAGAGCGGTGTATGGTTCACAACTGAACCTATTGTGGATTCCGCTGCCGAACGGATTGGTGGGTCTTGAATATTCAAGAGCGCAGCGTGTTGTTGAGAGTGGTGATGAGGGTAATATGGATATGCTTACTCTCTTGGTCCGCTATGACTTTTAATAAGGTTTTTATTCAAGCAAAATTTGACGCTCTTCGCCCTCTTTTGGCTTGACCGGTGCCTCTTCTACGACATCTTCAGGTTTTGTCAGTTTAAATGAAATGTCGTTTTTCTCTTTAGCGGCTTTTTCGGCAGCTTTTTGTTCTGCTTCCATTTTTTCGGCCAATGCTTTCTCTTCTGCTTCTTTCGCCGCGGCTTCTTTCGCCTTTTGTGTCGCTTCGGCCGCTTTAGCTTCAAACTCCAGACGCACCCGTTCCTCTTCGATCAGACGTGTCAACTGCGCGTTGGCTTTTACGGCAAACGGGCTTTTTGGATAGGTGCTGATAAACGTTTCAAGCTCTTTTTGTTCGCTGCTGTTTTTGATCTTTGCATAGGCAAGTTCATCTGCAGGCGGAATACGCTCCGGCAGTACAAAATAGAAAGGCTGGTTCTTTGCTATAGCGATATAAGGTGCTGTCTGAGAGTGCTCTCTACGTAAGGCCGTTAGACGTTCCTTAAGCGGTGTCAATTCCGTTCCTTTGACGCTGGCAAGGGTTAAAAAATCCTCGGTGAAGGTCGTTGAGTCGTTATATCTGTCGGGCCCGCTGGCCAGAAAAGTGACCTGGGCTTTTGGCGACTTGATAGCGGCCAGCCCTTTTTTCGCAGGTCTGAAGAGCGTTCCGAACGGGGTATCAAAGGCAGTGTCCAAAAGAACGATGTTCAAACGGTTGTAACTCTTCTCCATTCCACTGTAAACAGAGTTTAGGGAGATGCCTTTTCGGGCGATCATGGAGTCGTCCAAGATCGCGTTCTCGACAGGTAAGATATAGTTTTTACCTTTTGTCTGAACGCTATGACCACAGTAGTAGACAAAACCGATGCCCTTGGGATGTAACTGTTTGTTGAATTTTCTAAGCAGACGGATAAAGTTTTTTTTGTCCAGGTTCTCACCGTAGTAGACGTAAAAGCCATTCTTTTCAAGAAAACGCTTCATTTTGCGTGCATTTTGCGTGGCAAAAGAGAGTGGATGCTCGTCATAATTGCCGTTACCGACAACAAGGGCGACACGGCTCTCCTTTTTCATTGTCTCAAGGGTAGGCGCTGCCCAAACAGATACGATTAAAAAGGCCACTAAGAAGGTTGCGCGTATCATCAAATAAACTCCGATTTTATAAAGTGGAAATTATTCTATCGCACTTTGCTTAAGGGAAATTAGAAAAAGTTATAGGACTCTTTTTGAAAAGGTTCAGTGTGAAAAAACATAGTAAAAGTGGAGTAGAAACAGCAGATAGATCTTAAACAGGCTACTGCTCGCTGTTCTTTTTTGTCAGATAGATCCAGAAGTCTTTGTGTGTTCTTCCCTGGTTAAGAAAGTAGAGCTGTAAGATCGTGACACGGTAAAGCGTGATTCCCATCTTTAGATACGGGACTAAGAGTGTCAGGATCATCCAAGAGGGCTGCTGCTTGTCACCTTTGGTCAACATCATCTCCTGTACACCGATATTAAGGCTGAGATACCAACCGAAAAGAAAGGAAAAAAGAAAATTCAGGATAATGCCGAAAAGGGCGATTGCCGCCAGATCGGCTTCATACATTCCGGCGATCATAATGTCACCGTAATTGCAGTTGAATGATCTGAGGCACCTGTTTTCATTAAGTACATTTAAACTCCAATATTAATAGAATCATTTTAACCAAAAGATGCTCAAAATATCATTGGGGATGCCTAACGGAACGCGCTGATTTGTGAAGAGGGCAAGAGATTCATATTAATCAACAATAGTCCACAAAAGCACCGTTGCAAGTGGGGTAGAAAGTAACTTTTGAATCATTAGTAAAAATCTTTTAGAACGAGCATGTTATAGTTTAAAGGGCTTTGTACTAATATAAGCAAAATTTAGAAAAAAGGCCAGATATGGAAGTGAATTATGTATTTGAAGGCTTGAAAATCATGCTTCTTGGTATGGGAACGGTCTTTATGTTCCTAGTCGTAATGATCATTATGATGAACATTATGTCCAAGATCATACACCGTTTTTTTCCGGAGCCGAATGATGTTGACAACAACAAATCACCGGCAATGGCTGACAACGCTAAAAAGGTCGCCGCCATAACGGCAGCGATCATGCATCACAGACAAGTTAAATAAGGATAAGAATGGCTAAGAAGTTTATTGACATTATGGACACGACTTTCCGTGACGGATTCCAATCCGTTTTCGGCGGTCGCGTATTGATGAATGACTTTTTTCCTGCAGTCGAAGCAGCGAAAGAAGCAGGGATCACACACTTTGAATTCGGTGGAGGGGCACGTTTCCAATCACTTTACTTCTATTTGAATGAAGATGCGTTTACAATGATGGACCGTTTCCGCGAGATCGTCGGACCGGACGCTAACTTACAGACACTTGCCCGTGGTGTGAACACGGTAATGCTTGACACGGGTTCTCGTGACCTTATCGACATGCATGCCAAACTGTTCAAGAAACACGGTACGACAACGATCCGAAACTTCGACGCATTGAACGATGTGGAAAACTTGAAGTATTCAGGTGAACGTATCAGTCATCATGGCCTTAAACATGAAGTTGTTGTAACGATGATGGACCTTCCACCGGGATGTTTCGGTGCGCATGATGTTACATTTTATGAAAAGACGCTACGCGAGATCCTCGATAGCGGTATCCCTTATGACTCAATCTGTTTCAAAGACGCTTCAGGTACATCCAGCCCGAAAAAAGTCTATGAGACGATTAAAATGGCTCGCGGCCTTGTTCCTGAGGGAACACACCTTCGTCTACACACGCATGAAACAGCCGGCGTCTCTGTAGCGGCATATATGGCGGCACTGGATGCCGGTATTGATGGTATTGATATGGCGGCTGCACCGGTTTCCGGCGGTACGTCTCAGCCGGATATTCTGACAATGCTTCATGCGACCAAAGGTATGGATTATGACCTTGGCGGCTTGGAGATCGAGAAGATCCTAACCTATGAAAAAGAGGTTCAAGCTGCACTTAGTGACTACTTTATGCCGCCTGAAGCGACTATGGTCTCTCCATTGATCCCATTCTCACCAATGCCTGGCGGCGCGCTGACTGCCAATACGCAGATGATGCGTGACAACGGCATCCTGGATCGTTTCCCTGAAGTGATTGACGCGATGCGCGAAGTTGTAGAGCGCGGTGGTTACGGTACATCCGTTACACCTGTCTCACAATTTTACTTCCAGCAAGCCCTGAACAATGTGATGCAGGGTCCATGGAAAGCGATCGCTCCGGGTTACGGCAAGATGGTCCTGGGTTACTTCGGTAAGACACCGGTCGCTCCGGACCCTGAGATCGTGAAGATCGCAGCAGAAAAGTTGGGTCTTGAGCCGACAACAGAAAAAGTACTTGACCTGACAGAAGCAGACCCGACCAAGTCATTGGCGCATTGGGAAAATATTTTGAAAGAAGAGGGCATTGAGACGACAGAAGAGAATATCTTCATCGCTGCATCGTGTCTCGAAAAAGGTATCGCTTTCCTTAAAGGCGAAGCAGAAGTAAACGTACGTAAAAATTCAGATATACAAACAGAGGAGACAACATCAATGGCAGCAGGTAACTATACAGTCGTAGTAGACGGTCAGAAATTCAGTGTACAGGTGGCAGAAGGTTCAGGTGAGATTCAGGTTGTAGAATCAAACGGAGAGTCAGCTGCACCGACAGATGTTGCATCAGGTGTCGGTATTGATATTAAGGCACTCCTTCCGGGCGCTGTGTGGAAAATCGTTGCCAATCCGGGTCAGAGCGTTGCCGAAGGTGAAACGATCATGATCCTTGAATCAATGAAAATGGAGATCGATGTGATCGCACCAAAAGGCGGTGTGGTCAAGTCTATCAACGTTGCTGTCAATGACAAAGTGGTCGAAGGCCAAGTTGTAGCAGTTATTGGATAAGCCATGAAGTTTTTAGTAGTTAAACTTTTTGCGCTAGTGCTCTTTAGTATCTCTCTGCATGCATCGGCGGATCACGCCCCTGCGACAGAAGCGGGTACGTCAAGCAGTACTCACAAAGAAGAGACTTATCAACCTCAGACCTTTGTAGAGATGACAACGGGATTTTTGGAATCTACCGGAGTCAATGCGATCTTAAATCCGGACCCTAACGAAGTCAATGCGCATGGTGAAGCGATGAGTGACTTCCATAAATCATGGGGACGTGTATTGATGATCCTGATCACGTTCTTACTCTTTTATCTGGCCATTGCCAAAGGGTATGAACCGCTGTTACTGTTACCTATCGCCTTCGGCGGGCTTTTAGCAAATATTCCTGTTGCCAACATCGCAGGTGCACACGGTTTCCTGGGTGTCATCTATAACATGGGTCTTGCCAATGAGATGTTCCCGATCATCATCTTTATGGGTGTCGGTGCGATGACTGATTTCGGTCCACTTTTATCGAACCCTAAAACAGCACTTCTGGGGGGTGCGGCACAGTTCGGGATCTTTGGAACATTGGTCGGTGCAGTCGCACTTTCACAATATACCGAGATGTTTGACTTTACGCTGCAACAAGCGGCTGCGATCTCTATTATCGGCGGGGCAGACGGTCCGACGTCGATCTTTATCGCAACGAAACTTGCACCGGAACTGCTTGGTGCGATCGCGGTTGCATCATACTCATACATGGCGTTGGTTCCGATCATTCAACCACCGATCATGAGAGCGCTGACGACAGAGTCTGAACGTAAGATCAAGATGACGACACTTCGTCATGTCAGTCGTTTGGAGAAACTGATCTTCCCGGTTATGGTCTTGACATTGGCGATCATGGTCCTTCCGGATTCAACCCCGCTTATCGGTGCGTTTATGTTCGGTAATTTCCTGAAAGAGTCAGGTGTTGTAGAACGTCTTAACGATACGCTTCAAAACTCGTTGATCAATATCGTCACGATCTTCCTGGGTCTTGGTGTCGGTTCAAAACTGGCGGCAGACCAATTCCTGGTTATTGATACGTTGGCTATTTTGGTACTGGGTCTTACCGCATTTTCTGTCGGTACGGCAGCAGGTGTTCTTATGGCGAAGATCATGAATCTTTTCCCGGGAACAAAGGTCAATCCGCTTATCGGTTCGGCCGGTGTTTCCGCGGTACCGATGGCAGCACGTGTCTCCAACAAAGTCGGTATGGAATATGACCGCTCAAACATGCTTCTTATGCATGCAATGGGTCCTAACGTTGCCGGTGTTATCGGTTCAGCGGTTGCGGCCGGTGTTATGATCTCTATCTTCGGATAACTGCTCTTCAAAAGATGGCCTATGTGCCATCTTTTCCCGTTTTTCCCCCTTTTTACACAAATCAGACCACATTTCAGAGGCTTAAGTTTTTAGAGCATAAATTTATATTATGATTTATTAATTTCAATGTCATATTGTCTAGAGGCAATGTAGGGAGCTTGTTATGTTTTGGATTGCTTTTATTTCAATTGTCATCTTTATTATTTTTCTTATTGTAATACTTATTACCAGCAGCAGAACATCTACCAATAAAACACTTCGAAGTCTGAAAGACGAACTCGAAGAAAAAAACAGGGCGCTTGCAGCCAAGAAATTTCAAGAGAAGTCTAAGGCGGCAAAACAACATGCAGCGCCAATAGTTCAAAAGAAAGCCGAAGCGGTTAAAGAGAGACCGGTTACTGAAAAAGAGCCGAAAGTCATACAAGAGCTGACGCCGACCATAGAGATGATCCCTGAAGAGAACGTTCAAGACGTTGCAGAAGAGATACCAGAAATTACGGTTGCAGCAGAAGAGACAATCGAAGCGGCGCAAACGCAAGAAGTTTCCGAAAAGACCCCCGATATTAGCGTTGAAGAAGAGATTGAAACGCCTATAGCAGTAGACGTTGAACCTCCGTTCGAAGAGCCGGTCACCGAAGAGAGCACAGAAAGCGTTCCTGAAACAGATAAGGCAGTTGAGGCGGTTGTATTTGAAGAGGTGGTTGAAGAGCTGCCGGAAATCAGTGTTGAAGAAGAGATCGAAGCGGCTGTAGAAGAGGCCGTTGAGCCGGAGATTGAAGCACCCGTTGAAGAGGAGCTTGTCGAGCCGGAGATCGAAGTACCAGTCGTTGAAGAGGTGCCTGCCGAAGTCGAAGAGGAACCATACGATTATGCGCTCTTTGATAACACCCGTACGATGGAAGAGTTCGGGCTCCCTAAAGAGGAGGCGGACGAGTTTATTGTTGACCTTATCCAGCAAGTCGAAGATGAGATGCCGGCTTTAGAAGAGGCGGTTAGTGCACAAGATAGTAAAAAGATCGAAGAGATCTCCCACATGATCAAAGGATCGGCGACCAACCTCGGGACAGGTGGTATTGCAGATGTATTGGTTGATTTTAACACCTATATGAAAACATCAAGCGAGCCATCGGTCATTGCAATGTACATGCGTCATCTTCACCGGGCATTGACAGAGCTTAAAGAGCAGTTCCAATAGTCACAGACCATGCCAACGCTTTTTCAAGAGAGAGTATACCGGGCGCTTGAAAAGATCCCAAAAGGGCGTGTCACTACGTATGGTGCCATTGCCCGCTACTTAGGTACCAAAGCTGTCCGAGCAGTTGCAACAGCGGTAGCGAAAAACCAGAATGCACCCTCTATACCCTGTCACCGTGTTGTCCCAAGCAGCGGACAAATTGGAAACTACTCAGGCCCGGGTGGTGTGGCCGGCAAGGTGAAACTACTGGCAGAAGAGGGTGTTGATGTTAAAGAGGGTTATATTGTAGAGTACGAACAACATCTTTACTGTTTTGACAATGAAGATGAGAGTGGCTAGAGCGTTTTATGCCGTTTTTTACATAACGGATAATAGATCTTTTCGATCTGCAGCCATCAATATGTTTAACATTCTCAACCACTTGTAGCGGCCGAAAATGTGTGCTGTTTTAACGTGTAGTTAACGTTCATTGGCTACAATCTAAACATAAATCAACTGGACAGTCAATGACAAAAATCATCAAGTATTTTATTAATAACACCTCCTTGAACCATATGCTTCTGATCGTATTATTGTTAGCCGGGATACTCTCATATATCAAGATCCCCAAAGAGATCTTTCCGGACGTTACGCTCAACATGATCATTGTCTCGGGTGGCTACTCCGGTACAAGCGCAAACACGCTTGACAAGATGGTAGTACGCGATATTGAAGATGATGTCAGTTCTATTAACGGGGTCAGCAAGGTCGAGAGTGTGATCCGTCCCGGACGTTTCTCTGTCGTACTGACCCTTGATGACAATGCGGACAGTTATGCTGTTTTGAACAAGGTTAAAGACAAACTTGCCAATGTCCGCCAGAACATACCGCCGGACATGAATGAGCCGGTCGCGACGGTCATCGATAAGAGCCGGGATCTTATCAAGCTCTCCATTGCGTCTAAAACGGCTGATTTCGAGACACTGCTCGAAGAGACTAAGCGCATCAAGAGCAAGATATCGCAGATACAGGATGTCTCTGAAGTGGTCATCTACGGTGATTCTGATCAGAAGTTGGAGATCAAGATCGATGACTTTGCCCTTAGAGCCTATAACCTGAGCGCAAAAGAGGTCCTTGGTGCTATCCAGAACCTCTCTTATATCTATCCTATCGGTGACATCGATGATGTCGATAATTTTATCTATGTATCGACTTCCAACGGCAAGTCAGATATTAACGAGTGGGAGAACAGTCTGCTGGAGATCGGCGGTAAACAGCTCTATCTCAAAGATATTGCCACTCTCCGTCTCTACCATCCGCAAGAGGACACCTTGTCGACATTCAACGGCGAATACAACCTGGTGATGAAGATCTCAAAAGAGACAGCCGGCAACTCTATCGCACTCTCAAAAGAGCTGCGTCAGTATGTCAAAGAGACGATTCAGCCGCAATACCCTGATCTGATCTTTGATTTCTTTCAAGACTCTTCTGAACCGATCGATGAACGTTTGAGCATTATCATTGCCAACCTGACATTTGGATTGATCCTGATCTTTATTACGATGTCCATCCTTATTAACCGTAATACGGCGATCGTTGTGACGATGGGCGTTCCGTTCGCTTTTATTATAGGACTGCTGTTTATCTACATGGGCGGCTATTCGCTCAATATGATCTCGCTGGTCGGGGCACTGCTTGTCGTGGGTATCGCCGTGGATGATGCGGTGGTGGTCTCCGAGAACATCCAGCGTCATATCGATGAGGGGATGGAACCCGCCGAGGCCGCCATTATCGGCGTGAAAGAGGTGATACTGCCGATCACGATGGCCACATTGACAACTGTTGCGGCCTTTATGCCGGTATTTATGCTCAGCGGTGAGATGGGGATGATAATGGTCTTGATCCCCATCGTGGTTATCATGGTACTGTTCGGTTCGTTGATAGAGAGTTTCTTCTTTCTGCCGCTGCATGCCAAAGAGCTGTTGAAACGAGGCAGCAGATCACTCGACTGGACTCCGGTAACACGCCGTTATGAAGTTGTCCTGCATAAGCTGATACACCATAAAAAGCTGACGTTGACGCTCTTCTTTGTCATCGTGCCCCTGCTGACATTTTGGACGGTGAAATCACTGAACTTTCAGCTCTTTCCGGCTTTCGACAGCCGAACAATGAACATCACGGCCAAGATGAATATCAATACGAACCTTGAAGAGACCTACAGGATAGCCAACGATATAGAGAAGATGATCCTCGACCATAAAGAGGAACTTTACATTAAGAGCACTTCGACGATAAGCGGGATGCGCCGCAGCCTTTCAAACTCATGGGATACGGGGACCAACCTCTTTTATATCTCTCTGGAGCTGGAACAACAGGTTCCGCAGAACTGGGTCAACCACTATATCAATCCCATTCTGGACCTCTCTTTTGAATTCAACTCTCCTGAGAAGATACGGACGATCTCCTCTTCCGAGGTCGCTGATCGTCTTCGCAACTTGATTCAACCTCTGCAGAAGAGATATGGCATTGACGAACTGGCTGTTGTTGAACGGCGGGCGGGGATTGTAAAGACGGAGATAGAACTTAACCTTGTCGGCGATGATGACACCAAGATGCAAAAAGCGATCATACTGCTTGAAAAGGAACTGAAAAAGGTCAAAGGTGTCAAGGAAGTGATCGACAATATCCAACTCGGTAAAATGGAATATAAGATCAAAATCAACGGCTACGGAGAGAAGCTTGGACTCTCTGAAGGGGCCATCGCCCAGGTACTCAGCGGCTATTTTCTTGAGAGCCGTAAAGCACAGACTTTCGGCAGCGACGGTGTGGTCGACATAACCACAGAATATGCGCAAAAAGACAGACTTGCCACGCTTAAGGAGTTTGATATCCCTCTTAGTGACGGGCGTTTTGTCAAACTCGAAGATGTGGCCGAGTTTGTTAAAGTTCAGGATTACGAGATCATTGAAAAAGAGAACGGCGATATTGTCAAGACAGTCAGTGCGAATGTTGATAAAAGGGTGACGACCGCCTCTCAGGTTCTGGAACTGTTGGAGCCGACGATCGAAGCGGTTGAGAACGAGGGCATCCGTGTGGATATTTTGGGGGAGAAAGAGAAGAATCAGCAGCTCAAGAACGACATGCTGACGGCGGCAGCTTTTGCATTCATTGTGATGCTGATCTTGCTGCTGACGGTCTTTCCAAAAATCAAATATGCGTTGATGATCCTGTCGGTCATTCCATTTTCGATCTTTGGCGCGCTGGTCGGGCATCTTCTTATGGGTATCAACCTGGCGATGCCATCGGTCATCGGAATTTTAGGTCTGGCCGGTGTTGTGATCAATGACGGTATTATCATGTTGGACTTTTTGCATGGTACGCACGATGCCAAAGAGTTCTACTACAGGGCCAAGTTGCGTCTGCGGCCTATTGTAATCACGACAATCACGACCTTTGTCGGTCTTTCGACACTCATGTTCTTTGCGTCGGGACAAGCAGTGATCATGCAGCCGTTGGCGATCTCCCTTGGTTTCGGTCTTATCTGGGGAACGGTGATGAACCTCTTATACCTGCCGACGCTTTATGCCATGGTCAACAAGATCAAAGATGAGACCCGTTAAGAAAAAGCCTGTTTTCTAAAAAGACATCGCGCTGCGAGCCGTTACTCCGGATCGGCTTTTTGGGTCAAAACCAGAACCGATATGCGATGTAATGATGACAGTGATCTTTCAAGGGCTGTTATTAAATGAACTTTGCTAAAATAAGATGAAGAAATCAAGATTATAAAAATAAGGTCTATCAATGAAAAAACTATTGACATTTTTACTGTTGTCGGGAGTGGCCCTTTTTGCTAAAGAGTACTACTCAAAAGTCGAACCCTACGAGCTCTTGACGATCTCGTCCAATGTCTCCGGTCAGGTGACCTTTGCCGATGAAAAAAAAGAGGGAAAACGTCTTGACGCCAAAGCCTATGTTCAAATAGACGACAAGCTCGACGTTATTGAACTGAGCAATGTCAAAAAAAAGATATCGCTGCTTCAAAACACACTACAACTCAATGAAGCGATGAAAAAAAACTATGAAGAGATCCTGCAGAAAAAGCAGAAAAACTATGACAATATCAAAGCCTTGAAAACGAAGTCAGTTATTGAGAAAGACAGAGAGTTTTATGAGGTTGTATCGACACAAAACACATTGATCTCAACGGCAAAAGAGGTTGATAACCTAAAAGTACAGATCAATGACCTGGAGCTGCGTGCTGCACAGCTGCAAAAAAGTATTGCAGACAAATCCCTTACGGCAGAAGGGTATGTCCTCTATGCGCTGAGTGTCAAAGAGGGACAGGTGGTCAGCCCTGGAATGGAACTTTCAAAGGTAGCAGATATCTCGAAAGCAAAATTGACGATCTTTTTGAATGCTGCCGATATGAAAGATGCCAAAGGCAAGAGCGTCTATCTTGACGGGCAAAAAACAGAGTACAAGATCAACCGTTTATGGGATATCGCCGATACAACGCATCTGTCGAGTTATAAAGCTGAGATCATCATCAAAGCGCCCAAACACTTCTCAGAATTGATGAAGGTCGAATTGAGATGAGTCAAACAACGGCATGCCCGCTGGATTGTTACGATGCCTGCAGCATCAATATAGAAGAGGGGAAATTAAAAGGTGCCAAAGAGAGCTATACCCACGGCTATCTCTGTCCGCATCTAAACCATTACGAAAAGCATGACCGCATTTTAGTTCCGCGCTATCAAGGTGAAGAGATCACCATGGACGCGGCACTGCATCTTTTGCAGGAGCGAATAGCAAGAGTCTCCGATCAGTCGCAGGTCCTGCACTATCGCGGCCATGGAAACTTCGGTTTGATGCAGGAGGTGACAGATCACTTCTTCGCAAATTATGGAGCGACATTGACAGAAGGATCGCTCTGCGACGGCGCCGGCGAAGCGGGTGTCTTGGAAGGGCGCGGTTCCAACAGGTTGCTGCCGCCTGAACAGATCGAAAAATCCGAGGTGGTCATCGTCTGGGGACGCAACATCCATACGACAAACTCACACTTCTTGCCGTTTTTGAAAGATAAGACGGTTATCGTGATCGACCCAGTCAAGACCAAGATGGCGGAGAGTGCGGACTTTTTCCTGCAGATCAAGCCTAAAAGCGATCTATATCTGGCACTGATGTTGAGCCGTTTTGCCATTATTAACGATCTGCACAATGAAGCATTTTTAGCAGAGTATGGTTCAGAACATGAAGACTTTTATGAGCTGACGCAGACGGTACGTATTAAAGCCGTTTTGGAGAGAATAGATGTCACTTTAGGCGACATCGGAAAGATCCTTGAGCTGATCAATGGAAAGCGAACAGTCATCCTGGCCGGTGTCGGTGTCCAAAAATACCGCCACGGCGCTGATGTCATGCGCGCAATCGACAGTTTCGGCGCACTGTTGGGTCTTTTTGGAAAGGAAGGTTGCGGCGTTAATTTCCTGGGTAACTCCAGAGAAGGTATCACCTCACCGTTTATGACGAAGAGCAAAGCAAAGCCTGTTACTGTGGGCAATGTCGATTTTGGCCGTTTTGAGATGGCCTTTGTTCAAGGGGCAAACCCCCTTAACCAGATGCCTGATACCAACAGAGTGCGCGCGTCTATCGAAAAAAACCCTTTTGTGGTCTATTTCGGCCTCTATGAAAATGAAACGTCAGCGGCTGCAGACTTGGTCATTCCGGCAAAAAGCTTTTTGGAAAAAGATGACATACGCAGTTCGTATGGACATCCCGGACTGTTGGAGATGCCGAAAGTACAAGAGAGTACGATCGGCATAAGCGAGTATGATCTGAGCGCTGCGCTTTGTAAAGCTTTTGACATCGATATTGAAAGTGAATTGAGCTATCTCGAACATTTTCAGACTTTTGGTGAATCAAGAGAGGGTCTGACTCTTGTCAAGGGACGGGAAGCGATACCGTACAGTGAAGGTTTTGACACGGACGACGGTGAGTTCTGCTTTTTAGAAGAGTATGAGAGCAATGTTCAGGACGAGGAAGATCTATTCCTGCTTACTCCAAAAAGTGCCAAAAGTCTAAATTCGCAGTTTAACAGAGAGACGAATGTCTATTTAAACGGTTCACACGGTTTTAGCGAAGGTGAAAAGGTTCGTGTCAGTTCAGAGAAGGGATCTGTCGAATTAACGGTCTCTATAGATGAACGACTCAGAGATGATTGTCTGTTGATCTACTCAGGTACACCTGGTGTCAATCTGTTAAGTGACAGTAAACTGAGTTACGAGGGTAAAAATGCCGCGTATCAAGAGACTAAAGTCAGCGTGAGTCGATAACCCCGGATCTCATTAAGGGGCAAATGAGAGGTAAGATGGTGTAAAATTCTTTTTACATCAGATGGCTTCTCTTTTGCTCTGCTGTTAGACGAAACAGAGAGATAGACACTCCGTCAGGAGTAAACGAGCCACTCTAAAGGATTAAAAAATGGTAAAAAATTCTTACGTATTGCCAACTTATGCGCGAGCAGATGTTGCATTTGTCTCCGGCGACAACGCCACGCTTATGGACAGTGAAGGTCGTGACTACATCGATTTTACATCGGGTATCGGTGTTGTCAGCATCGGTCATGGCGACAATGTCCTGGCACGCACGCTATGTGATCAGGCACGCAAGATTATTCATATCTCAAACCTCTATCACATCGAGCAGCAGGAGCTGGCAGCGAAGAAGATCGTTGCAGCAAGCGGTTATGATATGAAATGTTTTTTTGGAAACTCCGGTGCAGAGGCTAATGAAGGCGCTATTAAAATTGCCAGAAAATACGGGGAAGTTGACGGTGAATTGAAACGCTACAAGATCATTACGCTGAAACACTCGTTCCACGGCCGTACGATCACAACGGTCAAAGCAACGGGACAAGAGGCTATGCATAACTACTTCGGCCCTTTTCCCGACGGCTTTGTCTATGCTGACAGCATTGATGATATCGAAGGACAGGTGGATGACCATACCGTTGCCGTGATGATCGAACTTATTCAAGGCGAAGGCGGGGTTCAGCCGATCGACAAAGCGAAGGTCCAGAAACTGGCGGCATTTTTGAAATCGAAAGATGTACTGCTTATTGTTGATGAAGTACAGACCGGGGTCTACCGTACCGGAGAATTTACGGCGTCTCAGGTCTATGAGATCGAACCTGACATTATCACTTTGGCCAAAGGCCTTGGCGGCGGTGTCCCGATCGGTGTTGTGATGAGCGGTAAAAAAGATGTCTTGGGCGCAGGTGATCACGGGTCGACCTTTGGCGGAAACTATCTTTCAAGTACGGCGGCGATGACGGTAGTCGATTTCCTGAACCACTACAAAGAGAGCGGGGCGCTTGACGAGATGATCATCGCTTTTTCCAAAAAGCTTGAAGAGGTGCAAAAAGCACACAGTGATATCTTCAGTGAAGCGGTAGGGTTCGGTCTTATGCGTGGTCTACGTATGGCTGACGGTGAGACCTTGGCCAGACTGATAAATTCAGCACGCGAAAATGGTGTAATGGTACTGCGTGCCGGTCGTAACACATTGCGTTTTTTACCACCGTTGACAATCACAAAGGAAGAGATGGATGAAGGTTTCAAACGACTTGAAAAAGCTATTAGCACTCTTTAGTATACTTACAGCTGCCATGTTGGCGGCAGAAGATAGTAACGTTAGTGTCCGGCAGGCTCCTGGTGAAAACAGTGCTGCGGTACTCTTTGATGATCAGCAGATGAGCCCAAAAGAGCAGAAATCGTCTACAGGTTCGCTTGATGAGTATCTTTCCGAACTTAAACGTAAAGAGTTCGGTTACGAGTATGAAAAGAACGATCAAGAGAGCTCACAACTGCGTGACTCCTGGATAAAACCGGTAATGATACAATACTCCATCACCCGTTCAAATCCTTATCATGAGGAGGGCAACGGAGAGTCGGAAAGTCAGAGTGCAGCGATCGCAATGGACCAGCCTATTTTTCAGAGCGGCGGGATCATCTACGGCGTTAAATTCGCCAATGCTTCGAGGGATTTTGCAAACTACACGATAGACCAGCAGAAACGGATTATGATCAAACAGACGATCGATCTGTTGATGCAGGTCAAAAAGTCAAAACTGACGATCGACAAGCAGAAGCTTCAGATCGCAAACTCCAACATCAACCTCGAACAGCAGCGCGAGCAGTACCTGAACGGTCAGCTTGATTCCGGTTTCCTGAACAATGCGATCATCGAGGCAAACATCGTCAAGCAAGCACTTTTTGACCTTGAGACTCGAGACGAGCAGCTGATCTCACAGTTCAAAAAATTGAGTGACCTTGACCCGAAAACAGCAAAGATACCGTTTCTGGCCATCATAGATCAAAAGACATTCCTCGAACAGAACATCGATGTGAAGTTAGCCGAGAGCGAAAGTGAAAAGAACCGTCTGTACAAGAATGTAACTTTGGTCAAATATCTGCCATCGGTCAATCTGCAGGCCTCATATAATTGGCAGAAACAAGACTCCTATTTTAGTCCCGGTTTTAAGAACACATCCGAAACAGACTATTACCGTTATGGGATCAAAGCGTCGATGCCTTTGGATATCAATTCATATAATGATTTTGAAGCGACTAAAGTGGCGTACCTGAAATCGAAAGTGGTGATCGATGACAAGAAACGTGAACTTAAACTACTTTACGATCAAGTGATGCAAAATCTCATTAATTTTGACAAAAAGATCGCACTTGCAGATGAGAACCGTCAGCTCTATTCAGTACTGCTTAAAGACACGCAGGACCTCTATAGAGCAGGGTATAAAACAGAGTACGATGTGAACCTGCTCTCCAATTCAGTGCAGATCGAAGAGATCAACAAAAAGATCTACGAGATCGATAAACAGCTGGAGCTGTTGACATTGTACGAAAAGCTGAGCAGTGACGTTCAGTAGTTATATGACAGAGTGGCTCTACGGTGAGCAGGGCTATTATGCAACATACAAGACGATCGGGAAAGAGGGCGACTTTTATACCGCTGTTTCAACCTCCAAGTTTTTTGGCGGCACCATTGCCAAACACATCATTGCACTTGTGGATGAAGGCTTTTTGCGCAAAGATGCAACGATCTGCGAGATCGGTGCGCATCACGGTTACTTTACGGCCGATCTCATTGAGTTTATCTACACCTTGCGACCGGAACTGCTTAAGAGTTTGCGCTTTGTCATTGTCGAGCGTTTCGATGCACTCCAGGAGCAGCAACGCAACTATCTGAAGGAGTGTTTTGGCGATGCTATTACACTTTCTCATGTCAAAAGTCTGAGTGAACTGCGTGTTGAAAACGCCTTTTTTATCGCTAATGAGATCTTTGACGCTTTTCCCTGTGAACTCTTTTTCAAGGGTAAGACAGGACGCGTAGACGAAGAGGGTAATGTCGAATTCGACGTAGAGAACGAGTGGGTCAGCGAGAAAGCGGCAAAGTACCATAAGGACCGCGGCGAGATCGCAGTCGGTTACGAAGCGTTTGCCAAAGAGATGGCCGGTGCTGCCAAGACGTTTGAATTTATGAGTTTCGATTACGGTGAGATGATGGCCCGTCCCGACTTCTCTCTGCGTGTTTACGATAAGCATAAGGTCTATCCGTTCTTTGATGAAGAGCTTAACCGAAAGCAGGCCTTCGGCACGACAGACATTACCTATGATGTCACCTTTGAACATGTTAAAGATGCCTATGAAGAGGCAGGCGTAACGTTTATAGAACTTAAGGCACAGATGACGGCTCTGGTCAATATGGGTATTCTTGAGCTTATGGAGATACTTCGTACCCATGTCGATGATAAGATCTACAAACAGGAACTAGAAAAGGTGAAGACGCTGATACTGCCGGATTTTTTGGGTGAGCGCTTCAAGATGATACGGTTTAGAAAAGAGGATTAGTGGGCAAGCAATATAAGGTACTGACTCCTGAAAACATTGACTTTATCAATGAACAGCACCTCTTTTATATCGCTTCTGCTAGCGGGCAGGAAGTCAACCTTTCACCGAGAGGCTTTGACAATGCCAGAGTGATCAATGAGAGCCGTATGATCTTTCTGGATTACCCCGGAAGCGGTAACCGTACTGCGCGCGACATCAAAGCAGGCGGTGAGGTAACAGTGGTCTTTAACGCCTTCAGCGGCCCGGCACAGATCGTACGTCTCTTCTGCAAAGGGGTTCTGGTTGAAAAAGAAGATCCCGAGTTTGACGTCTATTTTTCGTTGTTTGATGAAGAGGCCGCACATGTACGGCGCATCGTCGAATTAAATATCTATGCGGTTGAATCGAGCTGCGGTATGGGCGTTCCTAAGATGCAGTACCAAAAAGAGCGGACGGGCCTTAAAAAGTGGATCGCCAAGCAGGCCGAAGAAGAGACTTTGCAGGATTATCTTGTAGCACATGATACCCCGCCGGATCTAAATGATCTGTAGTCTTTTGATGATTAAGAGTGGGCATCTCAACTTTATCTGAACTATAGTTCCACATACCACTTATTCAGAGATATCAAATCTATAATCGCTACAATACCGTATTAAATAATAGATGTGCCTACATCTATATGGGGACAAAAGATGACAGTTATTGTAAATGGACATGAAAAAACTATAGAAGAGGGTGCGACACTCTTGGCACTGCTTCAGAAGCTTGATCTTGAAGGTAAAGTAATGGCGGCTGCTATCAATATGGAGATCGTCAAGCAGGACCAGTGGGACATTCATAAACTAGCTGACAATGACAAGCTGGAACTGCTGGACTTTGTCGGCGGCGGTTGATGATCAGCGTTTCTTGTGTGTGACAACGGCGATGGCATAGTCACCGTCATGGGTAATGGAAAGTGCTGATGATTCTACATCAAAATGCGCTTTCACCTTACTGGAGAGTTCCAGAAGCGGCGCGCCTTTAGCTGTTTTGGAGATCGTAATATCGTAAAAACTGCACTCTGCCCCGATCCCGCAACCCAGGGCTTTTGATGCGGCCTCTTTAGCCGCCCAAAAACCTGCCGCAGTACGATGATTCCTGATGAGAGTGATCTCTTGGGGCGATAGGAACTTCTCTAAAAACTTATTGTCATATTTGTCGATCAGTTTTTTCATCCGATCGATTTTTATAAGGTCTATTCCTATCATCTGGAAGGCTAATAACGGTCGTTATTAGTTTTGACACGCTTTGATGTCAAGGATCTTCATCAGTTTTTCCAGAATAACGCCACCTTCACGGTCATAGTCGTCATGGAATTCAGTAACAATGACTTTACGCCCGTCAGGGATGTCGCTTGAGTAGCTGTTACAGTCTAGAGTACAATCTTTTAATACAGTTTCTAACGCAGCGTTGATCTGTGCTAACTGTTCATCATTCGAATACGCTATCGATATTTTCGTATAACGCTCTTCACCTTTGTACTCTGCATCGATACATTGAACTGACATATATGAACCTCTTAATTATTAATAATCAATTATACAACATAAAGATTTTAGATAATCTTCAAAGCTGTATATTAAATCTACCGCTATCAGTTCTTCACCAAGAGGGGAGAGGATACCCTACCTCTATGGATGGTTTGCCAAATAAAAGCTCTCGAAATCCAGATCAGTTAACGGTTTTGAAAAATAGTAACCCTGAAAGATATGACAGCTGTTTTGGCGCAGAAAATTGAACTGTTCTTCTGTTTCGACACCCTCGGCGACCACTGTAAGATCGAATATTTTGGCCATATTCAAGATCGTGACGATCATGGCCTCATCAGAGCTTCCGTTGCCCAGGTTGGCAACAAAGCTCTGGTCTATTTTGAGTTCAGAGACCGGCATGGCCTTGAGATAGCTCAACGAAGAGTAACCCGTACCGAAATCATCCATAGAGAAGTTGATGTTGAGGTGGGCGAGACGCTGCATGATTTCGACGACTCTGTCGATGTCGTTGACCAAAACGGTCTCGGTGATCTCAAAGACCAGTTTGTCGGTAAGCTCCGGTGTGAGTATCTTTTGACTAAGACGTTCTACCTCCTCGACAAACGTCCCGTGAAAGAGTTGCCGCACACTGATGTTGATGGAGAACTGCTCCAGCACTACGCCTTTGTCATTCCATGCTGCAAATGTTTTAAATGACTCTTCTAAAATATAGTTGCCGAGTTCGACAATAAGACCGGTCTGTTCCGCCACAGGAATAAATTTCCCCGGCGGTACTGTCCCAAGGGTAGCGTTGTGCCACCGAGCAAGGACTTCACAGCCTATGACTTTCCCCTTTTCATTGAATTGCGGTTGATATGCGAGATTGATCTCTCTGTTTTGCAGCGCAATATGAAGATGACGTTCGATCTGTAGATGCATTTCAATTCTTTTAGCCAGTGCAGCGTTGAAAAGAATGACGCCGTTTCGGCCTTGTGCTTTGACCTCGTACATCGCAATGTCGGCTTCTTTAATAATATGGTGTGCGCTGGTGGAGTTGTAGTCAATGACGTCTACGCCGATGCTGGCACTGATATAGAGATGATGAGTGTCGATGATAAATGTCTCTTTGAGCAGGCCTAGTAGCGTTTTTGCCAGAAGCATTGCTTCATTCAGAGCCTCTTCTCTACTCCCTATAGAGTGTGAGACGATGACAAATTCGTCACCTCCCAACCGGGCCAACAACTGGTCTTCGTCAATCTCCTTCTGTATGCGTGATGAAACGATCTGCAGGAGTTTGTCACCAATGTCATGGCCGAGAGAATCATTAATAGTTTTGAAGTGATCCAAATCGATCAACATCATAAAAGAGTATTGTTTGGAGAAGGTAAGGTTTAGGACTTTTTGTTTTAAAAAACTGATAAAGTAACGACGGTTGAAGAGACCGGTCAAGTGATCATGGGTGGCTTGAAAACGGCTCTCTTCTAATAAAGAATAGTTGCTATTCGCGGCATAAAAAAGAACGCCGAGCAAGACAAGTGAAAAGATTGAGAGGATATAGCCGTATAACTCTCCGATCAGCGCGAAATAGATGGACATCGGTATCAATAAAAAGAGCAGGGTCGCTGTAAAAAGACGTTTGTCCGAAGCCAGAATGGTGGCGGCAACGACGGAAGCGCCTATTTGTGTGAAGATAGCTATATAATTAAGATGTCCGCGTTCTTCAGTGACATACAAAACAAATATCAAGGTCCAAAGTGAAAAAATAATCAGAAAAAAAGTGGAGACCCGCGAATACCACTGTTTTATTTCAAGGTTATTCATTCGACCGGGGTGATACTCCCTGTAGAGACGATAACCCCTATAAGAGACGATAACGCTGAGTGTATACCAGATTAAAGCAGGTGCAACGACATTGTTGAACCATCCCAAAAAAATGTAACCCAAACCGGGAATGAGTGAAAGTCCTATCATTACAAGAATTTGTTTACGCAGGAATGTATAGGAGTCGATTGTCTTCATTAATTTATCTTATAACCTTATGCTTGTGACTATTCTTAAAAATGGTCTATGGCTCAACATACTCTATTTTTCTGTTTCTGTGTGGCGCTTTTAATGACTATATTATAGTTATTTTTTAGCTTTTAAGTAAAATTGTTGTCATGTACAGTGACAAGCTGTCAATTTTTCTATTGATGTCCAAGCCTTCGGTGATACCCAAGGGGGCAGACCCTGCTACGCATAACACCTACGGTTTCGTACTGTGTCGGAGAACCTTCGGTTTTCTATCTATGTCCAAGCCGGCGTCGGTATCTGATAGCTATTTATACTACTTTATCCAAAGAAAATATCCATTTAGGATATTTTTCTATGGCATATCATCGACTTTGGTTTCGTTCTATTAGGGTGAAAGCTGCGCTTTTTCCATTGATGTCCAAGCCTTCGACGGTCGTGAACGACTTCGTCTACGGTTTCGTTCGCTGTAAAGCCAATCAGTTGGTTTCGTAAGGTGAAAGCTGCGCTTTTTCTATCTATGTCCAAGCCTTCGGTGATGCTTCGCATAACACCTACGGTTTCGCACGGGTTAAAGCCAAGCAGTTGGCTTTAACTTATCCGTGCTCACATCCAATCTATCAGTTTGGTGACTTCGTTAACTTCGTAGCATTTTACGCCGTGGGTATCTTTCGGTTTTTTGGCGAGCAGGACTTTGTTGATGTTGTGCATCTGCAGTTCGCGCAGGCGGGTGTCGACCTGATAGACCTCTCTGATGTCACCGACAAGTGAGACTTCGCCGATGAAGACGGTCTCTTTGGAGATGGTACGGTCTCTGAACGAGCTGATGATGGCAGCAAGGACGGCGAGGTCGGCGGAGGTTTCGTTGATCTTGATACCGCCGGCAATGTTGATAAAGACGTCGTAGCCGTTCAACGGTATTTCCAGTTTTCGTTCGAGCAGGGCCAGCAGCATGTTGAGTCGGTTGTTGTCGAACCCGGTGGCCTGACGTTTCGGGTTGGGTGCGTGCGAATCACTGACCAGGGCCTGAACCTCCAGAATGAGAGGGCGGGAACCCTCCATCACGACGGTCAGGGCAGAACCGGGTTGCGACTTGTTCTGGTTAAAGAAACGCGATGAGATGTCTTTGGCCGAGACAAGCCCTTCGTTACGCATCTCAAAGACACCGATCTCATTGGTCGGGCCGAAACGGTTTTT